>ONBA01000106.1 GCA_900315975.1 uncultured Ruminococcus sp.
GTGCTGCTTCTGCGTGGTTGCATAGCGGAACATCTGCACGAATTCCTCATTGCTTGCAGGTGCAAGATAAATGAGATTCGGGATATGAGCAAACATCTGAATATCGCAGAGCGCAATATGCGTATTGGAGTTCATACCGTAGGCACCGGGGCTAAGTATCAGGAAAGTTGCAGGACTGTCATTCAGGCACACATCATGTGACATC
Source organism: uncultured Ruminococcus sp. (assembly GCA_900315975.1). The sequence goes on from ONBA01000106.1 coordinate 206, forward strand.
TGGTCGTATGTACGCTGATAGAAAGGAGCGAATGTGCCGAATACCGCCGTGCCGCCGTTTCTTGCGATACCTCCTGCCATAGCGACTGCGTTTTCCTCTGCGATGCCGACGTCAATGAACTGTCCACGGTCAACATACTCCTCACGGACGCCCTGCACAAATCCCAGTCCCATTGGAGTTGCGGCATTCAGAACAATAGCATTCTCGTTTGCGTCCAGCAGTTCCTTCAGGGCGTTGAACACGACACTTTCACTGCCCTCATAAGGGAACAACGGAGAACCGCCCTCAACATGGAAGGGACCGCCTGCGTGCCAGCTTTCACGGTCTTTTTCTGCATAGGGCAGACCTTTTCCCTTGATCGTGTGGATATGCAGCACAACAGGGTGGTCGATGTCCTTCACACTCTCAAACAGTTCAACAAGCTTTGTGGTATCGTGACCGTCATCGAGATAGCGGTAGTCCAGTCCCATTGCACGGAACAGATTGTCCTCGGCAGTGCCGTTTGATTCACGGATCTTTTTCAGCGTTTTGTAGAGTCCGCCGTGATTTTCGGCAATACTCTGGTCGTTGTCATTCACGATGATAATGAGGTTCCTGTCGTACTCTCCTGCGTAGTCGAGAGCCTCAAGCGCCTCGCCGCCCGAAAGGGAACCGTCGCCGATGAGTGCGATGATATTCTCACTGCGCTGATTCAGGTCGCGTCCCTTTGCAAGTCCGAGCGCCAGAGAAACAGAGGTCGAAGTATGACCGACAATGAACATATCGTGTTCACTTTCATTCGGATTAGTATAGCCTGTCACATCGCCGAAATGCGCCTCGTCCAGAAATGCCTCTTTTCTCCCGGTCAGGATCTTGTGGGGATAGCACTGGTGGGATACGTCAAAAACGATCTTGTCCTTCGGGGAATCGAACACATAGTGGAACGCCACTGTCAGCTCCACCACGCCAAGGTTCGGACCCTGATGACCGCCCGCTTTGCTGATCTTGTTGATAAGTGCGGCTCTTGTCTCGTCTGCAAGTACCATATTTTCTAAGTACATAGTTTTATCCTCCTCAGATCTTGAAACCATTTATCATCTTTACGAATGCAGGATCGCTGTGGTCAACTATCTCGCTGTGCCCAAGATCAAGTGCCGCGATCTTATGCATATCCTCGTCTGAAAGGGTGAAGTCCCAGATGTCAAAATTCTGCTCCATACGTTCCACATGAACGGATTTTGGCAGAATTGAAACACCACGCTGCGTGTTCCATTTGAGGGCTATCTGAGCAGCGGTCTTTTCGTACTTGCTGCCGATCTCGGAGAGAACAGGGTGAGAGAAGATTCCGTGCTTGCCCTCTGCAAGCGGCCCCCAAGCCTGCGGTGCGATACCGTATTCCTTCATGAGCGTGATCGCACTGTCCTGCGTAAAGAACGGGTGCAGTTCAACCTGATTGACAGCAGGCATGATTTCTACATTCTCGCAGAGATTTGCAAGGATCGCAGGATAGAAATTTGAAACGCCGATTGCTTTGACGATTCCCTCCTTGTAAGCCTTTGTGATACCTCTGTATGCTGCGAAATAGTCGCCCATAGGCTGGTGCAGGAGAATAAGGTCAACATAGTCAAGCCCCAGCTTTGCAAGAGATGTTTTCACGGACTCATAGGCTGTGTCCTCAGTTTTCATATTGGATACCCACACTTTAGTAGTGATAAAAAGCTCCTCACGCTTTGCGATACCGTCAGCGATTGCACGGTTCACTGCCTTGCCGACAGCTTCCTCGTTCATGTAAGCCTGTGCTGTGTCGATAAGGCGATATCCTGTCTTGATTGCATCATATACAGCCTGTTCGCAGACAGCCGCATCGGGCACCTGAAATACGCCGAAGCCCTCAATCGGCATTTTTGCTCCTGTGTTCAGTGTTACGAATTCCATAATAAGTTCCTCCTTGTCTTATAGGTTCAGCCATTCTCTGACATCAGCTTCTGTCAGGTGATTTCCGTCAATGCTTTTGTGGACATTTCCCTTGCACAGCTTCTTGATATCGTCCGTGCCGACAGAACCGCTTCCGCCGT
>ONBA01000104.1 GCA_900315975.1 uncultured Ruminococcus sp.
CCACTTCTTTCTCACGCCCTCGACCGCCTTAGCGGAGAGTCCTGCAATTCCGGCGGCACCTGCCACCGCTGCCATACACACACCGATCTTCTTCATCTTTCCCATTCTTTTGCCCTCTCTTTCTTATTCTTCATCGTCCTGATCATCGTAGAACTTCATATCGTCCTCGTCCTCAGTGATCTCATTATCATCGTCATACTCAGGCTCGACCTGCATAGCGGTCTTACTGTTGCCGCCGTTCTTTTTCTTCATCAGGAAGAAGCCTGCACCGCCGACACCGATCAGAGCGATCGCACCGAAAACGAGCATCATGCTGTTCTTGCTCATAGGCACAGGCTTTGCCTGGACCTGAGCATCTGTTGCATCTTCGCCGTCCTCCGCAGATTCCTCTGTATCAGCGGTATCTGCACCATTGCTGGACTGCATCCTGCCGTTTGCCTTTTCAGCCGCCTGAGCTGCCTGTTCGGGCGTGATTTTCTTTTTCTCATCATCGTCCTCAGCTCCGGCGTAGAGAAGTGCGTACAGATCATAGTCGTCAACTTTGTTCAGGAAAAATACCTGGTCCTCGGCATTCTGTGCCGAATAGTTTATCAGCACATAAAACACATGACCGTCCTTTGTAGTAACGGCGATGAACTGCATTTCCTCGGAATTGTAGACAATTCTTTCGGACTTGATAAGCGTAGCATTACCGTCCGTATCATAGTAATCATCACCGTAATAGTCAGGAGCGACCTCTGTTGTTCCTGCTTCGGCAAGGTCGCTCATGACCTCACGGAACTTCTCCATATCGTCGGTATTATCTTCTGAAACAGAAGAAGTCTCCTCAGTATCGGAGCTTTCCGCTGTATCGGCAGTTGTCTCCGTAGTATCTGCCGAGCTGTCCTCATCGACCGCAGTAGTTTCAGCCGTATCCTCTCCGGCAGAAGCCTTTTCAGCGGCAGAAGCGGTAATACCGCCCACACTTGCAGTTGCAAGCATAAATGCTGCCATCACAGCACTAAGCATTCTTGTTTTCATCATCGTCCTCCTCAGAGTAAAAACTCATTTGATCTTCGTATTTACCGTCATTGCCGCCTTTGCCGAGATCGTCGATCTCATCATCGGTCATTCCACGAGCCTTCATGTTCTGAATCTGCTCATGTTCTCTGGCAAGGACGGTTTCTAATTCCTCTCCCTGACAGTTCAGCTTTTCGCAGAGCGAGAGGTAACGCAGTCTGTCAATTTCGGAGAGAAGCCGTCTGCGTTCCTCTGTATCACGCTTGATACCTCCGTCAATACAGCACCAGTCGGGGATCAATGTAGTCCCAACCGTAGCCGTCAGTGTCTATATAAATGTGGAAATTCACATTTCCTGCTGTTGTTTTTGCAAACTCCTGTCCGTCATTGACCGTATCTCCCTCGGAGAAACCGCTTAACAGCACAGCATTAGCAATGGTGACTTCCGTATCACGCTCAGTTCCGCCCGTACCGTCATACCAATACTCCACATCGTCCTTGCGTATTGTGATCTTGTTATCGTCGGTATCAACATCGGTGATCTTGCCCTTGAACGGAGCTTTGAGCTTATCGCCGTTATTGCAATACACCTTGATACCCTGATACAGACCGTCGCTATCTTCATTCCAACCCGTCATTTCATAGCCGAACTCTCGTTTCAGCGAGTAATCACGGATCGTAGCACCCGGAAGAAGATTGTGCAAGGTCTGATGATTACCGTACATCGTTGCGGAATCCTCAGCGCCGACCAGTAAAGCATAATACTGTAAGCGTTCATCGGAATGTGACATACTGCTGAGTTTATCAGCAATGACCTCATCAAAGGTCTTGTTCTGCTTGACATTGTAGTAGAGCTTGCATTCCGTTTTCCACTTGTATTTCTCATAGTAGCCGTACATACAAACATCGTTCAGACTGCTGTTCCATATATGGGTATCAGTCGGGCTAACTAAGAACCAAGCATCTGTGCCGTCCCAACCCCAAAAGCTGCGGTCGTGACGCTCTCCGCCGTGCATAAAGAAAAATGTGTCAGTATCGTTGTCGATGTAGTAGAACGGGTGGCTTGTGCCGGAATACCAGCGGTGATCCATGATGAAGAAGCCTGTTTCTCTGTAATCGTCCTGTGCATCAAGCACACGGTATCCGTCTGTGATGCAGAGATAACCGTCATCGTCCTCATACTGCGATAATTCAGAGGTTATCGCTATCGGCTTGAAGCGGTATCTATACGGCTGCCCGTCATAGATATAAGCGTCCTGTTCGGCTCTGTAATATGTTCCCGATGAAGCATTACCGCCGCCCCAATAGTTGTATGGGGAAAGCTCCTCCCAA
>ONBA01000103.1 GCA_900315975.1 uncultured Ruminococcus sp.
TTGATGTACTGTTGGCAGCCCCTACTCCGTGGAGTAGAAGCTCCCGACGGCACATCAGCCGTCGCATTGGAGGCACATGAAACACCGTGGGCAGTACCCATTACCGCCGCAGAACGGATACTCCCGACAGCGTTTCCGCCGTCATTTGGAAAGAAATTCATGGAAAATGCGCATGAAACTATTTTATCATCTTGTCTTTGTCTTTTTATCCTGCTTTCTCTCTGCGTTGAGCTGCTTCTCGGTCTTATAAAACGGACAGTCCCCACGCTTGAAACTGGTATCTGTTAATGTAATACATTTTCCCTCACGGTTTGCAAAGCAATCACTATGATGATTGCAAGCCGGAAGATCTTCTTTTGTTATACGCATATTTTCAACCTCCATTTTCATTCATCACACTCGATCAGCGGAAGAATGCCGTTCTCTTTCAGAAGCTCATAAATAAAGAGCCTGCCTTTTGTTGTCCAACAGGTATGCGGTTTAGCAAGGGGATTGCCGTTTTCATCGGTGACGGTGTAGGTCTTGCTCTTGACATATCCCTTATCCGCATACTTCTGATACAACAGCCACACTTCGCCCTGCTTGTACTGTACGCCCTGTTCATGCAGCCAGCCGTTGAGCCATCGCCCCGATTTTCCATAATCCTTTGCGATAGTGGTGATCGGAACAATACCCTCGGCATTCAGAACAAGGTCATAGTATGTGACCTTCGGCTGTATACTCTCGATCTGTTCCGCCTGTTCGGTGTTCGTTTCAAGGAGCTTTGCGTTTTCACCCTTCGCAAGCTGTAACTGCTGATTGGCAAGCAGTAGCGCTCTTGCGAGGACAGCTTCGGGACTGTTCCACTTCCTTTCGATTTCAAGGAAATACTCACGGCAGCGTTTACCGATTTCACTTCGCTGTATCATACAAAGTTCTTTTGCCATATCAATGGTGAGTTGATGGTCAATATATCCCTGCTTACCGCCTTTTGAGTTGTGGACAAAAATGTCTGTCACTAAATAATCAACCTTTTCGACAAAGCCATATCCGACCATTCTCGGAAACCATTTGTGATACGGTGTTTCGATCATAAGGGCGGCATGAAGCTCCCGTCCGCTGACCGTTGGCTTTTCATTATCAAAGTTTACGGCAATCACAATGTCATTCATTTTATGTACCTCGTTTCTATCTGCACATGGCAGATGATGATTTGCAATGTCTCCCTTTCGGGGGCAGTACCCGAACCAAAGTCCGGATACTGCCTGTATTGAAAATAGGGGAAATGGAACAAGCGTATTCAGAGATGTTTTTGGCAGAACCCGAACCGAAGTTCAGGCTCTCCCGACAGCATCTCTGCTGTCTTGTGAAAGGAATGATGATATATATAACCCTTCCGTCAGAAAGAAAGGAGGTCTGAGAGGTCTGCTGACCGTCTGCCTTATCGGTCGGAGCAAACATCTCTCACCTTACTACCGAGGAATTTGCGTTTGGGACAAAGATTTTCGGAAATTTCCTGCCCGAAAATTGAAATTTCAGAGATTTGCACAAAAGTTACTCTCCGTTTTCGTGCGCAATGATGAATGATTTGAGTTTTCTTCTGGCGAGCTTCAAACGGTACTTCACCACAGGCTTAGACAGTCCATACTTCTCTGCAAGATAAAGCAAGTTCACTTTATCCGTGCTGAAATAATAATCCTTTATCAGCTTATAACCCTCCGGGTAGTCACAGCGGAGCATTTCAAGCGCCACAGGCAGTAAGTCGAGCCGTGCATCGTGCAGCCGCCTGTTTTCATCGGCGATCTCGTTTGCGGGAAGCGTGGCAGGATCAGGCATGACCTCCTGCACTGCATTGAAGTCAGCGGACATTGCACGGAACTCCGCTTCACGTTCCTCAAGGTACTGTTCACGGCGGAGCATTCTGTTATATTCTGCTTCAATGTGCCGGGGAACATCGTCACCGAAATGCTGATACATAAATCTTTGCATTAGAGTGCCTGAGCGATCCTGCCGGACAGCGAGTCGATCTCCACACCGTAAAGCTGGGAGTGTGCCTGCATATCTTCGGGCATTCTGCCGAAAAAGTTTCCGATACCCATTGCAGGCTCTAAAACAGCACCGCCGTCAAAGCCGAAATTGCCGAGAGCTTCATAGATGCCGTCAATAACCGTAGGAGAGGTATAGAACGCATCATTGACCGTCGAACGAGCCTGAGCGTACTCCTGCGGAGTCAGCAGCTCTGAAAGCTCCTTGTATTCTGCGGTCCACTTCGGATCGTCCTTATCAAAAGCCTTTGCCAAAGCGCCCCAGCCGACATATTTCGACAGGGTTTCCTTTTCCTCAGCGGTCGCAGGACGCTTCTCACGCTCAAGTGTTTTCAGCGCTTTGATCGCATCAACATTTGCACGGAATTTCGCCTTTGCGCCACCGTCACCGAGGTTATCATCGGTGATCGTGAAGTTTTCGCCCTTATCGGTCGCAGTTACTTCTGGTGCAGGAGCATCGACCTCAGCGTGATCGCTGCCGACCTCATCGACCATAGGTGCAAGCTCCGGCTCTTTTTCAGCCTGAACCGTCTGCTCACGCTCCAAGCTGTCAATGAAATGAAAGCTCATGAGCATATCGCCGTTGTCAAGCCGAGAAGTCAGCTCACCGCCGTCAAATGTCCAGTTCTTCGCACGGTCAAACTCCATGTGGAGGTCTTTGCCCGTAGGTTCGCCGTTTTCATCGAGCTTTCGGGAAGTAAAATCGACCGTAGTGACACCTGTGACCACT
>ONBA01000105.1 GCA_900315975.1 uncultured Ruminococcus sp.
CACTCTGCGCTCCCCGATACACTCAGGACGGAGGTGGTCAGTGATCTCAAACATCATTCCCGGCTTGATCGCCTTTTTGAGCTGAGACAGGTTCTTGACAGTAGGGATTTCGGGCTTTTCCGCTTCGGGAGCGACCGCAGAATTATCGGGTGTGACCTCAGCCTTTTCAGGCTTCACAGGTGCAGACTGCTCCTTTTCAGGTTCAGCCTTGCCGATATACTCATACATACCGCTGTTCAGGAGCTTATCGTAGGAGATATTCTCCGTCACAGCAAAACCGCTGTTTTCACGCTGAATGGTGCAATCGTCCGAATAGAACGGGAGCGCTCCAGTCAGCGAAATAACCTCAGAAACTTCGCCAGTAATCTTGTGACGAAATCGGTCACCGACTTCCACGATTTTGTGGCTCTGCTCCTCAGCCTTTTCTGCTTTGAGTGCAGCTCTCTCCGCTTTCTGTTCAGCAGAGAGGTAGGTATCGTCTTTGAGCCGTGATTCGGTCATTGTTGCGACATTGTACCACGAATGACGGAACTTTTCGCCGTTCTCAAAGCTGAATGTGATACCCTGAGAATTGTAATCAACGAGTGAGATCTTGCCCTCACCGCTGTGTCCGCCTGTGCCATACTCCTTTTTCAAGAAATCGGCAAGCTGCTGGATAGTCGGGTGCTTTTCCTCATAGAAGTCCTGCACACGGAGCTTGCCGTGAACAAAGCCTGTGCCACGGTCGATCTCTGCAGCAAGTGCTTCATAGACCTGAACACCGTCCACCACCGGACCTTTGGCAAACTCAGACTTTGGCTTGTTAGGCGCAGGCTTTGAAGCCGTCAGCGGTTCAGGATCACCGAACAAAGAGAGCTGTTCGCCCTGAGCTTCGGGCATTTCCCAGAACGGAACATCAGCGTTTTCATTACGCTGAATCTCGTCAATGACAGACGCATCTGTGAAAAGTGGCTTGTCAATATCCGCAGTCTCCTGTGCAGGAGTCTCCACCGCTGGAACATCATCGACCGCCGTAAGACCAAACTCATAGGCAAGCCCGTCAAGCTCTGCCGTGTGGTCTGCATAAGTGTCGATAGAAATAACGTCCTCCGCATTATCAATAATAACAGTTGCACCGAGGGAAAGTGCCTTGTCCTTGATCTCGTCAAGGCTCTCGGCATCGCCTTTGTATTTCAGCGTAACAGACGGCACATCTTCCGCAGGAGAAGAAATATCTGCTACATCGGCGGCATCGCTCATAATCTTCCGCAGGAGAAGAAATATCTGCTACATCGGCGGCATCGCTCATATGGTCAACCGTCAGCTCGTCCTTTCCGGTATGCCGATCGATAACTTCATCAGAAATGGAGACAAGCTCGTTGAAATCAAGCCCTGTCAGACCGTTCTCAATCATATCCTCGATACTGTCATACTGCTCCGTACTATATACCTCTCCGTCAAATTCATAAGTGATCTTGAAGTCTACAAGATCAGCTGTAACCTGAACTGTCAGTTCATCATCGGTCAGCGTAGTATATGCCAGTCCGACATTGTGAAGATCAGAGAAGTCAGCGCCGTCACGATATTCCGCTTCGCAGAAATCGTTGATAAGATACTTTGCCCTGTCAAGCGGAGTTTCAAAGGTTCGCTGGAAATCCATGATCTCTACAGGTTTGTCGGGATTATGCTCAAGCATTGCTGTTTGCAGGAGCTTCGGGAAAGAGGATAGCTCACGATACGGCTCGATCTCCATTTTATCGCCACGGTTATAGATACCGCAGACGGGATCGCCGTCATAGAACAGTTCACCGACCTTATCACCGTCTGCAATAGCCAGTTTCCATGTACCGCGCTCTGTTTCAGCCGATTCACAGTCAGTGCCGAAGAACTTATCGACAACCTGCTGTAAGGTCTGGAGCTTTTCCGCTTCACGCTTGGGAGGATTCAGCTCAAAAGCCTGTTCGATCAGCACGGAATATCCTGCTTCTCTCAGCTTTGCAGAGTATTCGTCTTTGTCCTCAGCGGGAAAACCGACCATAGGCTGTCCGTTTTTCGAGTGCATTTGCAGTCCGAGGACTTCTGCACCGATCTCGGCATTTTTGCCGTGCATCTCGTAAAAATCGCCAACCTTGCGGAGCGATACCGGACCTTTATCTTCGGGTTCAGCCTTTTCAGTCTGCTGTCCGCCCTTGCTGATGATCTCAAAGCCCTTTTCCTCCATATCC
>ONBA01000102.1 GCA_900315975.1 uncultured Ruminococcus sp.
ATTTACAAAAAGACAGGTAATATGCTTCGGTATCGGTCTTGTTCTTGGTGCGCCTGTGTACTTTCTCACAAGAGCGTCTATCGGAATGTCGGGAGCGATTTTCGCTATGGGTGCGGTCGCCGCACCAGCGATACTCTGCGGCATTTACAAGAAAAACGGCGTGTTCTTGGAGAAACAGGTGAAGTTCATGCGTGAATACTTCACAAGACCGAGAAAGCGATATTACCGAACAACCAACATTTTCGTTTCTATCGAAAGACAGATCGAATACAACAGAATCAAGAAGAAGCTGAGAGATGCCGAAAGAAAAGGCTAACAGCTTTACCTATATATAATAGTATAACTTTCGGTGTCTCCGCTTTGGAATATAAACGGAGGTCACAATGGGCTTTAGAAAGAGAAATGCCAAGAGAAGTGATAACCGCAGCTCGGCTAAGGTTATCATGGGCAAGCCTGCCTCTAAACTGACAAAAGAGGAGAAAAAGATACTCTCCGCAAGAATGGCGGAGATCAGGAGTGAAAACGGCGGTAAGAATACTGTGCAGAACACGATCCCGTTCCTGTGTATGTATCAGGACGGCGTGTGTCAGGTGTCGGAGAATTTCTTTTCCCTGACGGTCCAGTTCTTTGATGCCAACTACTCCATTGCAGAGTTTGATGAGCAGAACAATATCTTTTCCAAGTATTGCGATGTGATCAATCTCTTTGACAACACAATTCGTTTTCAGCTTACCTTTGAAAATCAGAACCGTTCAAAGGCAAAGCTCGTCAAAACGGTGCAGATACCCGAACAGGACGATGATTTCAACTCTATCCGCAAGGAATACAGCGAAATGCTCACTGACAAGCTGTTGAAAGGCAGCAACGGACAGAGTGCAAGAAAGTTCCTGACATTCGGTATCGAATCCACATCATACAAGGCAGCAAGGGCCTTTCGGTGTTGAAGCGGAACTGCTTGACGGCAAGCAGAGACTTGAAGCTCTGTACTATGCCCTGAACCCTTACAGAAATTCCCCATTTCTTTTCGATTGGGGCGAAATGCTGAGGGCAGGAATGGACACAAAGGATTTCATCTGTCCGCCTTCGCTGAAATTCAATAAGAGCGATTTTGAGATTGGCAATGCCTACGGCGCTGTTTGGGGTATGAATATCCTCGCCGGAGAGCTGCCCGATGAAATTCTCAAGGACTTCCTTGAAATGCAGAATCTTTTCTGCGTGAACATTCATGCCGAACCACTGGACCAGATAGATGCTCTGAAATTCGTCAAAAAGAAGCTCACCAATGTGGAGCAAATGAAAATTGATGAGCAGAAAAAGGCTTCGCAGTCCGGTTATGATCCCGACATTCTGCCCCCTGCGATCAAGATGTATATCGAGGACATTGAAAAGCTCCTCGGTGATTTGAACAGTAAGAACGAGCGCTTATTCCATATTTCCATAAGTCTCAGGGCTTATGCGAAAAGCAAAAAGGAGTTAAAACTCCTTGCGGAAATGCTAAAGCGAACTTGCCAGAAGAACAACTGCACGATGTTCCCTTACGATTACAGGCAGGAGCAGACACTTGTCTCGACTTTACCTCTCTGTTACAACGAAATCCCTGTGCGGAGAGAAATGCACACAAGCGGTATCGCTATCTTTGTTCCGTTTACAACAAAAGAGCTTTTCCAGGACGGACAGGCTACCTATTACGGTATTAACACCTTATCAGGCAATATGATCCGTGCCAACAGGTCAAGGCTCAAAAACCCGAACGGTCTTATCCTCGGTACGCCAGGTGCAGGCAAGAGTTTCAGCGTCAAGCGTGAAATCCTCGACTGCTTTCTGACCACACCCGATGATATTATCATCTGCGATCCCGAAGGTGAGTATTTTCCGCTTGTTTCGGCGCTCCACGGACAGCTTATTCGTATCGCTTCAAACAGCGAACAGCACATCAACCCTATGGACATTACCATTGATGACTATATGTTTTCCAATCCTATGGAGGTCATTGCGAATAAGTCCGACTTCCTGATCTCCCTGTGTGAGATCATTGTCGGCGGTCGCTACGGGCTTTCCGCTGAGGAACGCTCGGTCATTGATAAGTGTGTTCAGCGTATCTACAAGCATTTTATCGAGAATGAGCCGTCTGAGGACAAGATGCCGCTTCTCTCCGATTTG
>ONBA01000101.1:0-857 GCA_900315975.1 uncultured Ruminococcus sp.
TTTGAAACAGTCCTTACAGTACCGTCCAATGTAAAGGAACAGCACCAAATTGGCACTTTCTTTGCAAAGCTCGATTCCCTTATCACCCTTCATCAGCGTAAGTTAGAAACGCTCCAAAAAATGAAGAAATCTCTGCTCCAAAAGATGTTTGTATAAAGGCGGTGAATACCTATGGCAGAACTTGAAAAGACAATAGAAGATAAGCTGATAGAACAGCTCACAGAAGGCAAAAGCCAGTGGACTTACCGCCCCGACCTGCATACCGAGGAGGAGTTATGGGCAAATCTGCGCTCTATCCTTGAGCGTGGCAATAAAGCCGTACTTGACGGCAAGCCCCTGACCGATCAGGAATTTGAACAGGTCAAGAACCAGCTTTCCTTTGCGACCTTCTACGATGCCGCCAAGTGGATCGCAGGAGAAAACGGTATCGCTCATGTTTATGTTCAGAGGGACACGGAGACAGTGCAGCTCACAGCTCTGAAACGTGACGATATTGCAGGCGGTTCAAGCGTTTATGAAGTGATAAATCAGTACAGAGCCTTAAAGGACGATGAGGAGGATATTCACAGCCAAAACCGCCGTTTCGATGTATCTCTGCTGATAAACGGTATTCCGCTTATCCATATCGAACTGAAAAACCGTCAGCACTCCTATCTTGACGGTTTCCGTCAGATACGCAAGTATATCCGTGAGGGCAAGTTTACGGGCATTTTCTCCGCAGTTCAGATGTTTGTAGTTTCCAATGCGGTCGATACAAAATATTTCGCCGCTGCCGAGGAAGAAGAACTCAACGAGAAGTTCCTTTCCGGCTGGGAGGACTTTGCAAACAACCCTGTTACCGACTATCTGAAATTTGC
>ONBA01000101.1:879-2457 GCA_900315975.1 uncultured Ruminococcus sp.
ATGAAGTATGCTGTTCTCGACCAAGAAGCAAGAAAGATACTTCTGCTCCGTCCGTATCAGATACACGCTATCGAAGCAGTCAGAACGGCATCAAGACAGGGCAAATCGGGCTATATCTGGCATACAACAGGCTCAGGCAAGACCATGACGAGCTATAAGGCTGCGAGAAATCTGCTGATCGACATTCCGAGCATCGAAAAGACCATCTTCCTTATCGACCGTAAAGACCTCGACACGCAGACTACACAGGCATTTCAGTCCTATGCGAATAACGATGTGGTAGACGTTGATGAAACCGACAATGTGGGCGATCTGATCGACAAGCTGAAAAATAATAATCAGCAAGTTGTTGTCACTACCATTCAGAAGCTATCCATTGCCGTGAAAAAGCGTCTAAAGGAAGGCACTCCTGCGTATAACCGCATCAAAAATCTCCGTGTTGCTTTCATCGTGGACGAGTGCCACAGAGCCGTAACACCGAGAACACAGCGCCTTCTGGCACAGTTCTTTGTAAACTCCCTTTGGTATGGCTTTACGGGAACACCACGTTTTTCTGTAAACGCTTATCCTGCCGAGGGTGATCTTCCGAGAACTACCGACGAGCTGTACAGCAACGAGGAATTCCGCCGTGATCCTGATTATCAGGCTAAGGTGGAGCGCCGTGAACTGCCGTTCTGCTTACATCGCTATACTGTAAAAGAAGCTATCCGTGATGAAGCTGTTTTAGGCTTCCAGACCGAGCATCTCGGCGCACAGAAGCTGAAAGACGATGACAGCAACGAGGACTTGTCCGTTTATGAGACAGAAGCACATATGCTGAAAGTCCTTGATACCATCATAAATAAGTCTCAGGAGAAACTCGGCTTTAAGCATGGCAGAGGAAAGACCTATGAAGCGATACTGACCGTTAATTCGATCAAGAGGGCGCAGGCGTATTATGATCTCCTGAAACGAGTTGTAAATGGGGAAACCTCTGTCACGATCAGCGAAGAAACAAGGCGAGTATTGCCAGATTTCCCGAAATTTGCGATCACATACTCTGTTTCTAATGATGAAGATAATGAAAGCGCAGATCTGAACGTGCCTAAGATGAAGGAATCGCTTGATGATTATAACGCTATGTTCGGCACTTCCTTCGGAATTGGTGAGATCAAGGGCTATAATACAAATCTGAATGACCGCCTTGCAAGAAAGAAATCCAAATTCAAGAGCCGTGACGAACAGCTTGACCTTGTAATCGTAGTAAACAGGCTGCTTACGGGCTTTGATGCTCCTTGTCTGTCTACCGTATTTATGGACAGACAGCCGATGCACCCCCACGATATTATTCAGGCGTTTTCAAGAACAAACCGTCTGTTCGATAAGAGCAAGACCAGTGGTCAGATAGTAACTTTCCAGTCACCGCACATCTTCAAAGATGCTGTTGACGAAGCACTTATCCTTTATTCCGCAGGCGGAAAAGCCTCCGTACTGGCTCCTGATTGGGATACAGTATATGCAGACTTTACGAAAGCACTTGCTTATCTGCGTGTTACTGCGGAAACGCCTTCTGTTGTTCCAGCTCTATCAAAAGAGGGT
>ONBA01000100.1 GCA_900315975.1 uncultured Ruminococcus sp.
ACATACTGACCGACTTCGATGTAATTACGACCGAAACGGGAGAGGTCTTTACAGAGTATCAGGTTTATCTTTCCCGACCTCGCATCATCGAGAAGTTTCTGGACACCCGGACGGTTGAAGTCAGTACCCGAATAGCCGTCGTCCTCGTATATCTCCACCAAATTCCAGCCTGTTTGCTTGCTGACATATTCCGTCAGCATTTTTTTCTGATTTTCTATTGAAATGGATTCTCCTGCGCGCTCGTCCTCCTGCGATAAACGCACATAGATACCCACGTTGTAATGTGACTGCTTTGTCATAATAATTTACTCCTTTCTGATAAAAACAAAGCAGCCATATTCGGTATATTTATCTCAAAGAGCATGGAATACCGAATATGGCAGTAAGGACTACGCTGTTTCGGGTTCTTCCATTGCTCTGTTCGGTATATTTATCTCAAAGAGCATGGAATACCGAATATGGCAGTAAGGACTACGCTGTTTCGGGTTCTTCCATTGCTCTGTGAAAAGCATGATCGTGAAGCACCTTGTCAAGATTTTTCTCCCCGACAAAGTGTGCGGTGACAATAAAAGTCTGTCCCTCAATCTCATAAGTCGCTGTATCAGTGGGCTTGTCTTTGTATCGCTCCACCTTTTCAGCAAGTGTCTCTTTCTTCTGCAATTGTCTCCTTTCCGCCTGCGATCATCTATCTCTACACGCATAGGCTTTTTGTTGCAGGGCGTTACGCCTGCACAGTAATATTATAGCGCGTACAGCCGAGGCTTGTCCATAGGTATTGCGCCCAAAGTTCACGAGTTGAATTTGTGCGCACAGGACAGCACCTCAGCGAGTACGGCTATCATCGTTATGTAGGATTTTTTCAATCCTCGTAAGGGTTGCGTTTCTTGTCAAAGAACGAAGTCTGACCGTCCATCTCATCACTGTCCTGAGCAGTATCTGTATCGCTCACGGCAGTACCCTGAGCCGTAAGCTCAAGTAGCTTCTCAGGGTGCTGAGTGATAAGTTCAAAGAACGCCTTCTGGTCAAGCCCGAATGTGTCACGCACTCTTGCGAGTTGCATCTCATTCAGCCTTGCATTGATCTTGTCGATCTCCGCACCGTCCTCACGTATACGCTTTTCCAAAGCATCACGCTTAGCGAGGAGCTTCTTTGTCTGATCTTCATAGCTGAGCATAAATCTCACTTCCTTTCGTTTTGTTCTCTCCTTGTTGGTTCGGGAGCATATCCCGATGATAATATTATAGCGCACTTACACTGTTTCTGTCTATTGGTATTGCGCTCAAACTTTCTGTTTCATTAGAGTTTTGCGTTCGACAGATTGTTATGGGGAATTCTGAAACTCACATAGGAGCAATTCTTTTGGAGCATATTTTTCAAAAATCATGCCCGTTTTTTGATTTTTCGTGCTTGTATATATGGAGGGCATATTATTCAAGCACTGCCGTAAACTGTTCGCATTATGAATAGAAATCCGGTGTTGAAATTAGGCATAAGGGAGAACTACCATGAACAAAGTGTAAACTTTCGTAAAAAACAGGTGCAAATCATCAAAATCTTCGGTTGTATAGTAGAGAGTGTTTTCAAGTGTCGGTCGCACCCTCTCACATATCATTACCAATAAAATCTGCTCATCGTTAAGTACCGCCGAAATAATCTCCGTTATGCACAAATATCCTGTCGCATATTTGCGAAATTTTTAGCGCAGATACTTAACGATACGGCTCAGAATTTGGTATTGATATATAGAAGTATTTTCATCATATTGCCGCCCGAACTGCGCAATAACTGCGCCGAGCTTTATTACAATAATATTGTAAACAGAGCGAGGGCATCACGGCGGAGCGTGAGCGATATGACCGCCGACCAAAGCGGCGGCATAACAGAGAGAAAGTCGCTATCGCTCCAATTCTCGCCATGACAGCGAGAAAACCGCCGAATGGCGGTAAAAGCCGTGCCGATGAAAAATCGGCACTCTCAGTTCGCAAGCACGGTGATATGCGCCACGTTTCGGAGAAACGGGACTTTATCACGATGCTTGTCAGGGGAAATTTCCCCTAAGAGTGAGGAACTTGCGTTGAATTACACCCGTGACGGTATGCGTGAGGAGCTTGACAAGGCTCTATCCGAGGTCAGCCCGAATGACCTCACGGCAGACGAGCAGGAGTATCTTGACAGCAGAGGTCAGTGCCGTAATCATACACTGAATATCCGCTTCAACGATACCGAGTGGGAGCATATCTGCAAGCAGGCGGAGTTGCTCCATGTGAAGAAGTCCAGCTATGTCAGGGAGTGTGCAAAAGCGCACTATGTTCTGATGATGGATCAGAGTGACATGAATGGCATTATAGGCGCAATCAGAGCCTTATCCACCAACGTGAATCAGATAGCCCGACGAGCCAATAAAACAGGCAGAATTTACGATGATGATATTACTATAACGAAAGAGAGTGTGAATGCGATTTGGCAGTTACTAAGCTACATTCGATCAGCGACTCAGTGTGCGGATCACTTGAATACATCGTGGACGGGAATAAG
>ONBA01000099.1:0-516 GCA_900315975.1 uncultured Ruminococcus sp.
GGAAAGCTGATAAGCATTGCCCTCGCCGCAAGCGGTATCCCGTTCAAAGGGCGTTTCGACAAAGAGCGTATGCTGTTTAATTATGACGGCATTTACAAGGAGTCCGTTGATGAAATTATCGCAAAATTCACCTCGGACGAGTATGCTGTACAGCGTAATGAGATAGCGGAGCATAAGGGCGATGACTGCCTTTATTTCCTGCCTGCTGTCGCAAAACTCCTGCGTATGACAGAGGGTACGCTCAGCCGCAGACCTTTGGATATTCAGCTTGCTGTCTGCAAGCGTTATGTCGATAATTGGTACTGCGATACTTACACGATCCAGCATGAGCTGAGAGATGCTATGATGCTGATAACCAAACCTGAAATGACAGACAGCGAGAAAGATAAAGCTGTCGGAAAGGACTAATAATTTGAATACAACATCTGCCGTAGAAAAGAGAGAGAAGGCAGTTGACTATGTGTCTGATGAGGGTATCAAGGTGAGAGTTTCTTACCCTGATGATGTTCCCGAAAC
>ONBA01000099.1:549-2252 GCA_900315975.1 uncultured Ruminococcus sp.
CAGTTACAAGAACGCTGTTGCAATTTTCGGACGGTTGCGCTATGATATAGATGTAAAACCAACCGTCCGATTGCAAACGCAATTGGAGGTCAACAATGAAAAGAACAACGAAAACAAATGACGGTATCACGGCGATCTATGTACGTCGATCCGTCAGTGACAAGGATAAGGGCAACAACAGCTTGTCCATTTCCGCACAGAAGGAGGAGTGTATCAGATTTGTGGGAGAATGCGATTATCGTATCTACTGCGATGACGGCAAGTCTGGCAAAGATGTGATGCACCGTCCCGCATTTATGCAGATGATGAGCGATGCCCGTGAGGGACTTATCAGCAGAATTATAGTGAAAAAGTATGACCGTTTCAGCAGAAATATGAGGGAATACTTGAATATCACGGACGAGCTTGACCGCTACGGCGTGACCGTCTATTCGCTCTCTGAGCCGTTCAATACGGAGACAAAAGAGGGGCGTATGATGCGAAACAATCTGCTGAATTTTGCGGAGTTTGAGCGTGAGACTATCGCCGCAAGAGTAGCCGATGCTTTCCAGACTAAGGCAAGAGAAACAGGCTTCTATCAGGGTGGTAAAGTTCAGTTCGGCTACACTCCCGAAAGAAGAACAATTAACGGAAAGACAGGCTCGGTGCTTGTTCCCTCGGAGAATGCTGAGGCGGTGCGTGTGGCGTATGACCTGTATCAGCACCCCGAAAATTCTCTGACCGATATTATCCGCTATATGACGGAGAACGATATCAATGCGTCAAGACCGACACCACGCACGAAAACAGGCATTTCAAATCTTGACAGATCTCACCTGAGCCGTATCCTTGAAAATCCGCTTTATGTGAGGGCTGACAAAGAGGTCTATCGCTATTTTCTTTCCAAAGGATATGAAATGCTTGACGATATTGAAGTCTATGACGGTATTCACGGTTTGTTCGTTCACGCCGGGCTTGATGATACGCATTTCGTCAAGGTTGCCTACCATGAGGGGCTTGTGCCTGCGGAAACGTGGCTGAGAGTGCAGGACAGGAAGTCGCATCAAAGCAAGTTCCCGACAAACGGCAAGGCTATGAACTCTTGGCTTGTGGGTATGGTGAAATGTGCCTGCTGCGGCTATGCGATGCACTTTAATCACTGTGCCAACAGAAAAGGTGTGGTGTATCACCGCTTCATCGACTACGGCAAGTTCACGCTGAACGGCTGTCCCACTCCGCCCATTCAGTTAAAGCCGAAACAGGTCGAGGACGCTGTGCTGAAAGAAATGCAGAAGCGTATCGAACAGCTCAAAATCGCAAAGCGTGAGGACAGCAAGCCCGACACCGAAACGGAGAGTATCAAAACGGAGATCATTCGCATTGACAGCGAGATACAGAAGCTCATGGAAAAGCTCGCTGATGCGGACAGCGTACTCTTTGACTACATTCAGAAGCGTGTTAGCGCCCTGCACGAACAGAAATCGGAGCTTGATAAAAAAATGCAGACAATGTGCCGTAAGCGTAAGGCGATCGACACAAAGCCTTTGGAAGAACCTATGAAGCAGTGGGATAAGCTGACGGTGCAGGAAAAGCACGATGTAGCGGCAGCTATGATAGATGTCGTGCTTATATCCGATGAAACAGGTATTGAGGTGAAATTCAGCATTTGAAAAAGTGCGGAATTTCGGTATTTTTTAGTGTTGATAAGGTGATGCGTAGGGCGT
>ONBA01000097.1:0-534 GCA_900315975.1 uncultured Ruminococcus sp.
AAACTGCGGTATAACCGTCCTTTTCATCATCTGAAAGAATAGGCTCGACCGTTACCGTGTACTCCGTACCCTCACGCAGACCTGTTATGTAACAAAGCTCATTGGACTTGAACTCAAAATACATATTATCCGCATAAGCATAATCATCATCGTGAGCCGTGCAGCTCACATAATAATCACGGTCAGGCTCACCATTCCAAGCCACTTTCAGGCAGGAAACAGAGATCGTCGATACATTCAGGTCATTGACCGAAAGCTCCTGCACTTCAGGTTCTGCCGGAGTTTCTGAAAACTGCATGATAAAGCCCATGATCAGGCTAAGAGCTTTTCTCTGAAATTCAGGATCGAACATCGTTATCACGCTCCTTTTCTGATCTCAGGAGCGTTGTAGTTAGCAGATACGGCACTCCGATTAGGAGAGCCAGCACCGCTGTTACCACCAGTATCACAGGCAGATGTTTCATTAAGGCTGCGTAGTCTATCACGTTTTTTCTCCTCTTTCTCTTTTGCTTTCATCTCCTTGACGAAAGCACG
>ONBA01000097.1:568-3029 GCA_900315975.1 uncultured Ruminococcus sp.
AATATGGACTGCCGCCTTATACAGATTCGGCTCATGTTCCTCGATGATCGCAAGCTCCTCGGTGATGTGCTTGCTGAAAGGACACCCGACACAGCCCGTTCTCCGCAGTCCGTATTCGGTGTAGCAGCGAGAATGCGTCACGCCGAACATTTCCTCATAGTCACGCTTGTCGCCGTCTGTGTACCAAAACACAGGACGGAAGGTGTTGCAACCCTTAGACTTGCATTCGGAGAAACAGGTCTTGAAAGCCGCCGAACGGATACCGCCCTCAGACTGTCTGATACCCGTAATGTCAAGGTCAGCATCGTATTCCTTGACGATACGCTTTGCTGGTTTCTTTTTTGAATACTCACAACACTTATTGGAAATGGGGAAATCCGGCGGATTTGCCATGATGAACTCTTTGAGGAAGCGGTTGCGATAGATCGAAAAACGGCTTATCTTCTGGATACCGTCCTTGTCGGAGTATCGTTCACCGCACCACCATTGCAGAGCCGTCTTGCACCGAGGATATTTCTGTAAAAGGACTTCCAAAGGCTCGTCCTCCCATTGGAAATGGTGTGCCTGCAAACGCATCATCTGTTCGGAAACATATTTCGACAGGAAAGGAACACCGTACTCCTTAACGCAAGTTGGGATAGGCTTATCGGGCTTGACACGCTCAATGGTGATACCATATTTCTGTTCAAGGAAGTCAAGATGCTCCTTAGTAGCGGAGTATTCAAGCCCCGTATCTATCCAGAAATACTTGACCTTGCCGTCCTCATCGACCTTGTGAATGAGGTCAAGGACAATATCGCTGTCCGAGCCGCCGCTGATACTGCACACGGCATCATAAGACCGCATCAGGATACGCTGTGCCTTGCACATACTGGTGTAAATGGTGTAGTTATTGTTGTCGGCACACTTGTTCAGAGCTTCATCAATCATTGTGAAGCCCTCCCAAGATGTGGGCGATCACATCTACCGTCCAACCGTTACCGATACACTTGTATCGCTGGGTATTGGAAATGCCTGCGGTATAGTTGTCGGGGAGTGTCTGCAAGCGCTCCGCTTCAACAGGAGTCAGCTTGCGGATAATATAGTCACCGTCGGGAAGGTCGATCTTATACAGACCTGTCTTTGCACCCTGTCCGCCGCCGTTTGCCGACAGTGTGACCGACTTTCCACGAACGGAATAAATACGCTGTCCCTGACCGCCTTTTCCATACTGACCGACACGGACAGGAGCGCATACAAGGCTGTCTTTCTGAACCGTTGTCAGACAGTTTGATTTGCCGTCAGGTCTGACTTCGATATGCTGTTCTGTCTTGCCGTCATTGACATATCTGCCACGCTGGGCGGCACCCACAGGCTCGGTGACAGTTTCGACCGGTACAGCAATAGTGGTATGAAAACCCGAAGTAATTGCAGGATTTTTTCCCTCAATGCTGTAAATTCTCTCACTTAAAGACGGCTGTTTTCGTGTTGGGATAATTGAATTATCGCTTTGAGAGTTGACACAAATCGGTACAGCCACTCGCTGTTTAGCCATTTCACTTCCATATGGGCTGAAAGGCTTTTCTCCGGCTTTATAATATGTAGCAGGGATAGTGTGCGACTTGCCGCCCACAGTATTGATCGGAATAGCCACCATTGTCCGCTGTTTTCTTTCAAGCGTATTGTAAAGCACAGCACCGTTATAGGAAGAAGTCATACAATATGACTTGTCCTGCCACGGCACAGCGTTTTCAAGCACATCGGCAAGCATAATACCCAGGTCATCAGGCTGGGTGACATTCGGGATATTAGTCCAATAACATCTTTTTCGATTCTGACCGCTTACAAGTGCCGAATTTATCATGATAGGCTGTACACCTAAATGATTGCTGATCTCGTCCTTTATATTCTTAGTGCAGAACATGGTTGCCTTCTTTGCACCACGGGTGAGCTTAGAGAGCCACTTGTGCTTGGGTGCAGAGGTAGTGGTTGCTGTCTCCATTGCGGTAGCATCGACCGCAGAAATATTCAGTTCGTTCATAGGTAAAAAGTCTCCCTCAAAATAAAAAAAGTAGTGTCCGCAGCTTCAACCGTTTCTCTTTTTGCTGATACAGTTGTAACTTCCTTAACGGCGGCCGTCATATCAACACCGTACCCCGTGAACTGTTCCTGTCGAGACAGTCTCAAACGCATCGCCTTTTGGTCACTCACATATTTTTCGATGTTGAACCCCATCTCAGGATTATCGTCCAAAAGCATTGGATATTGCTTATGACGGGTAATGTCATACTTGTCCGAGAAGAACGGACGCACTCCTCGCACCTGCAAAATACATTTACCGCCGTCCATGACCGCCAGTTCGTCCTGACTTTTCAGCTCTTTTCCGAGCTTCTGATAGTTCATACCGTAGCTTTCCGATTGTCCACGATTGGTGGAGGTATTGAAACTGTCGATCGTTTCTTTACCCAAGCTCTCTGAGATC
>ONBA01000072.1 GCA_900315975.1 uncultured Ruminococcus sp.
TATTTTCCGTATCATAGCCATACCTCCTTGACTTTCTGTATCCATTATAGTATAATCAAAGGAGAAAGTATGTTGTAATTACAACATTTTGGGAGAAAAATATGGATATTTCAGTTTTGCATAATTCGATACTGTTCAAGGGCTTTGATGATACCGAAATATCTGAGCTTCTGAAAGCCCTTAATGCAGCCGAAAAGAAATACAATAAAGGTGAGATGATATTTTCATCGGGAGAGATCACCGATAAGCTCTGCTTTGTGACCGCAGGCAGCGTTACCGTTGAGAGCAATGATATGTGGGGAAACCGCACGATACTCAACCTTGTAGGTAAGGGACAGTTCTTTGCGGAGAGCTATGCACTCCTGCCTGATGTGCCGATGCTTGTCGATGTATGTGCTGCCGAGGATTGCAGTATCGTGTTTCTGAGCATGAAGTCGCTGACAAACCTCAATGATAATACAAGGGCGAGACTACTTGCAAATCTTCTGACTATCACCACAAGAAAAAATCTGCACCTGTCGAGCCGGAGCTTTCATACTGCCCCGAGACAGGTGCGAGGTCGTATCATGGCGTATCTGAACACCGTATCTGTTCAAAAGCATTCCCGTGAGTTTGATATACCCTTTGACCGTCAGCAGCTTGCGGACTACCTCAATGTGGAACGCTCTGTGCTATCAAATGAATTGAGCAAGATGCAGAGGGACGGACTGATACGATGCAGGAAGAACCATTTTGAGATCATAACTGTTACCTATCTTCCAGGATGATTTCATCTACTAAAAAACGCCCCGTATCACTAAATCAGTGATACGGGGCTCATCATATCTCATCATGTTTTATTCCTTATGCGGCTGATCGTGCGTTCAAACTCTCCGCTGTCAAGCCATTCAGCAAGGAAAAACTGTTCCAGCATAGGTACAGTACAGGAATAAAAGCCTACTCTATCATTGTACAATGTCAGATATTTCTTAGGAAGAACCATATATCCAGCTCTCAGCGATGGGGCTATCGTTTTGGAAAAGGTGTTGATATAGATCACGTTCTCGTCAGTCGTTTGAGCGAAAAGCGTCTGTGGTGCTTTTCCGTTCAGAGTAAATTCCGAGTCGTAGTCGTCTTCGATGATCACCGCATTTCTATGAGAAGCCCATTCAAGATAATAATGTCTGCGTTCAGCAGATGCAGTTATAAGGCTCGGAAAGCTGTTGAACGGCGTAACATGGAGTATCTTTGCCTGTGAGCGTTCAAGCTCATCGGTACGGATACCCTCGCTGTCCATTTCGAGCATATCGCAGACAGCGCCGTTTGCGGTATACACCGCACGTATCTTCTCATACGAGGGAGATTCCAAAGCTATCATATTATCTCTGCCAAGCATCTGGATGCAGAGTCCATACAGATATTCCGCACCCGAACCAATGATGATCTGTTCGCTTGAAACGTTTATGTTTCGACATCTTGCGAGGTAACGGCATATTGCGTCACGTAGCTCAGCACTGCCGCCTGTCGGAGATTTCATGAGAATGCGCTCTCCGCTGTCAAGGATTACTTTTCTTAGTAATGACGAAACCGTTGAGAAAGAGATGTTATCATTATGGATAATAACCGCATTTGAAGGTGTTGTGGAATCATTTTTCTTGTCAGATACAGGAAAGAAGTTATCCGAACAATACTTAACATAACAGCCGCTTCTCGGCTTCATTTCGCAGTACCCCTCATCGCATAAAAGCTGGTATGCGTGTTCAACTGTTATAATGCTGACAAGACACTCCTTTGCAAGCACACGTTTTGACGGGAGCTTCGCACCGTACACAAATGCTCCTGAGATGATACGACTTCGCAATTCCTGATAAATCTGCATATAGGCACAGATCGTGCTGCTGTGATCTATCTCAATGTACATTCTCTGCACCCCTTCGTATATTTTTCTTTATTATACTACTTTTACCGGCGGTTTTCAACCATTTTGATGAAATATTCGTATACAGACGTATCATTGGTAAGTTCAGGGTGGAAGGCTGTCGCAAGCTGATTATCCTGCTGTACAGCAACTATTTTTCCTTTGATTCTGGAAAGCACGTTCACACCCTCTCCAACACGTTCTGCATAGGGCGCACGGATAAACGGCATTTCAATTTCTTTTCCTGCAAACTCATCAACACAGCGAAAACTGCAGAGCTGTCTGCCGTAAGCGTTCCGTTTTACGGTTATATCGAGCGTTCCGAAGCAAGGTTCCTCTCCCTCTATTTCTTTGGCAAGCAGTATCATACCGGCGCAGGTCCCGAAAACAGGCAAGCCATTCTGTATTATTTCATTCAGCGGTTCATACAGAGAGAGATCACCTAACAGCTTTCGCATAGCTGTACTTTCACCGCCGGGGAGAATCAGACCGTCAAAATGTCCGCTTAGGTCTTTTAGCTGACGGATCTCAAATGCTTCAACATTTATCTGTTTCAGCTTGGATATATGCTCTGCAAATGCTCCCTGAAGGGCAAGAACACCGATACGCATTATTTGCCCCTTTCTTCCATGATGAGCTTTATTTCCTGTTCATTGATGCCGACCATTGCTTCGCCAAGTCCTGATGAAAGCTCTGCTATCAGTTTTGCGTCTGTATAGTTGGTCACAGCCTGAACGATTGCTGAAGCACGTTTTACGGGATTGCCTGATTTGAATATACCCGAACCGACGAACACGCCCTCTGCTCCGATCTGCATCATAAGGGCTGCATCAGCAGGAGTTGCCACGCCGCCTGCCGCAAAATTAACAACGGGAAGCCTGCCGCTGTCATGGACTTGTTTCAGCAGATCATACGGCACCTGCAGCTTCTTTGCTTCTTCATACAGTTCATCCTCATTGAGAGATACTGCGTGGCGTATCTGCGAATTCATCATTCTCATATGTCTGACGGCCTGCACGATATCGCCCGTGCCCGGTTCACCCTTAGTGCGTATCATCGAAGCACCCTCGGCAATACGGCGCAGAGCTTCTCCGAGATCTCTCGCACCGCAGACGAACGGTACTTTGAACTGCCGCTTATCAACGTGGTAAACATCGTCGGCAGGAGAAAGGACTTCGCTCTCGTCGATATAGTCGATCTCTATTGCTTCAAGTATCTGCGCTTCCACAAAGTGACCAATACGGCATTTTGCCATAACGGGAATCGTAACAGCTTCCTGAATCGAACGGATCATAGCAGGATCGCTCATTCTTGATACTCCGCCAGCGGCTCTGATGTCAGCCGGTATCCGTTCAAGTGCCATGACTGCACATGCACCTGCTTCCTGCGCAATGACAGCCTGTTCTGGTGTTGTAACGTCCATAATAACTCCGCCCTTGAGCATTTGTGCCAGTTCCTTGTTTAATTGATATCTGTCTTCCATGATAATTTCCTCACTTTCGTGTTTTTTATCATTATAGCAGTTAGTTTCTGATTTGGATATATCCAGTTTCCGTTTATTTTATCGTACCAGTTGAAAAAAGTCAAAT
>ONBA01000025.1 GCA_900315975.1 uncultured Ruminococcus sp.
ATAATCGTTTCCAGGGAGATCAGCTGCAGGTGAAGACGGATGTGTATGCAGTGCAGAATGAATTTGTGGGAAATGTAAACTGGGCAACGATTCGTGGAGATGCATCACTGATTTCGTCGGAGACAAGCAGCACAGGCGCTTGACATAGAAGATGAAAAACAAAGTACTATGGCTTCTTTTGATACTTATCCTTGTGATTTTTGCCATTTTGGGAGTGGAAGCCGTGTTTGTGGAGCGGAAAGCGCTGACCATCCAGGCAAGTGCGGCGGAGGTTAAGCTTCAGGTGTCAAAGCCGGAGGCGGACCCACCGCCGCCACTGGATGGCATCACCGGAAGCTCAGAGCTTACGACGTCTGTTCTTGTACGAAACGCCGGTACGGTGTCTGTATATCTGCATACAGGAGACATGAAGCTTTACGTCAATGGAACACGGGTTCTGGATTCTAACAGAGTACGGATAGAGGAATCCGGGGAAGAATTTGTAAAACCGCTCGGACCAGGGGAATCCCGCATCCTGCACTATCGGATTACCTTTCCCGGTGCGGAAACCATGAGGGAAGGAGCATTTGCACTGAAAGGGATCGTGGAGATGGAAGCCTATACAGATCAAAACCAGAGGTATGGATTTTACAGCGGACCCTATGAAGCAGTGCTTTGCGATTATACTGCTTGGGATGGACTTGAGATCCCTGTGAGGATGCGGAATATTTCGCTTAAGGCGGTTTACGATCCGGGATCAGAGCCGGGAACAGTCGTATGGCTTCAAGGAGAGCAGGGAGACATATCAGGAGCCGGGGAAAGTATGAGCTGGCATGAGATGACAGAAAAAGAAACAGAAAATATTGAGATCCGGCGGGATCATCCGAAACTGTACCGGTATGAAGTCCGCGCTCCAGCGCTTACCGTCCGGTCCGACCTGTACCGCATCTTTTTAAGTAAAGGTCAGATAATGGTAGAGAGGTATGATTATTTCACCGGAGAACTCAAGGAAGTTTTCCGCAAGCCCTATTCTACAGGTCTCCGCGCTAAGGTAAACTGCTACGGCGCTAACGACGTTAGAGAAGGCGTTGCTATCATGTGGAAGGAGAACGTTGACGTTTCTATCACAGGTAACTCAACTAACCCCACTCGTTTCCAGCACCCCGTTGCAGGTACTTACAAGAAGGAGCGCGTTGACGCGGGCAAGAAGTACTTCTCCGTTGCTTCCGGCGGCGGTACAGGACGTACTCTCCACCCCGATAATATGGCTGCCGGTCCTGCTTCCTACGGTATGACTGATACTCTCGGCCGTATGCACTCTGACGCTCAGTTCGCAGGTTCTTCTTCTGTTCCTGCTCACGTTGAGATGATGGGTCTTATCGGTATGGGCAACAACCCGATGGTTGGTGCTACTGTTGCTTGCGCAGTTGCTGTTGAAGAGGCTATGAAGTAATAGCTAAATGGCTATAAATCGCATAAAAATGAAATCCTGACAGGTTTTATGACTTGTCAGGATTTTACTATTATTTGAAACGTCAACGTGATTTGTCACCCATTTGTCACCCTAAGTTTATTGTGGGTGACGGTTCCACTTGCTGCTCAGGCTGCAATAAGCGAAAAGAAGTAATTCGGAAATATACTCAGATTGGCTATTTTACGCTGGATCTGGACGATGCTAAAGAATACCTTTATGCGAAGTCCACAAAGCGTAGGATACTAAGCCGTAGTGATATTCACGTTAATGTGTTTATCTGAATAAAACAACAGAGTCCTCACAGTTTCGGCTGTGAGGACTTTTTTGTCTTGCGATATTCTTTTGCGTAAGAATAGTAATGCTTAGGGAAAAACGAATGGCCGCCGAATGGCGGTCATCATATTATAACTTTGATTTTGTATGCTCCACGGTCTTCGGGATTACAATACGAAATTGCTGAGATCACGGCATAATCGAGAAGCTCCGTCAAGCTCCGGAAACGGCTTCCATTCACAGAATATTCATTATTATTTTGAATTATCTCAAAAGAAAATATAAGAGTTTATTAGGAAGATATTAGGAAAATACCATTCGGCAATAATGATCGATACTTCATTTTTCACTTTTAACTTGTATGCTTTGAAATTAGTATCAGTATATCACATTTGCATATTGATTACAAGACAGATGAAGCGGCAGCTCCTTATTGTTTCGCCGCTTCAGAAACTCCTTTGCGACTTCTGAGTACCTGCTCTGCGGCAGAGGATATATCCACGGAAGCACTGATTCCCGGAAGCTTTCGTCCATAAAACTATCGTCCTCAAAATCAACTATACCGCCAAGCTGATGTATCTTTTCCTTTATCTCCATATCGAGAAAAGTCGCTTCGGTAAAGTCACAATTCTTAAAGCTCATGGTATTGTCCTCACTATCCGCAACACGATAAACTCTGCTTTTATAGAAGTCACAGGGATACTCACCGTCAAGGCTGAACGACACATCTCCGGGAAGCAGCAGCGGCAGGTTCAGATAGCGGAAATCAACGTGATACAGCCGGTTATTATGTATCATCTTCTTCACGATAATTACATTTTCCGCACTGTACCCACCATCTATGCCACGGCAGATATCCAGAAATCTGTCAAGTGCATTCTTATCATAAAACTCGTCATTATCCGGGACTTTCAGACGCTCCCTGCATATCTCTCCAAGCATTTTGTAGGCGTCATACTTCTCAGGGAATCGCTCAGGTTCATCAAACCAAATGCCGGACAAGCCGATATCGCAAAGATACTGTTCCTTGTCCTCAGTAATATTGCTGCCGGTCTCAAAGATCTCAACAGCGTTGACTATATGTTTAGCTGCGAAGTAATCACAGTAATAACGCTCGGTGAAACGGAGCATTGAAGGCTCGTCTGCTGATGTGATAAGTCCCGTATTCTTTATCAACAACTCTATCCAGTCATCATTCCGCCTGCTTTCAAGCAGGCATTTTTTGTCTATATTTCTCACTTTAACGTGATCCTGATACACCTGATCGTCAAGCACATAAATATTCAGCGAGCGGTCAATAAGCTGCATCACTTCCGCTCTTGAAAGGTCATGCGTCTCCCAGTCATCGAGCATTTTCTTTCCGACAAGCGGCAGCGCAAAATGAATAAGGAATCGGATAACGTCATTTCCCTGCCACTGAGAAAAATACAGATCAAGCAGCTCTCCGGCGGTTTGGACATTTCCGTTTCCGGCAGCATATATCCTGAAAATGGTCGGATATTTCAATAGTTCATACAGTTCCTCATCGGCTGTGACTGTGTGAATATAATCATCACAAATACCGGATAAGCTCACTTGTTCAAATACGCTGAATGACTTGGTTCCGGGTAAAACTCTGCCGGCAATAATGATGCGGACGTTTTTCCAGATATTGCGAATATGCTCTGTCTCCTGTGCAAATGAATCGAACAGATCAATTGGAAGTTGGTCCATACCGTCAAGAAGCAGCGTCCAGTTTTGGTTATATACCGGCTCAGTTTCCAAGGCTTCATTGAGCAGCGAAAGCTGCCTTAAAACCGCGTCCTCGCCGACATTTGCGGAAAGAGTTTCGTATGTTGTGTACTCATAATGATAGTGGTATTTCAGCAGAATACTGAGGATTATCCAGCATGGAACAGAACTGAATCCGCTGTGGATCTCACACCTGTATGAATCAAGTGAAAAATACAGAAATGCCGAATCATCTGAATTAATCAGGCTTTTCAAAAGTGCAGTCTTGCCGGAGCTCCGAATGCCCTGAATGAACAGCTGATCGTTTTGCGGAAGCTCCGATGCTTTTTCACCGTTATAGATAAACTCAAGAGGATATTCAAATTTTTCTGGAATTTGTTTCCTTGCAGATGATCTGATGTGCTCAATAATATCTATATCACGGTCAAGCTCAAACGGCTCATCATCGCTGTTTCTGACAACGAGAAATGTGCTGCGGTCATCACATTTCAGCAGTTCAATGCCCTCAGACTGACACGGCGTTTTGTGACACTGATATAGCAATCCGAACAGCAGTGCCTCCACACATATGCGCTTCTGATGCGCATATCTTCCGAACAATTCCTCCTTGTCGATGTAACCACCGCCGTACAGTATCTTCTTCGTACCGCTGTCCTGCCTTATGAGTTTCAGCAGTGTAAATATCAGATCATCGAGCTTCTGCACATCAAGGAACTTATCAAGTGCAGCTTCAAGTTTTTGCAGATATACCGCCATTTTCTCCGAATCAAAGCTGTTCTCCAAGCCGTTGAAGCTCATAAGCTCGTAGGGATAGCCCTTGCCGTCTCTCAGAAATCTGCTGAGAAACCTGTCCGTTTTTCTGAGCGC
Source organism: uncultured Ruminococcus sp. (assembly GCA_900315975.1). Next base: position 4,325 of record ONBA01000025.1, read on the forward strand.
TTCTTTAGGAACAGCCTCGTTATTAAAGCAATTCAACAGGTCACTTTCAGACCTGTGATCAGAAATGCAGAGCATTAGCGATGAGTATATCTTTCCGTTTGAAAGTATTCCCTTTCCTTTGCGCTTTGACTGTATTATCAGCGATAAGACTGCGTTCAGAGCTATCATCCTGCACCTCCTGATTTTTGCGGCAAATCCTGCTGTTTTTGCGGCAAATATTTCCGAATCCTGTGTTACCATTATTTTAGCACACTATGGCGTTTATGTCAAAAAAATGCGCCGCAAATTTCAGCAATTTACGGCGCACTCAAACTGTGGTTTATATGTATGATTTTACCACAATTGCAGGCAAATATCAAGTCAATATGATAAATCTTAACAAATCTCATGCTAAAATCAGCAGTTTGCATAAGATTAAAAGATCGTTTTTGTAGGTGTATACAGTTTGTTTAACGTCATTATTATGGTCAAGGAGGAGGGAGAAAATGGCTCGTAGAGGCGAAAACATTTACAAGAGGAAGGATGGTCGCTGGGAGGGACGCTATAAATCGGGTTTCAATGGCTGTGGAAAGGCTAAATACAGCTCTGTATACGGTCATTCCTATGCAGAGGTTCGCTCAAAACTTGTTCCTTTGAAAGCAAGAGATCCTGTTGTTCAGGTAACCTGCCGGATGACGGTGAAGGAGCTTTTCAGCGAATGGCTACCGGCTGCAAAGCTTCGTGTGAAATCTTCAACATATGCCAATTATAAGATGAAGGTCGAGAAGCATATTCTCCCGGAATTCGGCGGTATGAGGTATGATACGCTGACAGTGCAGATGCTTAATAACTTCATTCAGGAAAAGCTTTACTCCGGGTTATCAGCAAAGTACGTTTCCGACATTATCATCGTTTTCAAGACTATGGTCAAGTATTCCGCCAAAGTTCATGGATTCCGCAATATACTGGCAGATGTGGAACTTCCAAAAGTGCATAGAAAAGATATGTCTTTGCTATCGCCTCCACAGCAGCGGATGCTTAGTAATTATTTGCTGCACAATTTGAATCCTACTTCACTTTGTGTGCTACTGAGCCTGTATACCGGACTTCGTGTCGGTGAGGTGTGTGGTCTGATGTGGAGAGATATAGACTTTGACAAAAGTATTCTTACCGTCAGGAGAACTGTTCAGCGCATACAAAACGGCACTCACAGCACAAGTCTTATCGCTGATACGCCGAAAAGCCGCACTTCTCAGCGCTCTATCCCTGTACCGGCATTTATTATGAAATTGCTGTGGGAATCCCGCAGCAATGACAATTGTTATATTCTTTCCGGCTCTGACCATATCATCGAACCTCGAACCTTACAGCGGCGCTTCAAGTCCATTCTGAAAAAAGTGGATTTGCCGTCAGTAAACTATCACAGCCTCCGCCACGCTTTTGCGACAAATTGCCTGCAAGCCGGATTTGATGTGAAAACGCTCTCCGAGATACTCGGTCATGCAAGTGTTGAAACTACGCTTAACCGCTATGTTCATACTTCTATGGAGCGAAAAATAGCGTGTATGGCATTGCTTGAGCCTGCAATGAGTAAAGTACATTCGCCGTCGAAATTATCGTCACACACTCTCCGGAATATGCCTATAAAACGTAATTCAGAACGCCTTTGACAGTAATTGCTGAAATTTGCGGCAGATATTCCACAGCTTATACTATAATAATATTACCAAAACAAGGAGGATATTTCAATGAAAAATCTAAAGGAAATAATTAACGAATATAATCATGATGTAGAATTCCCATTTTTAGGAAACACTTTAACTATTTCTAAAGAACGCAATATATATAATCAGATCCGAATGAAGTATAATGAGATTGCTCACCGTTCAAGTGTTGATTTTGCTGAAAGGCTAAATAAATACGATAGTCCAGGATTACTATATAAGGGATTACCGGAAGACTTTTTATACGCTATGAAAGAAGGTCTGGAAGAAGTAGCAAAAGACGCAGTATCAGTAGATTGTTATACTCTTGATGTGGACGCTATAACAAAGCTTTGTGTTGAAAAGAAATATTTTGATATCTTTGATAAGGCAATGTTAGAATATAAAGAGAAATTACGCGAAATTCTTGAGAATTATAATAATGCAGAAGCCGAAATCAAAAACAACGCTCAAAACCAACCTTACTTTCAGACAGCTACAATAGGCGGTTCTCTTGTTGATGTTGCTGCTAATCAGATGAAAGCCGATATGGTAAACGCAGTAATTGGTGGAATCTATGAGTCAAGCGCTGCTTCAAAAGTATCGGATTTGGATGCTAAAACTGAAAAAGTTATTCGAGATTTTCTCAATAATCCAACTTATAAAAACAAATTAATCAATGCCCAATGGGAGTGTTCGCTTAGACTGCAATTAGTCATATATAACGATCTTAACAAAGAATGCAAACTTGGTCTTGGCGATTGGCTCACAGATAAGGACATCACCCAAGCTGAGTCTATGTATAATAATATGGTAAATATGCAGCTTCCAGAAGAAAAAGAAAAAGAAATCGCATTATCTATTCTTAAGCTTAATCCTATGAAGAATGAATATTACGAGACTTTACTTGCAAAGTATATTGACAACGCCAAAGAGATACTTGACATTGCTAAATTCTTCTATATAGACCTATCCGGATCAGTAAAAACAGTAATGAAAGAATTTGCTTCAAACAATCTAGGCAAATCGTTTGAAGGCGTAAAAGACTGCCGTGAACTTGTGAAATCAAAAATCATTCAGTTAGGATTTCCAAGCGACAGCGACGAAGAGGCTGAAAAAGTATTGCAAATGCGCAGCGCTATTCTTCTCAGAAGTTACATGATACAAAATATGGGCGAAACAAGAGAAGAAGCCTTAGCATGCTTTGATAAAGCTCGCGAGATTGCCGCAGATATAGGTTTTGGCGATGAGAATTATGACAAAGCGTATCAGCCGTTTACAGAAAGAATGGAGGTGCTTGACGCCGCACTGGTAGAAGAATTAAACGGTTGGATCGACGACAATATCGGCACGACCGAAGATGAAGCCCATAATCTTCGTAACGAGCTCGATAAACGTATAGACGCTGAATCACTTGACAAAGAAAAAGCTACCTGTCTGTACAAAAAGATCGATGACAGACTAGTCAAGCTCGACGAAGAATATCGCACAATTGAAGGTTTCATTTTCCCGACAAGAGAATCTGCTGATGAGTCTAAGGCGATAATAAATGATAATAAAGATACTCTCTACAAGTCGGCTTCCGAGTTTATATACAGGAGCGATTACATAGCGCATATAGATAAGATAAAAAGCATTCCTCTTATCGAGAAACTTTTAATTTACTTTATAGGTGTTTATGAAAAGAGTCTCAAAGAATTCGATAAAAAATGCAAAAACGCAAAGCTTTACGATGATAAAATAAAAGGACAAAAGAAAGGCTTAAAAGGACTTGCCAGATCTATGTTCGTTTCAGACGAAAAGCAGCAGCAGGATTGGAATGAAGTAACTCACAACGGACAATATCCGCTTAACGCAATAATGGGCATTACTGCCGAAGAAGCAGGTGGAACTACCGGGGGCGGATTCAAAGGACTATTCGGAAAAAATTAAAAAGTAGAATAATTATGGAAGACTTTTTAGTTGCTGTTCTTACGGCAATAATGGCGCTTGGAGGCACTGCACTTCTAAATTCATTCGTACTTGGTTTATTTGTCAAGGATGAAGATATAAGGATAGGAACTATTATCATATTTAGTATAATTATACTTCTGGTCATGCTGTTTGGTATGGATGATCTCAATAAGCTCGGCGTTATAGTCGGAACGGTAATAACCGTTATTCTGGCTTCTTTGATTAACGGCGGAGGCTCTGGAGGAGATAACGGCAATAGTAGCTCCGGAGGAAACAGCAATTAACTGTACTTTGACTATTACTAACTAATATAATATTTTCAACAAGGAGGTATGGTATGCTTAATGTATTTGTAACAATTTTCCTTTCACTCGGAATGTCGATAGGAATGTTCGTAATATATCTTATTATCGGTGGTATAATACTTGCAATTACTAAAAAGGAAACCTTGTCACCGATTTTAGCTGGATTTTTTACAACGTGCTTAGCTGTGAAAATGGCAATTGATGATACCTGTGCTCCTACTGTATTGACAGCAATTATTACCGCTTTATTTGTCATTGTACTTGTAATTGGCGGAATAGCTGAGAAAAAAGAAGAAAATAAAAAGAGCAACTCGATAATTACTGAAGACGATCTGAATAAAGGTAACTCATCCGGAAACGTCTCAGCGAAAGAATCTTCTTTTTTCAAAAAAACCATAGGAACATTTTATTCTGGAATTGTTGAAAAGGCTACTGTCTTGACTGGCAAGATCAAGAAATCCGATATTGGCACAAATAAGAAATCTCCTATACTGTATGTTTTGGCTGTTCTGCTCATTGGTGCATTAATTATCGGAGGACTTGTAATATTTAAGCATAAGAACAATAAAAGCTCTGATAATTCCTGCAGCAATGCAGTTATATCTTCTACTTCTAATGCTGAAACAACGGCAGAACCAAGTTCCGAACCGCAGAGCAGTTCTTCCGAAGCTGCAACCACTGTATCTGAAAAAACTACGGAAGCGGCAACTACAACTTCTTCCGAAACTACGACTGCTGAAACAACAACTGAGGTACCTACAGAAACAGCATCACCTGAAAACGGACTTAAAGCTTTCCCGTCATCTGATATCAACAATTATCCGCAATACATACAAGTCATAAAAAACGGTATGAACAGCGGCTATTATACTGAATCAAGTGCTTCATACGGTTTATATGATCTCAATGCAGACGGTATACCAGAATTGATAATAAATACCGCTCCATATGGAATATACGCAATGGACGGAAACAACTGTGTTGAGCTTCAATCATCGTTTACTGCAACTCGTTCGCCTTCGCTCGCCCTGACTGATAAAGGTTTTATCAAGCTGACATATGTAACGCCTCAGGGAGAAGTATCTGTTTCATATTGGAAATACTTCGGCGGTTCGCAGCTTGCTATGCAGGATGACGGCGGCGATGTAAGTCATTTCGGAAACGATATTACCTTAGAACTTACTCCTGTTTCAGGTATTGCTGGTATTACAGACAATAGTGGTAGTCAAGCATCATCTAAGATAACTCCTGTTGAAAAATATGGTACTATCTATTCTCCCGGCGGCTACAAGGTCAGTGGGTACGCTAAATCATACATAATCGATGGCGGTGCAGAATCATATGTCAGAAAGGATCTTACAGATGGCTGGCATATCAAAGCGGTCAATGAATATTATGATGGCTACTACTGGTATGAACTTTACGATGCTGATGATGGTGATTATTACGGTTGGGTAAGTGCTGAAGTGATAAATTTCTATTGAAGAAACCTTAACAGTTACCTTGATAAACACAGTTTGTCTTTCAACGATGTCGGTAATTCTCAACAAATTATAACTGTTGATTCAAGCGGCAGTTCCTGTAAAGTCGGCTTTTATGAAAAGTCCAGAGAAAACTGGTGCTGCCTGCTTGAAACAAATGGGATAGTCGGTAAAAATGGTGTATCCAATCAAAGCTGCGAAGGAGATTATCGCACTCCGTCAGGCATATATAGTCTCGGATTTGCTTTCGGTACGAAATCGTTAAACGATATTGATTATGAGTATCGCTTGATAAACAGCAATTGTTACTGGGTGGATGATCCACATTCTCCTATGTATAATCAGTGGGTAGAAAGCAGTAATATTACATGGAACAGCGCCGAACATCTTATAGACTATCCGCAGGCTTACAAGTATGCAGTAGTAATAAACTACAATATGTCTCCTGTTGTTTCAGGTAAGGGCTCAGCTATATTCCTACACTGTATGACAGGGAGCTATACTGCTGGTTGTGTTGCAATACCAGAAAGCACCATGAAGTTTATTATAAAGCAGCTTGATTCAACTAAAAATCCTATAATTATAATCGAATAACAATATCCCGCCCTTCAATTAAGAAGGGCGTTTTTTTATCTCCTTGCAGATGATCGGAGAAGCGCCTAAGATGCGGATGTTTGCAACTCAGACCGATCCCAGAACACTAGAAACAGCCGGTCTCCCCATGACGGGGAGACACTTTAAGTGTAAATACAGCTGTTTGTTATTATAAGTCATATTGGTAGAATAGTGCCTATATAAGCTTATTTCTCGTCAGGTTTCTTGATGATCGGTTTGCAGTAGTTTCCCGTGATCTCATGTATATACATCGCCAGGTCACCAAGCTCCTTCCAGCCACTGTGATAGAGCTTTCCATTCTTATAGTTCACAGTGTTCACAATAATATGACCGTGATACTTTGAACCGTCCTGATCTTCTTTATGCACAGCGTATATGACCTGATAGTCCTCTGCAAAACTTAATGCAATCCTGTACAGATAACCGCAGGCGGTATCAGCGTCCTGAACACTGTTGTCAAATGAAACAACAAAATGCATCACAGGATTATCGCCGGTCTTACCAAAATAATTCTTGACCTCCAACATCTGATCGTATGTATGCTTTGGATGATAACAAGAAACCCCGAAGCTCCTTATCAGAACAAGTTCTTCTCCGGGTTCGGGTTTCTCTTTGTATAAATAATCTACACAATTGCGGAAATAGCCCTTTCCGTCGCCGTTATCCGTTATTCGTTTCTGTGTTAAAATGTCCATAATTTTTTAGCCCTGGTCTCAAGGTATTTTGCCTCATCCGGTGAATGTTGCGCCAATAAATGGACGGCTTCATTGGCAAAGTTTTGAAACTCCACCATTTTTGCAGGAGTATTGTCTCTCTCAGGGTGGTCCAGCCTCTCATTCATAACAGAATTAGCTTTGATACCACGCTCTTCAGCTTCTCTGTCTATGTCGTCAGCTGTACTCTGTGTCATCAGAACCGTTCTAAGAACAGTTTTAAGATCCTCTTTGTTTCTCATTGTAATTAGTCCTTTCGTTATTGGTTTATCCGGTGCGTAAGTATCTACATATAGCAGTATCATGTATATAAGATTCATCATATCCATATGTATCTTCTCAGTATTACCCATTAATTATATAGAGATCCATTAGTTGTATCTCCATATTAAATTAATATAATTAATTAGATATATACAGGTCGCTTCGCTCCAGATTAACATATAGTAATACTTTTTTCAAAATAATAATATATATCTGCATTTTTTCTTTTCTTGAAATATATATCATTATATTGATACCATTACCGGTAATCTTACAAAGGAAGGAGAAACGCCAATGTTCGACAACAACCGATACCTCACCTGTGGCGTTGACAACGCCATACCGATTGAATTACAGCTGTTTCTGTGGAACTGCGTCGATGGACTGCCTGAGCCGAGGGACTACCTTCAGGTGTTTGAGCTTAGTGCGTCGGGACCTATGCAGTCTATTGTACACAGCTCGGAGGAACCCGAATATCGAAAGGTGTATATGATACCGTCAGATGCACCTATCACAGAAAAGCTGTACATCATTGATGACGGTGACCACAGCACTATGCTCTTAGCAAACGAATATTAAACACGATAGCCAGCCCCTTCGGGGGCTGGTTCTTTCTATTTATGGAGGTAAAAATGGAAAAGGAAAAGAACGAAAACGCGCTGTATTGCTCACATTGCGGTGCGCTCATAAGAGAAGACGACGACTATGAGGAAGTCAACGGAGAGATAGTCTGCACTGACTGCTTTGAACATCACACGACTACCTGTGACAGATGCGGTGAAACTATCTGGACTGACGATAGCTACGGAGACGAGTACACTACTCTCTGCCGTCACTGTTACGAAAATCACTATACACGCTGCTCTTGTTGCGACGCCCTTCTTCATGAGGATGACGCCTACCACCTGGACGGCTATGACTACTGTTCGGAATGTTATCACGATGAAGTGGATAAAAATCGTTCAATACACGATTACGGATACAAGCCTGAGCCTATATTCTATGGAGATTCTAAGCGATATTTCGGCGTTGAGTTGGAGATTGACGGCGCAGGAAAAGACAGCGATAATGCTGATGAAATACTCTCTATCGCCAATAAGGATAATGAGCATATCTACATCAAGGGAGACGGTTCTCTTGATGATGGTATGGAGATAGTAACTCACCCTATGAGCCTTGACTGGCATAAGGACTTCTGTTGGGAAGACATAATGAAGAAGGCTGTGTCTATGGGATATCGTTCACATCAGACATCTACCTGTGGACTTCACATCCATGTCAACAGAAATTCTCTTGGCGATACTCACGACGAACAGGAGCTTGTAATAAGCCATATCCTGTTCTTTGTAGAGACGCACTGGGCTGAACTATTAAGGTTCAGCAGACGTTCCGAGTATAGCATGAACAGATGGGCTGCTCGTTACGGTTATGAGAAAACAGGACGAGAGATACTGGATAAAGCTAAGAAGGGCAACAACGGCAGGTACGCTGCCGTAAACCTTATGAACTACTCAACTATTGAGTTCAGGCTGTTCAGAGGCACCTTGAAGCACAATACTCTTATCGCTGCTCTTGAACTTGTAAACGAGATATGCGGCCTGGCTATGCATCTGACCGAAGACGAAATTGCTAAAATGTCATGGAGCGAATTTGTGGAAACAATCGAAGCTCCGGAACTCATACAGTATCTCAAAGAGCGTAGGCTCTATATCAATGAAGAAACAAATACCGAGGAGGACTTATAAAATGAAAAAGCTTGAAATACTTACAAAAATACCGAAGGTAAAACTGCCGAGCATCATGTCGAGCGATGCTCAGGTTATCCTCAGACTCGTTACTATCCTTGCTGCTACCCACCTTGCAAATAAGGTAGATAAGGTCATCAAGGACTTCGAGGCTCTTGATAATCCCGATGATATCATCCATATTTTCAGATAAGGAGGGCTGCCTATGTGTTCATTATTCGGCTGGCTTGACTACCAAGGCGTTATACCTCATCGTATGTTGAAGAAGCTTACTCAGTCTCTGGCTAACGCTGCTGAGGAGAGAGGAACTGACGCAGCAGGTATAAGCTACATTCATAACGGCGAGGTCGTTATCTACAAGAGACCGAAGCCAGCTCACAAGCTTCACTTTGATCCGCCGGAAGGAACAAGTGCGGTCATGGGACATACCCGTATGACTACTCAGGGCGACGGTAAGAACAACTACAACAATCATCCTTTCCCCGGTCTTGCCGGGGATACTTCATTTGCCTTTGCTCACAACGGAGTTCTGTGGAATGATAAGGAACTGAGGAAGGACAAGCTTATCCCTGATACTCACATCGAGACAGACTCCTACGCAGCTTGTCAGCTTATAGAGGCACAGCAGAAGCTTGACTTTGACAGTCTCAAGTATATGGCTGAGACTGTTGAGGGCAACTTCACTTTCACTGTACTCGATCAAGAGAACAGCTTATACATCATAAAGGGCAGCAATCCAATGTGTCTACTGCACTTTCCTGTACTGGGACTGTATGTATACGCCAGCACAGAGAGCATCATGAAGAAGGCTCTGCAAAAGGTCGGACTTCACAAGTTCGCTATGGAGCGTGTTGAGACTGACGAGGGTAACATTCTCTGTATCGACAGGAACGGCGAGATCGCACGGTCTGAGTTTCAGCCTAAGGTATATCGTTCCAAATATGGAAGCTGGTACGATTATGACGACTCTTCTTATTATACTATCCACGAAGAAATGCTCCTTACATACTGCAACTGCTATGGAGTCGATAGTTCCGACGTTGAACTGCTGCTTGAATACGGATACAGTTGCGATGAGATCGAGGAGATGCTCTCGGATCATGATCTGCTGTATCAGGCACTCAGAGATATTAAGTGCGTATACGGTGAAGAAGTCTATGAGAGCTACTGTGGGGTGTTCTAATGGGAAAGATCGGATATATCCGTGTATCGACAGAACATCAGGAGACAGCTCGTCAGGAAGCTCTGATGCAGCAGTATCAGGTAGAGCGCGTATTTGCAGAGAAGATGTCCGGTAAGAATGCTGACCGCCCTGAACTGAAAGCTATGCTTGAGTATGTCCGGGATGGTGATACCCTGTACATAGAGAGCATAAGCAGGCTCGGAAGATCAACAAGAGACCTGCTGAACATCATCGATATTCTTCAACGCAAGGGAGTGACACTTGTAAGCTCCAAAGAGAACATCGATACCAACACTCCGCAGGGACGCTTCGTCTTGTCAATATTCGCTGCGCTCTCCGAGCTTGAACGTGAGCAGACCTTACAGCGTCAGCGTGAGGGTATAGCCATAGCTAAGTCTCAGGGCAAGTACAAAGGAAGACAGCCTATCGCTATCGACTGGGACAAGTTTAGTCAACTGTATGAACTATGGAAAGCTGAGGAGATCACAGCTGTCGAGTTCCGGCAGCGTATGGGGATACGTTCCAATACATTTTACCGTCGTCTCAGGGAATATGAGAGTAAAATATAGCGAGGGAGTCGGTGCGGGCAAACTGCACCGACTACTTCTTTTTTCAATAGGGTGCCCGCTATTTCTGAAACATTTCAAAAGCCGAAATCCGACTTATGTGAAACGGTTTCTGAGCATTGCAATAGACTAAGGGCTATTGAAACAATGAGATGAGCCTCCACACGGAGGCTCACTTTATCACACATAATACTTTCTTACATCGTCAGAAGATATCCAGCCTTCCTGTTCACCGGATTTTCTGCCCTCGTCAAGCTTGCACATTAATTTGAGAGCTGCTTTGATACGCTCATATTCCTCTTGTTCTGCTATATCGACAATAGCATAGCAGCCTCTGCCATTTTTAGTCAGGTACACAGGAGAGCCGACCGCAACGTCCTGTAACACAGAGGAATAATTTCTGAGATCTGAAATCGGAACTATATTCGGCATAAGAACATCTTCATTCAATTCTATTACTTATATTATACAGCGAACAAAAGCGATTGTCAAGTTTTATGATAAATCTATCGTAACATTCGTCAACAAAAAAGTGGGAGGAGCAGAAGAATTAATCAAGTATTATCAGATGTGCGTATACCAGTTTATTTTAAAACTCCAAAAGTTATGTTTATAACCCTTGCTGCAATTGAGCGATAAGATCGGATAGCCTGTGAATATTGTAATTCTTTACTGATTCTATCATAAATTCATACGTTGTCAGAATGAAATTACTTTCTTCAAGGCGTGTAGCTGAATCAAGTATTTCTTCAATTATTTGAGAATTCTCAGCTTTTTGAGAATCTGCCAACAATTCTGAAAGAGAAATCAACTGTTCAAAGTCGTCGTGGAGCTTTGTTCTTAATCGTCTATATTTTATGTCATCACCTGTTCCGGTCTTCTTAAACTCAGCTATTTTGCGCCCTGTAATAATAAGCTCTCTCAATAGCGAATTTATCTGTGCTTCCACAGAATTATTGTTAGAATTGTGAGAAGCAAGCTTTTCTGTTGAGACAGGCTCTTTCAATCTATTATCAGGCTCTGCCGCAGCTTTTTCAAGTATTGATACGAACGCATCTGTTATGTCTTCAAAAAGAGTTGAATAAGAAGTAGAAGGAATATATCGTTTGAAATCCTTTAGAAGCTTTTCTTTGGGATAGTTATTACAATACTCTTCGAGGAAAAACATGAACTTGCTTTTATCAAGGCTTTTTCTGTTTAAGATACTTTCAGCAATCGGATGCAATGAACGGCGGTCATTATTACGATAGAAAGCTTGAAAAGCTGACTCGCTACGTTCGTGCTTTTTGTCTTGTATCCTGTCAATATATATAACATTATTAATATCTGTAGTAATACTACAAAGCAGATATCTACAGAATAATGGCTTGCTCAATGCTTTATTAGTATCAGGATCAATTAATTTTCTGTATCCAGCACCAAAAGCAGCAATGAATCTTCCAAAATCCATAAAAGTATCCTCCATTTTATACATTTACAATGTATCGAAGTGTATATTCTTGTTGAATCGACATTTGGCTGAGTATGCGATATAATAACTATAAGGACGGAGAAGTCCAAAAAAACATCAGCTGCTGCTACAAGCAGGTGAAAAGGATTGGAGCTCATTTCAAGCGCCTCAAATCGGCTTGAAAAAGACGATTTTTGTGTGGAATAAAAATCCCACCTGCTTTTAAGGCTCCTGAAATAAAAAACGAAAGGGGCAATTCAATATGCCAGTAGAAAAACTACTGCCACAACAGCAAGCACATCCACCAGATTTACAGCAAGCGGATGCACATCACAACGCTCAGGTCTTCGGTATCACAAGGCTCGGCTTCACAAGCTTCGACGAGCTAATCCAAAGGTCAGCTCAAGATTATGGAGTTGAGTACGAAATATTCTTCTCCAATTCGCTCGGGACCCAGCACGGATACATGAAAGTCGTGGGCGGAAAGATTATTAAAACACTTCCGCTTATTGAATTCAGTGTGATAAGCTCAGTAGTGGTCATTCGTGATGGAACAAAGTTAGGTTATGTTGTTAAACATTTTAAAAATGTAATGACAGCAAACCAAGAAGATTTTATTCCAATTGACGTTCTTGAAAAAAGGATGGTCTGCAAATATCTCAAGCTTCCTCCTCAAGCTAACAAGCGTAAGGACGACCTTTGTGAGCGACTGGTTCAGACACTTATTGTTGAGAAATCGGATACCAAAAAAACGATATTTGCAAGTTCGAAGCAAGGCTGGGAATTTCTTTCGGCTCATCTCGGGCATTGGCAATCGAGAGGCAGATATCCTCCTATTTTACATGAGAGAATGTCGGAGAGCATAAATAGCCGCGAGCTTCCAAGGATTCGTACAAGGATCTATACTGACGAAAAAAGTCAGAGTTGGAAGTTTAACGATATTTTCAACTCCTATCCTAACTTGAAAATCCCGTTCCTTATTCGCACAGCGAGCTATATGCAGACCTTTGCGAGTAAATTCGGTGTATACTGCGACGAGATAATAGTCACCAAGCCAACCGACAGAGCTGATATTTCTCTGTTGACGGCGTTATATGATAACGTAACCTACGGACGAGGCAGGATGTTGACGCTAAGCAATGGTAAAGCTATCGAACAAGCAGGAGATATCGTAAATGACGCTGTTCTTCTTATCACCGATGATACCAAGGCGGATGAAGAGGGGAAGCGTGAAAAGGGCATTGATGCTCTCCACAAACGTGTTCTTAATGCCGGCGGAGAGTTTCTTCAGATTCCTGTGGTATTATCAGGCTATGCTTCATCGCAACTAAAACAGGAACTCTACTGTGAGGTTTCCGAGTTGAATGGCGCTTATGATATCAGTCCCACTGTACTAACCGAGCTGTTGGAACACCACGATGCCGTGATGCTCTCGGGGATAGAAAAACGCTTCAGCGATTTTCTTGAGGTTTTCAACCGCCACATGAGAGATATATCGTGTCAGACCCCTTACTATATTCCTCCTCAAAGACGCAACCTCTATTATTTACTTCTCTCAACACTTAGAACCTATGATGAATATTTTGGAGTTTTCTTCGACGAAGAAACAGAATTAAGTCTGATAGATATCCTTAGTTCATATAACGAGGTCGGTTCGAGTAACGACGAGCTGCTGCTCACTCTCTTCGGCAACTGTCTGAACAAGGAGATAGGCAGTGGGTGCTTTAATTACATAAAACGGACGAAGTTCATTGTCATCGACCAAGGAAACAACTCGGTCATTGTTGATGAAGATTATGTCTACTTCGAGCCTGACATCATTGGAGAACTTTCTCGAAGTAAGATGAAGCTCCACAGTGTTAACTCGCTGACAGATGCGTTAAAGGCTAACGAATGCCTGAATATCAACGATCACAATAGCAAGTGTTACCGGTTTCATGTTCAGAATTCCAATGGTGAGCCTTATATGCTGTATACCTACGGCATCAGCAAGCAGCTCATAAATGCTGAGAACCGCAAAAGGCTGGAACTTGCCGATTATCAGAAGTACCTTCTTGAGTACGGCGAGCTGTCACAAAACGAGCTTCTTCCGTTGGGTATAACCGCAGACGGCAGGTATGTTGGTAAAGATATCTCCTTCGGCAACAAGTCGAATGACCATATCTTGATAACAGGTCAGAGCGGCAAAGGCAAGTCATTCTGTGCAACAAATCTGCTACCATTGTTAGCAATGCTGGGAAGCAGGATGCTTGTTTGTGACGTAAGTGACTCATTCACTCGCGATGAAGTCATCAGGGCACTCCCCACAGAGGTCGTCGATGCTCTATTCGAGTTCATTGATGTTGCAGATGAAAAACAGAAGCTACCGGTAAACCTTTTATTTGTCGGCGATTGCTCCGGACTTCCGGCTAAGAAACGCCGCATAGTTGGATTTATTAAAGCTATCGCGGGTAAACTCGACAAAGACGAGACTCGAACGCTTACAGGGATTATTTCGGAAATGCTGAAGCGGCAGTCAACTGTTACTTCAGTTACTACCGAGATGCTCCGCACCGCCCTAAAAAGAGGCGGTAAGGTCGGTAATCATGTGTTTAGTCTCGTTAGTTCTACGCTTGACGACATCGACACTATCGGGTTCGAGGAGCGTGGGTGGGCAGAATTCTTTGAGAAATCAAAGAAAATCGCTGTTATATCCTTCGGGAACGAGTCGGGCGATAATGTTCACTCTCTGCTCGACGCAATAGTATCGTCGGCTTTCGAATGGCAACGTGACCATGACTCAGCTCCGCTGAGCATCGTAATCGACGAAATCAAAGACCAGAACTTCGCTGAGGGAAGTCCTCTGCACACGATACTCACTCAAGGTAGAAAATTCAATACGAAGTTCATAGGTATGACACAGCAATACATATCCAATAGTAGTCACGCTATCGACGTAGTTAAGGAGGCAAGTATCCAGATATTTTTCAAGCCTGCTAAATCCCTCGATCGAATAGCTGCTGAGCTTGGATATAGGAACCCAGCTGACGCTGGATTCGGATCCATGGGTATCGGAGATATCATACTCTGCGCTGAACTCTTCAACAAAGTGGATGTGGTGAACGAGCCTGTGGTGCTACATGCAAAGGCTATCAAGTTCGTCGAAACACCGCTCTACAAAGAATTCCAGAAGGAGTATGGTGAAAAATAAGTTAATACTGGTTGCGCCCTTCGTGGGCGCACCGTATACAATAATTATATGCTAAATGGCCGTAAAGGTCAAGCGAAAGGAGAATTTTTATGAATACCAATTCAAACACAACTACCCCTAATACGATCACTCAGAACGTAAATGAGCGCAGCACGGAAGGTGTAGTACCAGAGAAAATCCTTTACACCGTAAAGGAAGTCTCAACGATCATGCACACTAACACCGGTTATGTTTATCAGCTCATAAGCTCGGGCTTGCTGCCTGCACTTAAGCTGGGCTCATTAAAGATCAGACACGCAACTCTGATGAAGTTCCTCAACGAGTACGACGGATATGATCTTACTGATCCAGGCAACATTGAGAAACTCTCAGTATCAGCGTAACATTCAATCAAACGAGGATAGCGCCCCAGAGGTGCTATCCTCATACTTATAGGAGGGATAGTATGGCAGAAATAAATGCCCGAAAGCGAGGCAGACGCTGGGAATACTATTTTGAAGTAGCTAGAGTTAAGGGTAAACGTAAGCGTTTCAGTAAGGGCGGATTTACCACAAAGGCAGATGCTCTTAGTGCAGGAACAAAGGCTATGAACGAATATCTGAACGCAGGAACAGTCTTTGTACCTAAGGAATTATCTGTGAGCGACTATATGGATTATTGGATAGAAATGTACTGCCGACCGAACTTGAAGCCTTCAACCATTGCTAGTTATAAGAAGTATATAAGACTTCATATTTCGCCTAAAATCGGACATTATCTTTTGACAAGAATATCTGCTGAGCAGCTGCAGTCGCTTATAAACGATCTGGTCTCAGAAGGTTTCAGCAAGAATACTATAATAAGTATAAAGGGGATTCTCTCGAGCAGTCTGAATTACGCAGTTCAACCGCTTCATTACATACAGACCTCACCGATGGTTTATGTGAAGATACCTAAAGGATCACGCAGCAGCTTCAAGGCTTCACTGTATGTGCGAGATGTTATTGAGGAAGATGTTATAAACAAGATATTTGACCGTTTTCCTAAAGGCACTTCACCGTATCTGCCTATGATGCTTGCATATCATTGTGGACTGAGGTTAGGTGAGGCTTTTGCAGTAACATGGGATAATGTTGATTTTGATAATAAGACTATCACTATTGACAAGCAGCTTCAATGGCATGATGAGAAGAAGGTGTGGTATCTGACACCGCCTAAGTACAACTCTTCAAGAATCATCGATATAGATCAGTTTATTCTGAATCTTCTAAATGAATTGAAGGCGGAGCAGGCAGCGAATAAGGAGTTTTATGATGAGTTCTATACCACCTTGCACTATAATGAGCAAGACGGTATCAACACCAGCAGTGGGGAAGTGATCGACTTCATTAATGTATATGAGAACGGAGGCTTTATCCAGCCACGGACCATGCAGCATACCAGTACGGTGATACATGAGTTTTGTCCTACTTTTAATTTTCACTCCCTGAGACATACTCACTGTACCCGTTTATTAGAAGCCGGCCTGCCGCTGAAATATGTTCAGGAGAGGCTTGGACATAAAAACATAAATGTTACAATAAACATTTATAATCACCTAACACGAAATCAGGCTGAACAGGGCAAAAAGGCTCTGGAGGATGTTTTCAAATAATCTGACCGTCGTTCAGGACCACACCTGAGCGACGTTTTTTATATAAAGAATGCTGCCTGCTACTTGCAAAACAGTCCGTTATAGGTTATAATAGTAACATAATAAACTCTCGGAAGAGGTGCGTTTATGCTGAAAATAGTTTTCGGAGATGTCGAGAATTCGATATATCATCCTCCGACATACTTTGATAATACCTATGAGGATGAATGGATAACTGATCCGCTCTCTGTAAAAATGATAAAGGATATCGACAAGTCAGATGTTATCAGTGCAAGAGCTATTGACAGCCCTGTACTGGGTTCGATTTCTGTCAAGGAACTGTCCGGCGGTGTGAAAACTCTCATCCTTATGCAGTTCGATGAATCAGGTAAGATATTCAATGCTTCTGCCTGCGGCGATAACTGCGCAAAGTGGATATATGAGATAAGCAAACATAAAGATCTTACCATTGCCCTTCATCATATAATGGACTTCAGTGCCTGCGAAGATTTCAGTGCATTTATCGTAAATTCAGGCAAGCAGGTCGGCAGCTATAAAGAGTACCTTGACGAAGCGCTCAGGATAGAGGAAAGATAACTATGAAGGGAAAATATCATATTATCGTTCAAAACAGCCGGGTGAAGTTTGAGTTTGATATAAAGCGCAATATAACTATTGTCCGCGGCGATAGTGCTACAGGAAAGACCACGCTAGTATCTCTGATAGACACATACGACAGACTTGGCGCCGACTCAGGTGTTGAGCTATCATGTGCAAGAAGATGCCTGACGGTCAATAATTCAAACTGGGAATCCATTCTGAACAGCGTCAGCGAGTGCATTGTCTTCATAGACGAGGAGAACACCATTATCAAGTCTGACGACTTTGCACGAAAGATCAAGGGCACTAATAATTACTATGTTATCATAACAAGGGAAAATCTGCCGAATCTTCCTTATTCGGTTGAGGAGATATACGGGATCCACACTTCCGGCAAGTACGCAGATATGCGCAGGACGTATAACTCGTTCTATCAGCTTTATACTGTCAATGAACGAAGTGACGCTGAGAAGGTGGAAACTGTTATCGTTGAGGATTCCAACTCAGGATATGATTTCTTCAAAGACGTTGCAGCCGACGATATAAACTGCATCAGCGCAGGCGGAAAGACTAAGATAAAACGTACCGTTATGGATAATGAGGGAAAACATCTGCTTGTTATCGCTGACGGAGCAGCTTTCGGTTCTGAAATGGGAGAGCTGTTTCTTTATATGCAGAAGCATCCGGAAGTCAGCCTGTATTTACCGGAATCCTTTGAGTGGCTGATCTTGAAGTCAGGTCTTATAGACGGCAACAGGATAGCTGATATCTTGCAGCATACCGAGGACTTCCTTGAAAGCTCAGAGTATTTCAGCTGGGAGCGCTTTTACACAAAGCTGCTCATATCCGAGACGGAAGGAACATATTTGCAGTATTCCAAACAGAAGCTGAATGATGTCTATCTGAATCCGAATGAAAAAGAAGCAGTCCTCACAGTTGCCGATATTATCAGGGAAAACATAACCTGAAACCGGAGCGATTTTGTCACCCGTTTGTCACCCTAAATTGAAAAATGCTAAGTTCTGACACATATTTCAAAAGGTCAATAAGAATTTGTATTTGCGAAAATACGGCTATTTTTCGGCAAGTATACGCAACACAACGCAATGCTGTGGAATCCGCAGATCGGGTATACATGAATGGGCAACAACCCCATGGTCGGTGCAACAGTTGCTTGTGCAGTTGCTGTTGAAGAGGCTATGAAGTAATAGCATAAAGCTCAATGATAAAAGGGACGGTCAGACCGTCCCTTTTTTTGATACAAAAAACTTTACATTCACGCAGGATTGTGCTATAATTTTTATATCAATTCTGAAAGGATAATCTTATGAAAAAAGCATTTGCCATATCAGCTGCCGCTGTTCTCACAATGACCTGCGGCTGCGGAAAAATAAAGGATAACGACTCTTCTTCAAAGACTGAGCCGATGTCTGTGAGCACTTCCGCTTCAACATCGCCGGTGACGACTGCCGCGGAGACCACTTCCGTTACTACTACAACAACTACCAAGCCCAAGCCGAAGCAGCAACTTCTCATGGAAAGCAGGCAGAAGCTCGGAGTATACGAAAAAGTCAAGCTTTCCGATTTCATAACGGAGACCAATGCTGTCCTCAGTGAACCGGATACGCTCGTTGACACCTCACAGACCGGCGCTCTAGACATAACCGTGAAGTATGAGCTTGACGGCGTTCAGGCGGAAAAGAAGCTCGCCTACACAGTAGAAGATACAACAGCACCTATTCTTCTCAATTCCGGTTACAGTGCCACTCATGTCAGGGGAACAGCCTTTGACCTCAAAAATTATGTCGGCTATGCAGATGACTATGACCGCTCCCCTGTTCTGACCTATACCGGAACGGTCGATACTATGACGAACGGAAAATATCCCATTACGGCTACCGTCACTGACAGCTCCGGAAACGCTACAACGTGGGATCTCACGATAACTGTTGCGGACAGTATTCCTCAGCAGCAGTACGGTACAAGCTCGACTCCGTTTGCAAGCTTTGTCGCAGCAAACAGGAGCACCGATCCTGATGTGAGGTACGGTATCGACGTTTCGGAATGGCAGGGAAACATTGATTTTGACGCTGTCAAGTCGGCGGGATGCTCCTTTGTTTTCATGAGAGCCGGCTACGGTTACAGGAATATAACCGAGGACAAGTGGTTCAGGGAAAATCTCAGGAAAGCCAAGGCTGCCGGTATCGACACCGGTATATATTTCTACTCAGGCGCTTCAAACGTGGAGGCTGCGCGTGAACAGGCTCGCTGGGTATGCGAGCAGCTCGGGGGCACTCCGATCGAGCTTCCGATAGCCTTTGACTTCGAGGATTTCGGCACTTTTCAGGAATTCGGCATGAGCCTTCACGACCTGAACGAGCTCTACTTTGCATTTGCCGATGAGGTTGAAAAGCACGGTCATACCTCTATCCTCTACAGCAGCAAAAACTTCCTGGAATCCACATGGACTGAAGATGCCAAAAGCGCTCACGGAGTATGGCTCGCACACTATATCGACAAGACAAATTATACGGGTGATTACGCTGTATGGCAGGGTGCAAGCGACGGTCAGATCTCCGGTATCGACGGCTATGTTGACCTCAACGTTATGTACAAGAAGTTCCCGCTTTGAACCCGCCTGAAAGGAGACGGAGAATGGACGATCAGTTTGAAACGTTCGACCCTTTCCTGAACGATGATGCGTCCGCTGAAAAGGTCTACCGCAATTTGCCGCTGAAAAAAATACGCCGTTCCGTTCCGCGGACAGACGTCCCCGATAAGATAAGGGCAATGAAGGAGCTCGCGTTCACGCCGGAGGCTTACTGGAAGACCTCGCCGTGGCTTTTCCGTCAGCAGGGTCTCTTTATGAAGGATTATTCGGACGATCAGCCTTTCGGGGAGGACTTCGCGGCGTATTATCCGACCTACCGCGACCTTTCTACAGAACAGCTCCGCGGCTATTTTTCGTGGAGAACTGTGGTAAGGCACGGCGAATTTCCCGATGCTCCGCAGCCGTTCATAATAATGTACGCCTATGAGCTCATCAACCTCATCGGCATCGAAAAGCCGGAGGAAGCCTTCCGGCTGCTGCGGCTCCATATCGGGAATTACGGCGAGAGATGTCCCGAGCTTCAGAAGAATTCCGCAAAGTGGCTGACTGACCTTGCGGCTTATCATCAGCTTCCTCCGGAGATGCTCAGCGGTACTCCGGACTATGATTTCGACAGCAATGTCCTTACGCTCTGCAACTGGGAAACTCAGGACGAGGACGGCCTATTTGCGGCTGTATCAAGGCTTTCCGCCTATCAGCCGGAACGTTCCGCAGCGTATGAGAAAGAGCCCGAAATTTTCAGGAGGGCTCTTTGCCGGTCGTATGAAAATGTTGCCATATACTTCCTCAAAAACCGCAAATGTACGCTTCACGAAAAGCTCTTCGGGAAGCCCGTCGAGATAAAGCACAGGCTGTTTGAGGGAGCGGTATTTTTCGATACTGAACCGCGCCGGAGCTTCCTCTATGAGGTCAGCGGCATTCACAAGCTCGAATGCCGTAACGGTGAGTGGTTCTGCAAAAAACTCTACGGGAACCGCGGCAGGAACAAGCCTCTCGGCGAGATAGTGCGTACCGTTGACAGTACCATCCGCGAATGCCTCGGGGATATGCACAAGCTTGCGCCGGGAAGCATTTCCTCCGTATACATAAAGCTGATATCAAAGACGGTCAGTTCGGTGGCTGCGGAGATGCGGCGTCCGCCTGAAAGACATATCGACATCGACCTCTCGGCACTCGACAGTATACGTTCGGCTGCCGATATCACGCGGGAAAGGCTTATCGTTGAGGTGGAAGAAGATGCACCTTTAACTGCCGCGGAGGTCACTGACGTCCCGGTGAATGATGCGGACACGCCTCTGGACGAGGGCGAACGGGAGTTCCTGAAAGCTCTGCTCGACGGCGGCGACTGGTCCGGAACCGCCCGGAAGTTCGGCATTTCACCCTCGATGCTCGCCGATTCCGTAAACGAAAAGCTGTTCGATGTTTTCAGCGATACCGTGATAGATTTTGACGGCGATACGCCTTATATCATCGAGGACTACGCCGGCGATATCCCCCAATATATCTGAGAAAGGCAGGATATTATGATTATTCCAAAAAGGCTCGCTTCTGCGGTGATAAATTCGCTGAAGGGCGGAGTTGTGCCGCGGACCGGTCTCCCCTACATCACGGTCGGACGCGAAAAGGAAATTGATGCGCTTCTCCGTGACGTCGATATCATCTCGGAGGGCGGTGCTTCGTTCCGGTTCATCGTCGGAAAATACGGCAGCGGTAAAAGCTTCCTCCTGCAAACGATCAGAAATCATGTCATGGACAGGAACTTCGTGGTCGTGGACGCCGATCTTTCGCCGGAGAGAAGACTTCACGGCAACAAGGGTCAGGGGCTCGCTACCTACAAGGAGCTCATTTCAAATATGTCCACCAAGACCCGTCCGGACGGTGGTGCTCTCACTCTTGTGCTTGACCGCTGGATAAGCAGCATACAGTCCGAGGTCGCAGCCGGAGGTATCAGCTCCCCCGGTTCACCGGACTTTGAAAAGGCTGTGGAGAGCCGTATCTTCGAGGTCATAAACTCGCTGAACGAAATGGTCCACGGCTTCGATTTCGCAAGGCTTCTCGTCATGTACTACCGTGCCGGAATCGACGGCGACGATATGCTGAAAGCCCGCGTTGCGAGGTGGTTCCGCGGTGAATACTCGACCAAGACTGAGGCAAAGAATGACCTCGGAGTGAATATCATCATAACCGATGACGACTGGTACGACTATATCAAGCTCTTTGCAGCTTTTCTGAAACGTGCCGGCTACAACGGCCTGCTCGTGCTTGTGGACGAGCTTGTGAACATCTACAAGATACCGAACAGCATCACCCGTCAGTACAACTACGAAAAGATACTGACGATGTACAACGATACCTTGCAGGGTAAAGCGCATCATCTCGGCATTATCATGGGCGGAACTCCCCAGTGCATCGAGGACACCCGCCGCGGTGTTTTCAGCTATGAGGCGCTCCGGTCAAGGCTTGCGGACAGCCGTTTCAGCAGCGGAGAACTTACCGATATGATGTCCCCGATAATCAGGCTCGTTCCGCTGACCTATGAGGAAATGCTCGTCCTTACCGAGAAGCTTGCGGACATTCATTCCCAGCTCTACGGCTACACGCAGAGGATAACTCAGGACGAGATGATAGGCTTTATCCGTGCAGAATACGGCAGGGTCGGTGCTGACACTCACATCACTCCGCGTGAGGTGATACGCGATTTCATAAGCGTTCTCGATATAGCCTTC
This sequence comes from uncultured Ruminococcus sp., assembly GCA_900315975.1. The sequence goes on from ONBA01000025.1 coordinate 27,021, forward strand.
CAGAACCCTGCAAAGGCGATAGCTGATATCATCGGTACAGTCAGCGCACCTCCGGCTGTCCCTGATAAGGCGGCTGAGGAGGAAGAATTCGCTGAATTTGAAATATAGGAGTGAATTATTATGATGAAAAAGATCGCATCAATAGTTCTCAGCTTTGGACTTGTGTTTGCAATGACCGGCTGTAATAATAATAAGAATAAAGAAGATCCGCATAAGTACACTAAATTTACAAAAGAAGAATTGGATGCCCTCCCAGATGTCTATGTTGAGGTATACTACTATAACTGGGGAGAAGAGATACAAGAGAAAGAAAAAATATTCTTCACCTATGATGAAACAATGTATAATGCTTGCAATATACCAATAGATGGTCTATATAGAACAGAAATAAAGAATACTCCCGGATATATTATGTCATCATATCTTAAAGACGAAATATCTATCCCTCATATAAAAGACGGCGAAAAGCTCATAGTTGAAGTTGACTATGAGAAACATACACTCACTGCCCATGCTGAGCCTGTCGGGGAGACAACGCCAGAGCTTCAGACTGAGGCAAATACACAATAATAATCAAGAAAGGCTGATAATATGATCTTTATATGCTACCAAAAATGTACTACCTGCAAAAAGGCTCAGAAGTGGCTCGATGACAACGGCTTCACCTATGAGCTGCGCGATATCAAGGAGAATAATCCCACCCGTGACGAGATCAAAAAATGGCAGGGTATCAACGGAATGCCGCTGAAAAAATTCTTCAACACAAGCGGACTTCTCTACCGCTCGCTCGGGCTCAAGGACAAGCTCGGCTCTATGTCCGAGGACAAGCAGCTCGATCTGCTTGCAAGCGACGGTATGCTCGTCAAGCGTCCGATACTCGTTGACGGCAATATAGTCCTTGTCGGCTTCCGTGAGAGCGATTGGGAAGCTCACCTGAAATAATGGATATCTTCAACAGGTACGCGCCGTTCATACAGGACTTCATCTACCGCAGCGGCTGGGAGGAGCTCCGTGCTATACAGGCTGCCGCTGCCGATGCAATATTCAACACAGACCAGAACGTTCTGCTTTCAGCTTCAACAGCCTCCGGCAAGACCGAGGCTGCGTTTTTCCCGATACTGACCCTGCTTTCCGAAGCTCCGCCGTCCTCGGTCGGTGCGATCTATATCGGTCCGCTGAAAGCCCTCATAAACGACCAGTTTTCCCGGCTGAATGAGCTCTGCGAGGAGGCGGACATACCGGTCTGGCACTGGCACGGGGACGTTGCACAGTCGCACAAGAGCAAGCTCCTGAAAAAGCCCTCCGGCATATTGCAGATTACTCCGGAATCCCTCGAAGCCATGCTACTGAGAAAGCATTCGCTCATACCCAGGCTTTTCGGCGACCTGCGGTTCATCGTAATCGACGAGGTCCACTCCCTCATGCGCGGCGACCGCGGCGGACAGACGCTCTGCCTTATCGAAAGGCTCTCGCGGCTGTCGGGAACTTCTCCGCGAAGGATAGGTCTTTCCGCAACTATCGGCGACCCGAAGGCTGCCGGAGAATTTCTCGCTGCCGGTACCGGAAAGGGCACTATCATTCCCAAAATCGAGGCAAAAGGCGTTAAATGGCGGCTTTCAATGGAGCATTTCTACATCTCGCAGAAGGACACCGAGGCAGAGGAAAATGCTGATGCTCTGCCGGTTCTTGATTCCCCTACCGATACCGCTCCCGAAAACGCCGATGCCGGAATGGGATACATCTTCGAGCACACCCGCGGCAAAAAATGCCTTGTTTTCGTCAATTCACGCGAGGAGTGCGAGGCTGTAACAACTACCCTCCGCTCTTACTGCGAGGCTAATAATGAGCCGGACAGGTTCCTTATCCACCACGGCAACCTCTCCGCGGCTTACCGTGAAACTGCCGAGGCTGCCATGAAGGACGATGATATCTTCATGACCACCTGCACGACCGCTACCCTCGAGCTTGGCATCGACATCGGCAGGCTCGAACGCGCTTTTCAGATTGATGCGCCGTTCACCGTCTCGTCCTTCCTGCAAAGAATGGGACGCACTGGACGCCGTGGACTTCCGCCGGAAATGTGGTTCGTAATTCGCGAGGAGCTTCCCGAACCGCGGTCGCTTCTCCCGGAGACAATACCGTGGAAATTATTGCAGGGCATCGCGCTTGTGCAGGTCTACGTTGAGGAAAAATGGGTCGAGCCGCCGAAGCTTGACCGTCTACCCTACTCGCTGCTCTACCACCAGACCATGAGCACGCTTGCCTCAAACGGAGAGCTTTCCCCTGCCGAGCTTGCACGAAAGGTCCTCACGCTCAAAGTCTTTGAGCGCATTTCTCAGGACGACTACAAGCTCCTGCTGCGGCATCTTCTCGAAAACGAGCATATCCAGCGTACCGAGGAGGGCGGTATCATCGTCGGTCTTGCCGGCGAACGCATCATCAACAGCTTCAAGTTCTACGCCGTTTTTCAGGAAAACGAGGAGTATACAGTCCGCTGGGAATCGCAGGAGCTCGGCACTGTCGTCATGCCGCCTCCGGTCGGCGAAAAGCTTGCGATAGCAGGTCATGTCTGGGTCGTCGATGAGCTCGACCACAAGCGCCGACTGGTCTATGTCGAGAAGATCAAGGGCAAGGTACCGGCGTATTTCGGCGACTGTCCCGGCGATATCAACACGAAGATACTCGAACGCATGAGAAAGGTTCTCATCGAGGATAAGTCCTATCCTTACCTCATGAAGAACGCCTCCGCAAGACTTGCTCAGGCTCGCAGCACTGCGAGAAATTCCGGCTTTACGGACGACCCGCTGATCTGTCTCGGCGGAACGATGTGGTGTCTCCTGCCGTGGCTCGGAAGCTACGCATTCCTCGCAATGGAACGCTTCCTGAAGATAAAATGTGCGGAACGTCTCAGCTTGAAGGGCATGGACAGCTCGCGTCCGTACTTCATACAGTTCACGATGAAGTCATCGCCGGAGGATTTCTTCCGCATAGTTTATGAGGAGGCTCAGAAGGATTTTCCGCCGACCGATCTGGTCTATCCCGGCGAAGTGCCGCTCTTTGAGAAGTATGACGAGTTCGTGCCGCCGGAGCTTGTCCGCAAGGGCTTTGCTTACGGCATACTTGATATAAACGGCATGAAGCAGCGGATATTTGAGTGGGCGGACAGATTTCTTGATAAGGCATAAAAACAGCGGCATTAAGCCGCTGTTTCTGCTTTTATTCGGTTATTGTCCTTGCTTCCATATAGAAGCGCTTGTCCTCGGCGTGACCCATTGAGAAGGTCTTTCTCGGGAGGGCGCCGTCCTTGATGACGGTCGGGAAAAGCTGGGATTTGTCCATATCAGGGAGGATAAAGCCGATCCCGTTGTGCTTCTGAGCGAGAGCCTTGACCGTATCAGCACCGTGGATATAATCTATCTTTCCACCCTTATTTTTAATGTAGCTGTCAAGGAAATTCTGGAGCGAGCCAACTGACAGATTCGAGGTCTGCTTGTGAATATACTCCTTAACTTCAGTACCGTCGCAGCAGGTTATTACATACTGGCTGCTCTCTGCATCATTAAGCTCCAGAGCGTGTGAAAGCTCATAAAGCAGGTCATCACAGTCAACGTCGTACACAAGGCGGTGGATAGCCTCAAACTTTAGAGCATCGCTGTGGAGGTTCACTATCTCGGCGAGAGCATAACGTGCCGGGTGGTTGGAGAAGTCCTTGCCGGGATTTGCCTTTTTGAGCTGCTCATAGAACTCCTTTGCGGTAGCAAGGGAATGGTTGCCGTCGCCCATAGCATAGAGGAGGACCGGCGAATTGTCAAGGCTGTACTTCTTGTTGAAGGTATCAGGGTCAGCGAGTGCAACAAGTGCCGCGTCGATCTTTTCCTGCATAGCCTCGTCAACGAGCCAGCCCTTGATGCTTCCGCCGTTCTGCATGAGCTCAGTATCGTAGAGCTTCTTCATAGCGGAGGTCTTATCGGCTATCGGCTCGATAACGGTATTGTCCGGGTCGTCAATGAGTATCATGATGTGGGGAAGCTCCAGCTTTGCGCCCTGACGAACCTTTATACGCGGAGGTATACGCTCGATAACTGTAGCCTCGGTAGCGCGTACCTCAGAGCTGCTTCCCTTTGAAAAATCGTACTTTTCAAGGTCGATAGCGCCGACTATCCCCTGACGGAGAATGCCGTTGCTCTGAACACGCTCAACGTAGACCATAGCGTTCCTGTATTCATCGAAAATGCCGTCCGAAACGTACTTGTCCATAGCCTTGTGAATGCCGTCGATGCGTCCGGAAACGCCGTCCTCCTCGAGGTAGAGTTCCGGGAGGATAAGGTTGAGAGTTGAGGGTGCATCACCGACATTGCTGCTCACCTGTTCCCAGTATTCAGGCTCACTGGTGTACTGGTCGCAGGCGATAACAGACCATTTGTACATATCTGTTCCCTGCTTGGGAAGAAGGATATCGGCGTTGTGAAAAGCTGTTGAATTCATATTTATTCTCCTTTGATATTTCTTAAGAAGTTTTTCAGTTCATTGAAAAGCTGGGCGACCGGAAGTCCGACTACGTTGAAGAAATCACCGTCGATAGAGTCGATGAAGTCCCCTGCTATCCCCTGTATACCGTAGCCTCCGGCTTTGTCGTAGGGCTCGTCCGTGTCGGCGTAAGCCTCTGTCTCAGCCTGTGAGAGCTTGCGGAAGGTAACGTCCGTGACCGAGGAAAAGCACTCCTTTCTGCCCTTGTAGAAAAGGCAGCAGCTTGTGACGACATAGTGGGTGTTGCCGGAGAGCATCTCCATGAATTTCAGGCATTCAGCCCTGTCATGCGGCTTGCCGAGGATATCTCCGCCGGCAATGACAGTGGTATCGCAGCCGATGACAACGCAGTCCGGGTACCTTTCCGCTGCCGCAGCAGCCTTGCGTTCGGCAAGCACGGACGAGGCTTCCATAGGGAGAGTGTCCTTCGGCAGAGTCTCGTCGCAGTCCAGCGAAACAGCCTCGAAATCGCTTGTGATGAACTTCATCAGCTCACGCCTCCGCGGTGAAGCCGATGCAAGTATGATCTTCATATTATCAGTCCTTTGTTTTAGTCTTCAAAAGTGTGAACAGCGAAACGATGAACATTGCTGTTACAAGCACAGGTGCTATTTTGTCAGAGGTGCGGTCTCTGACCCAGTCGTTCGTAAACGCGATAGTTCCGAGAAAAAGTATTGCCTCGATGATGAAAACGACAAGTTTTGTACGCTTTTTCATTATAATTCCTCCTTTGGTTATGAATACGGATATGTAATTTTTAGATATTCTTTGAGCATTTCCGGAATGTACTGGTAGTGCCGCGAATCATATATCTTGTATGTAATGTCTGCATCATGCTCTTCAAGACGTGATTTAAGCTTTTTCAGTCCTTCAAGTGTAGTGTCGTGACCGTTATATCTCTCGGCGTAGTCAGGATCTTCAAGTAGAACTCTCCGGCTGTCATTTTATTTATAAGGCGGGCAGGTTCAACTGTCTTAGATTCTTCCGTTGTCTGGATATTATCAGTTGTTTTTGTGCTGCCTGAAGTGGAACTGCTGCATGATGCCACTGAAAGCATCAGCGTCAGTGCAATTATCATTGAGAATGATCTTTTCATATCTATTCCTTCCGTTCATTTACATGACTGTTCAATAGATTTACAGATAATATTTTACCACAACGGCTTTCTAAAGTCAAGGAAAATGCTCACGCGGAGGGCTTTCACTGAAATTTTACCAAAATTTCATGAAAAAAATTGCCAAGGTACTTGAAAAATCTCTCGGAATAGTGTAAAATAGTATTGTGGGTTGTTATGGAATTAACAACTACCCCAAAAGTATCTTAAAACGAAAGGATGTCATACCAATGGCAGGATTAAACAAGGTCACAGTTGAAGACATTAACGTTAAGGGCAGAAAGGTACTCGTAAGAGTAGATTTCAACGTTCCTATGAAGGACGGCGTTATCACTAACGATAACCGTATCCAGGCAGCCCTCCCCACTATAAACAAGCTCGTAGAAAACGGCGCAAAGGTCGTTCTCTGCTCACACCTCGGCAAGCCGAAGAACGGTCCGGAGGCTAAGTTCTCACTCGCTCCCGCTGCTGCAAGACTCGGCGAGCTCGTAAACACTAAGGTTACTTTCGCTGCTGACGATACAGTTGTCGGCGAGAACGCAAAGAAGGCTGTTGCTGCTATGAACGACGGCGAGATCGTTGTTCTCGAGAATACTCGTTTCCGCGGCAATGAGGAGACCAAGAACGGCGAGGAGTTCTCCAAAGAGCTCGCAGACCTCGTTGACGACGAAGTTTTCGTTATGGACGCTTTCGGCTCTGCTCACCGTGCTCACGCTTCTACAGCAGGCGTTACCAAGTTCGTCAAGGAGACAGCCGTAGGCTACCTCATGCAGAAGGAGATCCAGTACCTCGGAAACGCTGTTGAGGTTCCTGAGCACCCGTTCGTTGCTATCCTCGGCGGCGCTAAGGTTGCAGACAAGCTCAACGTTATCTCAAACCTCCTCGAGAAGTGCGACACTCTCATCATCGGCGGCGGTATGGCTTACACCTTCATCAAGGCGCAGGGCGGTTCTATCGGTAAGTCACTCGTTGACGACGAGAAGCTCGACTACTGCAAGGAAATGCTCGAAAAGGCTCAGAAGCTCGGCAAGAAGATCCTTCTCCCTGTAGATACAGCTATCGCTTCTTCATTCCCTGATCCGATCGACGCTCCTATCGACGTTGAGTTCGTTGATTCCGACAAGATCCCTGCTGATATGATGGGTCTCGACATCGGTCCCAAGACTGCTGCTATCTTCGCTGAGGCTGCAAAGTTCGCAAAGACAGTCGTTTGGAACGGACCTATGGGCGTTTTCGAAAACCCCACTCTCAAGAAGGGTACTGTAGCAGTTTGCGAGGCTCTCGCTGAGGCTGACGCTACTACTATCATCGGCGGCGGTGACTCCGCTACAGCTGCTATCCAGCTCGGCTTCGCTGACAAGATGAGCCACATCTCAACAGGCGGCGGTGCTTCTCTCGAATACCTCGAGGGCAAGGTTCTCCCCGGTGTTGCAGCTATCGCTGATAAGTAATCGTATATGCAATAGGGCGGATAGAGATATTCGCCCTTATTGTGATAAATGAGGCATTATTATGGGATTCATGAAAAAGGTGATGTACAAGCTCGCGGGGATAAATGAGGAGCTGTACAATTTGTATGTTGAAAAAGGTCCGTGCGAGGAGTACGCCGAGGGCTACAAGGCTCTGCACAGCAAAAAAATGAAGCCTATGGACTATACCACGCTTGCTGACATTTACACAACTCTTGAAAAATATGACGAAGCCGAGGAAATGCTCGGTCACGTCAAAGTCGGCATCATGACCGATGATACGATAAAGGGAGTATATCTGCTTTCAAAGCTGAATCTTCTGCTAGGTCAGGATAAGGGCGAGGAAGCATATGAGCTTTTCAAAAAGGAACAGAAATACCTCGACATCTTCTTTTCTGCTCCCGCTTACCGGAGATCAGGTATGGCATATTATGACACCGCTGCCGTTATCCTTGCAATGAACGGTCAGCTGCAGGCTGCCGGATATTACTACAAGCTCGAACAGGAATCCTCCGCTACCTACGACAATACCGGCGTTTATCCGATGCTCACCAATGTTCATATGCTGAAAGTCATGGGAAATGACATTACTGCTGAAGAAGCTGCCGCCAAGGCAAGAGAATACATCAGCAACTATAACGAATTCAAGTTCAAGTGGCAGAAGGAGCAGTTTCTCGGTATGCTTGACAGGTATATGAGCTATAGCAAGGAAGCTGACAGTGATTGAAACGCTCATCAGCTGTCGGAATGAAAAAGATGCAGAAGTTCTGCTTTACCCGCTGTCGCTTTCCGTATCTGCAAGAACTATCGGCAGCGCGGTATTCTTTCTGATGCACGGCAAAATATAATTAATATTAATTTTAAGGAGTAAAAACCAATGAACAAGAATCTTAGAAAGGCAATTATTGCCGGAAACTGGAAAATGAACAAGACCCGTCCCGAGGCAAAGGCTCTCCTCGAGGCTATCAAGCCCCTCGTTGCTAACGCTGAGGGCAAGATCGAGGTAATCGCCTGCGTTCCTTTCACAAACCTCGAGACTGCTATCAACACTACTGCCGGCAGCAATGTAAAGATCGGCGCTGAGAACGTTCACTTCGAGAAGAGCGGCGCTTTCACAGGCGAGATCTCTGCTGATATGCTCACTGAGCTCGGCGTTGAGTACGTTGTTATCGGTCACAGCGAGAGAAGACAGTACTTCGGCGAGACTGACGAGACCGTAAACAAGAGAACTATCGCTGCTCTCAATGCAGGTCTCAAGCCTATCGTCTGCGTTGGCGAGCTCAAGTGGGAGCGCGAGTGCAACATCACTGAGGAAGTTATCGCTCGTCAGATCAAGCTCGACCTCTGGTCTCTCACAGCAGAGCAGGTAAAGAACGTTGTTATCGCTTATGAGCCTGTTTGGGCTATCGGTACAGGTCTTACAGCTACTCCCGATCAGGCTGAGGAGGTTTGCGGCTTTATCCGTGCTCAGCTCGCTAAGCTCTTCGATCAGGCTACTGCTGACGCTGTTACTATCCAGTACGGCGGCTCCATGAACGCTAAGAACGCTGCTGAGCTTCTTGCTAAGCCCAACATCGACGGCGGTCTCATCGGCGGTGCTTCACTCAAGGCTGAGGACTTCAACGTTATCGTTCAGGCTGCTGTAAACGGCTGAGAATTACCAGTGAGGGCGGAGGATATCCGCCCTTAAATATGAAAGGAAAATCAATATGTCAAAGAAACCCGTAGCACTTATTATCATGGACGGCTTCGGTTACAATCCCGATACCTACGGCAACGCTATCGCTGCTGCAAAGAAGCCCAACATCGACAAGTACATGGCTGAGTGTCCGCACACTATCATCGGCGCAAGCGGTCTCGACGTAGGTCTCCCGGACGGTCAGATGGGCAACTCCGAGGTAGGTCACACAAATATCGGTGCAGGACGCATCGTTTACCAGATGCTCGTCAAGATCTCCAAGGACATCAAGGACGGCACATTCTTCAATAACAAGGCTATTCTCGGTGCAATGAACAACTGCAAGGAAAAGGGCAGCGCACTCCACCTCATGGGACTTCTCTCCCCCGGCGGCGTTCACAGCCACATGGAGCACCTCTACGGCATCGTGGAAATGGCTAAGAAGAACGGTCTCGACAAGGTATATATCCACGCATTCCTCGACGGACGTGACGTTCCGCCCTCGTCCGCAGCCGAGTACATGGAGGAGGCTGTTGCCGAGCTCAACAAGATAGGTCTCGGCAAGGTAGCTACTATTTCCGGACGTTTCTACGCTATGGACAGAGACAACGCTTGGGACAGAGTTGAAAAGGCTTACGCTGCACTCGTTTACGGCGAGGGCGTTCAGGAGACCGATCCCGTTCAGGCTATAAAGAACTCCTACGCCAACGAGGTAACGGACGAGTTCATGCTCCCGACTGTTATTGCAGGCGGCGCTCAGATAAAGGCTGACGACAGCGTTATCTTCTTCAATTTCCGTCCTGACCGTGCAAGACAGATCACACGTTCATTCGTTGATCCCGAGTTCAGCGGCTTCGAGAGAAGAAACGGCTTCTTCCCTGTCAATTTCGTATGTATGGCTCAGTACGATGCTACGATGCCCAACGTTTCCGTTGCATATCCTCCGGAACAGCTCACCATGACTATGGGCGAGTACCTCGCAAAGCTCGGCAAGACTCAGCTCCGTATCGCTGAGACTCAGAAGTACGCTCACGTTACGTTCTTCTTCAACGGCGGTGAGGAGAAGCAGTTCGAGGGCGAGGACAGAATACTCATAAAGTCACCGGACGTTCCCACCTTCGACCTCAAGCCTGAGATGAGCGCTTACGAGGTCTGTGACGCTGTTGTTGAGGCTATCAACTCCGACAAGTATGACGTTATCATACTCAACTACGCTAACTGCGATATGGTCGGCCATACAGGCATCTTTGACGCTGCTGTAAAGGCTGTTGAGGCTACTGATACCTGCGTCGGACGCATGGTCGATGCTATCCTTGCAAAGGGCGGTGCAGCTCTTATCACTGCCGATCACGGCAACGCTGACAAGATGATGGAGCCCGACGGCAGTCCTTTCACTGCACACACAACAAATCCTGTTCCGCTCATTGCTGTAGGCGTTGAGGGTAAGCTCGCAGAGGGCGGCGTCCTTGCCGACCTTGCCCCCACAATGCTCGATATCATGGGCGTTCCCCAGCCCGAGGAAATGACAGGTCATTCCCTTCTTAAAAAGTAAGACAAAGAGGCTGCTGCTCCGGCGGCAGCCTTATTCTTGATATGAGGTGAAAACATGAATCCAGTTCACGCTATAAAGTACCTTACCCTCGTCAACCGCTTCAAGGCCAATCACCCGAAGCTCCCGCAGTTCATAAAGTCTGCCGGCTCTGTTGCCGACGTCGGAACAGTTGCCGAGATAACCGTAAAGACTACTACCGGCAAAACTCTCCGTGCAAATATCCTTATCAACGAAGAGGATATGAAGATAATCAACGAGTTCAAGGCTCTGCGCTCTGAGCAGAACCGCAAATAAAAGCAGCCCTGTTTTGTATATTATGTTGAGCTTTACCGGGAAAATTTCAATATAATTGTCCGGACTATTGACATTCATGCAGAAATATGCTACAATTTAGTTACAAATTGGAAAACAAGGAGTTACTGCTCATGAGGGACATTTTCAATAAAGCTGCTGCATTTATACTTGCACTCGCTGTTTTTTTGCTTCCGGGAGGTCTTTCCCTGCCGGCATCTGAAGCTTCTGCCGCTGACCTTACCGCTACATGGCCTGTTCCCGAAAGCTATAAGAATATCACTACCTACTTCGACCCGATGAGAAATCAGATCAACTCGGGCTATCACAACGGCATTGACATCGAGGCACCATATGCGACACCTATCTATGCCGTGAGAGCCGGAAATGTCGTATCTGCCGGCTGGATGGACGCATACGGCTATATGGTCATACTTTACCATTCCGATCTCGGTCTGTATACCTTCTATGCCCACTGCTCCTCAATGGAGGTCACAGCCGGTGCAGAGATCGCACAGGGTCAGCAGATCGCAAGTGTCGGAAGCACCGGACAGTCCTCCGGCAATCACCTGCATTACGGTATCTGCGACACTCTCCTGAGCGGCTGGCCGGATATCACTTACTACGACCCGCTCACATATTTCACCTATAACGGCGAGATCGCACCGAAAAATCCTGACCCGGAATGCGATTGCTCCGAAAGCTACGCCGGTATCTACAAGACCAAGGGCGTGACCTCGAACCTCTACATAAGAAGCGGTCACGGCTCGAATTACCCTGCGGTAGGACAGATCCCCGCAGGCTCGCAGGTCACTGTCACTAAGGGCAACGGCAAGTGGGCTCATGTCGAGTTCAACGGCATAAGCGGATACAGCTCTATGGACTACCTCGAAAAAATCTCCGACCTCGAAAAGCCTGAACCCGAAATGACGGTATACGGTGCTGTTTCTCCCGAGGGCAAGCTCATCTGCGGCGAAAAGTTCCGTATCCGCGGCGTTATAACCTCGACCCTTACCATAAAGAAGGTCTGGGGCGGAGTTTATTCCGCTGACGGCACCGAGACCAAGCTGTACTGTGAGGCTTCCCCGTCCGCACTGACCTATGACCTGTCAGTAGATTTCGATAACAAGCTGATCTTCGGCGATCTCCCCGAGGGAAGCTACATTTATAAAATAGAGGCTGAGGATACTGAGGGCAACAAATTTACCGTCATCGAAACACAGTTCGAGGAGGTCTCATCGTCCGTCTCATACAAAAAAGGCGATGTCAATCTCGACGGTGATGTCTCGATCGCGGACACTGTCGTCCTCCAGAATTTTCTCCTCGGAAGAGGCAGTCTCAGCGAGACTCAGGGCGAATGCGCTGACTATAACTCCGACGGCAGGATAACTGTCCTCGACCTTATGCAGATCAAACGCTTTATCATCAAGGCTGATAAATAATTATACAGGGGTAACAGATGAGTAATTTCAGGACACAACACATGACGCTTCAATGGCACGACATTATCGACGAGGAGAATACTGCTCCCGCTGCCGAGGCTGAGCTCAGGGAAAAAGCTATGCTCGTCGGCAGAGTTGGACTTATGATGCTCTCCGTCGGGACCGGTGCATGGCGCGTCCGTGCCTCCATGAACAAGATAGCCCGTGCGCTCGGTATCGTCTGCGTCGCGGATATCGGTCTGCTCTCGATAGAGTATACCTGCGCTGAGAACGGCGAGACCTTCACGAACGCCCTTTCCCTCAGCAATACCGGTGTGAATACCGATAAGCTCACGGAGCTCGAACTGTTCGCGGACGGCTTCGCGGAACGTGCCGGAAAGTATTCGATAGTTCAATTCCACCGCATTCTTGATAAGTTTCAGGATATGCCTGCAAACTACAAGGCGGTACAGCTCGCGCTCGCTTCGGCACTCGCCTGCTGCGGATTTACCTTTCTCCTCGGAGGCGGCGCTGCCGAAATGATACTCGCCTTTTTTGGTGCAGGCATCGGTCAGTTTGTCCGGAAGAAGCTCCTCGAAAGACATATCACCCTCCTTGCAAACGTTGCAGCGGCAGTTGCAGCTGCTTGCACCGCATATGTGCTTCTCATGAAGGCAGGTCAGGAGCTTTTCGGCATCTCCGAGGCTCATCAGGCTGGCTATATTTGCTCTATGCTGTTCGTGATACCGGGATTTCCCCTGATAACAGGCGGTATCGACCTTGCAAAGCTCGATCTCCGGTCTGGACTTGAACGTGTCACCTATGCGCTGCTGATTATTATTATGGCAACGCTTACCGGTGCGCTCATGGCGGCAGTTTTCCAGTACCACCCTGCCGATTTTAAGGAGCAGAGCATGGACGACGGCTTGAAGATCATTCTCAGGCTCGTCACAAGCTTCTGCGGAGTTTACGGCTTCTCTTTCCTGTTCAACAGCAAGCGGAAAATGGCTTGCACAGCAGGTGTTATCGGTATGATAGCCAATACTCTGAGGCTCGAACTCATCGACTTTACGCCGATACCGGTCCCGGCAGCAGCATTTATCGGTGCGCTTTCGGCAGGCCTCATGGCTTCGGCTATCAAGCGCTTCATCGGCTACCCGAGGATAACCCTGACGGTTCCCTCTATCGTTATCATGGTGCCGGGAATGTTCATGTACAAGGGCATCTACTACCTCGGCATGAACGATATACAGTCCGGTGCGATGTGGCTTAGCAAGGCGGTCCTCATCGTCATGGCACTCCCCCTCGGACTGGTCTTCGCAAGGATCTTCACAGACAAGAATTTCAGAAAAAGCAGCTGAAAGGCTGCTTTCTCTTTATTATGAGGTTATTATGGAGCTTGACACTATTTTCAGAAAATGCGGACTGTGTCCGCGAAAATGCGGCGCTGACCGTACTGCCGGACGCGGCTTCTGCGGTATGCCCGACAAGGTCTATGCCGCGAGGGCTTCCCTGCACAAGTGGGAGGAGCCGTGCATTGCCTATAAAAACGGCGCCGGGACCGTATTCTTTTCCGGCTGCAATCTCCATTGCATTTACTGTCAGAACAATATCATCAGCAACGAGCTTCGCGGAAAAGCGCTGACCGTTCCGGAGCTTGCAGATGTGTTCCTCCGCTTGCAGGACGACGGCGCTGACAATATCGAGCTCGTCACGCCGACGCATTTCGTACCGCTGATAATAAACGCGCTTGACACTGTTCGTCACAGGCTGAGTATACCGGTCGTTTACAATTCCGGCGGCTACGAGCTCCCGGAAACGATAGCGATGCTGAACGGCTACATTGACGTTTACCTCCCGGATATCAAGTATTTTTCGCCGGATATCGCCGCAAAGTATTCCTCCGCTCCGGACTATTTCGACTATGCCTCAAGGGCTGTTACGGCAATGATATCTCAGGTCGGGAAGCTCCGGTACAACAGCGAGGGCGGTCTCGTCAAGGGAACGGTCATACGTCATCTTGTCCTCCCCTCACACAGGCATGATTCCATAAGCATCATGGACTGGATCGCCGAGAATACCTCGCCCGAGGACGTTCTCGTCAGCATAATGGGACAGTATACGCCGTTTGATTTTATCCCGGACGAGTGCCGTGAACTGCGCCGCCGTGTCACTAAATTGGAGTACAACAGCGTCATAGACCACGCCGCAGAGCTCGGTCTTAACGGCTTCTCTCAGGACCGCTCGTCCGCCTCTGAAAAGTACGTCCCCGACTTCTCTTTTCAAGGTCTGTGAATAAGTGTTGTTCTCGTACGGAAGTATTATAAGAACTTACTGGGGAAAACCTTTCTGAGGAAAGGTTCCCGCTCATGGCGGCGGTCCCCTCTGTCAGCTACGCTGACATCTCCCCGCACTGCGGGGAGTCACCCCAGACCCCTTTCCAAAGACTTTATTATGGTTTTTTCCACAATGGTATAATCATCTTTCAAGGAAAACAAATCCGGAAGCAGCAATGCTTCCGGACA
>ONBA01000039.1 GCA_900315975.1 uncultured Ruminococcus sp.
GCTAATATGCAGATAAGACCGACTGCTTTCACAATCGGTCTCATCATACACTTTTCTATTGCACTATTTTACGTTTACACGAAATATGGGATTGACTCCAGTTTCAAAAGCGATGAACCCGCTCCCGAAACAACTGCTTCCTCAACAACTACCACTACAACATCTACAACCTCTGCTTCCACTCAGCCTGAAAGTACTGCTAAATCCGAAAGTACCACCAAATCCACAACTACAACTTCTAAGGCAGCAACTACTGCTGCTGCCACAAATTCCGGCACATCTTCACCTAAAACAGGTTCTGCCGCTCCTTCTGTAGCTATGATAGCACTCGCATTATCAGCGTCTGTTGCTGTATCAAGCAGAAAGAAGAAGTAACTGATACCATTCAACATCAGATTTCAGATATTTCAAAAAAACAAACGGCAGCAAGAATGTCATCTTGCTGCCGTTATGATTTTGTAATCTGTTTATCTTCTTTTTTCAAGCAGGAGATCTTTTACTGTATGCTTCGGGTCTTTTACAAGCAGATATACTGCCCACACTGTCAATGCAAGTGCAACAACTGATACACCGAGAAAAGCATCATTCAGCATATCCTGTGCAGCAGGTGTAAAGTAGTCAGCACCTGCTTCAATATACTCAACTACAGCGTCAACAAGCCACATAAGTGACGCTCCCCAGAACATATATAGGAGTACTCCTGTTTTAAGTTCTCTCGCCTTCTCACTTGAATACCATACAACCGTTGATATTACTGCCGCTATAATTGTAATAAGTAAAGTCATACCGCTGCACCTGCTTTCTGTTTTTCATCTTTCTGAGTGGCTGATATCCTGTTAGTGACGAAAACTACACCCAACCATACAAGTGTAACGAGTGCCGCCATTGATGTACCCGATGTTGCCATTTCATGAAGCATTTCCGCCGTGTCAGCAGTGTCATTTGCAGCTGTCAGGAATGGGAAAAACGGTGTAATTTCGCCATGCCATAAGTGCTCAAATGCAAGAAGTCCCGAACCGCCCCATAGCATACCATTGAGCCATTTCAGCTTTTCTGAAAAGCGCAGTGTCTTCTCAATGCCAGCACTATCTTCCTTTTTCTTTACTGCCTTCTGTACTATCGTTGTTACCACTGCTTCCGTTGCAGGTACTATAAAACAAGCCATATTTTCCTCCTTATTAATCCCAGCCAAGAGCTTTTCTCTTAGCTTTCATGTCGGCTACTATCTTTTCTCCAAGCTTGACAGGGTCAGTGTCAACATTCATCGACGAACCGAGAGTCTCAAGAGTGCCGAATTTCAGAAATTCTATAACGTTTTTCGAGCCGTATATCTGTGCTTCTACGCAGTGATACGAGCTTATGCCATTAAGTCTGAAACCGAGGGCGGCATCAATTCCCTTTTCATTTCCCCATTCCGGAGATGAAAATGCAAACGGCATCTCATACATCTTATGTCCCAGTGCACCGGCGATTCCGGCGAATATTCCGGATGAGCGGGTATTGTCTATACACTCGCCAACGTGCCATACAGGCGGCAAATCAGGTTCGAGGAACTCCCGCAGACTCTCCCCTGCCTTTTCCTTCCCCGATACTGCACAGTATCCAAGTTTCATAAGAGGGAACGAAGCACAGCCGTTAGATATGATCAACACATTATTCTTCAGCAGTACATCTGCTACATCAACTATACATTTCTCATACAGCACCTTCGGATTATTGCATCCTACCATGTTGACTACACCAAGTATCCTGCCGTCCCTGACAGCTTCTGCGAGAGGCTGCATACTGCCGAAACGTTTGTGTATGTACTCAACTGAGAAACCAACTTCCGCTTCAACCTCATAAGGCGGAATATACACAGGTATTCCCTTGCGTGCCTCAAAACTCTCAATCGCCCTGCGTACTATCTTCTCCGCAAGAGCTTTTGTTTCTCCTATATTTGAATGATGGTGGTCGTACTCATAACGCTCTGCACCGGGAAGTCTCGCAGATTCACTCGTCGTCACCACCGTTGTCTTGAAGCAGTGTGCGACTTCCATAATTGAGGGGAACACGTCCTGAACATCCGCTACCCACAGGTCGAGTGCACCTGTTCCAAGAACAAGCTCAGCCGACACGGCATTAGACAGCGGTATAACCCCTGCGTATCTGTACATTGCAGAAAGTCCGGAACAGCATATGCCGTAGAACCTTATTCCTTTTGCACCCTTTGACTTTGCAAGTTCAATGAGGTCTTCACGCTTGCCCGCCTCGACTATCTGACTTACAAGCAGAGGAAGATGTCCATGAACAGCTATATTCACGTAGCCTTTTTCAAGTGCACCTATATTTACCTTTGACGTTACTCTGTCCCCTACACCGAACAGACTGTCAGTAGCGATAGACGCTCCGACGACTCCCGAAAACGTGAATGCAAGTCCGCATCTGAGGAACTGCTGCATCACTGAACGCCAGTCACCGTCTGTTGCACAGCCTGACTTGTGGTACGCTTCAAATACCTCATGATACGCACTGACCGGAAGTATATCAAGTTCTTTCCAAACCTCCTGTCTTTCAGGTACTGCACACGCGGAAATGGTTTTATACTCGTCAGGAACTGTCCTTGATAAATCCTCAAGCAAAATATTTGCGAGGTCACGTGCAACATTTTTAAGCTGACGGTTCTTTTGCTTTATGCCGAAAGCTTCGGCAGTTGCACGTATTTTCTGCTCACCAAGTATAGGCACATCAAGTTTACCCTCGGCTGCCCATTTGAGTGCGAGCATTACCTCTCTTGCGTGCATACCATGCTGTGCAGCTCCTGCCGCAGCTGAACGCAGAAGATTCCGCGCAACTATGAGGTCTGCATCAGCTCCGCATACTCCTTTAGGCGACTTCGCTGTGATACGGCAGGGTCCCATATTGCATATCTTGCAACAGACTCCGGCAAGTCCGAAATTACACTGCGGCTTCTGCTTGTCAAATCGGTCAAATGCAGTATCAATGCCAAGCTGCTCCATACGCAGAAGCATTTCCTTCACGGCAGGGTCGGGAGTCTGCTCGATAACGTCCTGCTTGCTTGGAAAGGTTTTTCTGTACTCCGAAACTGCATTCATATAGTCCTTTATGAATGCCTGCGGGTCGTCCTGTTCACTTTCACCGTGACTTGCTTTCAGTATGACTGTAGGAACTCCATGCTCGTCAAAACCGATGATATTTCTGTGTGAATGGATATGTGCCGGTGAATCGTCATGAGAATGATGAGTATGCTCATGACAGTGACTATGCTTGCTCATAATATCAACTCCTTAATCAGCATCAGATGTAATACTCGATATATTCCTCCGACTTCATATTGAAGAGGTCGAATATCTTGTCACGTACATAGAGAAAATTCTCACTTGTTCTGTCCCGGTGAGTACCGAGCGGTACCTTTACAACGCTTTTTATCCTGCCGGGGTCAGCCATCATAACGACTATCCTGTCAGCAAGAAAAACAGCTTCTTCAATGTCGTGGGTGACGAATATTATCGTCTTTTTCTCTTCACGCGATATCCTGAGAATATCCTCCTGAAGCTTCATACGTGTTATCGCGTCGAGCGCTCCAAAAGGTTCGTCCATGAAAATAATATCAGGGTCGACTGCGAGTCCGCGTGCAATTGCCACTCTCTGCTGCTGACCTCCTGAAAGCTGCTTCGGATAGCGTTTTTCATAACCGCTGAGTCCCACAAGTTCAAGATACTTTTTTGCAGCAGCAGCCCGTTCTGCTTTCGGGACTTTTTTTGATTCAAGTCCGAGTTCAACATTTTTCAGCACGTTTCTCCATGGGAGAAGTCCGTAATTCTGAAAGATAGTGATGTTGTTTATCGAAGGCGCAGTAACCTCTTTATCATTTATCTTTACACTTCCGCTGTTGACTTTTTCAAAGCCTGCAAGTGCATTAAGGAGTGTACTCTTTCCACAGCCGGAAGGTCCAAGCAGACATATGAACTCGCCTTTTTCAATATCAAGCGACACATGGTCAAGCGCTGTGAACTCTCTTCCGTCCTGAACATAATTCTTGCACGCATCTTTTATCTCTATGTACATTCTCTCAACCTCCCCACGACTTCATGATAAGCTTCTCAATTGCTTTAAGTATGCCGTCAAGCAGTATCCCTATCACACCTATTACAAGTATCGTTGCAAGCAGTATATCGGCACGGATATTGTTTCTCGCATCTATTATCTGATAGCCGAGTCCCGACTGTGCACCTATCATCTCTCCCGCTACAAGGAATATCCACGCAGTACCGAGTGCAAGGTGTATACCGTTTGCTATCTGCGGAAATGCCGCAGGAAAAACTACCTTCCATGTGAGGGCAGGCTGTTTTATACCGAAATTTCTTGAAACTTTCAGGTACACAGGGTCGATGTTACCGACTGCCGAGACCGTTGAAAGCAGTACCGGGAAAAATGCCGCAATGAATATTATGACTATCGCAGGCACGTCTCCGATTCCAAACAGGAGAACTATAAACGGCATCCAAGCAGTCGGTGAAATTGGACGCAGAAGCTGTATGGCAGGGTTTATGTACTGGAATACTTTCGGTATCCTTCCGAGGATAAGTCCGAGAACAACTGCCGAAGTAACCGAAACTGAATATCCGACCGCAAACCGATACATACTCGCTTTTATATTTTCAAATAGTCTGCCATTCGATATCATCTCAAGCAGAGCATCAAATGCCATTCCGGGTGACGGAAAAAGTGCCGGACTATAGCCGCTTATCAAAAACAATAACTGCCACAACAGTATCAGTACCGCAATAGATATTACAACATTTTTCAGTGAGATTATTTTTTTCAT
This sequence comes from uncultured Ruminococcus sp., assembly GCA_900315975.1. Next base: position 4,829 of record ONBA01000039.1, read on the forward strand.
AAGTATCACACCTTATCAGAAATCATTTTTCACAAAGTCGGAATAGCTTGGCGGATCATCAGAAAGTCCATATGCTTTTACCTTCTCCGCAAGTGTATTGTACTCCTCTTCTGTTATGTCAAGGTCATTGTACGAGATCCACTGAAGTGAAATATCAAGCACTTCATCACTCTGACTGAAATATTTCTTAGCAGTCTCCTTTGCTTTTTCCTTATCAAGAGCATTTCCGGCTTTTTTATAATTCTCCACAAACGACTTCGCATCATCAGGTCGCTCGTCTATGAACTTATCTGTCAGGACAAGTCCACAGCACAAAGAGTCTTTCCATAACTCCTCAGAGCTGAAAAGAACTTTTCCTGCACCGAGTGAAACTCCCATTGCTCCGAACGGTTCAGCAACACAGTATCCGTCTATCTGTCCGCTTGCAAGTGCTGAAGGCATTTCTGTAGGTGCAAGTTCAGTTACATTCACATCGTCGATAGTCAGGTTTGCGGTTGCGAGTGCGTCATTGAGAAGAATGTTGTGAGACGACTGCCTGTGCGGTATCGCAAAAGTTTTTCCTTTCAGGTCAGCGGCTGATTTAATGTCGTTCGACACAATTATAACGTTTCCGTCATGATGTCCGAGTGCCACTGCCTTTATACCTATCCCCTCCTGCTTCGACTTCATAGCAAGTTCAATAAGCACCGACGCTCCGTCAACGCGGTTTGAATTGAGTGCATCGAGGAGTTCACTCCATGAACCGTACTTTACAAGTTCGACCTGTAAACCTGTTTGCTGTTGAAGTTCTTCCGCTTCTTCAAGTACAGGCAGGGAATGTGTGATAGGCAGATATGCTATCTTTACCGTATCTGAACTATTCTCCTCTGTTTTTCCGCATGACACAGCCGATAAAGCAAATGTCAAAGCAATTGATGCAGGTAGTATTCTTCTTTTCATATTCCACTCTTCCTTCCATAAAAAAACGGAGAATCGCTTGATTCTCCGATACGTTACTGTTTTCATAGAGTATAACAAAACTATGATACAGCAGGTACGGAGCACTGTATCATGCACATTATATTCAATTCAAAAGTATCATTTGCAATGCTGAACATAAACAGTCTCCTTTCAAGCATATTATTCATACCTGTTTAGTATGACTTTATTCTACAGCATCAGTATCCATTTGTCAATATAGAATTTACTTATAGCACAAAAATCGTCTATTTATCCACAACAATTCGCCTATTTGCAACAACGTTTGTGCAGGTTTACACACTATTCCTATAATTATAATAGTTTTAAATTATACCAACTCTCCCACATAAAAACAGCCACCATAAGGCGGCTGTTCAAAGCTGAATTGTCAGATTAACACCAGCATATCCATATTAATTACAGCGACTTTCCGAGTTCATATGCCTGCTGAGGATAATCAGTCTTCTTCAGCATATCGAGTGTCATACAGTCAACACCTACTACAGTACCAGCGATTTCCCATCCGAGGAAATTAGTCATGCCCTTGAATGAAGCAATAGCACCGTCCGCAGATTCCATAGTATCATCTGCCATGGTCAGCATAAGTACTGCTTTTTTATTGTCATGCAGAATAGCATCATTAGCGTAAAAACGGTCGATAACGGCTTTAAGCTGTGCGTTGATGTCATAGTAATAAATAGGCGACACAAATGCAATAACATCAGCTTCCAGCAGATGCGGATTGAGTTCCTGCATATCATCCTTGAAGACACAGACATGAGAATCCTCATGACATTTCTCGCAGGCTATGCAAGGGTGAACCTCCTTATATGCTGAATCAAAGCGAAAAATCTCATGTCCTGCTTCTTCAGCTCCCTTAATGAACTGCTCTGTAAGACAGGCAGTTGTGCCGTTTTTATGAGCACTTCCGGTTAAAACAACTATTTTCATTTTCTCCTCCTTATGTGATAATCAGGAATATGTGGTATTATCAACAAAATAATTATAACACAATTTAAGTTTTTTGTCAAACTATTGGATTCAGGTATTTTTTACTGCTCCGGCGGTCATACGCTTTATCAGCAGTCCGCCATTACTTTTCAACCATTTATTCCACTTGTCGTATTCCGGAAACACTCGATATACCTCGGCATAGAAGTCCTTTGAATGATCCATGTGAAGCCTGTGGCAGAGTTCGTGCACTACCACTGAATCAAGAACTTCCGGCGGTGCTGCCATAAGCAGGCAGTTAAAATTAAGATTGCCTTTTGAAGTACAGCTGCCCCATTTTGTACGCTGATTCCTGATAGTTATTCTTCCGTATGTTACACCGAGCTTTTCTGCATATATCTTCACACGCTCCGGTATTACCACAAGTGCTTTCTGAGCCATATCGTTTATATCCTGTGCTGTAAATGGATGTAAGCTTTCAAGTTCGCGGTTACGCTGTATTACCTTTTCAGTGTGAGTGAGTACCCATTTTTCGCTTTTTTCTATAAATGAGATAATATCCTTGTTCGGACATCTGAGAGGTGCGCGTACAATAAGATGTCCGTCATCAGCGATTTGCAGAGCAAGAGTTTTTCGCCGGCTGTAGATAATCTCAGAATTTTTTATAATTTCGGTTAAGTCAGTCATGTATCCGCCTCAGCTATTAAGTTCTCTGTTACTATACGCTTCGGGACTGATATCAACATCGTCTCCGTGTACGACTTCTTCCAGTTTTTCACAGCCTGCAAATGCCCATGAATATATCTTCTTCAAACCTTTGCCGCAGACGATACGTTTCAGGTTTGCACACTCCTTGAAGGCAAACGGCGGAATAGATGCGAGTTTATCAGGAAGAACTATCTCCTCAATACCGCACCGGCAGAAAGTATATCCCCACAAAAAGCGGAGTTCACACGGAAGCTTTATCTTTTTAAGATTGTAACAGCCGTCAAATAGAAATTCGCCCATATCAGTGACTGTATCGGGTACAGTAACCGATTCTATCTCATCATGTCCGGCAAAAACTTTGTCACACAAAACCGTAATCTTTATACCGCCGTAATTGTCAGGAATGACAACGTCCTTCTCATCTCCCTCATATCCTACTATACTGAACGTATGGTCCTCTATAGGACTAAATAAAAACTTCTGCATAGCTACCTCCTGTCAGTTTTTAACTATTTTATGATTATTATATCGTATAATAAAGACTGTGTCAAGAAAACCCGTGCCGTAAGGGAAATCCCCTTACGGCACGGGTTTTAGATTAATGTGAATGTACGACTATTCGCCGCATCTTCTGTGTACTTCTGCTGTAAGTGCATCAAAATAGATCTGGGGATTCAGGGCATTGTACGCATTATTGTACTCTTCCCATGTCGCCTCAAAATCATCACTCATTACCATCAGAGGCATATACTTATGCTTTACATCGCTGATTCTCTTTGAAACCTCGCCGTAATCGGTCGCTTCAGTAACCGAACTCTCAAACGACCACATCGGATACCATGCAGGATTCTCAGCCGGAGCATTCAGGAACTCTGTATAAGTCTGCTTGCCGTAAGCGTCGAAACACTTCTGTATAGAAGGAGCAAGGTGGTCGTGGAAAATATTCGGCTGATTTGTAGCAGTATATGCGTTCTTTCCGTCAGGAGCCATACCGCCGTAGTGCGGCATATAGCTGTATTCGCACTTATGCTTTAACACGTATGAGCTATCCTGTAAATTGCTGTACTGTTCATCAGTCATGTCAAAGAATCCTTCATCGTTGACATAGTAATCAACTCCCTCAACTCCCCAATAGCGAAGATTGAGTATCTCAGGTTCAAGAAGCTTACTCATAAACTCTACAGCACCATCAGGGTCTGCACAGCTTGTGCTGACTCCGACACCTGTTGACGCATTGAACGCAGGGTTATCGCGGTAGTGTTCTACAAGTTTTCCGTCAATAGTAAGTCCGAATGGGATATATGTACACTCATCGGGAAGCTGACGTTCAGAGCTTCCGAAATTCCAGTGTTGGTCAACCATTCCAAGTACTCTTCCGGTCAAAAGCTTATCGTAATAATCAGCTGTTTCCATAACGAAGCATTCGGGGTCGATAATACCCTTATGATATTCCTCATTCAGCTTCTCAAACCACTTTTTAGCTGTAGGCAAGAGGTTATAGTCCTTGGCTTCAAGAGTATCAGGGTCAACGAAACAACATCCGTCATTCGGGTGACCGTCAAGGAACATCGGCGGATTATCAAGTGCAAACATACGGACCTCTGTTGCCTGTATCTCATAACCTATATATGGCTCACCGTTCTCATCAACAGGATTTGCCGCTATGTAGTCCTCAATAAGGTTGAAGTAGTCGTCAAGAGTCTTCAGCTCGGGATAATTCGCCCACTCAAGAACTTTTACCTGTATCCAGAAAGCTTCGCCGTCATGGATATTTCCTGTAACCTTATCGTTTACAGCTGAAAACAGGGGGATAAAATAAATATGACCGTCCTCAGCACGGAGAGTGTCCCATTGTGCATCTGTATACAGTTTTTTCAGTGCCGGATAATCTCCCCAGTAATTATCAAGCGGGATAAAGGCGTGTTCTTTGATAAGGCGCTGACAGTTAGGACCATCAGGTGAGATGAAGTCAGGATACTTGCCCGATATCATCATATCGCTGAAGACCTTGTCAATATCAGCCTGATCCTCGATCCACTCCTCATAAAGGATACATCCTGTTTTTTCAGCAATGATATCGCGTATCTCATTGTCATCGTCCAACGGAGTGTTACGTGCACAGTAGAAGCCGGTAAACTCCTTTATTTCCTTTTTCTCATCTTCTTTTTTAGCAGATGAACATCCGACTGCTGAACATAATACCATTGCCGCGGATAATGCTGCTAACACCTGTTTCTTAGTCATGACCTTTCCTCCTTTTCATTTCTTACGTATCCTGGATTCTGTTCTCAGATAAATACTGGATTTGGTATGTTATTGATACTGTCTTTTCTAAAACTGCTTTACATTTTATCCGCCGATAAAATGTTCCCCCAACAGCGGAATCAGTAGAAACCCAAACCTTAAGAACAAAACAATTATAATACATTTATAGTATACACCATTTCTATCAGTTTGTCAATTTATAACAAGAATCCCGAATCAAAATTAACAATTTCATCACATTTCTATAATATTCTGCTCATAACATTGTTCAAAACCGCGTTAAAGATTATATTCTTTCACTTTTCAGCAGTATTATCGGTCATAAATGTACTCATCACAATTTTGCCGCCGTCAATTAAACCGTGCACTTAGTCAGATAGCCACACTATTGCAATAGCGCCGGAATAATGGTATAATGAGGTATATTTGATAGCAGGAGCGAAACTATGTATTACTATATAAAAACCACACTTGAAAAGACTAATAAGCTTGACTTCAAAGGCAAAAACAGGCAGTTCGTTGCTGTTCTTACATCTGCCGAATGGCTGGAAAAAAGGGAAAAGTTCGATATGGGAATCGAAATGGACATCGACCTTTCCGCTATCCACTCCACCAAAGCTGAGGTCAACTACGACTCATTGACCGGCACATTTTCTATCCCCGACAGAGACAACATCTCATCGCCTAATACCAAATTCGCCTTCGCACTTGATGAAAAGGGGATAGTTTTTATTGATGACAGCGGTTACGTAAACAAAACTATCAGCAATATCATAAATACAAAGCGTTGGGCAGTTCCGAGTCTTGAACGGTTCATATATGACTTTCTTGAACAAATAGTTTCACGCGACCGTATAATACTTGAACGCGTTGACAAGGAACTTGACACAATAGAATCAAACATTCTTGGCGGCGAAGAAAAAGACCCTTCACAGAGGGTCAGTCGTGTCAGAAGTGACCTGCGCGATATGCGTACTCACTACGAACAGCTTATTGATTTGGGTCAGGAACTTGAAGAAAACGAGAACAGCTTCTTCAATAAGGATAACACCCGTTACTTCCGCCTCTTCACACAGCGTGTATCAAGATTGCACGACATGACAACTTCACTCCGCGAGTTTTCTATACAGATACGTGACCTATATCAGTCTCAGCTGGACGTAAAGCAAAACCGCACAATGGCTTTGCTGACTGTCATAACTTCGATATTCATGCCCCTCACTCTCATTGCAGGCTGGTACGGTATGAACTTCAAATATATGCCCGAACTTGAATACAAAGCGGCATATCCGGTAGTTATCGCTGTAAGCATAGTAATAGTGATTTTGAGCCTTATCTTCTTCAAAAAGAAGAAGTGGCTGTGATTATAAAACTGATAAAAGGAGAAAAAATGCGAATTTCACAAAAGTGTGCAGAATGCCTGTATGAACGTCAGAAAAGGAAGACTGACAATGCAGGCTATCTTGCCGAGATAAAGGAACTTCTTGATAACCGTAAAGAAACAGATACAAGCCCGTATATGGTGTATCTTTTCAACAAGGTACATATGAAATATTTCGGAAAATGTGCAGATTACAGCACAATAAAAAAGCAGTACAACGACCTCGTCCTCAACATTGAGGATAGTCTGCGCAGTGAGATAAACTCTGCGGAAGACTCTCTCGCAACGGCACTCATCATGTCAAGAATAGGCAATTATATCGATTTCGGAGCAATGAACAGTATTGACAATGATGAATTTCTTTCACTTTTCCATGATACTGAAATGCGTGAAGATGACTCAATTACATATGAGTCATTTCTCCGCGAGTGTGCGAATGCAGATACATTTCTTCTGATTTGCGACAACTGCGGAGAAATAGTCCTCGACAAGCTTATGCTCGAACAGTTGAAAAAAAGATTTCCACAGCTTACTGTCAGGGCTATGGTGCGTGGCGGAGACGTACTTAACGATGCTACCTCTGATGATGCACACTATGTTGGACTTGATTCCGTTGCTGAGATAGTTTCTAACGGTGAAGCCATCGCCGGAACGATTTACACAATGCTCTCAGATGAGGCAAAAAGCGTACTGGACAATTCCGATGTAATACTTGCAAAAGGTCAGGGAAATTATGAGTCGCTGTCAGGACAGGGAAGGCATATTTTCTATGAGTTTCTCTGCAAGTGTGAACTGTTCACTACACGTTTCAATGTCCCTAAACTGACAGGAATGTTCGTTGAAGAATCCGTCTGATAACAGGTAAAACGGAGTTCAACATTTTCAGGTATTATCCAAGTGCAACATCAAGTATCATCATAAGTGTAAATCCTACAGAAAACAGGATTACTCCAATGTCTGAATGTTCACCCTCAGACATTTCAGGTATGAGTTCCTCAACTACAACATATATCATCGCACCTGCGGCAAAGCTAAGCAGATATGGCATTATCGGAAGGAAAAGCCTTGCAGAAATAATAGTCAGAATCGTTCCGACAGGCTCAACTGCACCTGACAGCACACCGTCAGCAAAAGCTTTTCCCTTGCTTTTGCCTTCAGCATGAAGAGGCATGGAGATTATTGCTCCTTCCGGAAAATTCTGTATAGCGATACCGAGTGCAAGAGCAAGTGCACCGCCTGCTGTCATATCCGATGAACCCGACAGCAAGCCTGCATACACTATACCTACAGCCATTCCTTCAGGGATATTATGAAGTGTGACAGCAAGTACCATCATAGTTGTACGTGCAAGTTTTGAAGGCAGTCCTTCCGCTTTATCTGCATTCATATGAAGATGTGGTATGAGACTGTCAAGCAACAGCAGAAACAGTATACCGAACCAGAATCCCACCACCGCCGGCAGGAAAGCAAGTTTCCCCATACCATCAGCCATATCCATTGCAGGAATAATCAGACTCCATATTGAAGCGGCTGTCATAACTCCTGCCGCGAAGCCTGTCAGCGCCCTCTGTACTCCCCTGCTTAGACTCTGCTTCATGAAAAATACACACCCTGAACCTGATGCCGTACCCAGAAACGGAAGAAGCAGTCCGGTTATAAGTTCTTTTTGCATGGTACACCGCCTTTCGTCTCAGTTTTCTGTCAATTATCAGTCCTGCATTACCACCTGAAAGTCGCCCAACGGTCATTAACTTTTGGCAGAAGCAGTGCAAATAGTTTTCCGCGGATACTGTATTTTTTCATTTCTTCATTGAAACTATGCTCTTCAACAGTGTCAGGAGCTTTTTTTATGATACCCTTCAACTGTCTGTCAAGCATGATAGTTCGTGCGACAACTCCTTCGTGCGACATGAACTTGTCGTACGGCTTCGTATCTATTTTCAGAGTTCTGATTATCTCAACAGCCTTTGTGTCCTTAATACGTGCATTTTTCCTCAATGTTTCATTTGCCTTTACTGCAAGCGGAATGAGTGCAGTAGTCTGTACATCGCCTAATTTTAGTTCCATAAAAATACTCCTTTTTGAATTAAACTGTGATATGCTTCTTATTAGTATCTGAAAAGTGCATTACAGTCGCCATGACGCGGCTTCACGTCTGCTTTCGACGAAACTGCGGTAAATACCGTCGCTCTGCATAAGCTCATAATGCGAACCCTTTTGAGCAATTTTTCCGTTTGCGATAACCAGTATCTGATCTGCATTGCGGACTGTTTTCAGTCTGTGTGCAATCATAATAATGGTCTTTTCTTTGGTAAGGGAATCTATAGCTTTCATAAGATCAGCTTCATTTTCAGGGTCAACATTAGCAGTTGCCTCATCAAGCACGATTACAGGTGCATCTTTCATAATTGCTCTTGCAATGGATATGCGCTGTTTTTCACCGCCTGAAAGACTTGTACCGCCTTCACCGATAACAGTATCATATCCGTCAGGGAGCTGCATTATAAAGTCGTGACAGCAAGCCTTTTTTGCAGCATCGATCACCTTTTCCATAGGTGCATCAGGGTGACCGAATCTTATATTATTAGCAATAGTATCCGCAAACAGGTATACTCTCTGAAACACGAAACTGTAATTTCGCATCAGCGAGTCCATGCTGTATTCACGTACATCCCTGCCGTTCAGAGTGACTCTGCCCTCATCAACGTCCCAGAAACGTGACAGCAGTGAGGTAAGTGTAGTTTTTCCTCCGCCGGAAGGACCTACGATCGCGGTCGTTGTGCGTTCAGGAATAGTCAGAGAAACGCCGTCAATTATTTTTCTTTTCTCATAAGCAAAGCTGATATTTTCAGCAGACAGGTCATAGTGTTCCGGACTTATATCCTCGCCGGAAATATCCATCTGAGGTGTTGCAAGTATATCCTGTGCCTGACGAACACTTACATCAACTGTTCTGAGCAATGCGGAATACTTACCGGCATTGTCGAGCTGTGCATAGATAAGGTACGAGCTGATAATCATTATAACTGTCGTGAGAAGGTCCATGCTTCCGCTGATATGAAGTAATACCGATGCCCGAACTATAATCGTTCCGACTGCTTTCAGCCAGAAACTCTGCATGGTCATGAACGGGATGAGTTTAAGTTCCATAGCAGAATTTGCGTGTTCGTTTTCATCGATAGCCGTATTGAGATCGCGGCTGCGCTTGCCTGTGAGGCGGAATGTTCTTACTTCAAAAATGCCCTGAATGTACTCTATTACTTTTGCTACAAGAGCAGAATCCTTTAATATTTTCTGTTTTGCCATAGCTCCGGAAGCTTTCATCATACCACTGTTGACAGCGAAGAAAACCGCAAGTCCGCCGCACAGTATCAGTCCTATACGCCAGTCAAAAACGAGTATCATAATCGTGATCACAGCACTTGTAAGGAGTCCGGAGCAAACTATCATAACAACTCTTGTAGCGACATTTTCGAGGTTCTGCATAGTATTCGTTGTGACCGACATTATCCGTCCGAGACTGTTTTCATTATAGTAACCCATCGGAAGATAGCGCAGATGCTCAGCAAGCTGCATACGCTTATTTGCACAGGTAATATACCCGCCCTCCGTCTGAAGCATAGTAGACTTTGCCTTGAATGAACCTGACCCTATGACGCTCACAACCATGATTCCAAGACAGGTCAGACACGTCCTTGAAGTAACATTACCATCAAGAAGAGCTTTCACCATGCAGGCAATTGCAGGAATTTTCAATGCTTCAAACACAGCCTGAAATACTCCAAGAACGATAGAAGCATAAAAACGTTTTCTGTCCTTTTCATCACAGAAGTCAAAGAAGTTTCCGAGTATCTTAAACATCGTCCTCACCGTCCTTTGCAGAAATATGTGCAGACCACATTGAACTGTAGAGTCCGCCATTTTTCAGCAGTTCATCATGTGTACCCTGTTCTTCGATAATACCGTCCCTGATAACATAAAGTCTGTCAGCGTTCTTGACAGTTGAAAGTCTGTGAGCAATAACAATAAGTGTTTTTCCTTCCACAAGCTTTGCAACACTCCGCTGAATTACAGCTTCATTTTCCGGATCGGTATAGGCAGTCGCTTCATCAAGAATAATAATATCAGCATTCTTCAGCATTGCTCTCGCGATAGCAATACGCTGACGCTCACCGCCGGAAAGGTGTCCTCCGGAGTTTCCGACAACTGTATCATAGCCATTTTCCAGTCCCATGATGAATTCATGACAGCCGCATTTTCTGGCAGCTTCCTCAATCTCTGAATCCGTTGCTTTCTGATCACCGAGGCGGATGTTCTCACGAACCGACAAGTCAAAGAGATAATTATCCTGCGAAACATAGGCAATTTGCTTATTATAATCATCAAGAGGAATATCCTTGATATTGACACCGCCATATGAAATGCTGCCGCTTCCTGTATCCCATAAACTTGCAATCAGCCTTGCAACGGTAGACTTGCCGCTTCCCGAGGGTCCGACCAGTGCAACGAATTCACCTTTGTGAATCGTCATAGAAATGCCATGGAGAATCTCCTTATCTGAATAACTGAATCGCACATTATCAAGCACTATGTCGCCGCCGCTGATACTTTTTTTCATACTTTCAGGTCGTACCATCTCAGGGGCATCAATTATATTTCTAACCTCCGTAACAATAGTATCCATCTGAGCAATATCATCGGAATATGACATAACACCTATAAGCGGTTCGATAAGTCCGACTGTGAGAATTATTACAGTGATAAAATCTGCAGTACTTACTGTTCCGTGCATCGCCATGATACCGCCGATAGGCAAAACTGAAAGCATCGTTGCAGGCATTATGCACATCGCAAACGTCATGTACACATTGCATTTCCGCATCCAGTCAACAAAACTTGCAGCACTTTCCTTAGCAGCTGCCGCAAATTTTTCGTAACTGGACTGTGCCTTTCCGAACACCTTTATTACTTCGATACCGTTGATATATTCAGTAGTTACAGCATTGAGTGATTTTGTTGCACGCACAGTTCTGCTGTAATTCTCCTCGTAGCCGAACATCATCAGCATATAGCATACAATACCAAGCGGTACGGTAATAAGTGCCGCAAGACCCAGTTTCCAGTTTATCGTAAATGCATAAACAAGAATAATTATCGGCGCACCTATACCTGTTGTAAATTCCGGAAGAATATGCGCAAGGGTGGTTTCGATGCTGTCTATGCGCTCAACGATGGTACTTTTTAGTGCACCTGACGGCTGTGAAATAACATCACCAAGCGGCATTTTAGCCAGTTTGTCGAGTGCCGTTTTACGAATCACCGCAAGTGTATGAAACGTAGCAAGGTGAGAATTTGCAGTTGACAGTGCATGAAAGAGTGAATGTCCAAGCCATAGGGCAAGAATCACAACACAATTTATGATATATTTGCTTTTATCCGTACTTCCTGCCAACAAGTCTTCAACTATTTTTGCAATGAAATAATATGGTACTATTCCACACAGCATACTGAATAGTGCAAGTACAACGCTGACAATAAATTTTCCTTTTCGCTCACCTGACTGACTGATCAGCCAGCGAAACGAACCATTTTTATCCTTTCCCATTATATGACCTCCTGTCTGTTTCTGTAATTCTGCGGTGTAACTCCCATAATACCCTTGAAAGCCGCAGAAAACTTTGAAGCATTGTCATAGCCGAGCCGCTGTGCTATCTCTGCAACAGTTACACGTTCCGATACCAGCATAGAAGCAGCAGCTTTCATTTTGTAGCCTTTTATGTACTTATATATCGGTGCACCATAAACTGCCCTGAAAACTTTTCTAAGACTTGCCGGCGGCATACCTGAACGTGCTGAAAGCTCATCAACCGTAAATGTCCTGTCAAGTCTGTCAGTTATAAGTGCGTGTATCTCCTTGACCTTATCAGTCTGACTTGCAGGGAAATACTGTCTTTGCTCCATATCAGCTCTTGTATCGACTGTTACGAGCAGAAGAAGCAATTCCGCTATCTTGACTTTGAAATAGTCGTTCCTTATACTTTTTGGAGCGTGATAAAGCTGAGAAAACAAAACATTCAACGGCTCATTTGTACGAAGCAGGTACTCCCTGTTATCAGGACAAAACTTCTCTCCAAGTACATTCAGATCAACAGGCAGTGAAGGCATCTCGCGTTTCAGCGACTCCTGTGCAGTGTCCTGTACAAAACCTATTGTAATGCCGTGATAATGTGACAATGGAAGATCAACTCTGCCCTCATGATGAACACGTCTGTCAATTCGCAGATCACCTGCTTCCATATAATAGCGTCCGCCGAAGAGGTTTTCGTGTTCTATCCTCCCCTCACGGCAGTGGTCGATACAAAGCACTGTTTTCTCATTCTGATACTCCGAAACACACGACCGCAGATGGAAGTCGTTATACATAAGATACACACCGTCGAACACACGGTACATTGTCATAAAACCTTCGCCCGATCCATCGTCAAGCCGCATTACATGGCACTCTCCATCAGATGCAACCTCATGTACATTAGAACCGAAACCTGCTTGATCAAGCATATCAAACAAATCCTGACTCATGCTATACCTCCCTTCTTAAAGGACTTATTAATTTCAGCGCCACGAGTTGGTTAGCAGTCACTAACCAACTCGTCAAAAAAACAGTCTTCTTTCAAGACCGATATATATTGTATCACATATCAAGTGATTATTTCTACTCCATTCTGATCACATTCAATCCGTTCTGATAATTTTCTGGTCTGATACTTTTTGTTATAAACACACATTGACTGAAAGTCAGGAATATGCTAAAATAATAGAGATATTGACAGAATCCTTTCAGGATCTTGTAAGTGATAGTGGCTATAAAAAAGTTCACTATCAAAAATTAACAACAGGAGAAAAGCTAATGGATATGATAGAAAACATGACATATGACAGTGAAAGAGCTCTGTATAATATCCGGAATACACTTGTAAAAAACTGTAGATTTGCAGGTCCGGCTGACGGAGAATCTGTACTCAAAGAGACAAGAGATATCATTATAGAAAACTGCTCATTCTCCCTGCGCTATCCTATATGGCACGCCGAGAAATATGAACTGAAAAACTCACAGCTTGATGAAAAAACCAGAGCTTCACTATGGTATTCAGATGACGGTATGATCGAGAATACTGATATTTGCGGAGTTAAGGCTCTGCGCGAATGCAACAATACTGTTATCCGCAATTGCAGGATAGAATCAGTAGAATTCGGCTGGAAGACCAATAATACCAAAATTTATGACAGCAGTATCACATCAGAATACATATTTCTCGATGCTAAGAATATTGAGATAACCAACCTCGATTTCAAAGGAAAATACTCTTTCCAGTATGTCGAAAACCTGATAATAAGGGATTCCGTTCTTGATACAAAAGATGCATTCTGGCACGCTAAAAATGTAACGGTCACTGACTCTGTCATTAAGGGTGAATATCTTGCGTGGTTCTCAGAGGGACTGACTTTGATAAGATGTCGGATCATCGGTACTCAGCCGTTTTGCTACTGCAAGGACCTGAAACTTATCGACTGCGAAATGGAAAAATGCGATCTTTCGTTTGAGTATTCTGATGTCAAGGCTGATGTAAAAGGCAGTATAGATTCGGTCAAAAACCCAAAGTCCGGCAGAATTACAGCTGACAGTATCGGAGAAATAATATATGAGGACTCTATTATGGAAAGTAAAGCCAAAATAGTCACTCGTTCACACGATGATAAGTGACTTTCATAAACAGTTATATATAAAAAATCAGGACCACTATACAGGGTCCTGATTTATCAGATACTCAATACTCCTTCTTCTTGCGTATACCTATGAGGAACGTAAGAAGTGTAACAGGTATAGCAACTATTATAGTATAAAGGATAAGGCTCCTCTTAAATCTGAAGTCTAAGACACATACCATTGCTCTTCCATCAGATACTTCATAACTATTGACAGCATAGTGTCCGAAACCAAATGAACCTTTTTGATAATCTGTATCACTGCTCAGGTCTACCGTTTCCGCAAGCTTATCAGCTAATATGTCTGCTTTTCTCTCGCCGAGGTATACGTCTCTCATTTTGATGTACATACTATTATATTCCATTTTCTTATCTGCCTCAGATGTAGTACAGCCATCATCGCGAATAAAGGTGTTCTCACCATTTATTATCTCGCCGTCACAGGGAAACTCAAAGCTCTCTATCTCATCTCCGCTCTCATAAATAAGCGTGAGCTTAGCCGGCTTTATCAAATAATCACTGATGCTGTAAGAATCAACACGTATCTCAGCTGACGGATATTTTTTGAGTGAATTATAAAGCTTCTTCGCACCATCAAGCTTGCAAAGGTCGTCAACTGAAATTAGTCCGGTCACATTCTTGATATAGTCTGTTTTATTACCTTTGTCTGTATACACATTCGCAAAAATGCCCTTTGAGAATTGACTTGCACCCTCACCGTCAAATAACTGCACAGACTGGTCTATCTGAACATCAAGGAATAAAAATGTGCTTAAAAAATTTGTGTGAGCGTCAATACGCGTATTACTCAGGAGCGAACGTATCGCAAGCTGATGTAAACCGTTCGTATTACCGTTATCATCCATCTTCGGATGAAGCATATTATCTGCCTTTTTGGAATAGCCAGATAATGAAGGCACTAGCGTCGGAGCAAGCATATACTTTGACACAACTGTTCCTGCAACATTTATACAGAATACTGCTACTACCATTATTATTGCCCATATTGCGAATCTTTTTCCTAATTTCATATCAAATTTCCTCACTGTTTCTTATTTTCACTTTTCTGAACAGTATATCGACCACAAAATCGAAAAGTTTTTTCATAAATATGCATCTAGATTTAGTAATATGTATTTATTATACAATATAATATTCAAAATGTCAATATAAAATTAGAATGAGCCGGTCAATATGACCGGCTCCAATCATCTTTCAATAGGGTGTCGATTATATTTGCAATATTGTAAAAGCCTGAAAACAACCTATATGACACATTTTTTTGCTATTTCAATAGACCATGGTCTATTGACATAATATAGTCACATTATATATTGACAAGTGTTTAGACTTCTGATATTATAAGAATAACGACATGATTCCAAATACGTCACACGTTGAGTGCGTAGTTTTAATGTCAAGGCAGAAATCCTAAAACGCCGATTTATCGCGGATAATTGGCATTTTGCAGTTCAGTAAACAACCAAAATAAGCACTCATTTTCTGTATGCGGGAACACGTAATATCACCTAAAGAG
>ONBA01000042.1 GCA_900315975.1 uncultured Ruminococcus sp.
TTCAGCTTGCAGGTACTAATCGGTCGAGGGCTTTTCCTTTTACTTCTACTAATCTAAGTTCTCCCTCAGCATTACTGCTTTATTTCAAGTTTCAAAAGTTTTTCAAAAAAATTTGAAAAACCGCTTGACAAATCATTTATAATGTGATATAATAGTTAAGCAATCTGATATGCACCATTAGCTCAGTTGGTAGAGCAACTGACTCTTAATCAGTGGGTCCTGGGTTCGAGTCCCCGATGGTGCACCAAATGGCCCGTTGGTCAAGCGGTTAAGACACCGGCCTCTCACGCCGGTAACACCAGTTCGATTCTGGTACGGGTCACCATATAATAGTCGGTGTTTATGGCGCAGAGGTCACACCCGTTCCCATTCCGAACACGGAAGTTAAGCTCTGCCGCGAAGACGATACTTGGCTGGCGACGGCCCGGGAAAGTGTAAGAGATTATACCAGTCACCGTGAGGATAAACGAGCTAATATAAATGACTAGTGCTGTTAAAGAAATTTACAGCATTAGTTAAATATATTCCTCCTTAGCTCAGTCGGTAGGGCAAGTGTATGAGATTACACCAAATGCCGTGAGGATAAACGAGCTAATATAAAAGACTAATGTTGTTAAAGAAATTTACAACATTAGTTAAATATATTCCTCCTTAGCTCAGTCGGTAGAGCACTCGGCTGTTAACCGAGTTGTCGCCCGTTCGAGCCGGGCAGGGGGAGCCAGTTGAACGTCTGCAATAGCAGACGTTTTTTGTTATACAAATGTATTTTAGCCGATTTTGTTGGTTTCGTACAGAAGCCAAACAAGGTCGGCTTTTTTGCATATATACACATTATTAAAAAAGGAGGAGGTCGATAATACGGCTTGGAAAAAGAAACTCACACCGCAGCAGAAAGCTGAATACAAGGCAGAGAAGCGTGAGGAAATGCGGAATCTGTTCAAGAAAATTGATGACGGCGTTAAGGCTGTATTCGAGTCAGAGCGATACAAGGAGTGCCTGCGATATATGAGCAAATTCACAAACTACTCTGCCGGGAATTGTATCCTGATTATGCTCCAGAAACCGGATGCAAGCCTTGTAGCAGCCTTCGGCAAATGGAAAGAGCTCGGCAGAACTGTAAACAAAGGCGAAAAAGGAATAGCCATACTCGCACCTATGACATTCAAGACAAAGGAACTCCGGGAACAGCCGGTAATGGATAACAAAGGACAACAGATATTCAATTCGGACGGCTCTGAGAAAAAAGAGAAAGTGGAGGTTGAGGAAACTTCGATCGGTTTCAGGAAAGTGTATGTCTTTGACGTATCTCAGACCAGTGGAGAACCTGTACCCGAATTTGCAAATGAGCTGAACGAGGACATCGAGCCTGAACACGTTGATGCAGTATTAAATGCTGTCAGGAGCACGGCAGGCATTCCGGTCGATGTTGAGAATATCAGCGGCGGAGCAAAAGGCTTTTACAGCTATGCTGAACAGCGTATCGTAATAAAGGCAGGTCTCAGCGGCGCACAAGCCGTAAAGACTGCCATTCACGAATGTGCTCATGCCTTGCTGCACGATCCTGACAAAAAGCTTCCAACGGCAAATACTTCCCGAAGTGATAAGGAAGTCCAGGCAGAATCAGTGGCATACATTGTAGCTTCAAGGTACGGACTGGACACAAGCGAGTACAGTTTCCCGTACATAGCTTCATGGAGCGAGGGCAAGCCCCTTGAACAGCTCAACCGCTTCCTCAATGAGATACAGGAGACTGCAAGAACAATATGCAGTGCCATTGACACTGAGCTTCAGTCTTTATCCGAAAATCCAACAGAAGAACAGACCGAGGACGAATGCCTCGGTCTTGCTATGTAAAGGAGAAAATATGGAGATAAAAACTATCAAAGCACCAATGACCGACAGCGAAAAGAAGCTGCTGGACATCATATCTAAAACCGCAGACCGGATAGCGACCTTCGCTCACCTCGGGCGCAGGGACTTCACTCTTGAAGAAGTGCTGAATGATATGAACTGCGATTATGACGATATTCGCCGCCTTATCCGCAGTTCAGTGGCAGAGATACTGAAAGAGAAACCGGATATATCAACTGTTAATGTATGTGACCTTGACATTTCCTTTCAGCCGGAGATAACAGTTACAACACAAGAAACACAGAACTTGACCGCTGATGAAGAATTCGGCGGTCTGTCTATTTAAGGAGGTGCATACGAAGCTTATGAGAATACCGTGTGAACGAGAAATTGAGTATTACCGCAGCAAATATCCTGCCGGAACAAGGATATGCTGTGACTGTATGAATGACGATCCAAGACCGATACCGCCCGGAACTACCGGAACGGTTGTCGGCGTTGATGATATGTGCAGCATTTTAGTGAAATGGGACAATGGCAGCAGCTTGTCACTTGTTCCCGGTACTGACTGTTTCCATGTCATAAAGCAAGAGGAAAATGAAGAACCTGATATGGAGATGCAGTTATGAAAGTCAATGCGGCTGAGGAAAGCTTCGAGCTTATGGAAATGCTCGGACAGATCGTTCTCTTCACGAATATGAGAATTGACCGCGATACAGTACCGAAAGACCTGTATGTATACGATGTCAGGCACGATGATGACTGTACAGGCGAAATATGCGAAATAAAACCGTCCGTTATGGTAAATCACTGGGGTACGATAATCTGCAAAGAACCAATCTGTATGGATGGTTACTGGCATAGCAAAATCGTTGACAAGTATGATTACAGCTATCTTGCCGACAGCGTTAAGCTCGATGAATATATAAATACGGACTATTCTCAAGAACAGTCCGGCGGAATGGAGATGAACTAAATATGGCAGAAAAAGAAAGACCGATGTGTCCAATAATAGGTGCAAACGGCAATATCTTCAATATTCTTGGGATAGCATCAGTAACACTAAAAAGAAACGGTATGGCTGATGAGGCAAAGGAAATGTACAGCAGAGTGACTTCCTCCGGCAGCTATGAGGAAGCGCTCAGCATTATCATGGAATACGTTGAACCTTGCTGTGAAGAAGAAATGAAAATAGGTATGTAGCCTGTCTCAGCAGTGAAAACTGCTGTTGATATATATTTACTATTCAAAACCAGCGACGGCTCGGCTATAAATAGCCAATCTCGGAGCGATAAAGGAGGAATGAACTATGGATACGTCCTGATAATCTTAAAGAACGGAGGTATTATGCGAACAAGCAAAAGATACGAAAAAGCGAGCGTTGTGCTTACCGGTGATGTGCCGTCAATGCTGAAAAGAGCGAAGACCGTTCTGTCCCACAAGCAGTACCGCGAGCTTTGCAACGCCGTCAACGATTCAGCGGACTATACTACCAAGAAAGGACTGATAAACGCCTGCTTGCAGGCAAAGAAAAATAACTTTTGAGCCGCCTGCCGGGAACAGAACTGTTCCTATGCAGGCGGTTTTTCTGTTTCCGTGGCACATGGATAATGGGCGGCGGAAAGGAGGCGTATGAACAGTTTCATGTCGTGGGTGGGAGGCAAGAAGTCTCTCCGTGACGAAATACTGATACGTTTTCCGCTGAGCTATGGGCGATATATCGAGGTATTCGGCGGCGCAGGCTGGGTGCTCTTCCATAAGACACCTGAAGCCTTTGAGGTGTACAACGATGCCAACAGCAACCTTGTCAACCTCTACCGCTGCGTCAGGAAAAATCCCCGTAAGCTCATACACAAGCTCAGATATATGATAAATGCCCGTGATGATTTCCGCTGTATCGTTGAACAGCGCAGACGAGGACTGTTCGCCCGTTTCCGTGACTACGACAGGGCGGCGAAGTTCTATTATCTCATACAGTACAGCTACGGTCATAAGACTGACCAGTATTGCTGCAAGCCTGTTCCGATGTGGAAGAAATTCCCCCTTATCGAAAGAGCTGCCGCAAGACTGCAAAGCGTTGCAATTGAGAACAGGGACTTTGAAGCCCTTATCAGGCTTTATGACAGACCTGAAAGCTTCTTCTACTGCGATCCGCCGTATTATGATACTGAGAGCTTCTACAAGGACGTGGATTTCACAAGAGAAGATCACATCAGGCTCAGGAACACATTGCTTGAATGCGAGGGCAAGTTCCTTGTGTCATACAACGACTGCCCTGAGATAAGGGAACTCTGGAATATCCCCGGAATATACATTGAGGCAGTCACAAGGCTCAATAACCTTGCTCAGAGATACGAAAGCGGTGCTGAATATCACGAAGTGTTTATCAGCAACTACGATACGTCCGAAAGGCAAAATACATTCCGTCAGCTCTCGTTCCTTGACGCTGACGAGGAAGGAATATGATATGAAGAAGATGATACACACACTCGGATATGTCGATGATAACGACGATATAGTGATCATGGGCATAGTCCATACGGAGAATACTGAAAAGCTCGTCCGCTTTACACTCGGCGAGGAAGTGACAGCTCAGCTGATCGAGAGCAGCAAGGATATTCCTCCTGATCTCATAAGCAGTATTTTTAAGGGAGAGGCTGATGAGTGAAAGACTTAAAGTGCTTGACAGCAGCAAGTGTATTCCCGATGACAGGGAGTATGCCGAAAAACTGCTCATAATCAAGCCGTCAGCACTGAAAGAGGAATTCCGTCAGCCCTACTTCCAGTATTTCTATGCCACAAGCGGCTTCGGCTGCTATCCGGATAAACTGGGAGGAAAGGTGTTCGGAAAGATACTTGCTGACGGCGAGGAATGCTGTTTCCACCGCAGTGACTTCTTAGGAGCAGCTGATACGGAACAGCTTCCTCAGTGGGCGAAAACAAGACTTGAACAGCTTACAGCTCCGAAAATGCGGATAAGGGTGTTCCAGATCAATGACGAAAAAGACGAGGATAACTTGATGTTCCGCAGCTTCACTGATGTTCAGCAGAAAGGCGGCATTGATCCGGCGATATACCGTCAGGTCTATGGCGGTATTGTCAACTGCTCGAATGCTGAAGGAGTATTTGCAATGTGCAATACAAAGCCTCCTCCCGGATATTATGGTCACTCAATGTCGGTATCAGATATAGTTGAAATATGTGACGGCGAGCATAAAGGCTTCTATTACTGTGACAGTATCGGCTTTGAAAAGATTGACTTTGATACTGAAAAAGTTGACAGGAGCGATATGCTTAAAGTCCTCATTGTCGAATGCGGAAAAGAGCCGTATGAGGCTGAGATCCGTGACGAACTGGAAGCCAAGCAGAGCGTTGTCGGAGGGCTGATAGAGCCGGTGTACTTTGCACCGGACGATAACGCCCTTATCTACTGCGATGAGGAATTCCTGCTGAAAGACTGTCAGCCGAACCGCAAGGTCGGAAGTCTCATAATCCACGGTACATTTATGGTGGTTGGCAACGGCGAGAACAAGTACGGCGAGGGCATAGAGGTCTCGCTGACAGATGAGCAGATAGAAGAATATTCTGAAATGTTACGGAATCCGCTGGTATATATGACAAAGGAGGAACTTGCGGAAATGCAGGAAGAACCGGACTACGAAATAACTCAGGAGGTGCTATGAAAGAGGAAATATTTATCCCGTCTCCCCTTGCGGATGAGCTTGAAAAAGCAGCCGCTGAACAGGGCGTGACGGCAGACGAGATCGCTGAGAATGCGGTACGGAACTTTTTAAGGAGTGAGAATTATGGCAGATGAAAAGAAAGGCATTACTGTCAAGATAGATGCCGATTTACACGCAGAAATACGGCAGTTCATTGAAGCTAACGGAATGACGATGGCTGAATTCGTTTCGCAGGCGCTGTACAATGAACTGCACCCCAAGATTCAGCCGCAGGAGGTGAAATATACGGGACCAACAAGAACAATGGCATTCCAGATGCCAGAGGATATGTTCCAGAGGTTAAAGGACTATCTGCATCGTCACAACATCACGCAGAAGGAGTTCGTTCTCGGTCTTGTTGAGGCGGAACTCAACAGGGATCAGGAGATGAGAAATGCTCAGAACCTTGCAACTGCCGATATTGTGCTTAAAAATGCAATTGATGAGATCGAGGGCGAGGATTTCGATGAAGATGAGGATGAATCTGAAGAACTTGACGATGACGAGGAATCCGAAGATGAGGAATCAGAGGACGAGGACTTCGATGAAGATGAGGATGAATCTGAAGAACTTGATGAAGAAGAATCTGATGACGAGGACTTTGACGAAGATGAGGAAGAGTCCGAAGAGCTTGATGAAGAGGAATCTGAGGAAGAAGCAATGTCAATAGCGATGTAAAGCAGTGATCTGAGCAACAGGTCGAAAAACAGCTGCCCTTTTTAGTGGTTAGGTCGAATTTTTGCCGTACTTATGGACATTTCCCGGTATTTGTGGTATTGTGGTAAAAATACCGCAAGGGGGAATGGATATGAAAGAACTGACCGCTATTTTATCACTGCTGACTATGCTCACAAGCTGCGGAGAGAATGTCGGTAGTCCGATGTTCGCAGCCGAACCGCCTGTCGTATCCGCTTATGATACTTCCCTTCCCGAAGAAACGGACTATGACAAGGCAAAGGCTGTATATGAATATATGCAGGAGAACGGAAGCGGAACGTGCGTGAACTATGCCTGTCAGACCTATGAAAAATGCAGCGAAGTCGGACTTGACTGCGCTCTTGTATGGACTGACGCAGGTATATGCGGTCACGTTGCGAATATCGTAAATGTTGACGGCGTATGGTATGTTCTCGATACTCAGGGCGGCTGTTTTCTCGACTACAACTATTGCTTCACGGAGGTCATTGATACTGACGGAAACCATATCGCAGACAGCAGTATCATCAGCGATATGAGCTATGATGAACTGCATTAAAACAAAGGAGTAATTTTATGAAACTAAAAAACAGAATAAAGAAGATCGGCGCAGGGGTTATGGCAAGTCTCTGCGCCATTTCAGTTATCGGAGGTCCGGTAACTACAAGCAGTATAACAGCAAATGCAGCCCTTACAACTGAAAACTCAGCCTTTCCCTCTGCCGATGAGGTCATTGCACAGGCAGCAACGCTTCTTGGCTCACCCTACGGCTGGGGATATAAAGGGTATTCAGGTGTGTACTATCAGGACAGCTATGCGCCGCTTTCACTGAAAACAGTCCGCAGTCAGGGCGTTGACTGCTCCGGACTTATCTATTACACCCTCACGCATCTCGGTTACAGCACAAGCGGCTTTTCATGGAACAATCCTGTTCCGGTGGATACATACCACTGGCTTACTGTAAACGATAACTGCACTGTCACCTACAAGGGAATCACCTCAAAAATCGACGTAGAAAAGGCAAATATCCCATATGCTGAGCATCCCTACTGGGAGTGCGCTGACGGCTCGATTATCACGCCGGGATCTGTGGTAATTGCTGATAATCTCAGCGGCGAAGATCATTCATGGATATACATGGGAGAGTTTGACAGCCGCGATGACGTTATCAGCTATCTAAGATCAATAGGCGTGAACGAGTCATACATCAATAGCAAGACAGTCGGTGACGGCAATGGCGACGGCGGCATTCACTGGCGCATCGAATCGAACGGCAATGAGGGCTGTGTCATCAACAACCGCACGGACGGCAAGAAAGCTACCTCAATGAATATGTATGCCTTCCGTCTGACTCAGGATAATGCTGCATTCACGATAACAAAAGTCCTCAGTACCGACAACAGGGTTAAGATAAGCGGTATAAGCTCAATTGACGGCTCAGAGGCAGTGTACGGTGTTTTCACCGACAAGGAATGCATCAAGAAGGTCGGTGAGATAACCATAGGTGCTGACGGAACAGGCTCGATAAAGCTGCCCAATAAGCAGTATTACGTCAAGGAGATCTCTGCTCCGAAGGGCTATGACCTTTCCTCAGATGTGGTGGCGCTCAAAGCCAATTCCAACGTGAATGTTCATGAGGACATTTCAAGCGGAAGCATAATAATAAACAAGACAGCCGAGGACGGAAATGTGGGCGACCGCGAGTTCATGGTAACATGGATCGAGAGCGGCAGGGAGCATTCAAAGACTGCCGTTACCGATGAAAACGGCATCGCTGAATTCGGCGGACTGCACGTTTATGATTTTTCGGCGAAAGCTCCTGTCAGATATAACGTGTCAGAGATCAATATCGACACAAAGTATCTCATGCCAAAGGCACAGGATGTAACACTTACGGACGGTGATGCTGACTTTACCGTCCACGTGAGCTTTGAAAATATCCTGAAAAAGGGTAATATCTCGATAATCAAGCACAGCGATGATGAAGAAGATAGCGTCAATAATCTTGAGAGCGGCGCGGAATTTGAGATATATCTGAAATCCTCCGGCAGCTATGATAATGCAAAGGAAACAGAACGTGACCGCCTCATTACTGACGATAACGGCTATGCAGAGAGCAAAGCCCTGCCCTACGGTACATACACTGTTCATCAGGCAAAGACAGTGAACGATGCTGCTTTGGTTCAGGATTTTGATGTCAATATCGCAGAGGACGGAAAAACTTACGAATACATACTCAACAACAAGCCTTTCAGGTCATATATCCATGTCACAAAGGTCGATGCAGAGACAGGAAAGGTCATTCCATATGAGGGCGCAGGATTCCGGGTCTATGACAGCAATGGCAATATTGTAAACCTCGGAACAGACACGTTCTACACCAACAATGAGGGCTTCCTCATAACTCCCGAAAGCCTTAAATACGGCGAATATACACTTGTTGAGATGCAGGCACCATTCGGATATGTTCTTGACAGCACACCCGTGCCTTTTAAAGTTAATGCCGACAATTCAGATAAGGGAAACTCCGTAAATGTCATAAAGGTAACAAAGGCTGATACTCCTCAGAAAGGCAGGATATCCGTCACAAAGAGAGGTGATATTTTCACGACAGTCAATCACATCGACCCGGCTGTATGGATAGACGAGAACGGAGAAAAGCAGATCGCAGGCACAACAACTTATTATCCAGTCTTCGAGGAAAGCGGTCTCAGCGGTGCTGAATTTGAAGTGATCGCAGCCGAAGACATCATCACTCACGACGGAACTGTCCATGCAAAGGCAGGAGATATTGTTGCAGCCCTTACCACAGATGAAAACGGCTATGCCGAGACCGGAGAGCTTTACCTCGGGAAATATGAAATAAAGGAAATCTCTACACCATACGGATATGTGAGAAATACTGAATCAAAGACGGTTGAGCTGACATACGGCGGTCAGGAGGTCTCTGTTACTGACACAGTAAACAGCATTTTCAATAATGACTATCAGCGTGTGAATATCCTACTTGAAAAGTTCATGGAACACGATGATATTTTCGGTACAGGCAGTAACGATGAATACAGAAATGTTGAGTTCGGACTGTTTGCGGCTGAGGACATCACCGCTGCTGACGGTACGATAATTCCCGAAAACGGTTTTATCGCAAAGATAAGTCTTGGCGAGGACATGACCGCTTCATTTGCCGAGAAGCTGCCGTTCGGACACTACTATGTGCAGGAGATCGCCGCCGATGAGCATTACATAATCAGTGATGAGATGCTTCCAGTGGACTTTGAATACATGGGGCAGGAAACATACTGTATTGATATTGACTGCGGAACGTTCGGCAATGAGCTGAAGCGTGGAAGTGTTGTCGGCAGAAAAGTAAACGAGCATGATGAGCCGCTTGAAAAGGCTTTATTCGGACTTTTCAGAGCTGATGAAACGGATTTCACAGCAGAAAATGCGTATCTTACGGAAGAGTCCGGCGAGGACGGAAGCTTCAGCTTCTCAAATATCCCTTACGGCAGATATATCGTCAGGGAAATAGCTGCTCCTGCCGGATACATTCTCTCTGAAAAAGAGTATCCTGTGGTGATAGATGAAGAAGGTGCCGTTGTTGAGATAACAGCAGAAAATGTGCCTGTTCCGGAGGTAATAACACCTAAAACGATAACTCCTCCCACCGGCGACACCGGCAGAAGCCCGATAGGATATATCATGGTGATCTTAGGACTTTACGGTGCTTTTTGCGTTGCTTACAAGTGCAGCAGATATGCTAAAAAGCATGACGAAGCGGAGAATGACCATGCGGAGCTTTGTCCGGATCTCATAGAGGTGGACGAGAATGAATAAGAAACATATGCTGAGGATAACGGCGGCTCTTTCAGCCGCCCTCCTCTTCGGAGGAGTATTCCTTCTCACAAAGGACGATATACAGCAGAGAGTCAAAGAAAAGGATATGGAGAGATATATGCCGCCGACAAGTGCGCTGACGGCGCTGGAGGAAATATCATTGCCTGAAAAAGCGACTGTAACTGCCACAGGCTCCGATAATCCTTCCGTTACAAGTTCTCCTCCGGAAGAATCAGCAGCCGCTTTGCTTCCGGTACTATCACCGGAAGTGCGTCAGGAGCTTACCGTTACATCAGCCAGTCTCGCAGAAGATTACTCTGACGCACTGGGCTGGCTGTATCTTCCCGGTACTGATATATGCTATCCGGTCATGCAGCACAGCGACAATGAATACTATCTCAGCCACGCCTATGACGGCAGCAGCCTGAAAGCAGGCTCGGTGTTCCTTGATTACCGCTGCGAAGGGCGCTTCCGGAATCCGATAAATATCGTCTATGCACACAATATGCAGAACGGTTCAATGTTTGCAGATGTTGAGGATTTCAAGGTCAGGGATTTCTTTGACCTTCATCGCTTCGGCTGGCTGACCACACCTGATACTGTGTATAGGATCGACTTTTTCTCATGCGCGGTCGCTGACTGGCATGATGAGCTGTACAACGGCGGTATGCCTGTTGAGCAGTGGATACCGCATATCCTTGAAAAGTCTGTTGTTAGCCGGGATATGGAGCTTTCAGAGAATGACAGATACATTTCGCTGTCAACGTGCAGCTATGAATTCAAGAACGCAAGGACTATCCTTACCGGAAGACTTGTTGAAACGGAGGACTGATATATTGAAGAAAAGTATAAAGAGAGCGCTTGCCATTGAGCTTGCAGCAATTATGACATTTATGAACTTCGCGGTAATGAATGTTCATGCCGAAGGAGATGTAGCCGGAGCAGTCGAAGGTACATGGAATCAGGCGAAATCACAGATAAAAACAGTAACCAACAACGTAATATTCCCTGTGATCGATGTTGTTCTTGCTATACTGCTGTTTGTGAATATAGGGCTGATGTACATGGAGTACCGCAAAAGAGGTCAGATAGAATGGACTCCGATAGCTATAATCTTCGGATGTCTGCTGTTTTCGCTGACCGCGCCGATGTATATATGGAACATCGTCAATATCTGAGGTGAACCATGCCTTACATACCATTCACAGAGGAACAGAAGCAGACCGCCAACAGCGTTGAGCTTGCAGATTTCCTGAGTGCAAGGGGCGAAAAGCTTGAACGTGCAGGACGGGAATATAAGCTGATATATACAAACGGCAGCGGCAGACACGACAGCATTACAATGTCCGGAAACAGGTGGTTCGACCACAAAAACCAGACCGGCGGCGGAGCTATAAAGTTTATGCAGTATTACTATGGGATGAACTTTGCAGATGCAGTTCAAAGCCTGCTTGGATATACCGTAGCTCCGCAGCAGCACAGTCCCCCAAAGAATACTGCGGCATCTGAAAGAAAAAAAGAATTTCGGCTTCCCGATGCAAATGAGGATATGCACAGAGTATATGCCTACCTCATAAAGAAGCGGTTCATCGCACCTGAGATGATCACTCACTTTGCCAAAGCCCATAAACTCTATGAGGACATGAAGCATCACAACGCCGTATTTGTCGGACTCGATGAGAATGGCATACCCCGGCAGGCAAGCAAGCGCTCCGCTTCCACTTACGGCAGCTCCTTCCGTATTACTGTTGAAGGCTCAGACACAAGGTATAGCTTCTCGCACTTCGGTACATCTGATAAGCTGTATGTATTTGAAGCACCAATCGACCTTTTATCATTTCTCACATTGTACCCGGAAAACTGGCAGGCACACTCATATATAGCCCTGAACGGTGTATATGAAAACCCGCTGCTGAAAGCACTTGAAACACATACAGCTTTACAGCACATTTGTATATGCACGGATAACGATGAGGGCGGCATTGACGGCTATGAACGCCTCAGGGATATTCTCACAGATAAAGGGTATTCCCATATTCAGAGGTATGCTCCGGATTACAAGGACTGGAATGAGCAGCTTAAAGCATTTAACGACGCTGAAGCTCTCCCTGCCGTCCCTCACCACCGGAAGAACAGGTACTATGAAATGCTTGACAGCCTCCGGGAGCTATCCTTCAACCCATATGGCTTCATGAATGAGCTCCGCAAGGCATACAAAAACGGCGACAATATGTATATGACCGAGCTTGCGATAACAGGCTCGGTTTTCTATTTGCAGCAGGCAGAGCATAACGGCAGTTTTCAGGGGCTTTGCAGCAGGCTGGGCAAGGAATACCGGGCATACACCGACAAGGGCAAAATGGGGCAAAAACAAAGCCGTGTGAGGGAGGTTTTCAAGGCGTTGGAGTGTGATTTCCAGCAGACGGCACGCACAAGGGAGCAGTCTGTCCGGACGGCGAAACTGCTGTATCAGCTTGCGGATTCAACACTCAGAGCTGCTGTTGAAGAGAGCCTTTCTGAACAGGAGCAAACCGAAGAACCGGAAGCTGTTCCGGCTTTAGGTTAAGGCAACAGGGGGTGTTGCTGAGGACAACAGGCTTTGAATATACCAGTTTAAATAATATATATAGCAGGAAAGGAAGTATGATCTTGAATGAAAAACAGGCAGTTATTCTGATACTGCTGGCAATAGGTTTTCTGATATTTTTGGCTGCGGTCAATCTGCTTGGAGGCGGAGAAATCAACGGCATAAAGGCAAAAACAGTCGGTGACGGTCAGCACGGCACTGCAAGGTGGGCTACAAAAGCCGAGATACGCCGGACTTTTTCCTCTCTGTCATTCGAGCCTCAGAAATGGCGCAGGGGTGAGAATTTGCCTCGGATTCAGGGAACAGTCATCGGATGCAGAGGAAATGCTCATACAACTGCACTTGTGGATACCGGCGATGTCCATACGCTGATGATAGGAGCGGCAGGCGTGGGAAAGACAGCCTACTTTCTGTACCCGAATATCGAGTTCTGCTGTGCAAGCGGAATGTCGTTCATCAGCAGCGATACCAAAGGGGATGTCGCCCGGAACTACGGAGAAATAGCCCGGAAATACTACGGCTACAATGTTTCGGTGCTTGACCTCAGAAATCCGACAAGGAGCGATGAAAACAATATCCTGCACCTTGTGAACAAGTATATGGACATATATCTGGCGGATAAGAGCAACCTCTCCGCAAAGGCAAAGGCTGAGAAATATGCCAAGATAACTGCAAAGACGATAATCAATATCGGCGGCGGTGACAGTTCAGGCTACGGCGCAAATGCATATTTCTATGATGCCGCCGAGGGACTGTTAAGCTCCATAATACTGCTTTTAGCGGAGTTCGGAGAGAAAAACGAAAGGCATATAGTTTCAGTTTTCAAGCTGATACAGGAACTCATAGAAAAGTCGCCTCCGAAGAATTCAAAGGACAAGTATGCGATGTACTTCACAAAGCTTATGGAAATGCTTCCGGGTGAGCACAAAGCCAAATGGCTCGCAGGAGCAGCACTCAATACAGCGGATCAGGCAATGTTATCAGTCATGAGTACAGCACTCTCCCGACTCAATACCTTCCTCGACAGTGAGCTTGAACAGATGCTGTGCTTCGGAACTGCCATTGATGCGGAGCGTTTCTGCTCGGAGAAGTCAGCAATATTCATAATACTTCCGGAGGAGGACACCAGCAAATATTTCATGGTCTCACTGCTCGTTCAGCAGCTTTACCGCGAAATACTTGTTATCGCTGACGAAAAAGGCGGAGCACTTGATAACCGTGTGATGTTCCTCCTTGACGAGCTGGGTACATTCCCGAAGATAGACGGCATCGAAGCGATGTTCTCCGCCGGACGTTCACGAAAGATATCCATAGTGGCGATAATACAGTCATTCGCACAGCTTGAACAGAAATACGGCAAGGAGGGTATGGAAATAATCACGGACAACACTCAGCTAACCATTTTCGGCGGATTTGCTCCAAACAGCCAGAGTGCGGAGGTATTATCCAAAGCGCTCGGCGAACAGACCGTACAGACCGGTTCGGTCTCCACAGGGAAGGAAAAGTCACAATCTCTGCAAATGATAGGCAGACCGCTTATGACAGTTGACGAGCTTAAAAGTATGCCCAAAGGACAGTTCATAGTAATGAAAACCGGAACGCATCCGATGATATCGCCGCTGAAGCTGTACTTCAAGTGGGGTATTGAGTTTGAAGAACCTTTCATACTGCCCGACAAGGGAGCAAGAGCTGTTGCATATATGGAGCGCGACAAGCTTTTCAGCGCGGTAGAACAGAAATATCCGCAGAAGAAAAAGGTATCCGCAGCCGAGGTGTTCGAGTTTCCCGAAACAAAGCCAAAATTAAAGACTAAGAAAGCCGGTGGTAAAAATGATAATACCAGAGAAAATATACAAGCTGAGGCTGACATCGACTGAGATAAACGTGTATCAGTATCTTTGCAGCAAGGCAAACAAGGAGGGTGAATGCTTTCCTTCACAGACAACTATCGCAAAGGCTGTGAATATGCACCGTTCAACAGTAAATCAGGCGATAAAGCGATTACAGGACAAAAATCTGCTCATAATCATGCGACGAAAGCGTGACAATGGCGGCACTTCCTCAAATCTGTACAGGATAGAGGTGATGTGACTTGTTTGACTGGATAGGAGATGCCGTAGACTGGATCGGCGGAGGGATATCCTCCGCATGGGATCATACGGTCGGCAGCGCAGTAGATGCAATATCCGACAAGATATGGGATATAATGTTTGAATGGCTTTTCAACCTCATATATGGTGCGATAGCCGACCTCTTCGAGTTCATCAATGAGAGTACCGCGGATATTTTCAGCCTTGCATGGGTAAACTCATTCATTACCCTATTCCATCATGTCGGGTGGATACTGTTCGTATGCGGTCTGATAGTTGCAGTATTTGATACGGCGATAGCTTATGAATCGGGACAGGCAAATATAAAGGGAACGTGCCTTAATGTGATGAAAGGCTTCTTTGCTGCAAGTCTCATAACGGTAGTACCGCAGCGGCTCTACACATTTTGTATCTCGCTTCAGGGCACTTTCGCCTCTGATCTGCTGGCAAGCTTTATCGGATCGACCTCTGATACCGTTGCAGGCACAGCTCTCAGCGTTGTTGTTGCACTTGCTTCCGACGTTTCACTGTTCAGCCTGTTCTTCATCATTCTTTTCGGTTACTGCACCATCAAGGTGGTGTTTGCAAATATAAAGAGGGGTGGTATTCTGCTTTGTCAGATCGCGATAGGCAGCCTGTATATGTTCAGCGTACCGAGAGGATATACTGACGGTTTTGTAGGCTGGGTAAAGCAGGTCATAGCAACGTGCCTGACAGCATTTTTGCAAACGACCATACTCTACATCGGACTGCTGACATATACCCAGCACGCTCTGCTTGCAGTTGGAATATGTCTTTCAGCTAATGAAGTTCCCCGCATCGCTCAGATGTACGGTCTTGATACTTCGGTAAGAGTTAACATGGTCAACGTCAGCAGTACCGTTTCTATGGGTTCAAGATTAGTAAGAGCTGTGGGGAAGAAATAAACTGCTTGACAAATAATAATATTATTGTTATAATGCAGTTATGGTGTTTTGTGAGGTGATTTGAATGAAGGACTTACCATACGACTTGTTGGCTTTAATAATTAGCATTATTTTGATGATAATTGCAGTTATAGAACTTACACAATTACGCAAGCAACTTAATATGAATAAAGAAACCGAGTGCTGTAAGATGACGATTGACTTACTTCTAAGTTGGAGTCAAAACCTAACTTCTGATATGTCTCGTTCAAGAAAAATAGTTGAGCAGTTTGATATAGAACAATGTAAGAAACTGTTTGATAACGAACTATTCGAAGTTAAACCTAAACAGTACAAGTATATATGTAGAAGAATATATAAAAGAGATCCATATTTTCTTTCAAATCGTGTTATCAAACTTAAGCCGTTAGAAGTTAATACACTTAGAGATGATGTTATTAAGTATTTAAATCTGTTAGAGTCTATATTAGCTGCAAGGCAATATGGAGTAGCAGATGACGAATTAATTACAAAGGAGTTTAAATATTTAGTTAAGCCCCAAAGTGGAGAATGTGTTTTAAGTGTGTTTAGAGAAGCAATGAATGATAAAAACTCATATCCAGCAATAAAAAAGTTCTGTGAAGATATGAATAAAATATCAGAAGAGTCGGACGAATAGTCCGACTTTTTTATGGAGGAAAAACAATTGAAAACATATATCTATCCCGAAAATCTCAGAGCTGCAATAAAGCTGTGGTTCTGGAATATCCGGGATTTTCTGATTATCTGTGCCGGTATCATCATTTCGGTAATGCTGTTCGCAGCGCTGTGGACGCCTGTCCCTATGGCGTTTACAGCCTGTTATGCTTTTCTCACCATAAGGACTGATGAAGCGGCAATACTCGACTACATAATAAATGCTTTCAGGTTTTTCTGCACCACACAGCAGGAATACCGCTGGCAGAAAGGAGGAAACAATGGCTAAACACAGCAGCCTGCAAAGGCTCATAGGTTTCAGGACATTCACAGATCACGGTGTCCGGACGGATAAATACGAATTCGTTTTCTACCACGTTGAACCGACAAATATATCGGTCCTGCCGCCTGAGATAATCGAAAACAAGATGCACGACCTTGCTATGGTACTCAGTGTGGTTCCGGAGCTTGAGATAATGGCTCTTGATAGCTGCGAATGCTTTGATGACAATAAGACATACGTCCGCAGAAGGCTGTCAGAGGAAAGGAGCGAACCTGTCCGGAAGCTTCTTGAAGCAGACCTTGAATTCCTTGATGAGATACAGATAGGTATGTCATCGGCAAGGGAGTTTCTTTTCATTTACCGTTTCCGCAAGGAAAAGGCAGAACAGGTATTCAACCTCATTAACCGCATAGGAAAGGCGATATCTGACCACGGATTCTCGGCTCACAGGCTGAAAAAGTCGGATATAAAGAGGATGCTCGCCCTTTACTTCGGAACAAATATAACCGGCGATGCTATACCGGATACTGAGGGCGAGGAATATGTAAAGGAGAATTACGATGGCGATTTTTAAAAAGAAAGCACTTACAGCCGAGCAGCTCGAAGCTATTACCACGAAGGATTTCTTCGACAGGGCTGTCCCGGGAACTATCCGATTCTACACCGACCACTACATATGCGGAAATTATTACAAAAGCGTCTGGGCAATAACCGAATACCCTCCTAACACTGAGGAAACTGCGCTGCTTTCACATCTTGCTGACCGCAGCGGAGTGACCCTGAGGATATATAACAGAGTCGTACCGCCTGTGGAGCAGAAGAAGATAATGCAGCAGGCTGCCCGGAAGAATACGATGATGACTGCCGGAAATGACATAAACGAAACAGTCAAGGCGGAGGAAAATCTTAACGATATCGTCAATCTGCTTGCCGAGATAAAGCGTAACAGGGAAACGCTCCTGCATACGGCAGTTTTCATTGAGCTGAAGGCTGATACCGAGGAAAAGCTGAGAGAATTGCAGGCGGATATTCAAATGGAGCTTACCCGTTCAAAAATATCAGTTGACCGTCTGCTTCTCAGGCAGCAGGAAGGCTTCCTTTCAGTTCTGCCGACAGGAAGCAATATGTTTTCTTTAGAGTATGAACGTGTGCTGCCGTCAAGCTCGGCGGCAAACCTCTACCCGCTGAACTACTCAGGAAAAACCGACCCGAACGGCTTCTACATCGGACGTGATAAATTCGGTGCGAAT
>ONBA01000037.1 GCA_900315975.1 uncultured Ruminococcus sp.
CACGCTCTCTGCGTACAAGCTCGGCACGATGATCAAGATCAGCAACGAGCTTCTGCACGATTCTGCCTTCGACCTCGCATCGTATATCGCTGCACGTTTTGGCGTGGCGATGGGCAATGCCGAGGAGCGTGCGTTCTTCACCGGTGACGGCGACAAGAAGCCGCTCGGCATCCTCGATGAGACCGGCGGTGCAGAGCTGGGTGTCACTGCGGCATCGCAGACTGCGATCACCTTCGACGAGGTGTTCGACCTCTACTACAGCCTCAAGAGCCCCTACCGCCGCAACGCACAGTTCGTCTGCAACGAGACCATCCTTCTCCAGCTCATGAAGCTCAAGGACAAGAACGACAACTACCTCTGGAAGCCGTCCCTCGACATCGCAAAGCCGGATACGCTGCTCGGCAGACCGATCCGCACCTCCTCTTTCATGCCCACCATCGCAAAGGGCGAGCGTGTTCTGCTCTTCGGCGACATGAAGAATTACTGGGTGGCTGACCGTCAGAATCGCACCTTCCGCCGTCTGAACGAGCTGTATGCCCGCACCGATCAGGTCGGCTTCCTCACCACGCAGCGTGTGGACGGCCGTCTGATCCTGCCGGAGTCTGTCAAGGTTCTGAAGATGGCAGGCAATAAGGCGAACACTTCCGGCGGCGGTACAACTGGCGGCGGCGCAGGCGGCAACGGCTGATCTCCTGAGAACGGAGGTCAGTCATGAATCTGATATCGCTTCCTGAGACAAAAAACTATCTCCGTGTAGATCTCGGTGGTCGCCGTATCATTAAAAAAAAAATAATAGATACGGCGCAGCGGCTCGTGATGGATGTGGGGCGCATGAATGAAAAGCAGCTCGCGGAAAATGAGGAAACCTCCCGGCAGGCTATGCTGTACACAGTTTCGTACCTCTATGAAAACCGCAATACTGCTGATTATCATGCGCTCACCTTGACATTGCGTGCGCTGTTGTTCGCACAAAGGGAGGGCATTGTGTAGATATGGAGATCGGAAATCTGAATCAACGCATTGCCGTTCTTGAAAACCATGTCAAAAAGGATGCAATCGGCAATCACAAAGCCCGGTGGGAGGAGGTGTTCTCCCTCTGGGCTTCTGTGGCTGTATCCAACACAGTCGGCGGCGCAGATGAGGAAACGAATACCGGCGTGACCAGAGCAATTCAGAAAATCGAGGTCATCATCCGGCAGACTCCGCAGACAAAGCGTATGTCCTCGACTGTTTACCGCATCCGTTTTGACAGCATCGAATATGACATCAAAGGCATTGTGCCGAATTACAAAACGCAGGACTATATGAAGCTGATCTGCGAATCCAGAAAGGCGGGTGCGAAGGATGACGTCTATTGACGATCTGGCATCGGAGGTCATGAAGGGACTGACGGAATACGCAGAACTTGCGGATGCCGAAATGAAGAAGGCTGTTCGTAAGACTGCTACTGCTGTCAAGAACGAGATCTCCGAAAATGCTCCTGAGAAATCCGGACGCTACAAAAAGAGCTGGGCTGCGAAAAAAGTGAAGGAAAACAGTCATACGCTCGAAATGACGGTGCATTCCAAAAACCGCTACCAGATCGCGCATCTGTTGGAGCATGGTCATGCGAAAAGGGGCGGCGGTCGTGTGGCAGCTATCCCGCATATAGCTCCGGCAGAGGAAAACGGTGAGCAGATGCTCGAATCCCTTATCGAAAAGGCGCTGTCATGAGGTAACAACTATGTCCTATGAAGAGATCAATGAAATGATGCAGGAGATCGGGCTGCCTTTTGCGTATCATCACTTCGCAGAGGGTGAAAGCCCTGATCCTCCGTTTGTGCTTTTTCTGTCTCCCGGCGAGGACACATTTTCCGCAGATAATCTGATGTATCACAGCTTCAAAGAGCTGCACATCGAATTATACACGGATGAAAAAACGCCGGATACGGAGCAGCGTGTGGAGGAAGTTCTCCTGCAGCACAACATCTATTACACAAAATCTGAGGTATGGATCGAGAGCGAAAAGCTCTATGAGGTCCTGTACACAATGGAGGTATAAGCATGGCACTTCAGAAAAACAAAGTCAAGTTCGGTCTGAATAAGGTCCACTATGCGAAGATCACGGCATGGAGCGATGACGGTGTGCCGACCTTCGCAACGCCGGTGCGCCTGCCCGGTGCGGTGTCGCTGAGTATTGATGCAAACGGCGAAAATGAGAATTTTTTCGCTGATAACGGCGTGTACTACGTCATCAACAACAATGCAGGCTACGAGGGCGACCTTGAGGTGGCGCTCATCACCACCGATTTCGCTACTACGATCCTCGGCGAGCAGCTCGACAGCAAGGGTGTGCTTGTGGAGCGCAACGATGCCGAAACCTCGCAGTTTGCGCTGCTTTTCGAGTTTAACGGCGACAAGAATCACATCCGTCATGTGCTGTACTGCTGCTCGGCATCCCGTCCTTCGACCGAGAGTTCCACTACGGAAGAGTCTACTGAGGTCAAGACTGAGACGCTTTCGCTGAAGGCTACGGCGCTGCCCTCCGGTCTGGTGAAGGGCAAGACCTGTGAGAATACAGACGAGGCGACCTACAACAACTGGTACGGCGCTGTGTATATCCCGACCGCAGCAACTACCAACAGCACAAGATCGGCAAGCGCAGCAAAGTCTGCTGCGGCATCCACAACTACTGACTGATTCGGAGGAGAGAGAAAATGGCTATCAAAAAAATCATCACCGTTGACGGTATCGATGTTCCTTTCAAGGCGAGCGCAACCCTGCCTCGCCTGTACCGTGCCAAGTTTCGCAAGGATATCTTCAAAGATTTTGCGGCGCTGAAGGATTCCGTGGATGAGAGCGACGAGCAGGATTCCGGCCTCGGCATCGAGAGCCTTGAGGTGTTCGAGAACATCGCATGGGCGATGGCAAAACACGCTGATCCGCAGAATGTTCCGGACAGCCCCGATGAGTGGCTGGAGCAGTTCAACTGCTTCTCGATCTACGAGGTGCTGCCGCAGCTCTTTGAGCTTTGGGGCATGAATCTGGAGACGCAGGCAGAGTCAAAAAAAAGTCTCGTCCAGTTGACCGCGAGATGACAACGCCGTTGTTCCTTCTCCGATGTGTGCAGATCGGGCTTAGTTTATCTGACCTTGATCTACTCACCATCGGAATGGTCAATGAAATGTTCATCGAAAGGGATAATGATGAAGCGACCTATAGCTACAAAGCGACTCAGGACGATTTCAACCGGTTTTGAGTGCAAAAAACACGCAGATTCGAGAAGAACGGTGCGAAATGGTGTGGATATTATCGCACGGCAAGTTCTGAAAATTCTCCTCGGACTTGCCATTTACTCCTTCGGCGTATATCTTACCATCTATGCCAATATTGGGCTTGCACCGTGGGATTGCCTTGCTGTGGGGATATCCCGTCACACACCGCTGAGTTACGGCGGTGCAATGGCGGCGGTATCCCTTGCGGCAATTGTGATACAGCTACTCCTGCACGAGCGCATTGGTATCGCAACTGTCCTTGATGCAGTTATCACAGGAAATCTGACACAGCTATTGTGCGATATTTCCCCATATCCCGAAAACCACAGCCTTTGGTTTGGTATCATTTTCATGCTGTTCGGATTCCTGTTTATCGCGCTCGGAATGTTTGTGTATATGTCCGCCGAGTATGGATGCGGTCCGAAGGACGGTCTGCTGATCGCTATCGGAAAACGGATGCCGAAGATACCGATCGGGATCGTAGAAATGCTGCTGTTTGCATTCATTACACTGATCGGCTGGCTCTTGGGCGGCACCGTCGGCATAGGCACTGTAATTTCCATGATAGGCGCGGGTACGGTTATGCATCTGTTTTACCGCATTATTCATTTTGAGCCGAGAGCTTTGCACCACCGGAGTATATCTGAAATGCTACATGGGAGATAGTTTTATTATACACCACCTCCGCCTACTTGTCTACCTACCACAGTAGGTATTTTTTATATTTTCTGAAAGGCAGGTGATATCGCATGGCAGGAAGAATTAAGGGCATTACAGTCGAGATTAACGGCGATACTACGAAGCTCAGTAAAGCACTGCAATCTGTCGATAAGAACATCAAAAACACACAGACACAGCTCAAAGACGTGGAAAAGCTGCTGAAGCTCGATCCGAAGAATACAGAGCTGCTTGCTCAGAAGCAGAAGCTCCTCGGAGATGCTGTCAAAAGCACGAAGGAACGGCTGGATACCCTGAAAAAAGCCAGCGAGGAAGCCGCCAAAACCAAAGACAACTACGATGCTTGGAAGGCAAAATATGATCCGATCAAACAGAAGATCGGTGAGACCGAAACCAAGCTGAAAGAACTGAAGGAACAGGCGAAAACCGCCGACGAGCAGCTTTCTAAGGGTGAGATCTCGCAGGAGAAATACGATGCTCTGCAGCGTGAGATCAAGGAAACGTCAGACGAGCTGTCCGGTCTGAAACAGCAGGCAAAGGATGTGTCCGATGAATTCGGAAATCCGATCAGCCCGGAGCAGTACGATGCCCTGCAGCGTGAGATCATCGAGACTGAGCAGGAACTTCAGAATCTGCAAACAGAGGCAAGCAAATCTCAAGAGGCTCTGGTGAAGATCGGGCAGGTGGGTGAAACGCTCGAAAAGGTCGGCGGCAAAATTGCCGATGTAGGTGAAACACTTACCACTCATGTGACCGTACCTGTCCTTGCTGCCGGAACAGCCGCTGTGAAAACGGCATCGGACTTTGATACTGCCATGAGCAAGGTCGCCGCTGTATCCGGCGCAACCGGTGACGAGCTGCAAGACCTGAGAGACAAAGCCCGTGAGATGGGCTCCAAGACAAAATTCTCCGCATCCGAAGCGGCGGAAGCCATGAACTACATGGCGATGGCAGGCTGGAAAACGGGCGATATGCTCGATGGTATCGAGGGCATCATGAACCTTGCAGCGGCGAGCGGAGAGGATTTGGCTACCACATCGGATATCGTTACAGATGCTCTGACAGCGTTTGGCTTAACGGCTGCTGACTCCGGGCATTTTGCAGATGTACTTGCCGCGGCATCGTCCAATGCAAATACAAATGTGTCCATGATGGGTGAAACCTTCAAGTATTGTGCGCCTGTTGCAGGTGCTTTGGGCTTCTCCTGTGAGGATACAGCAGAAGCCATCGGACTGATGGCAAACAGCGGTATCAAGGGTTCACAGGCAGGTACGGCGCTCCGTTCTATGATGAATGCGCTTGCCGGAGAGGTCAAATTCTGCGGTGAGTCCTTCGGTGAGATCGAGATCGCAACCACCAATGCCGACGGCTCGATGCGTGATTTGAACGTTATCCTCGCAGACTGCCGTGTGGCATTCTCACAGATGTCGGAATCGGAAAAGGCGAATGCTGCACAGGCATTGGTCGGCAAAAACGCCATGTCCGGCTTCCTTGCGCTGATGAACGCCGCACCGGGTGATATCGAAAAGCTCGAAGGTGCGATCAGCACCTGTTCTGACGAAATTGACGGCTACAACGGCGTTACCGAAAAAATGGCTGCCGTTATGCAGGACAACCTCGGCGGTCAGCTCACCATTCTGAAATCACAGCTTGAGGAGCTTGCTATCAGCTTCGGTGAGATCCTCATGCCTGCGATCCGTGCGATCGTCACCAAAATTCAGGCACTTGTCGATAAACTGAATCAGATGGATCCGGCAACAAAGGAAACGATCGTCAAAATCGCTCTGGTAGCGGCGGCGCTGGGACCTCTGCTTGTGGTTGTCGGCAAAACAATGGTCACAGTCGGCAAGCTGATGCAGTTTATATCCAATCTTCCGACCATTATTGCGGGTGCGAAATCGGCATTTGCAGCATTCAGCGGTGCTATCGGCGGTATCAGTGCGCCTGTGGTCGCTGTCATTGCGGTGATCGCGGCACTGGTAGCAGCATTCGTGCATCTCTGGAAAACAAATGATGAATTCAGAGCGAAAATCACGGCGATATGGGAGCAGATCAAGGGCATTTTTCAGGGCTTTTGTCAGGGCATTGTTGACAGGCTCAACGCTTTAGGCTTCGATTTTGAAAACATCGGTGAGGTCATTAAGGCTGTATGGAAAGGACTGTGCAATTTCCTCGCACCGATCTTCGAGGGTGTATTTCAGCAGATCGCTAACATTTTCAAAGCGGTAACGGATATCCTGCTGAATGTCCTCGACATTTTTATTGGCATCTTCACC
Source organism: uncultured Ruminococcus sp. (assembly GCA_900315975.1). The sequence continues at coordinate 6,209 of ONBA01000037.1, forward strand.
GGTGACTGGGACAAGGTATGGAACGGCATCAAGGGTATTTTTGTTGCGGTGTGGGACTTCCTGAAAGCAACACTGCAAAACTATATGAATGTGCTGTGTGATATTTTCGGCACAGACCTCGAAACCGTCAAGCAGTTCTGGATCGATGTCTGGACGGCAATCAAAGATTTCTTTGTCGGCATTTGGAATAGTATCAAAAACTTCTTTACGAGCATAGTCACTGGTATCAGCACATTTTTCACGAACATCTGGACAGGCATCAAGAACTTCTTTGTGGGCATCTGGACGGCGATCTATACCGATGTAACCACAAAAATCAACCTCATCAAGACCGTCATTGAGACTGTGTGGAACGCCATTCATACGGCTATCACAACGGTCATGAATGCGATCTGGTCGGTCATCACAACTGTATGGCAGACGATCTATGACATTATCTCTCCGCTTCTCGAAGCGTTTAGATATTTATTTGAGACCATTTTTCAGGCGATTCAGATTCTGATCGGCATGGCGATGGACTGGATTCATGAGAAAATCACTGCTATCTGGAACGCGATTGTCGCTTTCCTGACTCCAATTCTGGAGAGTATCCGCGACTTCTTCCAAACCATTTGGGATGCGATCAGCTCTACGATCAGTACAGTGCTTGACACGATCTACAATGTCATTTTGACTGTGTGGAATGCGGTATCGAGTTTTATTTCGGGCATTCTGAACGCTATCTGGTCTGTGGTATCGAGCATCTGGAACAGCATCAGCGCACACATCTCGGCTGTGCTGAATGCGATTCATGCTGTGGTGAGCAGCGTGTGGAACGCTGTATCCGGTTTTATTTCCTCGATTCTGAATGCAATCTTCAGCACGGTATCTTCTATCTGGAATAACATCAAAAATACAGTATCCAATGTGATGAACACCATCAAAACCACAGTTTCTAACATCTGGGAATCTGTAAAATCCGCTGTATCGCAGAAGATCACAGCGATCAAGACGACTATAGTCAACGGCTTCAATGCGGCGGTCAGCTTTATCAAGAACCTTGCATCGGAGGCGTTCTCTTGGGGCGCTGACATTATCAACGGCATCGTGGACGGCATCAAGAGCTGCGTAAACAAGGTCGCAGATGCGGTCACGGGTGTGGCTGACAAGATTCGATCCTTCCTGCATTTCAGTGTCCCGGATGAGGGCCCGCTTGCGGATTTTGAATCTTGGATGCCTGACTTTATGCAAGGTATGGCTGACGGTATCAACGCCAATGCGAGTGTGGTAAACGATGCAGTCAATAATTTTGCGGGCGGACTTGCTGAAAAGATCAGCAGCGTGATTCAAAACGCACTGTCCAATGTGGTCACTGCGGTGCAGGGCTTCATGACACAGGTGTTTGATACAGTCAAAACGGTCTGGGCAAATGCCAAGACAGCAATTGATACGACCATGTCGCAGATCAAAAGCGGTGTTACTGCCGGCTGGAAAGCTGTTGTATCTGTGATTACCTCCGCACTTGAAACAATCAGAAATGTCATCGCAACCACATGGAAGGCAATCAGCACCATCATTTCTACAGTGCTGGACGGAATCAAGAAAATTGTTACTGCCGTGTGGACGGCACTGAAAACGCTCATCAACACCGGACAGCTTGACATTAAATCTGTTATCACTACCACATGGGACGCAGTAAAGGACGTTGTAAATACCGTTCTAAACGGCATTAAGTCCGTTGTGGTTACAATCTGGAACGCTATGCCCGATATCGTGCGGAATCCAATGAACCAAGTTAAGGATGCTGTGCTGTCTATCTGGGACAACATTAAAAACGGCATCAATGACAGGCTCGGCGGTGTGCGTGATGCGGTTTCCGGCGCAATGAGGGCTGTCTATGATGCTGTCATGGACAAGGTCAACAGCTCGTGGTCTTGGGGACGGGATCTCATGCAGAACCTCATCAACGGTCTGAATTATATGCTCGGCAATCTCATCAACACCGTTGCGGACGTAGCGCGGGCGATCAGTGATTATCTGCACTTCTCGGTTCCGGACAAGGGACCGCTTACGTCCTTTGAATCTTGGATGCCTGACTTTATGAAGGGACTGGCACAGGGTATCAACAAGAGTAAAAAGTATGTGGAAAAAGCGGTATCCTCCGTAGCCGATGCGATGACACTATCTCTCAATTCGGACTTTGGTATGAGGATGGATAGTATTTCGGGCGCAATGGTAGGCAGCAGCGGCGGTGTGGTCAACAATTACTACAACAACGACAACAGCCGGACAGTCAACCAGACAAATAACTCGCCAAAGTCGCTGTCACGGCTGGAAATCTATCGTCAGACGCGGAATGCGCTGAATGTGTGAAATAGTAATGGGCTGACCCGAAATCAGCCCATTTTTACCTTATGTGTTATGTTTCTGAATCAAATCTCTTGCTCGCGTTTCCGACTTATCATACGCAATCTCAAAATAGTCAAGTATGCATTTCATATCATCCTGCATGGATAAAAAGACATCAAGCAATCTTTCCTTTTTACCATCGACCTGCCATTCTTTCAGTCCTTTATAATAGAATATCTTACTGTCATCATTGATGAAAAAAGGAACGATATCATTTGCAAGACACATTTTCAAGGCGAGCAGTCTGCCTACCCGTCCGTTTCCATCATAAAACGGATGGATTTTTTCAAATCTTGCATGAAATTCAGCAACATCATAAAGGTCAATGGCTTGTCTTTCTGCAAAATCATGAACCAGTTCCTCCATATGAGAAGGAACTTCTTTAGGGTGGACAGTTTGAATCTGGCCTACTTCGTTTGGATATTTCTTATAATCACCGATTACAACATCATCTTCCTCATCATCGATAGGAAGTCCGTTTTTCAGGAGCTGATGCAGATGCTTGATGTATTCTTCAGTGATTTGCTCATGAATTGAATCGAGAATATAATCAAAGCACTTAAAATGATTGGCGGTTTCTATGATATCATCAACATGGGCAACGCCGTCAACAGTACGAGTTTCAAAAATATATCGTGTCTGGTCATGTGTCAAACGGCTGCCTTCAATATGATTTGAATTATACGCAAAATCAACTTGCATTTTATGATAGAATCCACCAGAGATTTTTCGTCTTTTCTCATGCAACAGTGTGTTTAACACTGTCCTCGGCTGTGCCATATGCCATACCTCCCTTTGGCTACTATAATCCTATTATAAGCTATATCCTCGAAAAAGTCAACCGTAAAGGAGGGGGTTTTTCATGTTTTTCAGCCTAATCTTAGAAAACGAATCCGGCGACCGTGTGGATATGTCCACAACCGCAAACCAGTATATGACCTCAAAGATCGAGGGCTTATCGCCTCCGCCCGGCACGATCAGCACCTCCTCCTACGCAGGCATGGACGGCAGCTACCTCAACAACGCCTTCATCGAGAAGCGGAATGTGGTCATTCATTTTGAGATGCGGGGCGTGGGCGTAGAAAAGCGGCGGCATCAGCTTTACAAGGTGGTGAAACCGAGCCGCTTTATCAAGCTCTATTATAAGACCGCAGGCATTGATGTGTTCACCACAGGCTATGTGGAAACTTGTGAGGTATCCAACTTTGAGCAGCTTGTCGCCGGGCAGATTTCCATTCTGTGCCCGGATATCTATTGGTACTCCACAACTTCTGTCATGGCGTATTACAGCCAGATCACCGGCGCATTCACATTCCCGTTCCCAACAGAATCGAATCCGGAGCCCTTTGTCCTCGGTAAATATAACCGGCAAAACATGATGGAAATTATCAATGACGGTGATGAGACGGGATTTACACTTCAAATTGAAGCAACTGCTGATGTCCGTTCTCCCACGCTGTACAACGCTGATACCGATGAATACCTCCAGATCACAGGCGACCTACAAGCCGGAGACATCGTGACGATCACCACCAAAACAGGCAACAAGACCGTGACATTGGATCGCGGTGGTGTCAAGACCAATATCATCAACCGCCTTGTGTCCGGCTCGACATGGCTGACGCTGCGCGAGGGCAAGAACCGCTTTTATCTACGCGGCACAGGGCTGAACAACCTGAAAGTGACGATCGTTCATACGAATGCGTATCTGGGGGTGTAATTTTGCAGATTGAAGTTTATAAAATGAACGCTGTGGAGGACAGCCTGACGATCACACTCGAAGCGGTGTGCGACAGTTTTTCAAGTCTATTGTGGGACATCGAATACTACCAGTGTGGCAGCTTTGAGGTGTATATCGCCGCCAATCCGCAGAATGTGGATATCTTCCAGCCCGGTCGCATTGTCGGCAGAGATGATGACAGCCAGCATTTTGGTATTATTGAGTCCGTGCAGATCGATACCGATGCTGAAAACGGCGACTATCTCACAGTGAGAGGTCGCTTTTTAATGTGCCTGTTGGAGCGCCGTATCATTCATCCGATGTACTCGACCACGGCGGAGAAAGCGTATAGCGAGATTATCCGAGAGGTCGTCACGCAGAACACGCTGCTGAATGACAGCCGGAAAATTCCGGGACTTTCCCTCGGCACTGTATCCGGCACTTGTTGGGAGCAGACCACAACGCTGCAAATTTCCTATGCCAATCTGATGGAATGGATTTATACGATCTGCGAGAAGATCGGCGGCACTGCAAATATCCGCCTTGTAAAGGACATCGGTGAGACCTACAAAATGGTGCTTGACCTCTCTGAAGGCACAGACCGCAGTTTGATGCAGGAGGACAATCCGCACATCATTTTCTCAGACGCATACAGCAATCTGCTGTCTTTTTCTTATGCAGCGGATTCTTCTATCACTCGCAATTTCGCCTACATCTTCGGTCAGGGCAAGGGCGAGGAGCGAAAGCGGACAACCTACTATGACGATTCTGAACCGACCTATCTTGACCGCTATGAGCTGTATGTGGATGCGGATGACATCTCCGAAACAGAACAGGTCGAGGGTGAAACTGTGCCGATCCCGGAGGAGCAGTATATCGAGCTGCTGAAAACAAGAGGTTCGGAAAAGCTGGAGTCTCCCAAGACAGCATCGGAATCAGAGATCGCAGCCAATTCTACGCAGTATGTATACAACCGTGATTATTATGTCGGTGACTATGTGGCAGTCGAGCATAAGCGATTTGGCATGATACAGCCAAAAACACAGCTCATCGGCATGATAGAGGCTTTCGACCAGAACGGGCGCAGTCTTACGCCCACATTCAAGGAGGGATAGCTTATGGCTTTTTCATGCGGATTTTTCAATTCAGTAGGTCTTGACCGCACCTACACAGCAGAAAATTTTAACGACTACCTGTCAAGCATTATCTGTAACGGCATTCAGGACAACTACGGCGACTGCTTCAAGCTCCTCGCAGCAAGCAGTGGGCTGAGTGTATCGGTCGGCAGAGGTAAGGCTTGGATCAACGGTCACTACTTCATCAACGATGCAAGATACAGCATTGACCTGTCCGAGTATATGGACGAGTCGCTGCCGCGTTATGTGGGCATTGCAATCTATCTGGATACAACGGAATCCGTCCGCAGTGTCACGCTCCGCCTTTTCCCCGGTACTCCTGCTGAATCACCGCAGCTTCCGACCATTCCGCAGGATGCGGATCATGTGCGGCTGCTTATGTATGCCGTGCGGCTGAATCCGGGAGCTACCTCTCTTTCGGAGCGTGACTGGTATGACTACCGCGAGGACAGGAACGTCTGCGGTTACTGCCGCTGTATCCTCGGTAAATGCAAGGTCACGGAAATGCTGGCTCAACTTGCACAGATCGAGGCGGATATTTCAGAGTATAACGATACAATTCAGGAACTGACAACGCAAGTCGCAACTCTTCAGACCGAAGTCGATGATATCATCGGCGGTATTGTGGAGATCGGCACCTGCGGTGAGAATATTCATTATGTTCTCTATGAGAACGGAAAGCTCCTGCTGCACGGATCCGGTGAGACTTATGACTATGATATCGGTAGATCGCCGTTCTGGGAAAGAGAGGATATCCGTTCACTTGTAATCGGCGAGGGTATCACAGCAATTGGTACAAGCGTGTTTGAACGATGCTACAATATGGCTACGGTCACATTCCCAAGCACGCTTACAACCATCAAGGCTCGTGCATTTTTCATGTATACACAGGGTGGTCTGACTTCTCTGACGATTCCTCCGACTATTACAACAATTGGCGAGAAGGCGTTTGTCGATCAGGCACTTACTTCTATCATCATGCCTGCAACGCTCACCACGCTCGGCACCTATATTTTTGATGGCAGTGCTACTCTTCGGACTGCACGAATCGAATGTGCAGAAGTGCCGGGATTCCTTTTTGTTATGTGCAATAGGCTCTCAGATGTGACTCTAAGCCATAATGTGACGAAAATCGGCTCTCACTGGATCAATTACTGCAACAGTCTTACTCAGCTTACCTATGAGGGGAGCCTTGATGAATGGGCAGCGGTAACAAAGGGAGCGAGCTGGGACGGCAGAGGCGGTCAGCTTACAGGAACACTAACCAGGGTTAATTGCCTTGACGGATATATGCAGTATGATACAGAAACAGGAGAATGGACGGAGGTGCGTGACTAATGTGGAAATTCCTTGTAAAAAACCAGAGCATTGAAATCATCGAGCGTGAGATTCTTGCAGACCACCAGATCCAGTATGTGCAGTTCAAGTTCACCTTTGACGGCGACTGGAAGCGGTTTCACAAAGTAGTACAGTTCAGCCAGTGCGATGAGGTGTATTCCATCGTACTCGGTGTAGACGGGACGACCTGTTATCTGCCTGCGGAGCTTCACGCTGGTGCTGCGAAGATGTCGGTGTTCGGTTATGATACAGCATCGGATACAACGGTGAGAGCAACGACCGTTCCGGTTACACTCAATATCCGCCCGTCCGGTTTTGAGGGTGACGATGATCCGCCCATCCCTCCCACTCCGGATCTGTATCAGCAGCTTTTGCAGAAGATCGAGGAGACAACAAAGGGCGATCCCGGCAAGAGTGCCTATGAGCTTGCAGTGCAGGAGGGGTACACAGGAACGCTCGATGAATGGCTGGCTTCACTTCACGGCAAGGATGGTGTGGACGGTGTTACACCGGATATGTCCGAGTATCCGAAAACAACCGAGGTGCAGACCATCGTGGAGACTGTCATCCAGCCCGTAGCGGAGGAATCGCATTCACACGATAACAAGGCTACGCTGGACAGCCTGACTCCGGAACTGTTCACAGAGCTGTATGAGCTGCAGCAGTTCGAGGATAAAACGGTCTATGACATTCAGACCATCAATGAGGAGATCCTCAATTTGCAGCAGTACAAGCATCGTCACAACAATCAGGCTGTGCTTGATGCAACAACCGCGCCGTACACAACGGAGGAGCAGCAGAAACTGGCAGGTATCTCTCCGGAGACCTATGCAACAACGGAAGCCCTCGAAGCAGAGGCGCTGTCTATTCGTGAAGCTATGATCCCGCTGACAAGAGAGCTGCATTCGCATACAAATAAAGCGGTGCTTGATGCTATCACTGCTATCGATACACACCTCGATGAAAACAGCAGCAATCCTGTGGCAAACTATGTGCTTGCTCTTGCTATCGATGTGCTGAATGTAGCAAAGCATACGCACAGCAATGCCGGAACGCTCGATAAGATCACTGAGGCACTTGTGACTGCCATGCAGGGTGTCGCTCCCTTTGAGGACTGGACGAGAGAACAGATTCACACGCTCTTTGAATCCGTCAACAATTTCTCCAACACTGCACACACGCATGAGAATAAGGATACGCTCGATTCGCTGACGGCTGATCTGCTCTCCCTTTTGCAGAACTTACAGCAGTACGAGGATGAAACGACCTACCGCATTCAGACGGTAGAGGAATCTGTATCCCCTGTGGTTACACAGGCGCATTGGCATCATAATTTGACCATTCTCAACGGAATTACGCAGGCGAAAATCAATGAATGGGATTCTATTTCGACTGTCAAGACACAGCTCAACGGACTGTCCACGGAGCTTACTGTCTGGAAAAACAAGTGCGATAACAATGCATCCCGTATCGGTGTCAACGAGAACGATATCGACAGCATTCAGGCAACGCTCGTTGACCTGCAAGCACAGATCGATGCACTGAAGAATAACGGCTACACTGTCCTGTTCGAGTATGGCGATGATGTCCTCACAAAATACAGCACCATTCTTGGATTTGTACTGAACGGCGGATTCCGGACACTTACAAATATGAGCAGTCAGTATCCAAATTTCTGCTCGGAAGCGAACGACTACGCTCTGTTCTACGATCAGGAGGACTTTAACTGGGATGCGCAGATTCTGACCTGTGTAGAACAAAAGCTAAATCTGACATCTGACAGCAAGATCCAGTTCCGCTATCTCTCCGGAGCGACCGAGGACGGCGAGCTGTACCTGATTACACCGCCCGGCGGCAAGATCGATGTGCCGATCACGCTTTACGCTCGGAGCGAAATCGAGAACGGACGAGCTGTACAGCTTGATTTCCAGTGGCTACAGTCGCAGAAGTTTATCACTACGGAAACAGACTGCACAGGCATTCAGCCGGGTGAGTATTACCTTTGCTGGGTGGGAAGGAGTAATAACACACATCCGATCATTCAGAGCGTAAAAGTATGGGAGGTAGAGGCATGAAAGAGAATATCTGTACCGTGATCGGTGTGGTAGGCGGATTCTTCGCCGCTATTGTCGGCGGCTGGGATTCTGCGCTTATCACGCTGATCGTTTTCATGGCAGTAGATTTTGTCACGGGATTCGTATCTGCTGCTATGGGCAAATCCAAGCACAGCACGAACGGTAAGCTCAGTTCTAAAGCAGGCTGGGTGGGACTTGCTAAAAAGTTCTGCGTCGTGCTGATGGTCGTTGTGGCTGTCCGCATTGATATCCTGCTCGGAACGACCTATATCCGAGATGCAACGTGCATCGGATTCTGCGTCAACGAGCTGCTTTCCATCGTGGAGAATATGACGCTGATGGGGATTCCCTTCCCTGATGCAATCAAGAAAGCGATTGACGTTCTTCAGAAAAAGGCAGGGCGCGTGAACGATGAGGCAGAGGATGTGCTGGATGCAATTGTGGAGGAAGAGGGCGGCAGCACTGATACTCCCGATAACACTGACACAGACAATGAAAATTAACGGATGTGACCGCCTGATTTGTACTCTTCCATTATAACATTTCAGGCGGTCTCTGTCAATAACCGGATTGTTGTACAAGCCGTAAAATAGGGCGATACACGATAGAAAGGAAAAACGCATGGTACAGAAATATGATTTCAATGACAGCACACAACTGAGCCCGCATTTTAATGTGCAGGAGTTCCGCTGCAAGTGCGGGAAGGAGCATGACATTCTGATCTCCGATGAGCTAATTGCAAATCTTGAAAAGCTGTATGCCGCACTCAATTGCAGCAAGATCATCGTGACCTCTGGCTACAGATGCACAGCGTACGATAAGAATGTCGGCGGTTCAGGCACAGGACAGCACACACTCGGCAAGGCGGCGGACATCTGCTGCTACGGTCAGGACGGTCAACCAATTTCAAGTAAACTCGTCTGTCAAAAAGCGCAGGACATCGGTTTCACAGGCATTGCCAATATCACCGCCGCATATATCTACACCCATGTGGATGTCCGTGAAGGATACAAATGGTACGGCGATGAGGTGCGCAGCTACAGCACTGTGACCGATGATTTTTACAAATATTTTTCCGTAACTGCCAACAGCGGCAGTGCGGATGCAAACAAGGAGGACGATAAAATGAACGGTATGAAAGGCATTGATGTAAGCGTACACAACGGCAATATCGACTGGAACAGAGTGAAGAAGGCTGGCATCCAGTTCGCAATTCTGCGTGCTGGTTACGGCAAACTGGCATCACAGAAGGACAAGCAGTTTGAGAATAATTATGCAGGTGCTAAAAATGCCGGTATCCCTGTCGGTGCGTATTGGTACAGCTATGCGACCACACCGGAGGAGGCAAGACAGGAAGCAGGAGTTTGTATCTCCGTCCTGAAAAATAAGCAGTTCGAGTTCCCAATCTACTTTGATCAGGAGGAGAAGAAAACGCTCGACACCGGCAAGGCAAACTGCTCTGCGATGGTGCGGGCGTTCTGCGAGGTTCTCGAAAAGAACGGTTATTGGGTCGGTCTTTACACAAGCCGTTCTGTTCTCAACACTCACATTGAGGACGATATCAAGACCCGCTATGCACTGTGGGTAGCGGAGTGGGGCAGCAAGCTGAATTACAGCGGTGCTGTCGGCATCTGGCAGTACAGCGATAAGGGCAGCGTGGACGGCATCACCGGCAATGTCGATCTGGATGAGGCGTACATTGACTATGCTACAAAGGTGAAAAATGCCGGAAAGAACGGCTACGGCAAAGCAGAGCCGACTCCCGCATCTAACGAGCCGACCGCAGACGATCAGACCGCTTCCGTTACCGTTACCATCGGCAAGGACACCTATAAAGGCACGCTTGTGAAGGCGTAAAACCCTCGTTACTTTCAGCATATATTCCACAATTTACAAGGCGAAGATTCGTATACTATATGCTGAAAATCAAGCTGAAATACGCTTGACTTATCCGCAGAGACGATTTAATATGGTAGTGCGAAAAGGGCGTGAAACTGCGAATTTCACGCTCATACATAAAACGCAGGAGGGGTGATACCATGCAGGAATTCAAACTGAAAGTCATGGATCGAAGAGAGCTTGTCAGAAGAATGGAACAACTTCTGGGAATCAGATCAAAATTCATGCGGGGACAGGGCTTCAGCTATCAGATCGGTGCTTACACCGTCACTAGGGATGGCGTACTCCTCGCACCCGATGAGGCTTTTGAGGACGTTTTGCAGACTCTTGTTTCTGAGGCTCTGATCGAGCAGGTGCAGAATGAACCGATGGAAGAGCCTGTGTCCGAATCAGAAGAAGCACCGGCAGAACAAGATCCCGAACCGGAAGTAGATACAGCGCCGGAGGAAGAAATGCCGGAGTTCACAGATAACGCTGAGCCTGTTTTAACGCTCCCGCTTACCGACCACACCGGCTTAACGCTGCGCAACCTTGTTCATCTCTTTTACACGAGGGCAAGTCTGATCGGGAAAGCAACAGGGGCGCATTTTTATGTGTCTGATGCTGTGATCGATGCTCTGCAAGACGATGCCTGCACCTACTCTGTTGGGAATTTTCTCAAAGCCATCCGTGAAAACAGGACGGGGCTTTGCGGCATTTCCTTTACCGATGATGCCACTCTGATCACGGCAATGCCGGAGAATACCGATCAGGAGCATATGGCGGCTTTTCAAGAGCTGATGCTCCTTATGAACCGCTCTGCTATCGAGCATAAGCGTATCTTTGCGAAAAAGGTCAATGAAGACAACGAGAAATTTGCGATGCGCATCTGGCTTGACGGCATCGGATTGAAAGGCGCTGACTACAAGCAGAGTCGCAAACTTCTGATGAAGCCCCTGCACGGTATCGCCGCCTTCAAAACACAGGAACAGCTTGATATTGCTGTCGAGAAGTTCAGAAGGGAGAGGATGCGTGCATGAAAACGATCATGCCATTGCAAGATAATATGGCATTTGAACCGATGCCGATGTTACAGATAATCAGAGTAGCGTGCTACATTCGTGTGAGTACGGACGATCCGGCACAGGAGGACAGTTATGAGGCACAGGAGAAATACTTCAGTAGACTTCTATATTCCCGCCCCGACTGGGATTCTGTGGGCGTCTATTCAGATTATGGGATCTCCGGCACCAACAAGGATAACCGCACCGGACTGAACCGTCTGCTCCGACACTGTGAGCAGGGACGTATTGACCGTGTGATCTGCAAATCCATCAGCCGGTTATCCCGCAATACGGCGGATACGGTGGCGATCATAAGACGGCTGCAGGAGCTTGGAATCACCTGTTATTTTGAAAAGGAAAGCCTTGATACGGGCGACATGAAAAGTGAATTTATCCTCACCACGCTTGCGGCGCTGGCGCAGGAAGAAAGCCGCACCATTTCCGAGAATCTGCGGTGGAGTTTTGACGGGCGTGCGCCGAAGGGCGACCTGCCGAATTATGAGGTTTACGGCTACAGGCTGTCCGATGAGATCGAGGTAACAGATACCGGCTACAGGCGCAGGAAGGTTGAGATCATTCCGGAAGAAGCGGAGATCGTCAAAACAATTTTTCTGCATTATGCCGATGGTTTATCCATGACAGATATTGCGCATATTCTGAATCACAAGAATATCCCTGCACCGGATTCGGACTGCGGCTGGACGGTCGGGCGACTGAGCTGCATTCTGCATAACGAGCGTTACTGCGGTGATGTGCTGACGCACAAGCAGTATACCGAGGATTATCTGACGCATAAGGCGAAACGGAACTACGGCGAAGTTCCACAGTATTATATTCAAGATCATCATCCCGCGATCATCACGCGGGAGTTGTTCCAAAAAACGCAGGGGCGCTTGGCAGCACCAAGGCAGGGCGTGAAAAAAAGAGAGTATCCTTTTTCGAGCCGACTGGTATGTGCGAATTGCGGTAAGAATTATCACATGAGCCGACGCGGACAGAATCAAGTGTGGTCATGCAGCGGTGCAAGACTGAACAACGGTGTGCGGCTTTGTGGTGCGGAGAGCATTTCGCAGGTTTCGCTCGATCTGATGTTTCTGAACGCTGTGGAGATACGGTTTCCGAATCATCAAGATCTGATTGCACAGCTTGAAACCACGCAGAATCTGGATTTTGTAGAGCGTGATCGAAGTATCCTGAGAAAGCAGCTATCCATCATCGAGGATGAGCTGGATTCGGAGAAAAATGCAATGGATGAGATGAAAGGACAGATCGAGGTGCTGAAAATGCGGTATGAGCTTTTCGGGGAGTGCTTTGACGAGGCTGAGATAACGGAGAAGATGCAGGAACAAGGCACACTTGTTTCACAGCTTGAAGCAGAAAAAGCTGACATGGAAGCAGTGCTTGATAAAAAAGAAAAGCACTGGGCATCGCTTGAAAAGGATCATGCGATCAGAGAGGAATTGATCTATTTGATGAAAACCTCGGATATGGATAAAGTGTGGTTATGCCTGCCCCGATATGTGAAAGCCCTTGCCTTGTCGATTACTGTGCATGATAAGAACAACTTCACCATACACTGGTTCGACGGGACGGAAACAGATATCACATTAAAAAAGGAGAGATGAAAAATGAGTTCAACGGTTCTGACGGCATCGAATGTCACAATGATCCCTGCGAACAGGCGAGCAACATCGCAAAGAAAGATCCGTGCTGCCTGCTATGCCCGTGTGAGCAGTGAGCAGGACAGCCAGCAGCTTTCATATGCTACGCAGAAGAATTACTTCATCGACTACATCAATAATCAGGACAATATGGAATTTGCCGGATTTTACGGCGACGAAGCCATCAGCGGTACAAACAGAACGCACCGCGTCCAATTCAACCAGATGATGGAGGATGCCAAAGCCCACAAATTTGACTTGATTCTGACAAAGAGCCTGTCCCGCTGGGCGAGAAATACGCTCGATGCCCTCGCCTGCATCCGTGAGCTGAAAGCACTCGATCCGCCTGTGAGAGTCATCTTCCAGAAGGAGAACATTGACACAGGAAACGCCCAAGGAGAGCTTGTTCTGACCATTATGTCGGCGCTGGCGCAGGAGGAGAGCCGGAGTATTTCGGAGAATATCCGGTGGAGCCTGCAGAAGAAATTCCAAAACGGTGAGCCGATCATCAACCTCAACCGCACCATCGGTTATGACTGGGGCGAAAACGGCGAGTGGGTCATCAATCCGGAGCAGGCTGTGGTCGTCAGAATGATCTACGAAGGCTATGCAGATGGGTATTCCTCTACGGCGATTGCAAATATGCTGAATGAAAACGGCATCAAAACCGTGCATGGATGTATCTGGCGGTCAAGCGGTGTGCTGCGTGTGCTGAGAAATGAAATCTATGCCGGACACCTGCTGATGCAAAAGACGGCAACTATCGATTTTCTTACACATAAGCATATCAAGAACCAGACCATTCAGCCGCAGTATTTCATTGAAAATCATCATCCGGCGATCATTGAACCGGAGCTTTTGAGCCGGGTGCAGGAGAAGCTGAAAAAGGCAGCAAAGAAGCGGGAGTATATGAAAACGAACGGAAAAGAGCCATGCCCGTTCATCAATCTGACACTCCCCGACGGCAGCCCCTTGAAGCGCATCTCCTACCGGGCGATGGCGACGGGATATCCGAAAACGAAAAAGGGATGTGAGTATGCTTTTCAGTATCCGGTGCTAAAAACGGTGAATCTGCATCGAATTCCGGGGACGGAAAGAGTGTACCTTTGTAAACTGGCGGTCGAACAGAGCTTTATGGAAATGATGTACCGGCTCAAACGGGAGTATGAAGCGTATGGAGAGGACAGCTTCTTCTGCCGAGAGGTGGAGCTTGCGTTAGCGAATACCGCAAGCGTGGAGGTCGAAAAGCAGAAGTTGGCTGTGATCCAGAGTGAGATCAATGCGACTGCCGAGACCTATAAACGAGCGAATGCAGGAAAAACACAGGCGGAGCTTGCTGGGCGGGATACGACAGCTTATGAGGAACTTTTAGACGATATTTCTGCGAAAATGAAGCAGCTTGAAGCACAGAGGGAGGAACTTGAACAGATCATCAGCGGTGCAGACGTTCGGGAGCATTACAGAGATTTTCTGGAGAAACTAAAAGAACTGCCGACAGCCAATTCTATGGGGAAGTCCATCGTTGTGAACGGTCTGGACTGTCAAGGGACACTGCTTGTCAATCCGGATAGGAGTCTTAATGAGCAGCGGATCGTGGGTGTCAGACGCAAGACCTTCCGCATCACGCCGGAGCGTGTGGATGCCGCACCAGAACTGCTATTTTTTGATAAAGACTTGTATCGGACATTCATCAAGTCCGGCATTGTCAACGGCGATGAGATCGAGTATGAGACCACATTCGGCATCAAGCTGAGAATTACGGGGAATACGAGGACTTTAAAACAGTTTCTCGGCTTTAAGCGGGTGAACAGCGATAAGACTGTGGAGTATCTGACTGCGACGTATATGGTGAATGGCAGCCCTGTGAGCAAACGAGAACGGAAAAGTCAATCGTATAAGGGGAAGAAATAAGAGGCTTGTCAGCGTGGGGATGGCGTAGAGGCTGCTCTCACGCTGAATTTTTGTGGAAAAGGGGTTGAATTTTTAGGGCGGAGATGGTATAATAGAGAATGATAGGTTACGAGAATCACAACGCTTTAGATTGGAGGGAAAAGAATACATGAAGGAATTTAATACAACGGCAGTATGCAAGCCTGAAAAGCACTACATGGTCGATATTTCTAAGAGGGTAGAAAAAATCAAGGAGCTTGTTGATGCTGGAAAGTATTTCACAATCAATAGAGCAAGACAGTATGGAAAAACGACTACATTGACCGCACTTTATCACATATTACAAGAGGACTATGTGGTCGTCAGCATCAGTTTCGAGGGCGTTTCATCTTCTAATTTTTCATCTGAGCAATCCTTTGTAAAAGCGTTTTGTAGAAAACTGATGCGAGAGTGCCGAGCAGGACTAATGCTGCCGAACAACATAAAAGAACAGCTCGAAGAATATATAGCAAGGAAAGAAGAGAAAGCTGCATTGGATGAGCTGTTTGACACCTTAATGGAATGGTGTTTTGAATCTGAAAGGAGTATTGTCCTTATCATCGATGAGGTCGATTCTCCTGCGGATGAACAGGTGTTTCTTGATTTTCTTGCACAGCTTCGTGATAGCTATATCAGCAGAGATGCAAAAGGAACTCCTGCATTTCAATCTGTTATTCTCGCTGGTGTGAATGATATTAAGCATCTAAAAAGCAAGATTCGACCGGATGAAGACGAGAAAGAAAACAGTCCGTGGAATATTGCGGCGGACTTTGATATTGACATGAGCCTTTCGGAAGACGGTATCAAGGGTATGCTTGATGAATACGAGGCAGACCATCACACCGGCATGGACACGGCAAACATGGCAAAGCTCATCTGGGATCAGACAAGCGGCTATCCTTTCCTTGTGAGCCGTATTTGTCAGTTGATCGATGAGCGTGTTTGCAAGACTTTATCACCATCCGCCGCTTGGACAAAGGAAGGATTTCTAAAAGCTGTTAAGATGCTTTTGGCAGAGAATAACAGTTTATTCCAGTCGATCACGGGGAAGCTGAATAAATATCCCAAGCTGAGAGCAGCTCTTCGCAGCATTCTGATGGAAGGTACAAAGCTGACCTATACCGCACAAACTGACTCTATTTCACAGATGCAAATGTACGGCCTTATCAAAAATGATAATAATACAGTTGCCGTTGCAAATCGAACCTTTGAAACCATGCTCTACAATCTTTTCCTTTCGGAAGCTGAATTGAAAAACAATGTTTTCTATAACAGCGGTGAATTGGAAAAGAATAGATTTATAAAAGATGGCAAGTTGGATATGCCAGCTATTTTTCTTGGATTCATCAAGACCTATAATCAGGTCGTTGAAAAACTGGTGGATCGTTTTAAGGAAGAAGAGGGACGTGAATTCTTTCTTCTCTATTTAAAGCCAATCATCAATGGCACTGGTAATTTTTATATTGAATCGCAAACAAGAGATCAGCTGAGAACTGATGTGATCGTTGATTACTTGGGAGAACAGTATATCATTGAGTTGAAGGTATGGCGCGGACCACGGTATAATGAAGAAGGCGAACAGCAAGTCTGTGAGTATTTGGACAGATTTGATTTGCAAACCGGGTATATGCTGAGTTTTAATTTCAATGAAAAGAAAGAACAAGGAATCAAGGAATATATGATCAACGGTAAAAAACTGATTGAGGCAACTGTGTGATTTGAAAACTGAATAAACCATTATGAGACAGCCCACTGAGCTACTTCTATACAACCTTTCTATAAGGAAGTTTAGAAGCTGCTTGGTGGGCTTCTTTTTTTGTGTCCAAATGCACTCTTGCTACATCTTCGCAGCAGGAGTGCATTTTTCTTTTCTCTCCAACTTCTGCAAGAGTGCTACCTCTAAAATATGCTAAAGTTCCAGCAGTATCGCTGTTTTCTTCCTCTCATCAAATGGTGGGGCTTCTATGAGAGTGATTAGGGTTTAGTGGGGCTTTAGCATATTTGAAAACGTCGTAGATGCGTTATATGCGGAAAATTAGGCAGGAAATAAGTCCCAGCGTGGGGATACCGTATATGCTATTTTTAATGATAGGTAGAATTGGTGGTGAACGGGTGCTTTGCTCGTTTATTGCTTTATATAGTGGGATTATTTTGTTAACTATAAAAGATAAAAAGGTGTTTATTATATTAAGTATGAAAAAAAACATTAAAATTTGTTTTGTATCTTCTTCGGGGGGACACTGGGAAGAACTAATGTGCTTAAAAAAACTGATGAATCAGTACCAATCCTTTTATGTGACAGAGTATGGCGGACAGATGCAGGATTCTAAGTGTAGTTCGATATATGGTGTCAAGAAAATCGACCGGAGTGAAAAGTATTTCTTGATTCATTTTGTGGCACTTTTTTTCCGGTCCTTCAAGATCTATTTAAAGGAAAAGCCTGATGTTGTCATCACGACCGGTGCGTTGGCGGCGTATCCAATCTGCTTGATTTCAAAGCTGTTTAGGAAGAAAATAATATATATTGAATCTTTTGCCAGGGTGAATTCAAAATCTTTGACTGGAAAACTAATCTATCCGATCAGCGACCTTTTTTTGGTACAGTGGGAGGAAATGCTTCAATTCTATCCGAAGGCAAAATATGTAGGTGGTATTTTTTAGATGATATTTGTTGCTGTTGGTACTCAGAAATTTCAGTTTAATCGCTTACTCCGTGAAATAGATACGCTGATTGAAGCGAATCATATAAAAGATACGATTTTTGCGCAGATTGGAAATTCCGATTATACTCCCGAGAATTATAGCTACAATGCAATGATGTCAAAAAAGGATTTTGATGAGAAGATCGCAGCCTGTGACCTTCTTATCACGCACAGCGGTGTTGGAACCATTGTTACCGGATTGCGGTTGGCAAAACCGGTTATCGTTGTTCCGAGACTGAAGCGCTATGCAGAACACATTGACGATCATCAAGTGCAGATTGCGGATGCGTTCTCCGAGCGAAACTTGGTGTTGAAGTGCGAGGATTGCAAAAAGCTTCTTTACTGTATCCAAGAGGCGAAGCATCATGTATTTGATTCGTATGTATCAGGCAATCAGACTGTTATAAATACGATTGAGACATATTTGGATAAATTGCGATGAATACAGAGTGATAGCATTGGGGGAGTAATATGAAAATTGCAGTCATTACATTACATAGAGTCAGGAATTATGGTTCTTCACTGCAAACACTTGCAACGCAGAGCTTTTTTGAAAAAATGGGCTTTCAGGTCGAGGTCATTGACTACTATCCTGAGCGGTATACAAGTGTAGGACTTCTGAAAAGACTTAAAAATAAAAGTGAAAAATTAAAGCATAATGTGATATTACTGACCGGTGCCAGGGTGATCATGGCATTTTCTTATTTTAAGAAAAAAATCGTTTTTGACCGGTTTCTGAAACGCTATATCAAGATGTCCGGGAAAACCTACAGAACGGAAGGTGAGTTGAAGAATTATCCGCTGAGGTTTGATGCATACTGCACCGGAAGTGACCAGGTTTGGAACAGTCATTGGAACGAGGGAATTGATAAGCCATTATATCTGAGTTTTGTTCCCTCCGGCAAATACAAGTTCTCCTATGCATCCAGTATCGGTAACGAAATACTGGCAAAGGAAGAGGCGAGAACGGTTCGCGAGCTGCTCAGTGATTATACACATATTACAGTAAGAGAAAACAAGGGTGTTGATGTTTTGAAAAGCATCGGTATAAAGGCAACGCAGATGCTTGATCCGACACTTTTGTTTCCTTTCAGTTTCTGGAAACAGTATGTCACGGGATATTATGCCGCGAAAAAATACATTGTGACATATAATTTGCATCATGACAAGAGAGTTGATACACTGGCACAGAAACTTTCAAAGGAATTAGGTCTGCCAGTATACAATATTAGTTACAATATTCATGATATTGTTCGCAAGGGAACGTTGAAATGGTGTCCGAACGTGGAAAACTATTTGGATCTTATCAAGAATGCGCAGTATGTAATTACAGATTCATTCCATGCCACGGTATTCTCAATCATATTCCATACGAAATTTTTCTCAATCTATCCTGAGGAAGCAAGCTCTCGTATCAGGAGCATCTTGGCTTTGACGGGTCTGAGCGAGAGAGCGGCGAATTATATCCCTGCGGTGGACAAAGTTGTGGCTAAGATAGATTTTGAGGAAGCTGACCGCATTTTAGAGCATGAACGAAAGAGGGCTTCGGCATATATAGAACAGATCAGAAAAGAATTAGGAGAACGTCTTACTGAGGAGAAGGGATAATGATGCAGGAGGGAAAATCAGTTCCTGTTTTATTTGAGGATAAAACGAAGTGCTGCGCTTGCGGCGCATGTGTGAATGTCTGTCCCAAGGATGCTATTTCCATGAAAGAAGATCAGTGTGGGTTTCAGTATCCCGTGATAGATACTCAGAAATGTATCGGCTGTGGCAGATGTAAAAAAGTTTGCTCCTATCAGAATAATAAAGAGACAAACCATCCACTCCAAACGTGGGTCGCTGTTGCTAAGGATTCTGATTTACTTATGAATGCAGCCTCGGGAGGAGTCTTTTCTGCGTTGGCCGACAGCTTTCTGAAAGAAGGGGGCATTGTCTGCGGTGCGGCATTTGATAAGGATTTCACACTGCGTCATATTCTCACTGATCAGAGAGCAGATCTTTCCAACCTTCGCGGTTCAAAGTATACGCAAAGTAGCACAGGTTATGTGTTCCGTGAGATCAAGAAACAGCTTTTGAACTGCAAGAAAGTGCTTTTCTGCGGTACGCCATGCCAGGTCGCTGGTCTGCGGTCGTTCCTTGGAAAAGATTACGAAAATCTTATTGCAATTGATCTGATCTGTCATGGGGTGCCTTCCAATAAAATGTTCAAAGATTATATCCATTACTTTGAGACAGAGAAAAATATCAAGGTAGATCAATTTACGTTCCGTGATAAGAAGATAGGGTGGGGAAAGAATGGAAGTGCCATTGCAAACTCCGGAAAACGATACAGATTATTTGAATCTGCACAATCGTACTTCTTCTTATTTGCGAATAGTATGCTTATGCGCAGTAACTGTTATTCATGTAAATATGCATGCTCTCATAGACCGGGAGATCTTACAATTGGCGATTTTTGGGGAATCCAAAAAGAGCATCCTATGTATCTTAAAAATGACAAGATCAATGAATCAAAGGGAATTTCTGTTATCATTGCAAACACAGAAAAGGGAAAAAGCTTTGCGGAAGCACATAAGGAACTTTTTGCGTTGTATGCTTCGACCTTTGAGAAAGCAGCGCGGGGTAATGCGCAGCTGAAAGCACCAACAGAATACTCACCGCAGCGTGAAATGTATCTAAACATCTATCGAAAAGGCGGATGGAAGAGTGTGAATGAGAAGTTCCAGAAAGAAAGAGGACTCAAAAGATACAGCGGTCATATAAAAACGTTAGTCCCGAAGCAACTGAAAAGGTTAATAAAAATGTATTTGAAATAGAGGTGGACAATGATTAAGGTATTGGTTATTAATACTGTGAAGTTTCTGACAAACGGAATGTCAAACGTAATCATTGATTTCTATCAGAACATGGACAGGAGTGGCATTGCTTTCGATTTTGTAGCTAATGAGGAGATTGAGAGCAAGTACAGCAATATTATTAAGAAGAACGGTGACAGATTTTTTTTATTTCACAACAGAAATAAAAAGCCGTTTTCATATATCAAAAGGCTGTCAACGTTGATAAAAAAGAACAAGTATGATATCATACATATCCATGGAAATAGTGCATTGATGTCCATTGAGCTGAGAGCCATTAAAAAAAGCGAATCTAATGCAAAAGTGATTGTTCATGCACATAATACTGATTGCACTCATCAGATCTTGAATAAAATGTTGTATGGGTACTTTGTAAATCGTTATGATGTGGCACTTGCTTGTAGCGAAGCAGCAGGAAAATGGCTGTATAAAGAACATCCCTATAAGGTCATAAACAACTGCATAGATGAACAACGATTCCGTTATCAGCCTGAACTCCGAGATAGTTTGAAAAAAAATAATAACTTGGAAGATAAGTTCGTTATTACACACGTCGGCAGATTTAATGAGCAGAAGAACCATGCATTTCTGATAAAAATCTTTGAATTCATACATCGTATTGATTCAAATAGCGTTCTTAGGCTTGTAGGCACGGGAGCATTGGAACAGAAAATAAGGCAAATTGTGTCAAATAGTGAAGTTGCCGATTATGTCACATTTGTAGGAGTTACCGATAAAGTTGAACTGGAATACCAGATGGCAGATGTATTTGTATTGCCGTCACTTTATGAGAGCTTTGGACTTGTTAACGTGGAGGCTCAGTGTGCGGGATTACCGTGTGTAATATCTGATACTGTCCCTAGAGATATTCAAATAACGGAGCAGGTAAAGTTCCTTTCCCTTCAGGCTCCTCCTGAGAAATGGGCGAAGGAGATTCTTTCGTTTAAGGGAGCACATCGGGAGTCTAATGAGGATAGTGTGGTTTCACATCACTATTCTATTCATCATGAAGCAAATGAACTTTTAAAGATTTATAGAATAATCTTAAAAAAGAGTTGAGGTAAGTATATAGATGACAGTGATTAAGTGATATAAAGGAGAGTATCAATGATTGCGATTAGTGTCATAGTCCCTGTATATAATGTACAGAATTATCTAAGAGATTGTATTGAAAGTTTGATCAATCAAACCTTCAAGGATTTTGAATTGATATTAGTTGATGATGGATCAACAGATAAAAGCGGATTAATTTGTGACGAATATGCACAAAAAGATTCACGTATAAAAGTATATCATAAAGTCAATGAAGGATTAGGCTTAACAAGGAAATATGGTTTTGAGCGCAGTACGGGACAATATGTTACATTTATTGATTCAGATGATTCTGTCCTTTTGAACTATTTAGAAAGTTTATATTTTGTTGCCGATAAGAATGAAGCCGATCTTGTAGTGTCAGGCTATATAAAAACAGATGAATTAGGAAGAGAAATATTTACATCGGTACTGAAAGAAGAATCATTTAGCGGATCTGATGTCAAAAACATTTTGCTTTCGAGATTTATTGGGAGTTTGCCTGACAAACAAGACAGCATATTCACAACAGCATGGGGAAAATTGTACCTAAGAAACACTTTAGCTGTTAATCATGTAGAATTTTATTCTGAAAGAGTTATTCAATCTGAAGATCTTGCATTCCAATTTGGTGCATTACCGCATTTTAAATCTGCATATGTTATCCAATATAGCGGATACAAGTATAGGACAAATACAAGTAGCCTTTCGCTGAAATATAAGCCGAATAGATTCGATGAAGTAAAAAAAGTATACAGATATACTTTAAATAAGATAACAGAACTTCGATTGCCTGCCGATG
The DNA here is from genome assembly GCA_900315975.1 of uncultured Ruminococcus sp. Next base: position 28,831 of record ONBA01000037.1, read on the forward strand.
CTAAGTACAGAGCTGATAAGATGTTATTTGTACAAATACTTAGTTGCTTGAAACAGGAGAATACTTCCATCAGTAAAAAGAATATCTATGCCTGTTTGAAACGGATCAAAGAAATAATAAGCGATTCTCTAGTTCAAAAAGTAGTTCGACAATACCCGATAAAAAAACTAAATTGGAAACAGAAATCATATGTTTTGATGATTAAATACAGAATGGGTTTAATGCTTTATTTTGTGTGCAAGATGATGTAACGAAGTGAGTGAAAAATGTTGTTCAGTATACAAGATAAAATAACAATAAAAAAAACTAATCTTCTGTCGTATATATCGATTTTTTTTATTGTTTTTTATGAGTCACTTAAAGAATCGAGACTCAACACAGAAGCAAACAAAATATTTTTGTTAGTAGCATTTTTAGCGTTTGCAGTTCAAACCATAAATAGAATAATAATATCGGAGATGAACTTAAAAAAGAAAAAAGTTGCAAGCACACTTCTTTTATCCTTAGTCTTTTTTTGTATTGTATTTCAATTTACTACGAATAGAGATATTCGATTGGTTATGTCTATTTTGGGAATTTATTCTGCATTATGGATAGACGAAACAAAAATAATTAATTGTGTTTTGTATTCAAAAGTAATAGCTTTAGTATTGGTTGTTATCACAGGGGGGTATAACCACATAAATCTCTTGGCTGCACATAGCGGTATGATTATCTTGCTGTATATGTGCAAGCATAAAAACAAATTCAATAAATTAAAATTCCTGTTAATTATCGTTTGTTATGTTCTGCTTTGTGTTGTATCAGCCTCGGGTTCATTGGTAATTGGATTAGGATTTGCATTGTTGTTTGAATTAATATTGTTAGTTTTTCCAAAAACAACAAAAAAAATCCTTAATAGTTTGTTTGTAAAAATATTCTTTCCAATATGCTTTTTTTCAAATTTGCTACTTGTTATTTGTTATAAAACATATGAACTTCCGGGCGTATTGAATCAACTTAATTATCCTATAAAACGGTTAATCTACCAGATAACAATAAAATTAAATGATTTCTTTACAGGGAGACTATCATTAGCACAGTTCTCATTACGAGAGTTTGGATATTCATTTTTAGGTGGAGATATCGATTCTTATAGTAATTTTATGTATAAAGGTCATTATTTTAATCTGGATTCCGGCATGATATGGCTGCTGCAAGGAAGCGGGATTCTTGTTACGAGTGTGTTTTTGATTACAATGACACTTATTATGATTTCGTTTATTAAGAGAAAAGAATACCAATATGCTATTGCGCTAATGACAATTTCACTGTGGGGAATAAATGAGGATATTGTCAGATCAGTGGGAGTAAACTTTATGATATTGTTTATTGGTAAAGCAATAGTAGATATATTTGAAGTTAATATGTATAATAATGAAATATTCTATCGGCTAAAGCAGATGAATTTGATCAATCGTAAACAAACGATAAGAATGAGGTGGGAAAATGATTCCTAAAATTATTCATTATTGCTGGTTTGGTAATAATCCACTTCCAGATAAAGTTAAAAAATGTATGGAAAGCTGGAAAAAATTCTGTCCGGATTATAAGATCATGAGATGGGATGAATCAAATTATGATTATAATAAGAATCAGTATATTTCCGATGCGTATAAAAACAAAAAATGGGCTTTTGTCGCAGATTATGCACGATTAGATGTTGTATATCAATATGGTGGGATCTACCTTGACACCGATGTCGAATTGATTGGAAATATTGATAATCTGTTGAGCAATCATGTCTTTATGGCAATTGAAAAATACAGCAAACTGGTCAATACCGGACTTGGGTTTGGTGCTGAACCGGAAGCAGAAGAACTCTTAGACATGAAAAGCGTGTACGATAACCTCTTTTTCATTAAGAAGGATGGTTCATTCAATGTGATTCCATGTACAAAGTATACAACTGATTACCTTTTACAAAAAGGTTTTGTATGTGAGGATAAAACACAGACACTGGATCGGATCAAGGTCTACGCAAGTGATGTGTTTTGCCCAATTGACTTTGAAACCGGAAAAAAAACACTCACTAGCAATACGCTCGGTATACATTGGTATGATGCGACATGGTTCTCCGATCATGATAAAGCGATTCATAATACAGAGCAGAAGATAAAACGGATGTTTCCTCAACCTTTATCAAAAGTTGTTTGCTTGATATATCGCAAGGGATATCGATTTATTCAATATATTAAAGATGGCACAATGCTGGAGAACATAAAGAAAAAATTACATATTAAGCAATAACTTATAGCTTTAGAATACTCACATTTAGTAATTATAACCACCAAATATAATGTATATTATATCTTACAAATAAAATGGTTTATGAAGTTTCGGGCGTATGTATGGGTAGGATCTGATGGAATGAAGTGAGTGAGCCGTTCTAGGATTCCGAACCAAAGGCAGAATCAGTCACCGTGTCAGTAGTATGACCTTGACAAAACCTGAAGAAATTGCTGAAATACCATTTACACCGACTTCACAGCATTTCTTGTAGTCTGTGATGGTTTTGAGGAGACCTATTTTGATCGAGAACAATTATTAAAGTACAAATCCGGCACAAAATAGACGTTTTTATAAGATTTAACCCGCGCATAAACCTAAAGAGATGGCTTTATTGGGATATAGCTGTTAGATATTTTATAAGATATCATGAGGAGGTAGAATAGCAATTGCCGTTAGTCAGTATCATTATTCCAGCGTGTAATGCAGAGCATACAATAGAACGTTGTGTCAGAAGTATATTTAATAATACACTAAGGGACATAGAGTGCATTGTTGTTATCAATAACTGTTCTGATCGTACTGATGTGAAATGTGAATTGTTAAAGCAAATATATTCTAATTTAATCATAATTAAAGATAATGTGGCGGGAGTATCAGCAGCAAGAAATCTTGCTTTACAAATAGCGAGTGGTGATATAGTTGGATTTTGTGATGCTGATGATTATTACGAGAAAAACGCCATAGATTTGATTGTAAAATGTTTTGAGGATAATCGCATTGATTTGCTTATTACCAGATATAATAATACAATTATCAATGATAACAAAATTATAAAGTCGCCTTGTTCCAATAAGTATTATAACCAAAAAATAGGAGCTTCAATAGCAAGAGGACTTGTTATTAATCAGAAAAATATAATGGGAAGCGTTTGGAACAAATTCTATAAGCGTGAAATCGTTAAGACAATTAGATTTGATGAAAGTCTTTCACATTGTGAGGATATGCATTTCAATATGCAGATTCTAAAGAACGAAAAGCTTATAATTTTGTTAGCTGATATAATAACATATAACTATGTTTATAATTCAGAGAGTGCAACAAGCGATGTTAATCGTTGCTTTACAAAAGATGGAAAGTTAAAATATCTGTTTGCAATTGATAAAATTCAGAATGATTATGCAGGGGTTAGAAATGTAATGCTTGAATGCTCCTATGCGATGTATTGCCTTTCTGTCCAAAATTACAGAAAAACAATTCCATATGTATGCCAACAAAGTTTAAGAAAGAATATCCTTGCTAATATGAAATCCATTTTATTGCTTTGGAAGTATGGTTTTATTCATAATATAAAACTTTTAGTAAAAGGATTTCTTATTTTGTTGCGTATTAAATAATAATGATTTGACTAAAAAATATTTTCCTGAAGAATCAAATGTCAAATCCATGATGGGGCGAAATAATTGAGTTGAAAATAGTTTTGATTATCATGTGTATTAGGCAGTGTTCATATAATATGCTGTTGATTAATGACGATTGTGACTTGACAATTGATTTTTGTACGGCAAAATTAATATAGTTTATTATTGTCAAATTGCTTAGCGGTATTTTTCATTATATGCTGGAAAAAGTATAAGGGGATAGATGTACTCATGATAAAAGAAAAAACTGTTTTATTTGTTAACAAATCGGATTGTAGCGCTTGTTGTGCGTGTTATAATGTATGTCCGAAGGATGCAATTCAGATGATCGAGGATGAGTGTGGGTACTATTATCCTAATATTGATGCTCAAAAATGTATTGGGTGTAATAGATGCAAAAATGTGTGTGCATTTCAAAATACAGAAGAAGTCAATGTCCCACTCATCACTTATGTAGCTGTGGCTAAAAATAAAACAGTGTTGTCTAAATCAGCATCCGGCGGTGTGTTTGGCGCATTAGGCGAAGCGGTGATTAAAGATGGTGGGTGCGTTTATGGTGCTGCATATGATACAGACTTTTCTGTCAAACATATATTTACAGATACAGAGGCTGAATTAGAAAAAATTCAAGGCTCTAAATATACTCAAAGTTATATTGGTACTGCTTTCAGAGAAGTGAAGAAAAAGCTCCTTGAATCAGATCGGTTTGTTATTTTTTCAGGCTGTCCCTGCCAGATTGCAGGTTTGAAAGCATATTTGGGAAAAAACTATGGGAATCTTCTTACTATTGATTTGATTTGTCATGGCGTTCCATCAAACAAAATGTTTAAAGAATATATTAAGGCCTTTGAAAAACGTGAGAATGTTACAGTAAATGCATTTACTTTCAGAGATAAGCACTTGGGATGGGGGCATAACAGCTCTGCTCAAGTTGTTGGCAATAAATCAATCCCTGTATCTCAAACGAAAACTAATTCGTATATTTCATATTTTATGGATGGAAGTATATGCAGAGAAAACTGTAATAAATGCAAATATGCCAATTCTCACAGAGCAGGCGATATTACGATTGGAGATTACTGGGGCATTGAAAAGGAACATCCTGAACTCGTTGATGGTGGAGCAATTGAAACAAAGAATGGTGTCTCTGTTTTAATTGTCAATACTGAAAAAGGTCATAACTTTTTAAAAAAACATGCAGAATGCTTTGATTTATTTGAATCAGAATATGAAAAAGCTGCTGTTATCAATACTCAGCTTACTCGACCCACTCCTTATAATGCTAATAAGAGAGCCCGAGTACTGAAAATATATAAAAAAAGAGGTTGGATTGCGGTAGAAAAGGATTATCAGAGAAAACATCTGATTATTAGAGTGAAGAGGAAAGCAAAGAGAATAATTAAGACGGTACTCCCCCAAAAAATGCTGCAATTATTAAAAAGAGGAGAAAAGTAAATGCGAATCGGTATATTGACATATCACAAGTCTCTTAATAATGGATCTGCTTTACAGGCTTATGCATTAAAAACAGCCCTGCATAATATGGGATATGATGTCGAAATTATTGACTATACTCCGGAAAAATATAATGAAATATATGGATTGATTGCGACATACGGTAATCGTTCCTTGAAAAGTAAGGCAGTATTGCTGTTAAAGCGTGTATTCTTCATGGATATGTTCTTGGTGAATCAAGCTAAGTATAAAGAATTTCAGAAAAAGTATATGAGCTTGAGTAAATGTAAATATTACTATAACAGTAATTTTGAATTGTTGAATGAACAGTATGATGTTTTAATTACTGGGAGCGACCAGATCTGGAACACTGTTTGCGCTGATTGTGATATGATATTTTTTTTGCCAATACAGCATATAGCAAGAAAAATCGCATATGCGCCAAGTTGTAACGATACTAAATACTATGATAAGAAATATATAGACTTGTTTCATGATTATGACAGGATCTCTGTCAGAGAAGAAGCAGGAAAAAATACTTTGGAATTAGTGTGCCCAGAAAAGAAAATTAAAGTCGTTGCAGATCCAACTTTGCTAATAGATCAAGATGATTACAAAACGTTTGATTTATCACGAATTATACAACAGGATTATATTTTTTTATATTCAGTGAAGCTCAGTGATGATGTGATCAAAGCAGCTAATATTATGTCGAACGCATTAAGTCTTCCGGTATATACAATGGTATTGTTCCCTCGATTTGGTATAATAAGCACCCTGAAAAAAAATAAAATAAAATACAAGCGTTATCATAATAGCCCTATCGACTTTCTGCGCTACATAAAGTATGCAAAGTTTATTATAACCGATTCATTTCATGGGACTGCATTCTCAACGATTTTTAATAAGCCATTCTACTCTATTAAATTGAAAGTAGATCATAAAATTGAAAAAGATGAAAGAATTTACACAATACTGGAGAAACTTGGATTAAAAGAACGATATGTAAGTGTAGAAGAGCTTTTAAAAGATAAAAACAAGCATTTCGGAATCGATTTTAAGGATATAAATGATAACAGAAAAAGCTATGTGATGGATTCTCTCGAATGGTTAAGGAATTCTGTGGAAGGAAATGAAGAATGAGTAGAGTCAATCCCATATTTCGTGTAAACGTAAAATAGTGCAATAGAAAAGTGTATGATGAGACCGATTGTGAAAGCAGTCGGTCTTATCTGCATATTAG
>ONBA01000076.1 GCA_900315975.1 uncultured Ruminococcus sp.
GACAAGGACGGAGTATGCTATACTGAAACTGCTCATGCAAAATCCTGAGCAGGTCGTTGCAAAGCTGACGATATTAGACCGTATAAGTCTTGATACCCCCGACTGTACCGAAGATTCGCTGAAAAGCCATATCTACAATCTTCGCAAGAAGCTGAAAGCCCTGACAGGCAAGGAGTATATTTCATCGGTATGGGGAATAGGCTTTATGCTGAACGAAAAATCTTGACTTTTTCTTCACTTTTTTCTTTACCGTTTTCTTCACTTTTTTGTTGTATAATGTTTTCAGAAACAGGTTAGGAGGTCAAACTATGGACTATGTTCTGAAAACTAACGCTCTTTGCAAGCACTATAAGGACTTCAAGGCCCTGAACGGTCTGACGATGAATGTCCCGAAAGGCTCGATATACGGCTTTGTCGGTAAAAACGGCGCAGGCAAAACAACACTTATCCGCCTTGTATGCGGATTACAGCTCCCCACAAGCGGCAGCTTTGAGCTGTACGGTGTGGAGCACTCCGATAAGGAAATTTCAAAGTCAAGGCGCAGAATGGGTGCAGTCGTGGAAACGCCGTCTATCTATCTTGATATGACAGCGGAGGACAATCTCAAACAGCAGTACCGCATTTTGGGTATGCCGAGCTTTGACGGTATCACGGAGCTTCTGAAACTGGTCGGTCTTGAAAACACGGGCAGGAAAAAGGCGAAGAACTTCTCCCTCGGTATGCGTCAGCGGCTGGGCATCGCCGTTGCACTTTGCGGCGATCCCGATTTTCTCGTACTGGACGAGCCGATCAACGGACTTGACCCCCAGGGCATTATTGAGATAAGAGAGCTGATACTAAAACTCAACCGTGAGCAGAAGATCACGGTGCTTATCTCCTCGCATATCCTTGATGAGCTGTCGAGACTTGCTACGCATTACGGCTTTATCGACAGCGGACGCATTGTCCGTGAAATGAGTGCGGAGGAGCTGGAAGCCGCCTGCCGCAAGTGTATGCGTATCACTGTCACCGATACGGCGATGCTGGCAAGCGTGCTTGACGAAATGGGGCTTGAATATTCGGTCATTGATGATAAGAAAGCCGATATTTACGCAAAGCCTAATATCACTCAGCTTTCCTTAGCACTTGCAAAGGACGGCTGCGAGGTACTCTCGTTGGAGGAGCATGACGAGAGCCTTGAGAGCTTTTACATCTCGCTGGTAGGAGGTGCGGACAATGGCTAAGCTGCTGAATGCAAATTTTCACGAGCTTTTAAAATCAAAATATTTTTATATCACAATAGTGGCATCTGCGTTTTTCGGAGCGTTTTTAACGGCAGGAATGTATCTGTATCCTAATTTCAATATGCCCGAAAATTCAGGCATCGTATTGACTAAGGATAATATCCTCGGTATCGTGCCGAGCTTTGCGGCGATACTGATCCCCTTCGCAGCGTCGGCAACGGTCGCTGTACTTCTCGATTCTCAGTACAACCACGGCACTATAAGAAATATGCTGGTCAGCGGCCACACCCGCACGGAGATCTTTCTGGCCGATCTTCTTGCAATGAGCGCCGCTGCGGTGATATACTTTGTCTGCTATCAGCTGGCAGTTTTTTCGGTAGCAGTATTCGCCTTTGATTACGACGGATACAGGCTGAAAGCGGCTCTGGTATCCCTTTCCGTGATGCTCGTTATGCTTATATGCGTAAGCACAGTTGTTTCTCTTTTGCTTGGAAATCTTATGCGCGGCGGAAAGCTCACGGTGGTGATACTTGTGGTGCAGTATGCCCTCAATCTCTCCTTCGTGCTGGGAATGTTCAAAAAGGACAACAAGGTCATGGAGCTTCTTGCAAGGCTCTTCCCCCAGAGCAGTTTGTTCGATTTTTCTTATTACACGGTACCCGACGGGATAGAAAAGAACCTGATGATCTCAGCGGTCATGATCGTGGTATTTTCGGTGATCGGGCTTATCCACTTTCAGAAATGTGACATAAAGTAGGTGTGTAAATGGGCTGGGTGCTTGCAGCGGCGATCGCATTGATCGTTGTTTTATTGATAAAAATATATCTTCTGAAAAAATCGGCACGAGAGATAGGGGACAAGTTTGCCGACATACTGAAAACCGACACCAATACCTTAGTTGACATTTCTTCCCGTGACAAGGATATGTGTGAGCTTGCCGACAGCATCAACAAGCAGCTGAAAATACTCAGAAAAGAACATCTGCAATATCATCAGGGCAATACCGAGCTGAAAAATGCAATAACGAATATATCCCACGACCTGCGCACACCGCTGACAGCTATCGCAGGCAATCTCTATATGATCGGAAAAACAGACGAGCTGTCCGAGATCAGAGAGTATGTCGGCGCAATCGAAGAACGCACGGAAGCGATGAAGCAGCTTACAGAGGAGTTATTCAGATATTCCATGATCGTTTCCAATGAGAGCAAAGAGGATACAGAGGAAGTGTTTGTGAATCAGGTGCTTGCGGAAAGTATCAGCAGCTTTTATCCCGTGCTGACCGAAAAGGGCATTACTCCGCAGATACACATTACCGATACTCGTATCGTTCGAAATGTGAATCGCTCGGAGCTTGCAAGGGTGTTTTCAAATCTGTTGAATAATGCGGTCAAATACAGCGACGGCGATTTAGAGATCACACTTTCCGATCTGGGCGAGATCACCTTTGCCAATACTGCGAAAGAGCTGTCCACGGTCGAAGTGGAACAGCTCTTTGACAGGTTTTATACAGTTGAAGCCGCACACCATTCAACAGGACTTGGATTATCTATCGCCAGAACGCTTGTGAAGCGTATGGGCGGAACTATCACAGCTGATTACGATAACGGTCGGTTGACAATAAGAATCATGCTTTGATACTGCAACGGCACGGAGAACGCTCTCTGTGCCGTCTTTCTTTTTCAGCAGTTAGTTTTCCCATAACCATCACGAACGGCTCTGAGGTGCTTCTCCGTTCGCCAGAGAACCTATCATCATTCGAGGTCATTCCGCTTTCTTTTCTTATGCTGATTCCGACTCTGCTCCTGTCGCAGATATTCCTCTATTGTTCTCGTTGCTTCGGACAGCTCACGGGACTTCTTATCTGCCTGATCGTATTCCGTATTTTTCTTCGACAGCTTTTTTTGCAAAGATGCGATATGCTTTTCAAGATTTTCGACTTTCGGAATATTGCCTGACGGGTAAAGCTCCAAAACCTGTTTGCAGGTTTCGTGATATTCGGCAATATCGCCGCCGTGTTC
>ONBA01000069.1 GCA_900315975.1 uncultured Ruminococcus sp.
GCAGTACAAAGCAGACACTTTATTTGATGATCTGTATTGCCTTCAATGGCTGCAAAAACAATTGAACTTATTTTTTCTAAAGGAAATAAGGGCAATGCCTTCCACTCACGGAGGACATTGCCCTTTTCCTTATGCTGTGATCATATCAGTCCTGAATCTCTCTCATCAAAGACGCACCGTCTTTGAAGCCGACCTTGTAGGCAGCTCTCATTTAAATCATATTTTTTTAGTATTCCTGACTCGATTGATCGTCCGTTCAAATTCACCGCTGTCGAGCCATTCAGCAAGAAAGAACTGTTCAAGCATAGGGACTGTGCAGGAATAAAATCCGACAGTCTGTTCATATAGAGGCAGCAGTTTCTCAGGCAGAAGCATATAGGCAACACGAAGTGAGGGAGCGATAGTCTTTGAGAAGGTGTTGATGTATATGACATGATTGTTTTCCGACTGTGCAAACAATGTCTGCGGTGCTGTTCCGTTCAGAGTGTATTCAGAATCATAGTCATCCTCAATAATGACCGCATTCCTCTGATACGCCCATTCCAGATAGACCTGTCTGCGCTTAGCAGAAGCAGTTACGCCGCTTGGAAAGCTGTTGAAAGGCGTGACATGGAGGATCTCTGCACTTGTTCTGCTGAGTTCATCAGTGCGGATACCCTCTCCGTCCATTTCAAGCATATCACAAACAGCGCCGTTTGCCTTATAGACTGCTTCTATTTTTTCGTAAGAGGGCGATTCCAACGCAACGGTCTTTCCTCTGCCAAGCATCTGGATACAGATCCCGTACAGGTATTCAGCCCCCGAACCAATAATGACCTGTTCTCTGGATACATTGATATTTCTGCATCTTGAAAGATAGCGGCATATCGCATCACGAAGCTGTGAACAACCACCCTTTGGAGATTTCATCAGTATCCGTTCCCCGTAATCAAGGATCACTTTTCTCAGCATTGCTGCTACCGAGGAAAACGGAATATTGTCGTTATGCAGAATATGATCCCTGTCTATTTGAAAGATCGTCTCCTCTGTTGCAGAAACAGGGAAGAAGCTCTCGACAGCGTATTTCACATAGCAACCGCTTCGCAGACGCATTTCACAGAACCCTTCATCGCAAAGCAGTTGATAAGCGTGTTCTATCGTCGGGAGACTGACAAGACAATCTCTTGCAAGCTCTCGTTTTGAGGGGAGTTTTGCACCATGTACAAATGCTCCCGATATGATTCTATTGCGCAGTTCATTGTAGACCTGCATATAAGCCGGCACGCTGCTTTCACGGTCAATTCGGATATGCATTTCCCCCACCTCTTACTTTGATTATACTACTTTCTTAGGCGTTTGGCAATCGTTTGAAAGAAATATTCATAAACTGTAAAATCCTCGGTCAGTTCCGGATGGAAAGCGGTTGCAAGCTGATTATCTTGTCTGACTGCAACGATCCTGTTATCGTGTGAAGCAAGAACTGTGACATTATCACGCACATTCGTTGCATACGGTGCGCGGATAAATGGCATTTCGATTTCTTTCCCTGCAAATATATCGACACAGCGAAAGCTGCCGAGCTGTCTGCCGTAAGCATTCCGATGCACAGATATATCCAATGTTCCAAAGCAAGGAGTACCGCCGCCTGATATTTCTTTTGCAAGAAGGATCATACCGGCACAAGTCCCAAAAACAGGCAAACCATTCTGTATCATTTCCTTTAACGGTTCAAGCAGGTCAAGCTCTGTCAGAAGTTTCCGCATCGCTGTACTTTCACCGCCCGGTAGGATCAGACCGTCAAGCTCCGTCTGAATGTCATGTCTCTTGCGTATCTCCACTGCCTCAGCACCAAGCTGACATACCTTTGCGGAATGCTCTGCAAAAGCTCCCTGTACTGCAAGTACACCTATCCGCATTATTTACCTCTTTCTTCCATAATGAGCTTGATCTCGCTCTCATTGGTACCGACCATAGCTTCACCAAGTCCAGATGAAAGTTCAGCGATCAATTTTGCATCATTATAATTCGTAACAGCCTGTACGATCGCACTCGCACGTTTTACGGGATCGCCGGATTTGAAGATGCCCGATCCAACAAACACACCTTCTGCACCGAGCTGCATCATCAGTGCGGCATCGGCAGGTGTCGCAACACCGCCGGCGGCGAAATTTACGACCGGAAGTCTGCCCGTATCGTGAACCTGTTTCAGCAGCTCATACGGCACTTGAAGTTTCTTTGCTTCTTCATAAAGTTCGTCCTCACTGAGCGATACAGCATGACGGATCTGTGTATTCATCATTCTCATATGACGAACTGCCTGCACGATGTCGCCGGTACCAGGCTCGCCCTTTGTTCTTATCATAGATGCTCCCTCGGCAATACGGCGAAGGGCTTCACCAAGATCTCTGGCACCGCAGACGAACGGCACTTTGAATTTTCGCTTATCCACATGGAAAACATCATCGGCAGGCGAAAGCACCTCGCTTTCATCAATATAGTCGATCTCGATTGCTTCCAGTATTTGTGCTTCAACAAAATGACCGATACGGCACTTCGCCATGACCGGAATAGTCACAGCTTCCTGTATTGAACGGATCATAGCAGGATCGCTCATTCTTGACACGCCGCCGGCAGCCCTGATATCCGCAGGGATACGTTCCAGAGCCATAACTGCACACGCACCTGCTTCCTGTGCGATAACCGCCTGTTCAGGAGTGGTAACATCCATGATCACGCCGCCTTTGAGCATCTGTGCAAGTTCCTTGTTGAGCTGATATCTTTCTTCCATTATGAGTACCTCATTTCTGTTTTTTCTTATTATAGCAAAACTGGTCATATTTGCATATAACCAGTTGCGTTTTATTTTATGGTATCAGATGAAACATAGGAACAATCGAAATCTATGCCACAAAGCGGAATGATATTATCGTTTCATGCCAACCGCTTTACAGCAACGATCATTAAAAAATGACCTCCGGCACAACTATATGCCCTGTTCCTCCGCAGTATTTTGTGGTCGTGTTTATTATTTTCTGTGCTGTTTCGGTCAATAGTTTATCGGGAGTTGCGGCGTTGCCCTGAACGATATCAATCATTTGTATTCCTCCTTTCGTTTATTATCGTAAAACCAACCGTCCAAACATAACCCAAATAATCGTTGTTAAGGTGTTGCTTACGGCACACCTCTGAGCAATTCTATCACAGAGCTGCACACCATGATGCGTTACTTGGAGTATGACTTCCTGCGTGACCACGGCTTACAGCACTTCGACAACTGGGTTGCAGTTGTCACCCACCCAAAAGGACAACCAATTTACGACTGATTGATTTCCACGCCATTCTGCGGAAGTAAGAGGTTTCTGCTGTCTGTGAGGGGATTGCTGATGAACTTGTAGTAAATGTCGATCCTGCGTGGTGCGTTTCGATCTTCGGGACGGGCATGGACTACAATAAATTCGATGAGGTCTAAGCACAGCTCACGGGTAAGGCAAGGTGCATCGCTCCACTTTTTCAAACGCTCAATGAATCTCTCAACGTCCTGTTCGTCCTGCTGTTCCTGCATTCTTGCTTTGCGGTACTGCTCCGCCTGAGCTGTAAGCTCCCTCTGCTCGGCTGTATACTTTTCAAGCATTTTCGCACTCAGATCTTCGGGCAGCTTACCGAGCATTCTTTCCTCGTAGGTCTTGCTGATGATCGTTTCAAGCTCCGCCAGACGGCTCTCAGCCTGTTTCAGAAGTCGGCTCTCGTCCTCGGTCTGCTGTTTACGCTCATTCGCCTTAATTGCAAGATAACGCTGTCTCTCGCCGTCCTCGTCCTCAATGACACGCTTTGCCCTTGCTCGAATATCCTCAAGCACAAGCCCCTCAATGATACGCTGTAAAATAGAATGCGAGGAGCATACCTCCTTGCCGTGGTTCGCATAAGTGTTGCAGATATAGGTGACGAGCTTGTATTTGCCACGCTTTTTT
>ONBA01000029.1 GCA_900315975.1 uncultured Ruminococcus sp.
GAAGAGGCAAAGGCAAATGCCGACTGCTATGACCCCGGAGACGGAATCACAGGTAAGGACGCACTTGCAATACAGAAGCTTGACGCAAAGCTTATAAAGTCACTTCCTGAATTAAGCAAATAAAAAACTCAGACTGCTAACTAAAACAGTTAGCAGTCTTTTTTTATATATTAAACTTTTAGTATATCACAATGCATAATATACAATTAACAAAGATGACAAATTTTATTGACTTTTGCGTGTGATGATGATATAATGATACTATAGGCAATAGAAGACAGATTATCTTACATAGAAACATGGGGGCTAATATGTTTGATTCTTCAAATCTTGACCTTGCACAGTATACCCCTGTAGGCGACATTGCAGTAATGGCGATGTGCATAATCATGGGCATACTATTAAGGCAGTCATATATATCAAGTTCACGTCAGCGATTTCATCTGCTGACACTGAACCTGTTTGCGATGGTGATAGCATCGGCAGCGAATATACTGTTTCAGATGGCGCTGAATTCATCAGAGCTGAATCCGCCGTTCATATATACCTCACGCATCGTACACAGCCTGCTTATATCAATAGTACTGCTGTTGTATTTGCAGTATCTGAACGGACCGTTATGGATACCACATAAGCAGCAGCATAAAGGACTGATACATTCTTCAATCATGATAGTAGCAGTTGCGATAGCAGACATAATAGGAACGGTCAGCAAATTTGGATTTTACATCACGAAGGACGGCGAATATCATTCGGGAATAAATCTATACGCGATACTGATGGCAATGCTGATGTTCAAGTTTATCTATGTACTGATAAAGTACCGCAGTCGTCTGTTACGGCAGGTATTTATCGGAATGATAATAGTGAACGTGTTATCCTCACTGATGCTGGCGGTACAGGAGCGGAACTATCAGGTATCGTATACGAGTCTTTGTTTTTTCTTCCCGATAATCGGAATAATATATATGTTCCACTCGAATCCTTACGATATTGATACGGGAGCAGTAGAGAGCAGTTATTTTTATGAAGAACTGAAAGAGAATCTGTCAAAGGGCAACAAAATGCTGATAATGTGTTGTTCCATGACAAATTTCAAGAAAGCGATAGCGAATTCGCTGGAATTAAAGGCAGAATTCTACAAATTTTTCCGACAGAATGTGAAAAACGGAGTACTTTATCATTTTCCTGACGACCGGCTTGTGCTGACGTTTATAAGGAATCGCCGTTCAGACTATGGAATATCTGTGGAGAAGATGCTTGAAGACTTCAAGAAGAGCCATGAGATGTTCGATATTGACTACAGGATAACGATACTTGAGAGCTGTGAAGAGGTAACGTCAATAGGCGATTATTATCAGCTTATCGAGTATTCCGAGTCGCGCCGACCGATGAATTCAATACATCGCCTCACAGAAAACGACATAAAGGAATTCTACGACAAGAACTATATATTATCTCAGTTATTGGACATAGTTGAGAAAAAGGACCTTTCTGACCCGCGTATACTGGTTTACTGCCAACCTGTATTCAACATCACTACAGGCAAATATGATACAGCGGAAGCGCTGATGCGCATGAAGCTTGAGAAGACAGGAATGGTATTTCCGGATATGTTCATACCGATTGCAGAGCAGTACAATCTGATACATACGCTCAGCATGATAATACTGAACAAGACGTGCTATGCGGTTCGGACATTTATAGAGGAAGGCTATGAAATAAACCGAATATCGGTAAATTTCTCGACACTTGACCTTAGGCAGGAGACATTTTGCAGTGAGGTCAAAGGGATAATAGAGCGCAACGGCATCGACTATGACAAGATAGCGGTAGAGATAACGGAAAGCCGGAGTGAAGCTGACTTCAACACAATGAAGGACCGAGTTACCGAGTTGCAGAAGTTAGGGATAAAGCTTTATCTTGATGATTTCGGAACAGGATATTCTAACTTTGAGAGAATCATGGAGATACCGTTTGACATCATAAAGTTTGACCGTTCACTGCTGATAGAGTCGCTGAAAAACGATTCATCCAAGTACATGGTAAAGACGTTTGCGAATATGTTCCACGACCTGAAATACTCTGTACTGTTTGAAGGAGTAGAGACCGAGCACGACGAGGACAGATGTATAAAGATGAAAGCGCAGTATTTGCAGGGATACAGGTATTCCAAGCCGATACCGATAGAGGAACTTAAACATTTCCTCTGCCGTGATGACCAAAACAATAAAGATACAGCCTGACACCGGTCCGATACAGAAACATAAAGCTTCTGTATCGGTACCGGTGTTTGACTGTACCTTTTCAATTAAGCGAGGTCAATTTTTCTTACCGTGTCCCTGAGTGGCAGGACATAGGGAGCCGAAACAGAAAGCTCGTCAATGCCCATACGCAGGAATGTTTCGGTAAGGGAAGTATCAGCAGCGAGTTCACCGCAGATACCTATCCATGCGCCGTGTTTGTGAGCGTTATCGGCAGCCATTTTTATCAGCCGGAGAATAGCCTCATGATGGGTATCGCAGAACTGTTCAAGCTTGGGATTTTGTCTGTCGCAGGCGAGGGTATACTGCGTGAGGTCGTTAGTGCCGACGCTGAAAAAATCGACAAGCGGAGCGAGCAGGTCGCTAATTACGGCAGCCGCAGGAGTTTCTATCATGATACCGGTCTCGACGTTATCACTGAACGGTATACCGTCGCGTCTCAGTTCATTTTTGACTTCCTCGCATATGCCGAGTATCTTTTCAACCTCGGATACACTTGTTATCATCGGGAACATAATACCGAGTTTACCGAAAGCAGATGCGCGGTAGAGAGCGCGAAGCTGAGTGCGGAAGATATCCGGACGCGTGAGGCAGATGCGTATAGCACGTAGACCGAGAGCGGGGTTATCCTCTTTGTCGAGACCGAAGTAGCCGATTTGTTTATCTGCACCGATATCGAGGGTACGGATAACGACCTTTTTGCCGGCCATACTTTCGAGAACACGCTTGTAAGCGGAGAACTGTTCTTCCTCGGATGGGAAGTCATCGCTTTCGAGGTACAGAAACTCACTGCGGAACAGACCAATGCCGCCGGCATCGTTAGCGAGTACCGCACCGATACCGTCAACACCGCCGATATTAGCGAATATATCGACTTTAGTGCCGTCGATAGTAACATTTTCCTTACCTTTGAGTTCCTGAAGGAGTTTCTTTTTGCGGAAATCCTCAGCCTGTTTAGCGAGCATAGCGGACTGAGTATCGCAGTCGGGGTTGATGAAGACAGTACCGGTGTGACCGTCAACTATGACCGTATCACCGTCATTTACTGATTTGAGAAACTCTTCACCTACACCGATAACGGCAGGGATATTCATATTTCTTGCGAGGATAGCGGTATGCGAATTAGACGAACCGAACGCAGTAACGAATGCAAGCACCTTGTCCTTATCGAGAGACACAGTCTCACTCGGAGCGAGGTCGTCAGCACAAATGACGGATTTTTCGGAGCTTTCGGGGTTAACAGAACCGTTATTGCTGAGGCAGGCGATAAGTCTGTCTGAGATATCTCTGACATCGGAAGCGCGTGCCTGCATATAGGAGTCGTCCATAGCGCTGAACATTTCGGCGAAATTATCGGCAGTTACCGCGACAGCGTATTCAGCATTTACAGACTGAGTTTCAATGATATTCTTTATCGAATCGTTATAATCGTCATCATCGAGCATCATCATGTGAATCTCAAAAATCTGAGCATTAGTCTCGCCGACCTCGACGAGTGCTTTTTCGTATATATCTGAAAGCTGCTGAGTAGCCGCAGCTTTAGCATTTTCGAGTCTTACGAGTTCATCTGACGGTACAGCGTGAACGCGGCGGACCTGAGTTTTCTGCCGCCTGAACAGTGAGACCTTGCCGACCGCGATAGCGCCGTAAACGCCTTTACCCTGAAACTTTATCATATCCGCCGCCTCCGTTCGATTAAAGGTTCTCGTTCATGAAGTCCTCGACAGCCTTAGCCGAGGCATCTTCGTTACCACCTTCGATAGTGAAATTAACGGTATCGCCGCACTTTATACCCATACCCATGAGTTTCATGAGCTGAGAAGCGTTGACTGACTTATCGCCCTTAGTGATAGTAACGGTACTGTCGAGACTCTTGACGAGTTTGACGAGCAGACCGGCAGGGCGAGCGTGAATACCGACAGCGTCTTTGATAGTGTAAGTGAAAGTTTTCATAGAATAGACCTCCTTTAGTTGTAATCGTTCATATCGGGGTACGAGTCTATCGCACCTGATTTCTGAACGCTTCGTGAGCAGAATTCGTTAGAGAATGCGAGACAAGCTTTCAGCTCATTCTCGTTAATATTAGTGATATTACCGGACGAAACACCGAGCTGATGGAGTTTCCACAGAAACGAGCCGATGAAGCCGTCACCTGCGCCGGTAGTATCGACAGCCTTAACATTTCCGGCAGTACTGAAAGCGGATATACCGTTGCGCAAGAAGGCGTGAGCACCGTCTTTTCCGCAGGTATAAACGACCAGTTTAACGTTGCCGGTAAAGAGTACAGGCAGAGCCTTTTCGATATTTTTTTCGCCTGTGATGGGGAACAATTCCTCATCTGAGAGCTTGATAATATCAGCATCGGGGATAAATTCGAGTACAGTATTGATCATTGAGTCGTAGCTTTTCCAAAGCTGAGGACGGAGATTAGGGTCAAAGCTGACGATACCGCCGTGTCTGCGCATTTCCGAGACAGCGCATCTGTGAGCCTCTTTCATAGGGAAGTCACCGAGAGAGACACTGCAAAAATGGAGAGCGAAAGCGTCCTCGAAGTATTCACTTCTGACATTTTCCGGAGCATATAGCATATCGGCGGAAGGATTTCTGTAGAATGAGAAAGTCCTGTTACCGTCGGCACCGAGACTGACAAAAGCAAGAGCAGTATTAGCATTGTCAGTAAATTTTATGCATGAGGTGTCGATACCGTAACCGCCGAGTTCATTGAAAATTTTGTGACCGAAAGGGTCGTTGCCGAGCTGAGTGAGAAGACGAGACCTGCCGCCGAGACGGGAGAAAGCTCCGCAAACATTAGCAGGTGCACCGCCGAGTTTAGGTGAAAAAGCCGAAACATCGCTGAAATTGCAGCCGTGTCTATCGGGAATAAAATCAATGAGAGCCTCACCAATAGCGATTAAAGCTTTATTATCCATGGGACTTTACCTCCAATCCGTCGAGTTGAAAGAGTGAACCGCATAGACCGTCGAAGCCGAGGGTGACAGCGGAATCACAGGGGTAGAAGCGGCTGCTGAGAACTTTTTCGCCGCTGTTGAGGTAGACCTCGACAGACGACGTATCAGCGATAATTTGCAAATCGGAGCAGGAACGAAGTTCTGCCATGCGTACATCTCTGCCGCAGCCGACGTTGTTGTCGGTGAACCGCATAGTGAAAACGCTGCCGGAGTAGGAAAGAGAGAGGTAATCGCCGAAATGCAGGGAGAAATCACCGCTTGTCCGTGCACACAGTTCAAACGGCAGTTCTGCGGTCATACCGCTTACGAGTGGTACTTCCTCACGTCGGAGCTTTTGGAGTTCGCGGGCAGGGACTTGTCTGAGTGCCCCGTCAGGGGCGGGATAGATTTCGCGCGGCACGGTCAGGCAGTGCTGCCAGCCGAGTTCAGCAGTAGGGTTAGAGTAAGGAATATCGCCGATACCCATCCAGCCGAAGAGCAGCCGACGGTTGTCGGGGGTGACGAATGTCTGCGGAGCGTAGAAGTCGAAACCGCAGTCCCACTCGGAATAGGTGTCGTTGTTCATAAAAAGGTATCCGGAGCTGTAAACATTCTGAAAGCGGAATTTTTCGTGCGGAACACCCTGCGGCGAGATACTGAGGTATTCATTGCCGCCGAACGTGAAATAATCGGGACACTCCCACATATAGCCTAAATTATTAGTACTGACCACTTTATCGAACTTCCAGTGTACGAGGTCGGCTGAGGAGTAAAACAGGACACAGCCATTGTCGCTGAGAGTTCTCGCACCGAGAACCATACGATAGGTATTGCCGTCGCGCCATACTTTCGGGTCGCGGACGTGACAAGAGCAGTAGTCGGGGTAGTCGCGATTGCGAAGCAGGACTTTTTTCATGTTCATATCGAGACCATTGTGTGTGGAGACAGTTATAACGTTAGCCTCTCTGCCGGAGGAGATGTAGTCGTAGTCGCCGTCTTCTTTGACGTTACCGGTGTAAAAGAGGTGCAGTACGTCGCCTGCGGGGAGAGCGCAGCCGGAGTAAACGCCGTTTCTGTCCTCGGGAATATCGGGACGGAGGACGATTCCGGTAAACGACCAGTGCAGGAGGTCGGGACTCTGCCAGTGCCCCCAGCATTTATCGCCGCTGCCGAAGGGACTGTCCGGCGAATACTGAAAATAAACGTGGTAGTATCCGCCGAAGAAGCACAGACCGTTAGGGTCATTCAGCCAGCCGCTGACTGGTTCGAGGTGGAGTTTTTGCCGCCAGTTATTATTCATAATCATCAGCCCTTCTGAGTAGTAATGAGTTTGCCGAGGAAGTCGATATTACCGTTGACAGCGGGTGAGATAACGGAGTAATCGTCGGGGTTAGTGATGATAACGGGGGTCACAGTGGGATAGCCCTTGCTTTCGATGAAAGCCTTATCGAAGGTGATAAGGGTCTGACCGCGTTTTACTCTGTCACCTTCAGCGACATGACCTGTAAAGCCTTCGCCGCCGAGTTCAACAGTATTAATGCCGACGTGAATGAGTATTTCCATGCCGTTGTCGAGGGTTAGACCGACAGCGTGATTAGTGTCGAAAATGGTACTTACCTCGCCGTCAGCGGGAGCTTTTACGATACCCTCAGAAGGTTCAACAGCAGCGCCGACACCGAGTACCTCAGCTGCGAAAGTCTCATCGGGGACATCTTTCAGTGCAATGACATTTCCCTTTAGAGGGGAGTAAACGTAGTTATCGTCGAAGGATTCGGTGGAGTTGTCGTCTGACGTGGTATCAGTGTTGGAGTTCTCGGTTTTTTCGTCTTTAAAGAGAATGAAAGAGAGCGTGAAAGCGACAACAGAAGCGACTATCATAGTAAGCAGATAGCCGAAGAAAGATTCGGTAGTGATAAGGAAACCGAATAGACCGGTAACACCGTTAGCGGTAGCGTAGACCTTCATAACAGAAGCGACCATAGCACCGCACGCACCGCCTGCCATACCGGCTATGAGAGGCTTGCCGTAGCGAACATTCACACCGAAGATAGCGGGTTCAGTGATACCCATGAAAGCGGAAAGAGAAGCAGGGAAAGCCATTGAACGGATTTTCTTGCTGCGTGACTTGAAAGCAACAGCGAGAGCGGCTGCACCTTGAGCAACATTAGCAGCAGTTGCGATAGGCATCCACGTATTTTTGCCGTTATCGGCAATCATAGCGAGTTCGATAGCGTTGTACATATGATGAACACCGGCTACAACGGTCGGAGCGTAAACTCCGCCCATAACGAAAGAGCCGATACCGAGCGGAAGAGCGATAAGCCACTTAGCGCCGTCGAGGACCCATGTTTCGAGCTGAGAGAATACGGGACCAATAACGGTCATAGTGAAGAAAGCGGTAACGAGTACCGAAACGAGGGGAGTGACGAAGAGGTCGAAGGTTTCGGGGACTATCTTATGCAGCTTTTTTTCGAGGGTGCACAGGAGTAATACCGCGATAATAACGGGGATAACGTGACCCTGATAGCCGGTATTCTGAATATTCCAGAGGCCGAACCACGACCACAGCGTTGACGTTTCGGCACCGCCGCCGGCAGACCACGCATTGACGAGGTCGGGGTGAATCATGATCATACCGATAACTGCACCGAGGTAGATATTGCCGCCGAAGATTTTAGCAGCACTGACAGCTATGAGGATAGGGAGAAAAACGAGAGCAGCGTTTGAGAAGATATTGAGCAGACCGTAGAAATAGGAATCAGCGATAGCGGGGTAAGCACGCTGCAAACCGCCGAGCAGACCGTTCAGCAGACCGGTAGCGACGATAGCGGGAATGATAGGTACGAAGATATCGCCGAGGGTCTTGATAGCCCTTTTGTACCACGGAGCCTGTGAAGCGGCAGCTTTTTTAACGTCGTCCTTAGAAGCAGCCTCTACACCGGCGAGAGCGATGAATTCGTCGTAAACCTTGTTAACGGTGCCGGTACCGATAATAATCTGAAGCTGACCGGCAGCCTCGAAAACGCCCTTAACACCGTCGATATTCTCAAGTGTACTTTTCTGCACCTTAGCGTTGTCGGCGATAACGAGACGCAGCCGAGTTGCACAGTGAGCAGCACTCGCGAGGTTATTTTTACCGCCGAGAGCAGTGAGTATTTCTGAAGCACATTTTCTGTAATCCATAAACACATCTCCTTTAAAGCAAATTTGTTTCATGCGTGGTGTGGTATTGATTTCATATCGTGCCTTTATTATATCACATGCTGCGCAAAAAGTCTATTGGCGATATATCAGAAATAGACAATGACATTCAGTTAGTTTCACACAGTTTCATGTTTTTCGGTAGACTCGCGCTCAACGATGTAATAATCGAGCTGAAGCATACGCGGAATTAGGGAGGGGTCTTTGATAGCTGACAGCAGCATTTTAGCTGCTTCGCTGCCGGCGGTACGGTAATGGAGATGTGCCGTAGTGATGGGGACGGCAGCGATTTTGCCTATTTTGCTGTCGCCGACCGCGGCAATCATGATATCGTCTGGGATACGGATGCCGGCTTCACGGCAGTATAGCATTGCGCCTACTGCGATACTGTCGGTTGCGCAGAAAATACAGTCGGGAAGCTTTCTGCCGGAGAGGAGCTTTCGTGCTTTTTCGTAGCCTGAATCAATGGTAAAATCGGCAATTTCGGAGAACTCCTTCCGCAGTTCGAGACCTGCTTGCAGAACGGCACGTTCAAAGCCTCTGCGGCGGGAGTCGCCGGCAGCCTTATCTTCGGGGTCGACACCTATATAAGCCGGACATACAGCGCCTTTTGCGAGCATGAGTTGGGTCAGGCTTTTGGCGGCACCGTAGTCGTCGTGGCATACGCAGTTAAAGCCTTTGAGGTTCTGACCGACGAGAATGACCGGAACGCGCATTTTAGCGAGAACAGCCTTGTGGAGGTTGGTGAAAATGGTAGACAGCAGAATGACACCGTCAACGCGGTTCTGACGGAATAGTTCAAGAGACTCAATTTCCTTGTGGTAATTGTTGGAGGTAGTGACAAGGAGGAGTTCGTAGCCGTATTCGCTGAGTACCGCACTTATGCCCTCTGTCACACGTGCAGAGCTTTCGCTTGACAGCTTAGGCAGAATAACACCGACGAGTTTTGTCACGCGGGTGCGGATAGAGCGGGCGGAAAGACTTGGCGAATAGCCGGTTTTTTCGATAGCGGCTTCGATTTTTTCACGCTTGTCCTGACTGAGGTAGCCGTCATTGAAGTAGCGGCTGACTGCGGACTTGGAGACACCTGCGATTTTAGCGAATTCAGAAATATTCATCATATCACCTCTTATATGGTAATGATTTCATATACAGTATACCACATTTTCATATGGATTTCAAGTGCTATTTACATTTTTTCATTAATGTGGTATTATAATAAAAAATGTAAGGAGGCGGCAGATGAAACACTTTAAAGCGGCAGCAGTAATTGCGGCTGGGGCGATAGCAGCGGCAGCATTCCCATTCACGGTGTCATCGGAAGAGCTGGTTGAAATGGACTACAACGGCGACGGAGTGGTAGACGCGTTTGACATGGTAAATGCCCGTAAAACGGCGTCAGCAAAAGAACTGAAAGAACTCAGCGATTTCCTTCTCGGAGTGAAGAGCGATAGTGAAAACGAGCTTATATGGAGCGACGAATTTGACGGCGATACGCTTGATACGGACAAGTGGAACTACGATATCGGCAACTGGAAACGTGACGAGAGCGGCAATTTCGTTGCATACGGCTGGGGCAACAACGAGCAGGAGTTTTACACAAACAGGAATGCGACGGTACATGACGGAATACTGACGATAGCGGCACGCAAGGAGACGGTGGAGACCGAGGAAGGCACATTCGACTACACATCAGCGCGGCTGAATACGCAGCATAAATTCTCAGCTTGCGGCGGACGCATAGAGGTACGCGCACGCTGTGATTCCGGCAGGACGCTATGGCCGGCGATATGGATGCTGCCGGAGGACAGTGTCTACGGCGGCTGGGCAGCGTCGGGAGAAATAGACATAATGGAAGGCTGGGGCAGTTTACCGGAAAAGGTATGCGGAACAGTGCATTTTGGCGACGTGTGGCCGAATAATGCGTATCTCACGAATGACTACAACTTCCCGACGGGAGAGTCATCGGAGGACTGGCACACTTACGCAGTTGAATGGGAGAGCGGCGAGATACGCTGGTACGTAGACGATATACTCTACAGTACGCAGAGGGAATGGAACACGGTAAACCGCAGATTCCCCGCACCGTTTGACCAGAATTTCTATATTATACTGAACCTTGCAGTAGGCGGACATTTTGACGGAATAGACCGTATCTATGTCGACCCTGAAACATTTGCGTCAGGCGAAAAGCACTTTGACATTGACTATGTAAGGGTGTATGACAGGGGCAGTTTCACTCCGACACTGCAAACATCGCGTCCGCTCGGACTATATACCGAGGGTTCAGATGCAGGACTCTCTAACATGGACGGCTGTTCAGTGTTTGATATCAAAAACGTGGGCGAGCTTGAATACGCAGTAATGGGACTTATCCGTGCACAGGAAGTGAAAGCGGGAAACACGTATAATCTTTCATTTGACGTAACATCGACGGCAGAGCGTGACATGACGGTAACAGTTGAGGACAGCAGTTACGAGCGGTATCTGAGCGAGACTATCCACATAGGAAAAGAGCCGCTGAGGTGTGGATACGCAGTAGAGTTTGACAAAGACATGACGGTTGACCTTAAATTCCAGCTTGGAAACATAGGAGAAAGCGCGTCAGCCGGAGCGCATCAGGTAAAAATCTCGAACATAGAATGGCGCTGAGGAAGCGCAGGAGGCAAAAAGATGATATACACAGTAACATTCAACCCTGCGATAGACTATGTAGTACACACAAGCGGACTGAAAGAGGGCGGAGTGAACCGTTCGGAGTACGAGACTATGTTTATAGGCGGCAAGGGAATAAACGTATCGGCAGTACTTGCAGAACTTGGAGTACGTTCTATAGTACTTGGCTTCACGGCAGGATTCACGGGAATAGCGATAGAGCGCGGAGTATGCTCAATGGGTATCGAGGCAGACTTTGTCCGCCTTGAGAAAGGAAATTCGCGGATAAATGTCAAGATAAAGACAGGTATAGAGACCGAGCTGAACGGACAGGGACCCGATATAGACGAAAAGGCGATAGACGAGTTATTCCGGAAGCTTGACCGTCTCAGCGAGGGAGATACCCTGATACTTGCCGGAAGTATACCGAAAACGCTTCCGTCGGACATATACGAGCGTATACTTGCGCATCTTACGGGAAAGAATATCCGATGCGTGGTAGACGCGACAGGCGACCTGCTTCTCAACGTGCTTAAATATCGTCCGTTCCTGATAAAACCGAATGATGTAGAGCTTGGAGAGATGTTCGGAGCGGAGCTCAAGACTGACGACGACATTGTGAAATATGCGGAGAAACTGCGTGAAATGGGAGCAGTGAACGTACTTGTATCCATGGCAGAGCGCGGAGCGATACTGCTTGACGAGAGCGGAAGGGTACACCGTCAGAAAGCGTTTTCGGGCGAGGTCAAAAACTCAGTTGGAGCCGGAGACTCAATGCTTGCAGGATTCGTAGCGGGCATGGCTGACGGCTACGACAAAGCGCTGCTGCTTGGTACAGCCTGCGGCGGAGCGACGACTTTTTCTGACGGACTTGCAAAGCGGTCGGAGATAGACGAACTGCTTGACACTTTTAAGGAGTAAGAGATAAAAACACTTGATTTTCTGAAATACATATGCTATAATAACAGATGCAGGGGAGCTTGTGGAGCAGGCTGAGAGGAAGGCGAGACCTTCGACCCGTAACCTGATTTGGATAATGCCAACGTAGGGAGCAGAACAAAGTTTATTTGCGGCTGCCGAAAGGGAGCCGCTTTTTGATAAGGAGGAGAGACTATGCTGACGATAAACGGCAAAGAGTATGACTTCAGGGGAATGACAGTAGCAGAGGTGCTGAAAGAGCTTGGATACGGCGAACAGCGAGTAGCAGTTGAGCTGAACGAGTCTATAGTACCGAAGGACCAGTACACAACGACAACGCTGTTTGAGGGCGACCACCTTGAAGTGGTACGATTTGTAGGAGGCGGCTGATATGGCGATACCCACAAGGGAGGAGATGTATCGCGCACTTGAAGAGCGGCACGGAGCAGAGCTGCAAAAGAAGCTTGCGTCAGCGAGTGCAGCTATATGCGGACTGGGCGGACTTGGCTCAAATATCGCGATAGCGCTTGCGAGGGCAGGAGTAGGCAGACTGCACATAATCGACTTTGACAGAGTGGACATATCGAACCTGAACCGACAGCAGTATTTTCCTGAACAGCTTGGCGAGTACAAGGCGGACGCGCTTTATGATACATTATCGCGCATAGCGCCGTACTGCGTGATACGCAGAGACAGCGTAAAGCTTACAGAGGAGAATATACCTGAGCTTCTCAGCGGAGAAGACATAATCTGCGAGGCATTTGACAAAGCTGACCAGAAAGCGATGTTAGTTAACACGGTACTGGAAAAAATGCCTGAGAAGTATCTTGTATCAGGTTCAGGAATGGCAGGGATAGGAACTGCGAACACTATAAAAACGCGGAGGGTAATGAAGCGGTTTTACCTTAGCGGAGACGGAGTCAGCGACGTAGCTGACGGAATGGGGCTTGTATCATCGCGGGTATTAGTATGTGCCGGACACGAAGCCCATGCGGTGATACGTATCATCGCGGAAGAATACGACGTATAAGGAGAAGATATCATGAATGAAGATAAACTTGTGATAGGCGGCAGAGAGTTCAGTTCACGTTTCATACTTGGCTCAGGAAAGTACTCACTGAACCTTATAGAAGCGGCAGTAAAATATGCCGGAGCGGAGATAATAACGCTTGCAGTGCGCAGAGCGAACACAGCCGAGAGTGAGAATATACTCGACTATATCCCGAAGGGAGTAACCCTTCTTCCCAACACATCAGGAGCGAGAAATGCGGAAGAAGCTGTGCGTATAGCGCGTCTTGCGCGAGAACTTGGCTGCGGCGATTTTGTAAAGATAGAGATAATGCGTGATTCAAAGTATCTTCTGCCTGACAACTATGAAACAGTCAAGGCGACAGAGATACTTGCGAAGGAAGGGTTTGTGGTAATGCCTTATATGTACCCCGACCTCAACTTTGCGCGTGACCTTGTAAATGCGGGAGCAGCATCAGTAATGCCGCTTGCGTCGCCGATAGGCTCAAACAAGGGACTTGCAACGAAGGACTTCATACAGATACTGATAGACGAGATAGACCTTCCGATAATAGTAGACGCAGGAATAGGCAGACCCTCACAGGCGTGTGAAGCGATGGAAATGGGAGCAGCGGCAGTAATGTCTAACACGGCATTAGCGACAGCAGGCGACCTTCCTGTAATGGCAGAAGCGTTCAAGCAGGCGATAGAAGCCGGAAGAAAGGCATATCTCTCAGGACTCGGACGAGTACTTACCCGCGGAGCATCGCCGTCGGACACACTCACGGGATTTTTGCACGATTAAAACCGAGTGAAATACGGTGCAGCCGAAGCTGCCGGGGTCTGGGGAGAGGTTCTCTCCTCGGCAGGGGGTGTATGAGGGGGACGCCGTCCCCCTGAAAGGCAGGCAGGCGAGCGTTAGCGACGGCTGACGGACGCTTACCGCATACTCGCTTCTGCAAATCGTTATATGCGCGGACGCTGCACCGGGCGCATGGAATGCGCCCATGCAATTCTGATTTTAACTTTATACATAAAAAAGAAGGAAAACAAATGGACAACAATTATTTTGTGGACTCGGAA
Organism: uncultured Ruminococcus sp.; assembly: GCA_900315975.1. The sequence goes on from ONBA01000029.1 coordinate 14,078, forward strand.
AAACTGTCCGAAGCCGCACTTGAAAAGAAGCACCGTCTTGAGAATGACCCGACATCGCGAACAGACCACATGGCATACATGGAAGGAATGGAGCAGATAAACTCGGATATACGCGGGAAGGTCATTTCTGAGATGGATAATTATGATTACAGCAAGTACACAGCCGCAGACGTACTGCGTGCACTGAGACACGATAGCTGTACAGTTGAGGACTTCAAGGCACTTCTCTCGCCGGCAGCAGAGCCGTTTCTTGAACAGATGGCGCAGAGAGCGAGACTTGAAACGCAGAAACATTTCGGCAACACAGTGTACCTGTTCACACCGCTGTACATAGCCAATTACTGCGAGAATTACTGTGTATACTGCGGCTTCAACTGTTATAACGACATACGCCGCATGAAGCTCAGCATGGAGCAGATAGAGCATGAGATGAAGGTAATATCTGAAAGCGGCATGGAGGAGATACTGATACTGACGGGCGAGAGCCGTACACAGAGCAGTGTAGAGTATATCGGTGAAGCGTGCAAGCTCGCGAGGAAGTATTTCCGGCTTGTGGGTATAGAGATATATCCGGTAAACACTGACGAATACCGCTACCTTCACGAATGCGGAGTAGACTACGTAACAGTATTTCAGGAGACCTACGACAGCACACGCTATGAGCAGCTGCATCTCATGGGACACAAGCGAGTGTACCCATACCGTTTTGAAGCGCAGGAGCGTGCACTTATGGCGGGCATGAGAGGAATAGCGTGCTCAGCACTGCTCGGACTGTCAGATTTCCGCAAGGACGCGCTTGCGAGTGCGCTGCACGTATATATGTTACAGCGCAAGTATCCGCACGCAGAGATATCGCTGTCATGTCCGCGGCTTCGTCCGATTGTAAACAATGAGAAGATAAATCCGCTTGACGTGCATGAAAAGCAGCTTTGTCAGGTACTATGTGCATACAGGATATTCCTGCCATTCTGCGGAATAACGGTATCCTCGCGTGAGAGTGAGAGTTTCCGCAATGGAATAGTAAAGATAGCGGCAACGAAGATATCAGCCGGAGTATCGACCGGCATAGGCGACCACGAAAGCAAATATACCGGAAAGGAGAATGACGAAGCGGGAGACGAGCAGTTTGAGATAAATGACGGACGCAGCCTTAAAAAGATGTATGATGATATGTCGGGCGAAGGTCTCCAGCCGGTGCTTAACGATTACCTCTATGTGTGAGATAATATGCATAACAAACCGGACGATATGCGGTGAAGAATTTCTTGTGAGACTTGGCAGGATAGCGGCAGCGAAGCCGAAAGCGGTAGTACTGCGAGAGAAGGATATGCCGCCGGAGGAATACAAAAAGCTTGCGATACAGGCGAAGATGATATGTATGCAGTACGGCGTACCGTGTATACTGCACAGCTATGCGGACATAGCGGCAGAGCTGAAAGCAGACGGACTTCATATGCCGCTTGCGAAGCTGAGGGAGATGACTGACGAAGAGAAAAGCGATTTCGCAGTACTCGGAGCGTCAGTGCACTCGCCGGAGGAGGCTGAGGAAGCGGAGGCGCTCGGAGCGACCTACATAACAGCGGGACACGTTTTCCCCACCGACTGCAAAAAAGGACTTCCACCGCGCGGACTTGAATTCCTTAAAAAGACCTGTGCAGCGGTAAACATACCGGTTTACGCGATAGGAGGGGTATGCAGCGGAAATTACAGCCTTGTGCGCTCAGCGGGAGCAGCAGGAGCGTGTGTGATGAACGGCTTGATGACCTGTACAGACCCCGAAGAATACCTTGAAAGATTCAGAAAGGAGAGTGACAGCGAATGAGATTCAGACCCGAAATGCTCACTCTTTACGCGATAACGGACAGGGATTGTCTTAAAGGCAGAGACCTTGCGGAGCAGGTAGAGCTTGCGCTGCAAGGCGGAGCAACGTGCATACAGCTGCGCGAGAAGAATATGGACACAGAAACGCTTGCTGAAACAGCGAAGCCGCTTGTGGAAATATGCCACAGATACGGCGCACCGCTGATAATCAACGACAACTACAAGGCAGCGCTTATGAGCGGTGCAGACGGAGTGCACGTCGGCATAGAGGACGCACCGGTAGCGGAGATAAGGCGAATAGCGGGAGCGGACTTCATCATCGGCGCGACAGCTAAAACGGTAGAGCAGGCACTTGAGGCGGAGAAAGCAGGAGCTGATTATCTTGGAGTCGGCGCAGTATTTCCGTCACCGACGAAGAAGAATGCGATACGAATAACACCTGCGCAGCTGCGTGAGATAGCGTCGTGCATGGGACTTCCCATAGCGGCGATAGGCGGAATAACCGCAGAAAACGTAGATGAGATAAAAGGCTGCGGATACCGCGGGATAGCGGTAGTATCAGCTATATTTGCAGAAGACGACGTGAAATCGGCAGCAGCTCACCTGAGACGCAAGGCAGAGGAGGGGATAGGCTTATGAGCGCAGACGAGCGCAAGTACACCGCACTGACGATAGCCGGAAGCGATTCATCAGGCGGAGCGGGTATACAAGCAGACCTCAAGACGATGACCTGTAACGGAGTATACGCGATGAGTGTGATAACAGCGCTGACAGCGCAGAATACGACCGGAGTTACAGGAGTACTCGACACACCGCCGGAGTTTGTAGCAGCGCAGATAGACGCGGTATTCAGCGATATCCGACCTGATGCAGTAAAGATAGGCATGGTGTCGTCGGCAGCGATAGCCGAAACGATAGCCGACCGTCTTACCTATTGGAAAGCCGGAAACATCGTAGTAGACCCAGTAGCAGTAGCAACGAGCGGCTCAAAGCTGAGTTCGGGAGACGCATATGAAGCAGTAAAGAGACTGCTTTTCCCGATGGCAGCGCTGATAACGCCGAATATTCCCGAAGCAGAGCTGATATCGGGAATTGATATAAAGACAGCGGAGGACATGGAAAGAGCGGCTGAGGTGATAACTGAGGAGTACGGCTGTCCGACGTTATGCAAGGGCGGACACATGATAAACGACGCAAGCGACTATTTATACTGCCCCGACGGAAGCAAGCAGTGGTTCAAGGGAAAACGAATCGACAACCCGAATACACATGGCACAGGCTGCACATTATCGAGCGCGATAGCGTCGGGACTTGCAAAGGGACTTTCTCTTGCAGAAGCGATAGAAGCTGCGAAGGAGTACATATCAGGAGCACTTTCAGCAATGCTTGACCTTGGAAAAGGCAGCGGACCGCTTGACCACGGCTATCTGCTCAGCAGGTAAATGCAGGGAATTCTGAAAGAATAAACAAATCCAACCACGAAAGGAATAAAACCAATGAGAGAATACAGCACACAGATGGAAGCAGCGAAGAAGGGTGTAATCACACCCGAAATGAAGATAGTAGCAGAGAAGGAGCACATCGACACTGAGAAACTCCGCGAGCTGATAGCGAAGGGCGAGGTAGCGATTCCCTGCAACATCAATCACAAGTCGATATCACCCGAGGGAATCGGCACCTGCATGAGGACGAAGATAAACGTAAACCTTGGAATATCCGGTGATAAGAACGACTATGACATGGAGATGGACAAGGTCGATATGGCTATCAAGTACGGTGCAGAGGCGATAATGGACCTCAGCAACTACGGCAAGACCAACACATTCCGCAAAGCACTTGTTGAAAAGTCGCCGGCAATGATAGGAACAGTACCAATGTACGATGCAATAGGCTATCTTGAGAAGGACCTTCTTGAGATAACAGCACAGGACTTCCTCAAGGTAGTAAGAGCGCATGCAGAGGAAGGCGTAGACTTCATGACTATCCACGCAGGAATCAACCGCCGCGCAGTAGAAGCGTTCATGCGTGACAAGAGAAAGATGAACATAGTATCACGCGGAGGTTCACTCCTTTTTGCGTGGATGATGATGACTAACAACGAGAATCCTTTCTATGAGTACTACGATGAGGTACTTGATATTCTCAGGGAATACGACGTAACCATCAGTCTTGGTGACGCACTTCGTCCTGGCTGTATAGACGATGCAACAGATGCAGGACAGATATCCGAGCTTATCGAGCTTGGTGCACTTGCAGAGAGAGCGTGGGCAAAGGATGTTCAGGTCATGATAGAGGGACCCGGACACATGGCAATGAACGAAATAGCGGCAAATATGAAGCTTCAGAAGCGTATCTGCCACAATGCCCCCTTCTATGTACTCGGACCACTCGTAACAGACATTGCCCCCGGCTACGACCACATCACATCAGCAATAGGCGGAGCGATAGCAGCAGCAAACGGAGCAGACTTCCTTTGCTACGTAACACCTGCCGAGCATCTTCGTCTGCCGGACGCAGCTGACGTAAAGGAAGGAATAATGGCAAGCAAGATAGCCGCACACGCAGCAGACATTGCAAAGGGGATACCGAATGCAAGAGACATCGACAATAAGATGGCAGAAGCGCGTCACGCGCTTGACTGGGAGGAGATGTTCAAGATATGCATCGACCCTGACAAGGCAAGAGCGTACTATGAGAGTACACCTGTATCCGAGCGTCACACTTGTTCGATGTGCGGAAAGATGTGTGCAGTAAGAACGACAAACATGATACTCAACGGCGAGAAGGTTGAGTTTTGTTCTGAGAAATAAAAAAGAACGTACAAACTTGTACGTCCGCGATGCCTTAATGTGAAAACAGGCTTTTAAAAATGCCGGACTTGAAAAAAGTCCGGCATATTTTTATTTTTTGAGAATAAAGATTGAAAGCAGCAGGATAGCAACAGAGGAAAGGCTCATAAGGAAGCCGACTATAGAGATAACGCGGCTGAACTTATAATTTTTTGACTTGCTGCTTAAAATCGGGATAATACCTGTAATCAGACCGGCGAGTTCAGGGATAATGAACACACCGCAGGAAATCATAGCGATGATACCGCAGACAAGGGAAATTGCCGGGAGAATGTAACCGCTTATCTTATTTTTAGCGTACTGTTCGACCGGTTTAGCGTCAACGGACTTAGCGGCTGAGCTGATAGAAGAAACGACCTTATTGATGACCGGTTCTTCATCTAAAGCGGCTTTGTCTGACGCGGTAGCTTTTCTGAGACGGCTTGAAGCGGTCATTCTGTTGTTAGGCATAGACATATGTGCGGAGTCCTGAGCTTTTTTGGACTTTATGTCAAGCTGAGTTTTCATATTATGGATAAGTTCATTAGGGTCACCGTCGAGCATTTCGTTGTAATGATGAACAGGGTCGAGAGGTTCGGTGTGACCGCAGTACGGACAGATGACGAGACCCTGTTTTCTGTCTATTTTCATATCGGCAGTACAGCCTGAGCACTTAGTATTAATAGGGTGAGCCTGACGTTTTTTGCGGAGTTCATCAGCCTCTTTGCGGAGTCTTTCTTCTTCCTGGAGCATGGCACGTTTAGTCTGCTCCTGTTCAAGAGCGAGTTCTTTTTCTCTGTCGAGTTTTTTCTCGTGACTGTCAGCAGCCTTGTTGACGACGTTATTAGCTGTATTGAGCAGCGAATTTATGAGAAACGGATCCATTTTCATGCTATCACTCCTGTAGATATGGGATTCAAATAAGTATACTACACATTATAACATATTAAAAATAAAAAGGCAATAATTGAAGAAAAAAAGTTTTTCAGCCGGAAGTCAGCGGACGATTATCGGAATAGGATAAACGGTGATTATATATACAATATGTATAGAATATTGATAGTCAGACATATCAAATGATAGACAGACTATATACCAGTATTAATAATTTATCAACGATATATTCACAAACTATTGACAAATGGTTATTTTTGAGTTATAATATTATTAATACAGTAAGTAATTTCAAACGTTTGATAAGTTGATCTGACAAAATACGGAGGTGTTATTATGACAAACACAAAAAAGAATGGTTTTACGCTTATTGAACTTATAGTAGTAATAGCTATAATTGGAGTACTTGCGGCAATACTTGTGCCGACGATGATTGGATATGTAAAGAAATCGAAGCGTGCGGCGGACGTTTCAAGTGCAAAGGACATACACACGCAGGTAATGGACCTGATACTTACAGAAGATGACCTCAGCGATTCGTTTTATTATGACGGAGGCAATGTGTCTTCTGCGATAACAAAGCTTGACGAGATATCGAATCATACATACGACCTTGTAGTAGTGGCATATCTTGACGGAGCAGGCAAGACTGACGGAAGCGGAAATGTATGGACTCCTACTGATGCGGGCATACAGGATTTCTGTGATGCGCTGAACAAGAAGAGCGAGTTTTATAGTACCAATCCTGACATAAAGCGGAAGATAAAGAGCAAGTCAGATATAAACGGAAAGAATTTCAACCGCTGGTATGTTGGCTACCGAAAAGACAATGCATCAACAGTAGAAATATGGATAGGTGATGGCTCAACTACAACAGCCGACCCGCTGAAATGTCTTTATGCACAGGTAACGAGGTCAAACTGATATATTAACCAAAAATTGCGGCGTCTCCCTTATGGGAGACGTTTTTTTGCTATCTTTTACATAAATGGGGGTGTTTCGATTGACATTTTTTAGGCGGTGTGATATCATAAATCATGACAGAGATAAACAATGTCACGCGCGAACATTGAGGTGAAAACATGAAAAAAATAATAACCGCAGTATTGGCATGTGCGATAGCGGCAACAGCGGTTCCGTACAGGGTATATGCTGAGGAAGCTGCGAAAGAGACACAAAAGAAAGTAAAAATAATGTGCATCGGCGACTCCATAACAGACGGATATGTACCGGAGTACGAAGGCTCCTACCGAAAGTTCATATACAAAGAGCTTACGAAAAAAGGCTATGATGTAGACATGGTAGGCGCAAAAGGGGAGGGCTACACCCCCACATACAAGGATGAAAATACCGGCGAGAGCTTTGAGTTTGACAATGGAAATACCGGCTACAGCGGATACGCGATATCAGCATATCCGGGCAGAAACGGTATACTTGAAACGCTGAAAGAGACCAACTGCCTCACCGAAACTAAGCCGGATATCGTAACATTGCAGATAGGCACGAACAACATCATCGACAACCACGATATGGACGAGAATCTGAAAGACCTGGAAACTCTTATCGACTACATTCTCGACAACACATCTGAGACTACGGCAGTATTTGTGACAACAATACCCGAACTTGACCCTAACCGTCCGGAGGTATACGACTGGTTCGGCAATTACCGCCACTCCGCCGATTGGCAGACCCAGTACAGCGACGAGGAGGCTCTCGCAAGCATAGAGCGCACATGGAAGATATACAACGCAAACCTTGTGGCTCTTATTAATAATAGAGCGATAAACGATGCTATGAGCTCCACCGCGTCAAGGCTGCATTATGCAAGGATAGACGAAGTTGTGACCGACGTGAAAACTCAGCTTTTCGACGGCGTACATCCTAACAACGAAGGCTATAAGGAAATGGGCGAATACTGGGCAGATGTGCTTGATAAGTACCTGCAAGGAAATATACCGCAGGTGCCTGATATTGTGACAACAACGACTTCCGCAACGACAACAACTACAGCGGAAACACCGGAAAAAGAGCCGCTGAAAGTTTCCGACCTTGTAACATTCAGCCGTTATCTTTTAGGCGATAAGTCACACGGCGCAGAAGCAAAACAGCTGAAACGCTACGACCTTGACGGTGACGGAGTGCTTGACGTATATGACCTTGTGAACATGAGAAAAACGCTCATAAGCTGAAAAATTCCTACAAATTATCACAGGGCATTCAGATACATTCCAATTTATAAGGAAAACTTTAAGATTATTTTAAGACACGAATAATATAATAACATCAGAAAAACACGAAAGGAGTTGAAAGTGGCGCGGCAGCAGGAACCCCTCTCAAGGCGTTGACGCAGTCACGATGTTATGGCTATCAATACTTTTGCAAGAAAAGAGATAAAATTTCTCCTCGATATGAGACAGTATGAAGAACTCATAAAGGAGATACACAAGTATATGGAACCTGACAAATACTGCGTAGGCGGTAAAGAGTACGGCATATACAATATTTACTACGATACACCGGACGATTTTCTTATCCGCGAGTCACTCTCCAAGCCTTACTACAAGGAAAAGATAAGACTTCGCAGTTACTATTCGCCGGCATCGCCTGATTCGCTTGTATTTCTTGAGATAAAGAAGAAGATAGGCGGCATCGTAACAAAGAGACGTGTATCAATGACACTTGCAGAGAGTGACGAATATCTCGCAACACGCAGGAAGCCTGAGTCAAGCAAATACATAACAACGCAGGTATTCAATGAGATAGACGCATTTCTCGACCACTATCCTGTATCGCCCAAGCAGTACATCAGCTATCAGCGTGAAGCGTTCTTCGGCAAGGACAACAGCGATTTCCGCCTGACATTTGACCGCAGGATAACCGACCGCAGATACGACCTCGGACTTGACTGCGAAAGCTACGGCAACCAGATAATCCGTGAAGACCAGCGTCTCATGGAAGTCAAGGTATCGGATTCAATGCCGGAATGGCTGATAAACAAACTTTCAGAGCTCCAGATATACAAAACGAGTTTTTCTAAATACGGCAAAGCGTATATGAACCACATCAAAGAAGAAGTGGCACAGAACAGCCGTATATACATTTCAGGAATATCGGTAGTAAACAACAGTATATTAATGAACAGGAGCGTATGAATCATGTTAGCATCATTTAGCCTATTCGGGAATGTTCTCTCGAGGTACAGCGAGGACTCATCGAGTATATTCACTGACAGCTCAGCTGCCAGTGTAGCGCAGATAGGGGCAGGGGAATTCTTCCTCTGTGTCGGAGCGGCACTTGTACTCGGCTTCCTCATAAGTCTCATCTACATCATCACCCACCGCAAGGAAGGCTATTCGCAAAGCTACGTCATGACAATGATAATGCTTCCGGCGATAATCGCGCTGATACTGCTTCTCATCAACTCCACAGCCGGAGCATTGACATTAGCCGGAGCATTCACACTTGTGCGATTCCGAAGCGTCGCGGGCGACCCGAAGGACATAGCGTACATTTTCTATGCAATGGCAACAGGAGTAGCGTGCGGAATCGGCTACATCGGATTTGCACTTGTATTCTTCGTAGTACTTGGAATAGTGATGTTCGTACTTTCGGAGATAAACTATGGCGGAAGCCGTTCACGTCACATGACACTGAAAATAACAATACCCGAAAACCTCGATTATCAGGGAGTATTTGAACCTGTACTCAACAAGTACACAAACTTCCACAAGCTCAGAAGAGTAAAGACAACAAATTTCGGAACACTTTTTGAGCTTATCTACGCAGTTGACGTAAACGAAGACATCGACCAGAAGCGTTTCATTGACGAGCTTCGTGCACTCAACGGCAACATGACGATAAACCTCGTATTCTTCAAGTATGACGACAAGATATACGAGAGCTGAAACTGAAAATATCCCCTTCCTATAAAAATGAAAATTGTCAGACCACTTAGGCGGGTCTGACAATTTTTATATACATGACCTGCACGGATGTGCGTAATACTGTTTCATGTGAAGAAAATATTTTTACGGTTGAACGGAACAAATAAACTCAGAATTGCTGTGATTCTTTCGACAGCTTTTTTGAATCAATCGAAAACAGAATGTGCACTGTATGTGGAGGAAGCATGAATAAAGTATTATGTTAACTAAATATTAACAAAGTGGATATCCACAACAAATTCACAAAAAATTAACAATAAAAATATGCAAAAACAGCCCTAAAGTACACATTTTTATAGTTTGGTGTACAAATATATATTGAAAAGCGGGCGAGTTTGCTCTATAATAAATACAGCATTTGAAGAAAATTAGTATTCGGTATCAAGTACCCTCCCCTCTCATGTGCTTGATACTGGATATTGATTCAACTGCTCGCCATAGAAACTGATTATGTTTTTTAAAAAAACTAATCCCTTTCATTTGTAATTTTTTCATGTTTTCTATTCTCAATAACTTATTTTAACTTTTTATCTATGGCACGGTCCACAGTACTAAGACGTTTTAACGTTCGGACCGCAGCGCACCTTGCAAGAGGTGCATTTTTTTAAAATTCAAAACTCGCAAGCATTTAAACATAAAATGCTTGACAAGTTATATAATTCGTGCTACAATTTATGTGAAGGAGGCGACGACTTTGAAAAAGAGTATTTATGGAGTAACACTGTCGGATGCAGTCGTAAAAGCAGTCGATGAGCGTGCCCGAAAACTTGGTATCAGCCGTTCGGCATTGATAAATCAGATTCTTGCAGAGAAGCTTTCGTGTGTTACACCCGAAATGCGCATGAACGAGATTTTTGACTCGATAGAAACTATTGTTGACGGCATAATTTCCGCACAGCATCAGCGTTCAGCGTCACTGCTTACGATGCGGACTTCGCTTGAATACAAGTACCGCCCGACGATAAGCTACAAGGTCGAGCTTGACCGCGTACCTTCGGAGTTTGTGGGAACTTTGCGTGTGCAGATACGTACACAGAGCGAACAGCTGACTGACCTGTTCAACAGCTTTTTCCTGTACAGGATAAAGTTTGAAAGGGGAAGGTTTGCGGAAATGGGGATAGAATTTCCCGAATGTGAGCTTAGTTCCGGAAAATTCGTGCGAAGACTCCGCAAGCCGCGCTCTATTATAATTGAGGACGATGGAATGGCAATTGCTGAGTACATCAAAGACCTCGACTTTGCTATTAAAACTTTTCTTGCCGACCCTTCCGGCTTCGGAAGTGTTGCTCAGGAACTCGAAAAAAAGACCGCTTCTACGCTTAGTACCTATAGATTGTAGCGTATTATCAGGCGGAAGTGTAATAATATAAATGTAGATGCAGGGAGAGTTCCCTGCGAAAGGAGGATTATGCTATGAATGCAGAGAAATATACACAGAGGTCAATAGATGCAGTCAGAAAGGCTCAGAGTATTGCGGTTATGCAGTCAAACAGCGTCATAGAGCCGGTTCATCTTCTTGCAGGACTTGTTAAACAGGAAAACGGTCTTATCCCTCAGCTCCTCAAAAAAATGAACATCGACCCCGATATGTTCGACAGGGAGACTGATAAGAAAATTAGTCTGCTCCCGAAAGTTACAGGAAGCGGCAGAAGCAGTAATATCGGCATTTCTGCTGAGTGCGACCGCGTTCTTACCGTCGCTGAGGGTATTGCTGAAAATATGAAGGACGAGTTCGTCTCGGTAGAACATATCATGATAGCACTCGTGGATTCTAAAGACAGAGACGTTTCTGCTGTAATGCAGTCGTTCAATATAAACCGCGACCGCTTCCTTACCGCACTTATGGAGGTGCGCGGCAATACTCGTGTTACTAACGAAAATCCCGAGGATACCTACGATGTCCTCACGAAATACGGTCAGGAGCTTGTCGGTCTCGCACGCAGAAATAAGCTCGACCCTGTTATCGGACGTGACAGCGAGATTCGCAACGTTATCCGTATCCTTTCACGTAAAACCAAAAATAACCCCGTACTCATCGGTGAACCCGGTGTCGGTAAAACTGCTATCGCAGAGGGTCTCGCTCTGCGTATCGTTGCCGGAGATGTGCCGGACAGCCTGAAGGACAGAAAGGTGTTCTCTCTCGATATGGGTGCTCTTGTTGCTGGTGCGAAGTACCGCGGTGAATTCGAGGAGCGTCTCAAAGCTGTGCTTAATGAGATAAAAAACAGCAATGGTCAGATTCTCCTGTTTATTGATGAGCTTCACACTATTGTCGGTGCGGGAAAGTCCGACGGTGCTATGGACGCAGGCAACCTCTTAAAGCCTATGCTTGCAAGAGGCGAACTTCACTGCATTGGTGCAACTACTCTTAACGAATATCGCCAGTATATCGAGAAAGACCCCGCTCTTGAACGTCGTTTTCAGCCTGTTATGGTCAATGAGCCGACTGTTGAGGATACTATCTCTATACTGCGTGGTCTAAAGGAGCGTTACGAGGTTTTCCACGGTGTAAAAATCAGCGATAATGCACTTATTTCTGCCGCTGTTCTCTCTAACAGATACATCACCGACCGATTCCTGCCCGATAAGGCTATCGACCTAATCGACGAGGCTTGCGCTACTATACGTACCGAAATGGACTCGATGCCTACTGAGCTCGACGAGATAAACCGTAAAATGATTCAGCTTCAGATAGAGGAGACTGCCCTCAAAAAAGAGAATGACAGTATCTCTCAGGAACACCTCGGCGAGATTCAGAAGGAACTCTCTGAACTGCGTGAAAAGTTCAACGCTATGAAGGCTAAATGGGAAAACGAAAAGAATGATATTTCGTCAGTTCAGAAGCTCCGTGAGGAAATTGAAAAGATAGGCGGCGAAATCGAAAAGGCTAAGCGTGAGTACGACTTCAACAAAGCCGCTGAGCTTGAATACGGCCGTATGCCGGCTCTGAAAAAACAGCTTGAAGAAAGTGAACGTCAGGCTGAACAGGACCTCAAAGGTGAACGTCTGCTCCGTGACAGGGTAACAGAGGACGAGATAGCTAAGATAATCTGCCGCTGGACCGGTATCCCCGTTGCTAAGCTTATGGAGGGCGAAAAGGAAAAGGTTCTCAGACTTGATGAACTCCTTCATAAGAGAGTAATCGGTCAGGACGAGGCTGTTACTAAGGTCAGTGAGGCTATTCTCCGTTCGCGTGCGGGTATTCAGGCACCCGACAGACCTATCGGTTCGTTCCTCTTCCTCGGTCCTACGGGTGTCGGCAAAACCGAACTCGCTAAGGCACTCTCGGAAATCCTTTTCGACGACGAACGCAATATGATTCGTATTGATATGAGTGAGTACATGGAGAAATTCAGCGTCAGCCGCCTTATCGGTGCGCCTCCCGGATACGTTGGATACGATGAGGGCGGTCAGCTTACTGAGGCAGTCCGCCGCAAGCCGTATTCCGTTATTCTCTTCGATGAGATCGAAAAGGCTCACCCCGATGTGTTCAATATTCTCCTGCAAGTCCTCGATGACGGCCGTATCACTGATTCTCAGGGCAGAACTGTCGATTTCAAAAATACTATCATTATCCTTACTTCTAACCTCGGAAGTCCCTATATCCTTGAGGGTATCGGCGAGAACGGCGAAATTACTGAAGAGGCAAGGTCTCAGGTCGAGGCTCTGCTTAAACAGCAGTTCCGTCCCGAGTTCCTCAACCGTCTCGATGAGATAATCTTCTATAAGCCGCTCGCTAAGTCCGAGATAATGGGCATTGTCGAACTTATGCTCAATGACGTTCAGAAACGTCTCGATGATAAGCATATACGCATAAATATAACCGATTCTGCCAAGACTTTTATCGTTGACAACGGTTATGACCCGAACTTCGGCGCGCGTCCGCTAAGAAGATTTATTCAGCGTAAGGTCGAGACTTTGATCGCTAAGAAGATTATCGGAAGCAACGTTTCTGCCGGCGATACTATTACTATCGACGAATATAACGGTGCTCTCATCGCTGAATGAACCGTTTTTCCCTTATTACCGCTTGTAACGTCAGTGTAACACGTTAACGGAAAATAGCCAAATCCTATGGTAGTTTTCTATAAAAACGAACTTGCTGAATGCCGTAGTATCGGTCGAAATGTCATTTTTCCCCAAATTCCTTGACAAATACGTACAAAGGGTATATAATGCAATTATAAAATTTAAGAATATGGAGGATACAGATATGACAAAGACTGAACTTATCAGTGTTGTTGCTGAGAAAACTGACTTCACTAAGAAGAATGCTGAGGCTGCTGTAAATGCAGTTGTTTCCGCTATCACAGACGCTCTTGCAAGCGGCGAAAAGGTTTCTATCGTTGGCTTCGGTACTTTTGAGGTTCGCGACAGAAAGGAAAAGCAGGTTATCAATCCTCAGACTAAGAAGATGATGATCGCTCCCGCTTCTAAGGCTCCCGCTTTCAAGGCTGGACAGGCTCTCAAGAACGCTGTTAACAAGTAATTTCACGGAGGTATTTTAATCATGGCTGCTATTAAAAAGGATGTAAAGGCTGCTGAGACAGTAACAGAAACTAAGGTTGCTGCTGCAGAAGAGAAAAAGGCTCCCGCTAAAAAGGTTGCTGCTAAGAAGCCCGCTGCTAAGACTGCTGAGAAGAAGACAACAGCTAAGAAGGCTGCTGCTGTTACTGAGAACGTTTACGTTCAGTACCTCGGCTCTGAGATCACTTCTGCTGATCTCATCGCAAAGGCTAAGAAGGAGTCAGGTGTTAAGTCTCCTAAGACTGTTAATGTTTACGTTAAGCCTGAGGAGAACAAGGTGTACTACGTTGTTGATAACAACGCTGGCAGCTTTGACCTCGTTTGATAATAGTTTTATAATAATGAAAGCCGCAGTTTTTACTGCGGCTTTTTCTTTTGTTTGGTTATCTGTGTCCGCCGCTTCCGCCGTGATGACCTCCGCCTCCGCCGTGGTGACCTCCTCCGGAACTGGATTCGATTTTGGTGCGGGTGGTGTAGGTACGTATGAATGTATCACTCTTTTCGGCAAAATTGGTCTCTTCGCTTGATACGTATATTCGCGGATTCGTCTTGTCTTTGAACTTGTATGAGCTCTTTCCGACAAAATATCCGATAAGCGTTACTATCAGCCAGCCTGCGCCTCCAAACGGTAACAGACGCAGATAACGCGTATCGTATTGCCTCTTGTATTTCTTCAGCTGGTATAGAAATTCCTCTATGCCAAGCTTTATATCGGAATGGTGTTCGGCATAGTTGCCTTCGCTTGAAGAGGGGAGATAATCGTAGGTAGCCTCTCGCATGGCATCAGTCTTGCCCGAATACCACTGTATCGCCTTTCCGCTTGTGCATACATAGTCGTATGCGGGAGTCTTTCCGCTCATGTCGATAAAGAAGAATACTCCGTCTGTGTATGCACCGAACAGTTTGTCGTATGCATCACCGCAGAATGTGGGAGTTGTGCTGTCGCTCATGCGGAAGTTTTCGCCTGCAATGAATATGTAAATGTTTAGTCCCAGCTTCTCTGAACACTTCTGAACCTCTTGGTTCAGTTCGTAAAGCTCGTCCTCGTTGTCGCTGAATACTCCGAAATCGTCGTCAACACATGAGTAACCGTAGCCTGTGTCTTCATTGTAGACGTCGTACGCGGAAGCTGTCATAAGCGGAAGTATCGCTGTCAGTGTGAGCAGTGTAACTAATGCTGATATTATTTTTTTCATATGAAGAACAGTCCTCCAAGTAATCCTAATATTCCGCCTATTATGCCAATCCCTGAGGAGAATGCCGCGAGTTTCGGCTTTGAGAGCGGGGGAGTTCCGGCAAGTTTACCGGTCTGACCGTTCAGCGCAAATTCGTATATCTTGTCTTTGTATTTGTATGACATGAACCACACCGGCAACATCATGTACTGCCAGTCTGTTCTCTGCACGTTGTAATTCTGTCTGTCGGGACGCACGCTCGTATAACCCTTGATGCTTTCGTCAATTATACTCTTGCCTGCGGATACCGCTCTTTCACGTATACGCGGAAATACTCCTGCTTTGTCTACGTCGTACTTGTCGGCATAAAATCCGCTGAGATACGACATTGAAAAGTCTTTGAGGTCGTTGTAGTTAAACGGTTCTATCGCTTCCATGAGGAGGTCATCTATCTTGCTTTCGCCGTCGGCAGGGATTCCCTTCGTGAGTACCTTCGCATTTCGCACTATTCGGTACTCCTTTGTCTCGGTATAACGGTAGCTTCCGGATGTCCAGTGACGTACCTTCTTGCCGATTCCGGCATAGTCTATCTTCATGTCACAGTCCGCTACCCAGAAGGGGACATACAGTCCGGTCATCTTTTCAAGCTGTTGGCTCGATTTGAAGTCGCTCGGTAAAAACCACCGCTTTCTGCACCAATTCTTGAACATTTCAAGTGCCTGTTCGCGCGTGTAGCGGAATCCTATTACTTTGTTCGGCTTGTAGTCACCGGTCAGCTTTCCTGCAAGTATTACCGGATTGTGGCAGTAATAGCAGAATAACGCGGTCTGTTGGTCGTCTGCCATTATCTGTGCGCCACAGCTTGTGCAGTGGTAGAGGTTTGTGTGTTCTTCAAATTCGTCCTTTGCCTCTTCGGCGGCTTCGTCTGTGGGGAGTGCTTCTATTTCTGCGTATATTTTTTTGATGTCTTCTATCGTGAATGCACTGTCACAGTATTCGCAAGTTACATTCTGCGATACGGGGTCGAATTTCAGGTCGGCTCCGCAGTTGGGACATTTATACTCTGATGCTTCCAATTTGTCATCTCCTTCTGAAAATGTATCACCTCATTTGAGTGCGGTGATATTCTAAAACGTATACTCCTATATTACCATAAAATATGTTATTATTCAAGACTTTAATACAAATAGTTGCAAAATATGCTATAACTGCAAAGCAAGTCCGGGACAACCCCTTCTTATGAAAGGATTGTCCCGGACTTGTTTATTGAACTGAAAGGAATGTTATACGTTATGCCTGAAATACTGCCCGGCAGAAATTGTACATATGAGCGTTTATTGAATTGTCGCCGTGATAACCACCGATAACGTAGTGCCAGATGTGCGGAACTCCATTTTTCTCGAAGTTTTCGTGATACGGCTTGGGAGTGTCCCAGACTGTTCTATCGTCGCTTCCGGCAGATATCATAACAAAGTATGGCTCCTTGCCGCTGTCCCACTTGAATGCACCTGTTACTCCGGGAGCCGGACATATTGCGCCGACATAGCCAAAGAGGTCGCTTCTTTTCATTCCGATGAGGAGAGACTCTCTTCCACCCATTGAGAAGCCGGTTATTGCTGTGTTGTCCTTGCCAGTCTTAACGCTGTAGTTTTTCTCGATTTCGGGCATGAGGTCTTTAGTGAGGTCGTTTATGAAGTTGTCATATGCCTGATTATTAGTTTCGTTCATGCCTGTGCAAGCCTGAAGTGTCGCACTTGAGAATACATCAGGAAAAACACAGATCATTTCTTTTGCCTCGCCAGCCGCAATGGCATTGCCAATTATCTGCTTTGTAGGCATTCCGTTGGGGTCGTTGCCCTTGATTATCATTCTGTCAGGGTTTTCGTAGTAACCGTGAAGAACGTACATTACCGGGTATTTTTTGCTTGAATCATAGTTGGGAGGGAGAAGTATGTTGTATTTCTTGTTTCTGTTGCAGGTAGTTGACCAGTAGCTTCCGCTCTTTATCTCACCATATGTTACTCCATTCTTGGTGCTGTGCGAATCACCCGGTTCAGTGTTGACTATCTGCGACTCTATCTTTGCTGTGAAGTCCTTCATAGACATATGCTGTCCTGTTTCTTCCTGAGTATCAGGCGGTGTTTCGGCCTTCTCGAATTCTTTTCTCTGACCGAGAAGGAATTCAACTATTTGTACTGCATCTGAAACATTGTATTTACCGTCTGCTGTAACGTCAGCCGCTTTGAGTGCCGCACCTGTGAGTCCGTTGATGAGTCCGCTTCTTATTACCGGCATATCAAATGCGTCTACACTGCCGTCAAGATTTACGTCGCCGGGGATAATAGTAACGGCTTTGGGGCCGCTTATCTGAGTTCCTGCCTTAGCGACTATGGCTTCATCAATGCTGAAATTACTTGTTCCGTCTTCAGTTTCGACGTAGAGGATATATCCTGAGCCTTCGGGGAGTGTATAGTTCGTATCAGCAAGCTGAACGTAGTCGCCTGATGATTCGGCATTCGCGATGTGTGCATACTGAGTAGTGCCGGAAGCGTCTGTGTACTGGAGTGAAAGCATCATATTGCCTGTTCCCGAGGCAACAACGCTGAAACTGTACTCCTGACCGCTTTTGAAAGTGGTCGGGTCGAGAGTTTTCATAGCACCCTGCCATGCATTGCTTCTGTCTGAAACTGCGAGTGCCTTGCTGCCTGCAAATGCGGTTCCGCCTGTGCTTACAGAAGCGCCGCCGCGACCTTCCCAGTCATCGGTTCCGGTCTCGAATGTGTCGTGGTAGTAGTAGCCGTTTGCGTCGGGAGTTATGGGTTCCTTCGGAATCGGGGCACCGCTGTCAGGCGGAAGGTCCTTGCCGTCGCTTTCGAGTGTGATGACGTAAGTTGATACGCTGTTTGCGGGAAGCTGTGAGAAGAACGATGAGCCGTTGGCTTCCATTCCCTTTGTAGCTGCGAGGTTCTCGCTTCCGGAAGTTCTGTAGCGGTTGACATTCTTGATTGTTCTGCCGTTCAGGTTGAACTCCTGTGTCACGTCGCTGTTACCCTTGTTTATTGCTACGACTTCGACCTGTGTGTCGCTGTGCTTGTACGCGGAAACAAGTATATTGCTGTTAGGCTGTTCTGTAGCGTCGATTCGCACGTCGCCGGGACGTATGTATTTCGAGAACTGTGCCATTGCGTAGCCGCGCTTCGATACCTTTCCGGTGTCCCATATAGGACTGTACTGTCGGCGGATATACCACCATACGTACGCA
>ONBA01000038.1 GCA_900315975.1 uncultured Ruminococcus sp.
CCCTTGACATACGTCAGTATGCCTGCGGAATTTCTATACAATCTGACGAAAAATCTCACGGCGCATCTTCAGCACAATCTTTGTGCGGTATTGCCTTAACTTTTCCTTCTTTAAGCCTTTTGAAGTAGTCCTTTGTTTCGGCAGTTACAACTCCCGAAAGCAGTATTATTGCGACAACATTCGGAACAGCCATGAGTCCGTTGAAAATGTCTGCAAGGTTCCACACAGCCTCTACCGTCAGATACGGTCCTATAAATACTGCCGCTATGTATATCCACCTGTAGATGTCAGTTGTCTTCTTGCTTGCACCTGTCAGATATGAAAGACATCTCTCGGAATAGTAATTCCAGCCGAGTATGGTCGTGAATGCAAAAACTGCAAGGCAAGCCATAAGTATGAACGATGACACCCTTTCACTGAACGGAAGTCCATAGTCGAATGCGTCCATAGTTATCATGACACCTTTCAATTCGGCAGTGTTATGACTTCCTGACATGATTATCGAAAGACCTGTCATAGTGCATACTATGATAGTATCTATGAATGTGCCGGTCATTGTTACAAGTCCCTGACGGACAGGTTCGTTTGTTCTGGCGGCAGCTGCTGCTATAGGTGCTGAACCAAGTCCGGCTTCGTTTGAGAAGATTCCCCTTGCAACACCGCTTTTCATTGCGTACATCATGACGGTACCTGCCGCACCGCCTGTCATTGCCTTTGTACTGAACGCTCCCTCTATGATTGATACTACAGCCGCAGGTATCTCAGTTATATGACAGCATATTATTGTCAGGCAGCAGCCTGTGTAAGCCACTATCATAACCGGTACAACTACCTCAGATACCGTTGCAATACGCTTGATACCGCCTATAACGATAAGTGCCGTAAGCAGAGTGATAATTGCACCTGCAAGGATAGTCGTCCATGTATAATCCATGCCGAAAAGGTTTACCGTATGCTTCTGTTCAGGGTCAAAGAAATTGTTTGCAGCCGACGTGATTCCGTTTATCTGCGTTATTGTTCCTATACCCATAACACCTGCAAGAAGTCCGAAAAGTGCGAAAATCTTTCCAAGCCACTTCCACCTCTTGCCAAGTCCATTCTCAATATAATAGAACGGACCTCCCAGATAATTGCCGCTCTCGTCCTTGACACGATACTTTACCGCAAGCAGACCCTCTGCATATTTCGTAGCCATTCCGAAAAATGCAGCCAATTCCATCCAGAAAAGTGCTCCCGGACCTCCTGCCGCTATCGCAGTAGCAACACCGACTATATTGCCTGTTCCTACCGTAGCAGAAAGCGCGGTACAAAGTGCCGCAAAGCTCGAAACTTCGCCGTTTCCGCCTTGTTCGTTCTTCACCATATATTTCAAAGCGAGCCACAATCGGCGCACTTGCAAGAATCCAAGTCTCAAAGAAAGGATTATACCGCATACCATAATGAGGATAATAAGCGGAAGTCCCCACACATAGGAATCGAACTGACTGATAAGTAAATTGATTTTGTCCATTGACATCTCTCCTGTCTGTAATCATCGTTAAAATTATATCATACTATTCACTAAAAGTCAACGGATCCCCTGTTTTGACGGATATATTATTTTTATGTAAAAATAAGCCTGTGCAATCACTTCTTACCATAAAAAGAGCTTAAATTCTTCATAGTGTTAACCTCCTGTTTTTTTACGAGTTTAGCGGACGACCAATGTTCGCCCCTACACATACAAACGTAAAATAGCAAATCGTAGGGGCGCACATTGTGCGCCCCTGTTGATTCCATATGAAATTGAACTTTTTCAGATTACCCGCTTATGAAGCAATCTTCTCTTCTTCAGCTTCTCCCTGATCAGAACTCTCGTACATTTTGTCTGTCTTTCCGACCTGATTAGCAAGTGCTGAACCGTCAAGCTTTACATTAGCCTCACAGCTTTCGATAACGCTGTTTTCAGCACGTCCTGCAACTGCTCCGGAAGTTACTGCACCTGTTATTTCGCCGTTTACAGTGCAGTCAATATCATCAGTAAGGACTACTGTTTTTCCTGCATATCCGCCCTCTGAACCGTCTGACACACTCTTTGCAAAGTCTGAGAGTTCTTTAGCAGTGCTTATCTCGATTTTGTCACTGCTTTCTTCTTCATCTGTATCAGAAAGATTCTCTTCAGCGAAAAGACCTATAACGTCATCAATCATTTTATCGTCATAGTCAGAGAGGATTCCAGCAGCAAGCCAGTACGCATATTCGCCTTTATCATACTCAGCAAGCGCATCGATATCGCTTCCGTAACGGAATTCAATATGATATGTTGATTCAGGAGTGTCAGGCATCATAAAGAAATATTTGAACTCGCCTGCGTCCTTGTCAGATGTTTCGTAGAGAAACCCGTCCATCATTCCGCCGAGAGAGAGGTCTTTTACGTACTCATAATTATGCTTGAAAACTTCTTTGCCGTTATCATCAAGACCTGATATAGTCTCTCCGTCGAAATCAAACTGCTTAACTCCGTTGATGAAGTAACAGTCAAACTGCACATTCTCATTATCGG
The DNA here is from genome assembly GCA_900315975.1 of uncultured Ruminococcus sp. The sequence goes on from ONBA01000038.1 coordinate 2,543, forward strand.
TGTATGCCTTCACAGCTTCTTCGCCGTAAACCGTTCCGGTGCATGACTTTTTCAGCATTTCCGCACAGCTTTCCGCCATATCCTCACCGACGACAGCTTCACACTTGTCGAGCCATACCTCATCATATTTCGGGTCGCAGATAACAGTAAAGAGTTCATCATACGTACCCTTTACGTCTTCGAGAAGCTGTTCAGCAGAAGTAAGATTTTCTGCGGCAGTAGTTGATTCTGATTTTTCAGATGCAGAATTGTCGCTTTCAGAACCGCACGCACACAATGACGCTATCATCGTGAGAGCGACTGATAATGTAAGTATTTTTTTCATTTTTACCCTCCGTTGGTTAGTTTTTGCTAACAATTATTCAAAAAAACAGGCACGGACTGAATTTATCCCTGCCGTTTTTTCAACGAAGAATATGATATCACAAAGCTTACTGAGTGTCAAGACAGAAAAAAATAATCTGTATAGTTATCTATAACTAACAAACTGTGTGAAGCGATTTTTGTTAGTTTATACAAATATGTATTTTTCAAATTGACACTTGCTTTGATTAGTGATATAATCAATTTCGTTAGATAAATCTAACGTACAAATCATTATAGCAGGCTCCTTTCAGTTTATGGGATAAGGTGCGAATATCCTGCATACATGAGCCTGCATCGTCAATAATGTGTGTATTCACATTAAATTTATAAAACAGGAGAATACTATGGACTATTTAGAAATCGAAAAAGTTGTGGGTCGTGAAATACTCGACTCCCGCGGAAATCCTACTGTTGAAGCTGAGATTACTCTCGCTGACGGAACCATTGCAAGAGGTACTGCTCCGAGCGGCGCTTCTACCGGTGAATTTGAAGCTCTCGAACTCCGTGACGGCGGTGAACGTTATCTCGGAAAAGGCGTAACAAAGGCAGTTGAGAACATCAACACCGTTATCGCTGAGACAATTACCGGTATGGACGCTTCTGATATCTATGCTATCGACGGAGCTATGCTCAAAGCAGACGGTACTAAGGACAAGTCTAAACTCGGTGCAAACGCTATCCTCGCAGTATCTATTGCCTGTGCAAGAGCAGCTGCTGCATCACTCGATATCCCGCTTTATCGCTTCCTCGGCGGTATTCAGGGCACTAAGCTCCCTGTCCCGATGATGAACATTCTCAATGGCGGTGCTCACGCTGACAGCGCTGTTGACACTCAGGAATTCATGATAATGCCTGTCGGTGCACCTTCATTCAAAGAAGCACTCCGCTGGTGTGCAGAAGTATTCCATACACTCAAGAAGCTCATCAAGGATATGGGCGATGTTACAGCAGTCGGTGACGAAGGCGGTTTCGCTCCGAACAAGCTCACAAGCGACGAGGAGGCTATCGAAAAGATTCTCGAAGCTATCAAGGCTGCCGGATTTGAGCCCGGTAAGGACTTCATGATTGCTATGGACGCAGCTTCTTCCGAGTGGAAGAGCGAAAAAGGCAAGGGATTCTACAAACAGCCTAAGTCCGGTAAGGAATTTACTTCAGACGAGCTTATCGCTCACTGGGAAGCTCTCGTTGACAAGTACCCGATAATCTCCATTGAAGACGGTCTCGATGAAGAGGACTGGGAAGGCTGGCAGAAGATGACTGCTAAGATCGGTCACAAAGTTCAGCTCGTAGGAGACGACCTCTTCGTTACAAATACTGAGCGTCTTGCAAAGGGAATATCCCTTGGTGCAGGAAATTCAATACTCATCAAGCTCAATCAGATAGGATCAGTTTCAGAAACTCTCGAAGCTATTAAAATGGCTCATAAGGCTGGATATACAGCTATTTCTTCTCACCGCTCAGGCGAGACAGCTGATACAACTATTGCTGACCTTGCAGTTGCACTCAATACCTGCCAGATCAAAACAGGTGCTCCTTCACGTTCAGAGCGAGTTGCTAAGTACAATCAGCTTCTCAGAATCGAGGAACAGCTTGGTGCGTCCGCTTGCTATCCGGGAATGGGCGCATTCAATATCAAAAAGTGATTTCCAGATAATCTCTCCCATAAAAAACTCGTCTGTATCCACTTCTACAGACGAGTTTTTTTCATTTATGAACATCTTTTTACAGGAATGCAGTTTAGCCGATGCGAATAACTTTAAGGTCGTAAATACTGCATCTCAGGTTATCAGTACCACCGAGGTCAAATACTATCTCTGAGCTTCCGCCTTCAGAAGATGTAAATGTAGCTTCGTATGCGGTTTTAGCGCCTTTACCGGTAAACACGTCATCGTAAATGACAGCATCTGTACCTGTTTTGCTCACTTTGAAAGGTATCTCCTGTCCGTCAGCAGTGTCTATACTGAACTGCAAACGGTACTTTCCGCCCTTACGGATATCTATTCCGGACGCTTTCGCCTGTATCGACTCTTTTGCACTTCCGCCTGTAACGGCAGTAATATGATATGAGCCGTCCCAGTCACTGTAATATGCGCTGAAATTAGCACCGTCGCTCTTTTCCGATGAATACTCAGCTTCTGAGGCAACATCAATGCCGTACTGGTCAGATTCTATACCAAGAGCCTGACATATCTTGTCAGCGAGAACGTAAGAACTGTTCTTGTGTGTAGTCTCACTGGGGTGCCAGTCAGAACCATAACCGTCAGCCTGAGACTGAGTTACCGACTGATAGCACATTATCTTTTCCCAGCCGGTGTCCTTGCGGAATGTTTCAACCGCTTCCTCAATGCACGGATATAACTCGGTACAGCCCATAGTTCCGAGAGTACATATAATGTACGCATCAGGATTCAGCTCGTGCACCTTGCTGAGAAAATCAACATAACCGCTTGTATACTCAGCTGAACGTGTATCAAACTCCTTTGACACATACGTATCATCATTAGTACCGAGATTGATGACTACAACATCATTTCTGTTAGCTTCAAAGTTCCACGGCTTAGCATAATTTCCGTTGCCTATCTTTTCGTAGCAGTCAGGAACGAGTGAACCTGTCTGCTTATTTCCGTTTGAAGAATAACCTGAAATTATACCATATCCGCTGTAGCTGACTGCCGAGTAGTCTGCACCGAGTCTCTCAGCTGTAAGGTACGCATACGACTTCATGAAGTTTTCAGTCGATGCCTTGAAGTTTTCATACTGGTCCTTGCCCTCAACACCGTATGCACAGGTTATCGAGTCGCCTATAAACTCGATATGAAGGTCCTTGCCGATAGTTGGTGCTACAGGTACAGGAACGTCTGAATCAGTCGTTATCTTCTTTATTCCGACTGCGCCGTTGTTTGCTTCTGAAAGATGTATTACCCTTATGGTCGCGGTACGCGACTCCTCACCGCTGAAAAGTTCAACAGTTTCCCTGCCCGATGTAAGCTGTTTGTCACAGAAAACTTCACCGTCCACAAGGATTGCATATCTCGGGCAGTTATCCTCATTGCTGACCACATAATTGTCGCCGCAAAGCTCTATAGAAGCCGATTTGCCGGTAACTGTGAATTCCGCAGAAGCACCGCTCTGCACAAGCCAGTATGCACCGTTATCATCGGAGAAGCCTCTGCCGATGAATCTGACGTTTTCACTGTTCACTTCCCAGTCACGCTGAGTGAAAACTCCGGTATGGTCGAACATCTTACGCATCAGGACGAGGTCAAATGAATCTACACTGCCGTCACCGTTGAGGTCCTGTTCTGATGTAAGCGCTGATTTGCCTAATAATGCGCTTCCGAGGTCTCTGAGTCCGGTAACTGACGGCTGTGTTTCCGCAGAAGCGGTCAGACCTGCAAGTGCCGCCGCTGAGATTGCCGCTAAAGCCGCTGAAGCAAGTTTCTTCATTTTCTATTACTCCTTTTTATCATTTTTGTCTGTCTATAATTTTTATGAGAGACTGTTCAAAGTCTGTATTCTGCTGAGAAGTGCGCTTCGGCATACCCTTTGTCCGTCCGCCGCTTCTGCGTATCTTTGCAGATACTGCACGGAATTCAAGAAGTCCCGATATATTCTCCTCCGTGTATTGCTTTCCGTCCTGATTGAGAACGACCGCACGCTTACTCAGGCACATTGCCGCAAGTCCGTAGTCCTGAGTTATGGCGATATCGCCTGCACTTACAAGGTTAACAAGCCTGAAATCGGCACTGTCCGCCCCTTTGTCTACTATTATAGTTACTGCACCCTCCCGATTTATCGAGTGGGCAGTATCACATATTATCGTACATTCTATGCCGTACTTCAAAGCCGTCCTGACCGCAATATCAACCACCGGACAGCCGTCAGCATCTATAAATATTCTCATATTTCATTCCTTCGGTGCTTTTCCGATAAGTCCTGAAATGTCGGATTCTGCGGCATCGGGATAAAGTTCCTTCACCCTGTCGGTTATACGCTTCCACGATTCTCCCGGAGTTTCACTGTAAGCGGAAGTGACCGCATCATACCCCCATAATGCCTCCGGCGGAAGCAATACCGACACCGCCATTCCGTACTCTATGCCCTTCTTGTTCAAGCGGCGATGGAAATCAGCAGTAACAAGATAGGTTTTCATCATCAGGTCAGCAGTAATGCCCGGGAAGTTCTTTTCGCCGCCCTTTCCAAAGCCTGCAAGCTTTTTCAGGTCAGTTGTGAGTATCTGTTTATCGGTCCATACGATATCACCGTCGCTGTCTTTATCAGTGAGAAGGTCCATGATAAGCTTCTCACGGCGGTTTACCCTGCTGTCCTCCCAAGCAGAGTCGAAGTCATAGCCGTCGCGCCTGTAATTGGCAAAATACGGAAGCCACTCGAGACTGATAAAGCCTGCCTTTTTGCCGAAAAATTTACCGTATGCCACTTCGTGACCCGCGGCAATTATCTCCCGCCACTCCCAGGGGTCGTTTTCCTTGTCACCTGTCCACCAGTAATCGGGGGAAACGTGTTCCTCTGCTGAGAAACCTTTCACTTCATTGGCAAATAAAGGCAGGAAGCCAACCTCTTTTATCCAGTTAACAAGTTCTTTCGGACTGCGTATTCTGTAAGGGTCGTCCCATGCAAGTCCGTGCATTATCCATTCACCGTTTTCTACTGCCATAATCTTCTCCTGCGTTTTTTCTTTCATTATAACACAATGGTCATCATTTTACAACAGTACTTTTATAAAGTGGCTGTATCCCGCCTATAGGATACAGCCGCCGGACATCAGGCTGTCCCCCTTTTACATTGGAATAAATGGGTAGTGCAGATACTCATTTTCGACTTCCATACCTATTCTATCACTAATCCGGAGCGTAAACAATGCTGTTTTAAATCAAAAAGATGACTTTTTGCATACTATATCAGAAATTTTCAACGTCCTATTGACAAAAAGCAAAACTCAGTGTATAATTGTATACAATCACACAATGATACAATTATACATGAATGGAGGTCTGTTATGGATATCTGCATAGTACCCTATCAGGAAAGTCTCAGACAGCAGGTTTTCGATTTTACAAGTAATTGCTTCAATGAACTCGGTAAAAGATTCGAGCCATGCGGACGACATAGTTTCTACACCATTATTCCCCAATATTTCGTACAATTCTGGTGTATGCTCTCAGGTGGGGATATAATCGGCACAGTCGCGTTAAAGCGTCACGAAGATGATACTGCCGAGCTGAAAGCGCTTTACCTTGCAAAAGAATTCCGAAGTAAGGGACTGGGTACTCGTCTGCTTAATAAAGCTGTTGATTATGCAAGAGAATCAGGTTACAAAAGAATAGTCCTCGACTCAATGTCACAGTACACTGCCGCAATCAGTCTGTACAAAAAATCAGGATTCAGGCAAATCGACAGATTCAATGACAATATCCATGCAGACATTTTTATGGAACTTATTCTTAAGGAGGAACAGTTATGAACCATTCAATGCCGAATATCAGCCTTAGCAGACGTACAAATCTGCTTGACTTCGATACATATGAGTACGAATTGCAGGAAGTTGAGAGTCCTGAACTTTTCCGTGAGATGTTTCCTTATACGGAAGTGCCGAAGGTTGCTTACAACTACCGCCATGTACCCATGAATATGCCTGAGAATATCTATATCACCGATACTACATTCCGCGACGGTCAGCAGTCACGCGCACCGTACACAACTGAACAGATAATCGCACTTTACAAAATGCTTCACCGTCTCGGCGGTGAAAACGGTATAATAAGGCAGACCGAATTCTTTGTCTATTCTAAGAGTGACCGCGATGCACTTGAACAGTGTATGGCACTCGGCTATGATTTTCCCGAAATCACTACATGGATAAGAGCTAATAAACAGGATTTCGAGCTTGTCCGCAATATAGGCGTAAAGGAGACAGGTATACTCGTTTCATGCTCCGACCACCATATATTCAACAAAATGGGTCTCGACAGACGTAAAGCACTCGACAAGTACCTTGGCATCGTTAAAGAATGTATTGCCGCAGGACTTCGTCCGCGATGTCACTTTGAGGACATTACCCGCGCCGATTTTTACGGATTCGTTGTTCCCTTCGCTATCGAGTTGAGAAAGCTTTCAGAGGAAAGCGGGGTTCCTATAAAGATTCGTGCCTGTGATACTATGGGCTACGGCATTCCCTATCCCGGTGTCGCTCTGCCGAGAAGCGTTTCCGGTATTATCTACGGTTTACAGCACTATGCAGGCTTTTCAAGCGATATGCTCGAATGGCACGGTCACAACGACTTCTACAAGGGTGTGACAAATGCGGCAACTGCATGGCTGTACGGTGCAGGTGCAGTAAACTGCTCCCTGCTCGGCATAGGCGAGCGCACCGGAAACGTCCCCCTTGAAGCAATGGTTTTTGAATACGCTTCTCTAAAAGGCACTCTTAACGGTATGGATACAACGGTAATTACCGAAATTGCTGATTACATCGTCAACGAAACTCACTACGACCTCCCGCCTATGACCCCTTTCGTCGGCAGAAGCTTCAACGTTACACGCGCAGGTATTCATGCCGACGGACTCATGAAAGACGAGGAAATCTACAACATCTTCGATACCGATAAACTTCTCGGCAGACCACCGTATGTGTCGGTCAGTGCATCTTCGGGACTTGCCGGTATCGCTTGCTGGATAAACAACTTCTACAAGCTCAAAGGTGAAAAGTGCATTGACAAAAAGAGTCCTGCCGTTGCAAAAATAAAAGAGTGGGTAGACAATGAATACTCCGGCGGACGTGTTACAGTCATAAGTGACGATGAACTCATAACTCTCACTGAAAAGTATTTACCCGAAATCGGAAGGAGGTCATGAAATGATACTCGAAACAGATGACCGCTCACTGCGGATAAGAGTCTTCAATGCAATAGAAAATGCCATTCTGGACGGTGAATACAAAGACGGCGACAGTCTCAACGAGCTGAAGCTTTCAAAGGAACTGGGTGTCAGCAGAACTCCTGTCCGTGAAGCTCTTATGCAGCTTGAACTTGAAGGACTGGTGCGAAATGTCCCTAACAAGGGCGCAGTCGTGGTTGGTGTTACCGAGCAGGATATACATGATATCTACGAGATACGCATACGCATAGAAGGTCTTGCAGCACGTCTGTGTGCTGAAAATATCACAGACGATGAACTCCGCGCACTCGAACAGATAGTTGATTTGCAGGAATTTTATCAGATGAAAAACGATACAGAGCAGATATGGAAACTCGACGGTGACTTTCACAAAATAATCTATGACGCTTCAAGAAGCCGTCCTCTGCGTTTCACACTCTCAAATTTCCACAACTACATAAAAAAAGCACGTGACATCTCCGTTCAGACAGAGGGACGTGCTGAAAAAACTGTAGCCGAGCACAGAGCTATACTCGACGCTATTAAGGAACATAACGGCAGTCTCGCTGAACAGCTAACTGCTAAACATATATCCAACGCAGAGGATAACCTCTTTGAAAACGGACTTAAAATGGACGAGCATAAAAATGGCTGAATCTAAGCTGATTTGAGAAGCATCTTGCCAATAATTCATACGGAAGCAAACAGGAACGTGTGTCACTCAAAATGCCAAATGTTATGAATCTATCGGACGACCAATGGTCGTCCATACAAAACCAAACGTAAACAGCAAAAATGTAGGGACGCACAGTGCGCGTCCCTAAAATATTGCTACCAACTCGTCAAAGCGAGTTTTTGAAATGAAACTTTTGTATAGGTCAGCGTACCGCATTCTTATCTCGTCTTTTGTATGCTTTCTGCCGAGGTCAAAGTCAAGCAGGATATAATCAACTCCGTAAACAGAAGCGGTCACACCAGTTTCAACGAACCCGTTTCTGAGGTAAAAATTCACCCTTCTCTGCCTGATAATGAGTTCATCTTCTTCGCTTCCGTAAGGGTTCTCAGCCTCGCATATTACCATCTCTGTACCTTTAAGTATATCTTTCAGAAGCCGCAAAAATTCAGAACCTATCCCCTGCCCCCTCATATCGCTAATGACAGCAAAATAATCAAGAAGGCAGTACTCTTTTGATTCTGTCAGCAAAGTCACAAAGCAAGCATATCCGCAAAACTTATCACCATTGAATATACCACAGCAGAAATACTGTCCCTTTTCAAGGGATTTCTCAATAATTGAAAACGGCTTCAATTCATTTGCAGGGAAGTCCTTCTTCATGTACAAGTCGTATACAGAGGCAATTTCGTCATTTGTAAGCTTCCGGCAATAATACATATTTTCACCCTTTCCGGCTCATAGATCCAATGATCCTATTTAAATTATAAGCTGTTTTAAAGTATTTGTCAACTGATGCACGTTTCAGTATAAAAGTCACAAGATTTGACTTAAATCCGCTGTATTCAACAATATCCGACTTGTATTACTGTTAAGCATGAGATATAATTAATGTAACCTCAATAACCGCCATTATGCGTTTATTGCCACGAACTTCGTTCAGGAAGCAGACATTTTATTATTATTTCCGGAGGTGTATTATGAAAATAAAACGTTTACTCTCTGCCTTGACCGCTATTGTGTGCATTTCAGCGTCATCAGCTTTATCAGCGAGTGCAGAGCAAAATGAAGTAATAACGATTGACGGATATGACTATGAATACTGGGAAGACCCTTCATACAGTGATACAACTTTCGTTCCCGATGGAAACGGTGGATTTGACGCTTCGTGGTCAACAGACTCTTATTGCTTTTTCAGTAAGGGACTGATAAAAACCAAACCAAATTCCTGCAACTACAATGTAAGCTATGACATTTCTCTGAATGTTGAAACGAATCCGGAAATTAAAGGTGACAACTCAATAGTATGCGCTTATGCTTACTATTCAGAACCGATGACTTTTTTCTATGTCACAGACAGCTACACCGATGAATACCCCCTGACTTTTGATAAGGATGATATGAAATATATCGGAAATTATACCTCTAACGGCAATACCTATGACATCTACTACGAAAGGATAATACAGCGCAGTATCGCCGGTTATGAAACTAAATTCGACCAGTTTTTCAGTGTACGCAGAGACGGTAAAATAGAGGGAAACAGTGCAGAGCTGAAGGGTAGTATCAATATGAAAGACAGTTTTGATGCTATCGAAAAAGCAGGATATAAACTCGGCACCCCCGATGTGATATCCATGAACGTTGAAGCTTTCAGATGCAAAGGCTCCGCAAAGCTTAAAAGCTGTGAAATAACTGAAATCACAGACTCTGAACCTGATATTATCGCCGGCGACCTTAACGGTGATGAGAGAGTCGACTCATTCGACGTTGTTCTCTGCCGTCAGGAAATCGTAAATGTACAGAACGATTCAAAAGTAAATGTCCTCGCAGATATCGACAAAAACGGAAAAGTACAGGTCAACGACCTCGTTTTGATCGCTAATTTTGTACTCGGCAAAAAAACTTATATCTCATAAAACTGATAAGCCAGTCCATATGGACCGGCTTTCTTGTTGCATTTAAGACAGTGCCGCCAATTCGGCAAATGAACTCTTTAACTGAGGATATATCTTCCTGTAAAGCTGATAATATTTTTCATACTCGGAAACCCTTTTCTCAACCGGTACCTGTATCTTGTCTGTTCTGACAATTTCGCCGCAAGCTTCGGTAACACTCGAATATATTCCCGAACCTACGCTCGCAAGAATTGCCGCACCAAGTGCAGGTCCTTCTTTGGATTTTACAGTTTTCACACTGCAATTGTATACGTCTGAGAGAATTTCTCTCCACAATGCCGATGAACCTCCGCCGCCGCAAGCCATCATGTCACTGACATTTACATTCATTTCGCGGAAAACTTCAACGCAGTCCCTGAGCGAATATGTCACTCCTTCCATCACTGCACGAAGCATATCACTGCGAGTATGCATTGCGGATAAGCCAAAGAATACTCCTCTCGCATCAGGGTCGAGGTGGGGTGTACGCTCCCCCATCAGGTATGGCAGATAAAGCAGTCGGTTTGCACCTATACCTACTTTCTCCGCCGCTTTATCCATTAAGAAATACTCATCTTCCCCCATAAGCTTTGCTGTTTCTTTTTCAGTCATGCAGAAATTGTCGCGGAACCATTTCAGCGATAGTCCGGCACTCTGTGTTACTCCCATGAGGTGCCATGAACCCGGAACTGCCGCACAACAGGTGTGAACTCTTCCAAGCCTGTCTATCGATAATTCAGACGTATGTGTAAACACTACTCCTGATGTGCCTATTGTTGTAAACGCTTTTCCGTCCCCGACCACACCTGTTCCGACTGCTGCCGCTGCATTATCTCCTGCACCTCCGACTACTACTGTATTCCTTGAAAGTCCGAGTTCATCAGCCATTTCTCTTGTCAGTTTTCCGGTAACTTCACATGACTCATAAACCGTGCCAAGCCAGCTTTTATCAATCCCGAAATCAGACAGCAATTCGTCCGACCAGCACCTGTGAGGTACATCAAGAAGCTGCATACCTGACGCATCACTGACTTCCGTAGCATATTCGCCGGTGAGAATAAGTCTCAGATAGTCCTTAGGCAGAAGTATATGGGCAATTTCAGAATATATTTCCGGTTCGTTATTCTTCACCCACAGTATCTTCGCGGCAGTCCAGCCGGTGAGTGCGGGATTAGCCGTTATTTCCACGATACGCTCACGTCCGGCAATACGGTTCATTTCCTCAACTTCTGCTGCTGTTCGCTGGTCGCACCATATAATGCTTCTGCGGAGTACCCTGTTATATTTATCAAGCAACACAAGTCCGTGCATCTGTCCCGATATACCTATACCCTTTACATCATTCTTTTTTACTCCGCCCGAATCCATTACTGCCTTTATCGTATTTATCATCGCATCAGCCCAGTCTTTCGGGTCTTGTTCCGCGTAACCATTTTTTGGCTGATACATCGGGTACTCTACTGTCGATGTTGCAATTACCGTACCCTTTTCATCAAATAATACTGTTTTTGTACCGCTTGTTCCACAGTCTACACCTATTAAATATGACATAGCAAATTCCTTTCAAAAATGAATTGTCCGGACACCGTCCCGAAATAAGAGGTGTCCGGACTTTTTTATCAGAGACTGAACATTATATTATTCATTATTGATTCAAGCATTTCCTGTCTGCCGCTTCCGAGAGAATCAGTAACCTCGCCCTTTTCGAGTGCATACTTTTCAAGTTCTTCAAAGCCGACCTTTTCGTCGATGATATCCTTTCCGATACCATTTGTCCATGAAGAGTATCTCTCCTCAACAAACTTGTCGATACGTCCGTCCTCTATCATTTTCACAGCAATGCGCAGACCGAGTGCAAAGGTGTCCATACCGGCAATATAGCTGTGGAAAATGTCCTCGGGAGTAAACGAACCGCGGCGTGCCTTTGCATCAAAATTGAGTCCGCCGTTGGTGAATCCGCCTGCTTTCAGCACCTCATACATACAAAGTGCCGCATCGTAAACATTTGTCGGGAACTGGTCTGTATCCCAGCCAAGCAGAGTATCACCCTGATTTGCATCGATAGAACCAAACACGTTATTATCGCGCGCCATTCGCAGTTCATGCTGGAAGGTATGCTGTGCAAGCGTAGCGTGGTTGGCTTCAATATTCATTTTGAAATCGTTTTCAAGACCGTATTTCCGCAGAAAGCCGAGTACTGTTGCAGTATCGAAATCATACTGGTGTTTTGTCGGTTCCTTTGGTTTCGGTTCGATGTAAAAGTCTCCGGTATATCCGATAGAACGCGCATATCTGACAGCCATTTTCATAAGACGTGCCATATTGTCAAGTTCAAGAGCGGTATTCGTATTGAGCAGCGTTTCATAACCTTCACGTCCGCCCCAGAAAACATAGCCCTTGCCGCCAAGCTTTACGGTAGCTTCTATCGCTTTCTTTATCTGCGCCGCTGTAAAAGCAAAAACGTCAGCCGACGGCGAAGTACCTGCACCATGCATATATCTTGGGTGGTCAAAGCACTTTGCAGTTCCCCACAAAAGCTTTGCACCGGTTTGTGCCTGCTTTTCCTTGACATAGTCGGTTATTTCATCAAGCTTTGCATTTGTTTCTGCAAGACTTCCGTATTCAGGCGACAGGTCACGGTCATGGAAGCAGAAATAATCTATCGAAAGCTTCTCCATTATTTCAAATGCCGCATCGACCTTCGCCTTTGCCCTTGCTTCGGGTTCACTTTCTCCCCACGTTTTATCGGCAGTTCCGACACCGAACATATCTGTTCCGTCTCCGCCCATTGTGTGCCACCATGAAAGCGCGAACCTGAGATGTTCGCGCATAGGCTTTCCTGCGATCACTTCATCGGGATCGTAGTACTTGAACGCGAGCGGATTTGTTGAATTCTTGCCTTCGTACGGGATTTTTCCGATATTCTTAAAAAACTCGCCCATATTTTTTACCCCTTTGTTATTATCTGTTTCAGCATCTGCGACTATGGCATCGCTGAATTTATTCACAGTATAATTATACAATGCGGGGTATATTTTGTCAATAATAATATTAAAGTTAAAAGATTGTTTTAATATACAACCCAGATTCAGCACAAAGCCGTCAGGCAGGCTTTGTGGGGTGTTGCCTTAAATTTGTTATAGGCAATACCGCACAAAGCTTGTGCTGGAGATGCGCCGACAGATTTTTCATCAGATTGTATAGAAATTTCGCAGGCATACTGACGTATGTCAAGGGATTTCTGTGCAAGATGACGGAAAATATGCAAGCATATCCAGTACAAAGCCGTCAGGCAGGCTTTGTGGGGTGTTGCCTATACTTTTTTAGTGAAATATGCCAGTTTGCATATTGCAATTTCCAGTGAACTATGGTATAATGATTTGCGGACTATCATCTCACTGACACTATGAAAGGACCTTGAAAATGAAAGAAAAAAGCAATACGCAATCACCTGAAAAACGAGGTGGATTCGGTTCAAAAATCGGATTCATTCTCGCGGCAGCCGGTTCTGCCGTCGGACTGGGAAACATATGGAGATTCCCGTATCTTGCCGCTAAGTACGGCGGCGGAATCTTCCTGCTCATCTACCTCATATTTGCTGTAACATTCGGCTTCACTCTCATGATAACCGAAATAGCTATCGGACGAAAAACCGGTAAAAGTGTTATCGGTGCATACAAAGACGTAAACAAACATTTTGCTCCCCTCGGCTGGATAGCGGCGGCAGTACCTGCGCTGATTCTGCCGTATTACTGCGTTATAGGCGGCTGGGTCATGAAATATATGGTAGAATTCGTGTCTGTACACGGTCACAGGATCGCAACTGAGACTTACGGCGACTCTAACCTCAGTTTCTTTGAGAACTTCATCTCCCACCCACTTCAGCCAACTATTTTCTTTGTTATATATGTAATAGTCAACGCATCGGTAGTAATGCTCGGTGTACAGAAGGGTATCGAGACCCTTAGCAAATTCCTCATGCCGGTACTGCTGATAATCATTTTTGGTATAAGTATATACACTCTAACTCTCGACGGTGCACTTGAAGGATTAAAATACTACGTGCTGCCGAATTTTAAAGGCTTCACCTTTGAACAGCTCCTGAAAACCATTGTCGGAGCTATGGGACAGCTTTTCTACTCTATGTCACTTGCAATGGGAATCATGATTACATACGGTTCATATATGCGCAAGGAAGACGCTCTTGAACAGTCTGTACGACAGATAGAAATATTCGATACTTTTGTCGCATTCCTCGCAGGACTCATCATCGTACCGTCAGTATTCGTATTCTCAGGCGGTAATACTGACCAGCTCAATGCAGGTCCCAGCCTCATGTTCAAAACTCTGCCGGCTGTATTTGACAGTATGCCCGCCGGAGATATCATTGGCGGAGCATTCTTCATACTCGTTACCCTTGCAGCACTGACCTCGTCAATCTCCCTTATGGAGACAGTCACCGCAGTAGTTATGGAAAAGTTCAGACTCAACAGAGTCGCAAGTTGCTTCGTAGTTATCGGTATCACTCTCGTACTCGGAATGCTTTCTGTACTCGGTTACAGTTCATGGTCAGAAGTTAAACTGCTTGGTATGCAGTTCCTCGACTTCTTTGATTTCATCACAAACAACGTCATGATGCCTATTCTCGCATTCTTCACCTGCATACTCATCGGATACGTAGCAAAAACTTCTTACATTGAAGATGAAGTGCTGCACGGTCAGGATAGATTCAGTGCAAAGCATTTGTTCCGCATTATGATAAAGTTCGTATGTCCGGTTTGTATGATAATCATACTCCTTACCCCTTTCATCACTACAATATAACAAAAAACTTCTCGGTACACTTTTCAATGTACTGAGAAGTTTTCTTTTTTATATCAAAATTCCATTGCAGTGGTCGACCTCATGCTGGATTATTTGCGCTGTAAAACCGCTGAAACGCTTTTCGTGGTTTTTCATGAACTTGTCCTGATAGCGGACTTTTATACTTTTATATCTGGTCACAGACCTCGGACCTCCAAGCAGTGAAAGACAGCCTTCTTCCGTTTCATACGGCTGATTCTTTTCGGTTATCTCGGGGTTGAACATCGTAATGATCTTTTTACTATCATAAAATGCAATGATCCTCTTCGGAACACCGATCATATTCGCTGCCATTCCAACACAGCCTTCTTTATGGTGTTCGAGAGTCTCGGCAAGATCTTTTGCTGTCTGAACATCTTCCGCATCAGCATCTTTGGCACGTATCTTCAAAAATATAGTATCATGTACGAGCGGTCTTATCATATTGCTTCTCCTTTAAACGAATGTCAGTACTGTCGAACCTTTATCTGTTAATTTTCCGGTCTCAATTTCATTTTCCTATAAACCTTAGTATATCCCTGAAAACACGTTCTTTATCCCTCTCATGAAGAATATCGTGTCTCATATTATCGTAAAGCTGTCCGCGGACATCGCTGTATCCGATTTTTTTCAAAAGCATGATAGATCCTGTCATTTTCTTTTCCGACACATAACATGGGTCGTCCTTACCTGAAAAAAACTTTATCGGCATATCAGGATTATCCGGAATATAGTCGTCCTTATAAGCAAGCCACCCCATTTTCAGCATTGCTTTATATGCTCCTATCGTAAACCTATATCTGCAAAGAGGGTCGTTATTGTGCGCGATAACATCTTCCCTGTCAGTGTTAGTCCACGCATTTCTCAGACCTTCTTTTTTATATCTGAACCCATATGGAAGCTCCATTATCAGGAAATCAGCGAGTCTTGATCTTGACCTCTCCCCCGATACAGCACCAAGAATTTTCAAAAGCAGAACTCCTGCTCCGGATAAAACGAATTTTGACGGTGAACCAAGTATGCACAGCTTGTCGATATCTCCGTCGTACTTACGGATATAGCACCTTACTGCAAGTGAGCCCATACTATGCCCGAGCAGAGTAACAGGCAGGTCGTCACGACCGCATTTTCGCTTTGCATACTCTTTTATTTCAAGTGTGATCTCGTGAACATCGTCCACAAGAGCATCTGCCCCTCCGCTGTACATATATCCGCGGTCATCATCACAGAGAACACTTTCACCATGTCCCCTGTGATCGTTTGCAACAGCAATATAGCCATGCATCGCAAGATATCTCATGAACTCCGCATATCTGCCCTTATGCTCGTTTTTACCGTGAACTATCTGTACAATTCCCCTGACATCTGCCGCATTTTCCGGCTCTATCCGCAAAACACGGAGAGGAAGTTCATCAGTTCCCGATACGTGAATATAATTCGTTTCTGTTATATTCATGCTGTAGTTTCGTCGATCATTACCTTAGTGCGGATGATCTTTCTTGATGAATTTTTGATAAACGGATTTTTCCTTACCACAAGACGTGAGAGCTGTTTATATGTAGGCTGATCGCGGTTATAATCATCAAGCACCTTTTGAAGTGCACTGCGAATCTCGTCCTCGCTCATATTCTCTACTGCCTGCTCGTCGGGGTATATCCTTGCAGTAAGCAGGTTATCGTCACCTGTTACTACTATCTCGTCAATTAACTCATTCAATGCAAGCTTTGACTCTATTTCCTCAGGCGAAATATTCTCGCCGTTAGAGAGAATGATAAGATTCTTGACTCTGCCGTTGATGAACAGGAAGCCGTCCTCATCAATATACCCCTTGTCACCGGTATGAAGCCAGCCGTCATGCAGAGCGGTCTCGGTCTCGTCTTCCATGTTGTAATAACACTTCATTACACTTGTTCCGCGAACCAGTATCTCGCCGTTTTCAAACTTTATCTCTACGTTGCGAAGCGGCTTTCCAACTGAACCCGGTTTGCAGTCACCTACTCTGTTAGAGCTTATTACAGGTGAGCACTCCGACATTCCATAGCCTTCATATATTTTAATACCATACTTTGCAAATTCTTCTATATAATATGGTTCAAGATGTGCACCGCCGGTAAAGATGTGTTCAAGCTTACTTCCGAACACCTTCTTTGCCAGTATTTCAGGCGGAACACCCGCTCCCGCAGATTTAAGGCGCTTGTAGATAGTCTCTATCATAAGCGGTACCATGAGCATTACATGAGGATTGAATATACTCATATTTCTTACCATGTGCATGAATGAATCGTTTATACAGATTATTCCGCCCATGCAGAATCCCTGAAGCCAGTCCATAACAAGACAGTAAGCGTGATGTACCGGAAGAACGCTCATAAACACTCGTCCCGGACCAATTTTATAAAGCATTGCCTCAACATTTGAGTAAAGATTGCTCTGCGTAAGAACAACACCCTTGCTCTTTCCGGTAGTTCCCGATGTAAAAACTATCATGCTGATGTCGTTTTCCTCAGGCGGCTCAGAATCTGAATGGTCCGCACCTGAAGCGATAAGGTCAGCAAGAGTTTCAGCACCGTCGATGCTTTCCTCTGAAATCAGCCATATTTTTCTTACCTTAGGGCATTCCGCCTTAATAATATCTGCCAGCTTAGCAAGCTTCCTGTCGATGAAAACACCCTCTGTATCCGAGCGGACTATCATATCAGCAAGGTCACTTGCCGGAAGTGCGGGGTCAAGGGGGACTGCGGCATTGCCTGATGTCATAACAGCCATGTAAGTCTCTATCCACTCAACCGAGCTTGTACCGATAAGCGCGATATGCTTCTTTGAAAAGTCAAAAGACGCCAGTCCCTTTCTGATTCCTTTTACCTTTTCAGCAAGCTCACCGTATGTGCGCTCCTGCACTTCATGCTTTATCAGCCAGCGTACTGCCGGAAGCTCTGCATACTCTTCCCCGCACATTTTCCACATTTCATATATTGTCTTTCCCATCTCAAACACCTGCCGCAACTTCTAAGTACTCTTTTGTAAGCTCTATTGCCCCGCCAACAGTGTTGATACGGTCAAACTGCTGACCATTTTCGTCAAAATCGAATTCCACATCAAACTCGTCCTCAAGGTCACCCAAAAAAGTCATGATATCGAGCGAACTCATTCCGAGGTCATCACGAAATTTCATATCGTCAGTTATCTCGTCAGCTCCTATACTGCAATAACGAGCCGCTATCTCTTTAAATCTTTCTTCCATTTTCATTCTTCCTTTCAGGTATTTATAAATCAACTCATACCATGTCTATTATCTCTGACAATGTACGACCGGGGTCTTCAATTCCTCTGAAAAGAATACGCATCATGTAATAATACATAAGCTCTGCATCCTTTTCGGTAAGGTGAACAGTCTGATAATGATATGAGAAATTCAGCATTCTGTTCGGCAGATGCGAAACAGTCAGATACATCTTCTTTGTCGCCGCACCGTTTGCAAACCACTTTACATGCATCGGCGGATTTTCCGGCTTTGCACTCAGGTCATCATTTGTAAGCGGCGGCTGATATGTAAGGTAAACGCTTACATAGGTAGTGTCGTCAGGAGTTTTATAACGCTTTTTCATCTCAGCTCTTATAAACTCGGGGTCATATCCGCTGAACATATAAAGCTGATTCTGATGACTCTGTATCTTTCTTGCGGCTTCGATGAATGAAGTATTTCCCGGTATCACCATTCTGCAAGGGAAACACAGTGTACGGCTTCCGCCCGATGTCAGCTCGTCATTTGTAGAGCGGCGGGAAATGAAGTTCTCAACGGTGATATCTTCCTGACCGCCATTCATCTTTGAAAGATATGTCCTTACAACAAGCAGTATGAGATTAGTCGGTGATATCTGATTATGCAGACAAAAATTTATCGCCCTCTGCATACTGTCAACTTCAAGCTGATAGTCCTTGACAGCTACAAACAATTCCTTACGTTCAATATCAGCGGCACGGAGAGAAGAGTCATTATGCTTTCTGCGTGCTTCTTCGAGGACTGATGTTCCCTGAATGTCTGAATAAAGGGGTTCACCCAGTTTCTAAGCATTCCTTTATCAACAAATTTTGTTTTCGTATGTCTCCGAGGGTATTAGTCCTCGGAGAATTGCTTTATGCGGCGTTTATTAGCTTTTCAGTGCCAATTATAATGCCGTCCACCTCAAACGCATTGGTTGTGGTAAATGTAAAGTCGATAGTGATTCGATTGGTGCAGTTTCTTGCATACTTTTCGGGCTTTTCATACACTTCAATGCGCTTGATAAATGTCCTGAGAAGTTCTGGTGTTACTTTTGTGATATTAACATTCTCCTTGGCATTTGCTATGAATTCGCGTATACACTGTTCGCGCACTTTAACGGCACTCGCCTTTGAATCGAGCTCGTCGAGCTTTGTCTTTAAGTCCGACTGCTCCTTTTCGTAGCCTGCCGAAAGACTGTCATAACGCTCGGGAGATACTCTGCCCGTAACTCTGTCCATGTAGAGCATACTGATCGCGGTTTCAAGCTGCTTAATTCTGCTCTCGTACTCGTCACGCAGTTTCTCGGAGTCCTTGAACTGCTCCTTAGCTTCTTTCTCACCATTGCTCATTGCCATGTTGAAAAACTCGTCCGAATGCTCCCTTGCGTAAGTTGTTACCTTTTTCAGCGATTGCA
>ONBA01000026.1 GCA_900315975.1 uncultured Ruminococcus sp.
TGCTGTTGCCAAGTACGGTAACAATATCCAGTTTGAACAGGAAGGACAGGAATACAACGAGGCTGAACCCGGTGTTATCATCGAACAGGATATCGCTCCACAGACTGAGTTCAAGAAGGGCGTTACCCTCAAGGTAATCGTCAGCAAGGGTATGGAGACGGTAGAAGTCCCGAAGGTCGCCGATATGAACGCCGACCTCGCTAAGGATATGCTTACGCAGCAGGGACTGCTTTGTGAAATCAAGAATTCGTCAAGTACGACCGTCAAAAAGGGACGCGTCATAAAAACTCAGCCTGAAGCCGGTGAAATGGCTCACAAGGGCTCGACCGTAATCCTCTACGTCAGCATGGGCGTTGAGGCAGGACAGGTCAGCGTTGACGACTGGGTAGGCAAGACTATTGACGATGCAAAGATGCTCGCTGAGTACAAACAGCTCAAGGTCACCACAAAGGGCGTTGCTTCCTACGAGAAGGAAGGAACAGTCGTAAAGCAGAGCCTTGAAAAGGGTTCAAAGGTCGAGATCGGAAGCGAGATCGTATTTGAATTCAGTAACGGTAAGGCTCCCGACGGAACTATCCCGTTCACTATAAACTTCCCCTCAGATGCAAACGGACGCTTCGTTATCAGCTTCGTTATCAAGAATGAGGACGGCAAGCAGGATACACAGGAAACTCCTACATTCTTCGTTCCTGAGTATTCAAGCATCACACAGGATGTCAAGGGTTCAGGTGAAGACGTTTCAGTAAACGTACTCCTTACAAACCTCAATAATAACAAGCGTGCAACAATCGGTACGTATTCATTCAATTTCGCTGACAACACAACTTACCTCAAGAGCGGCGGAGATATCGACGCTGCATTCCAGCAGGTAGGCGGTTATCCCGAGGAGGAAACTCAGGCTCCTACAGAGGCTCAGCAGCCTACTGAAGATAACGGTCATAAGCCCGGTGAAAACGGCGATTATGACGCTAATGGCAACTGGGTAAACTTCGTTCCCGGTTCTAACGGCGACTGGGTAAACGGAAGCTGGGTATGGTACAATCCCGAGGTCAACGGCTATTGGGGTGACGACGGTCAGTGGAAGTGGGGACAGCGTCCTCAGCAGCAGACCAACCCGAATAACAACAATAACAACGGAAATAACGGTCAGGACTGGTGAGTACTGATACAAAAAGCGGAATAATAACCAAATGCTTAGGGGGACTCTACACGGTAGAGTCCCCTGACGGTATATATGAATGTAAGGCGAGGGGAGTTTTCCGCGCAAAGGGAATAAGTCCGGCAGTAGGCGACAGAGTAGGACTCAGAGGTGGAGTTATTACCGAAGTTGCTGAGCGCAGGAATTATCTCATCCGACCACCCCTTGCTAACCTTGACCAGATAATTTTCATTGTTTCAACTGTGAGTCCGGCACCTAATTTCCTTATCCTCGACAAGTTCATCGCAATAGCGGAGTTCAAGGGGATAGAGCCGGTAGTGATAATCACTAAAACTGACCTCGGCGATTCAAGTGCAGTCCGCGAGGTGTATTCCTCAATCGGTATAACTACGCTTGAAGTCGATTATTCCGACGAGCGCTCGGTACAGAGCGTCCGTGACCTGCTCGCAGGCAAGGTCAGCGCCTTTACCGGAAATTCCGGAGCAGGCAAGTCTACTCTGCTGAATGCGGTCGACCCTACCCTCAATATCCCGACCGGCGAGATAAGCAAAAAGCTCGGCAGAGGAAGGCATACTACCCGCCATGCGGAGCTGTATAAGCTCAGAGAAGGCGGATATATCGCCGATACTCCCGGTTTTTCAACGTTTGAGACGAATCGTTACGACGTTATCCGCAAAGAGGAACTTGCGGACTGTTTCCGTGAATTTGAAGGATACAGAGATGAATGCCGTTTCAGAGACTGTTCGCATACCTGCGAGAAAGGGTGTGCAGTCATCGAAGCGGTAAAACAGGGCATAATTCCAAAAATACGCCATGATAGCTACTGTGCCATGTATGAAGAGGCAAAGCAGCTGAAGGAGTGGGAACTGAAATGAGTAATTGTTTTATTTTTGCCGGTGGAGTTCTTGAAGATAAAAGCTTCATCGACCGCGATTACATAGTAAGGAGCGGTTCGCTCGTTATATGTGCAGACAAAGGCTATGCTTACGCTAAGGAACTCGGTATACAGCCTGATGTCATTGTCGGGGATTTTGATTCCTACGAGGGAGAACTTCCGGAAAAGACTGAGATACACCGTTCTCCCGAGGAAAAAGACGATACGGATACCATGCTTGCGGTCAAGCTCGCAATAAAGCGAGGCTGCGAATTTATAGTGCTGTACGGCGCTCTTGGCGGACGCTTCGACCATACTGTCGCAAATATACAGACTCTTGTATACGCTCATGAGCACGGCTGCGACCTCATGATTGATGACGGTGA
Source organism: uncultured Ruminococcus sp. (assembly GCA_900315975.1). Next base: position 2,420 of record ONBA01000026.1, read on the forward strand.
CAATATCGTATCAGTGCAGGGCATATGTATACGCAGCTATTCGTTTATGGAAGGCTGGTATTTCTCACTGTTCTCACTCTCAGAGCAGTCGGAGATATCACGTCTCACGGGAGTAAAATACCCTCTCAGCCACGCTGTATTGAAAGACAGCTTCCCTCTCGGAGTAAGCAATGAGATAATCGACCGCGAAGCCGTATTATCAGTAGGCTCGGGACTTGTTCTTGTTGTACAGTCCAAGAAGCAGTAACGAAAACTCCTCAAGTGAATATAATAGACTATATCACTGAAGGAGGGGTCATGTATGAAAATAGTAGTGGTAAAGAGTCCGAAATTCCTGTCAGGCATACTGCGAACGATATTCGGCATAAAAAAAGAGGAAGAATAGTTAAAACGGCAGCGTAAAGCAATTGCTTTATGCTGCCGTTTGTTTAATGAAATTATCTGAATAATCTGCCATTTTGCGTTAATAATACTTTCGGAGGTGTTATACGTGAAAAAAAATTTATTTTCAGATAACAGAAAAGGTTCAAAAGGATTTTATGCAGCGCTCGGAATAAGTGCACTTATGATAGGCTCAGCCTGCTATTTTGCCTATGGGCAGAGTGAAAAGATGACAAATGAGATAGCGGGCAGGACGGAGATATCGGCGCCGGAGAAACCTGTCGCAAAGCGTGCGGAAAATGTGCCGAAGGTTACGGCTGCAACGTACAGAGTAACGGCTGCGCCTGTGACGACACGTGCAGTTACTACAGCTCCGCCTGTGACGATTCCGGCAGCGGAGATACCGGTTGAGGAGCCGCAGATTGACGAAACTCCCGCAGCTGAGGAGACTGCGTCTGCAAAGCTTGCCGACACAAAATATCCGCTCGCAGATATCACTGATATAGTTGCGGATTTCAGCAACGGCGACCTCGTCAGAAACGAGACTACCGGTACGTGGGCAACTCATAACGGTACTGATATCGCAGCAGAAGTTGGTGCAGAGGTATACGCGGTATCAAGCGGCGAGGTCGTGTCGGTAGATAACGACCCTCTGTGGGGAGTGGCAGTAACTATCGACCACCACAATGGCTACGTTTCGCGTTACTGCGGTCTCTCACAGGGACTATCCGTACAGAAGGGCGACACTCTTGTAAGCGGTGACGTTATCGGTACAGTAGGGAATACTGCCGATATTGAGAGTTCACTCACTCCGCATCTGCATATAGAAATGCTCCATAACGGCAGCTATATTGACCCTATGAGCGAAATACGATAGCCTGAAATGGTATGAGGGTGATTCCGGACAGTATGCGGAGTCACCCTCAGATTTTATTTATGAAGATTCAGTCCTGTTTTTCGTAGTTGTCGAGGAAGTGATGGACTTCGCCCTTTTGCTTGTACGCGATAATAGTGCTGAGGTTGACGTTTTCAACGCTGCGGAAGATGTTTTTTTCGACCTGTGGATTGACCTTTTTCAGCTCAGCGATGAGGTTCTTGACTTCAAGGCGCTTTGATTCTGACTGTCCGTTCTCACTGCATGATGAGCAGTTTTCAGTGAACTTGCACGCGCACTGTATAAAATAGAGTCCGTTATAGTCGCGCCAGTGCTTGATGTCGGCTTCGCGTACAAGATAAAGCGGACGTATCAGTTCCATACCTTCAAAATTTGTACTGTGCAGTTTCGGCATCATTGTCTGAATCTGTCCGCCGTAAAGCATACCCATGAGAATAGTCTCGATAACGTCGTCGAAATGGTGACCGAGTGCGATTTTGTTGCAGCCGAGTTCCTTTGCCTTGCTGTAGAGATATCCGCGTCTCATGCGTGCGCATATATAGCAGGGGTTCTTTTCGATGTTGAACACTGAATCGAAAATATTTGAATCGAATATTTCTACCGGTATCGACATCGACTCAGCGTTTTTCTCGATTATACGTCTGTTTTCCGGACTATATCCGGGGTCCATAACAAGAAATACGACCTCGAAAGGGAATTTGTCGTGACGTTTGAGTTCCTGAAAGAGTTTAGCCATGAGCATAGAGTCCTTGCCGCCGGAAATACATACCGCTATCTTATCGCCCGGCTGTACGAGTTGATATTCGTTTATTGCCTTTGTGAATCTGCACCATATGCTCTTCTTGAACTTCTTTCGCAGACTGAGTTCGACCTGACCTGTTATATCGCGGTTTTCCATAGTGTCCCTCAGCCACTCAACGTAACCGCCGCTGAGACTGTATGCTTCAAGACCTCTCAGCCGCAGTGCCTCTGCAATATCAGGAGTGATTTTTCCCGAACGGCAGCACAGTATTATTTTTTTATCTTGAGGAAGGTCGGCATTTTCAAGTTCGTTTTCGGGAATATTCACCGAACCGCCTATATGTCCGTATTCGTAAGCTGTTCTGCTCCGGATATCGATGAGAGAGTACGAATTTTCCGGTAAACTGCGAAGTTCAGCAGAAGTAATATCAATATTCATTTTACACCTCATATAATTGGTAAGGGACGATGAAAGCTGATTCCATCGTCCCATTTTGTCGTTAATTAAGCAGGTCAACTGAAAGTGAGCGTGAGTCCACATCGTAGTAATCATCAATTTCTGCTACGTAATAGCGGAAGCATACTTTTCCGTTGAATTTCAGGACATCGCCTGACTCGGACACACCAAGCTGAGCAAGCTGAGCGTCTGAGAGTGTGTTGAGCATAACGGTATTTTCAGTAGAGATAGTGTAATTCGGATTACCCCAGCTATCGGTTTTCATATCATTGAATGCGCTGAAACCGTCGGAGTCGAGGTCGCTGAAGTATACGGTCTCACCTCTGTTCTTGTCAGCACTCATAAGCACATCGTCGGAAGGTGATGTTATTGAATATCTGCCGGAACCGTCTCTTGCGATACCGAAGTGAGCGAGCTGTTCATCGCTGAGGTCGTCAAGCTTTATCGGGTCAACGTCCTTAGCGGTCTTGCCGATAGCAAGAAGGTCGTAGACGTTTATATCGGAAAGTTCAAGGGTATTATCGAATGTATAGCCGAGTTTGAGCATTTCGTCAGCGCTTACGTGAATGGATATCTTATCTGATACAGCGTTCAGTTCATTTGTGATATCCTGTCTGTTCTGAGTGGACCATTCGATTGACGGCTCTTCACACATCGGACGCTCGAGAAGAGCAACACGCTCCATGTTCTTGAGAGTGAACGTAACGAACGGATATGTTTTGTCAGCGTAGTTAGGCTCTACGTAAACAGCAGTACTGCCGTTTGAACTGTCCTCGGTGTTGACTACCTTGTAGCGGTAGATTCCCGACGGGGAAGTGCCGCTCATAACAACATTCTGCTTTGCAGTTGTCACAAAGAATGTACTGAACAGGAAGTAGCCGAGTGCACCGAAAATGTACAGAAGAAGTATAACTGTGCCTATTGCGGTCTTTGCACCTTCACCGGCTCCGGAAAGGAGAAGTATCACAACACCTGTAAGTACGATAGGGATTATCATTTCCTTGTGGTCAAAGTACATCAGTACTACAGGGAGCATTGCCGGAAGTATGATGAAACTGCCTATGCGGGTAAGTATCTGTTTGCGGGTGTATAGCATCAGTATGAGTGCTATAATTGATATCGCAGAAATGATGAGACATACCGAAGCAGGCGACTCAACTGTTATGTTGTAAAAAATCGAGTAATAGCACAAAAAACATACACATACTGTATAGAGTGCGGCAATTACCGAAAAGACTCGTTTAGTCCATATATTTGCAAAGAAATCTTTCATTTTGACCTCCGTCATAATTAAGCCGAAAATTGTCCATATAAAACTATTATATCATTTTTCAAATGAACTTACAAGCTATTTTCCAAATAAATGGTTACTAAATGGTTACAATTTGCGAAGTGCTTTACAAAACAAGGATAATGAAGTATAATTAATATGTTTGAAAGGAGAGAAGTATGGAGAGAAACAATGCTTATATGCCGATAAGGGTGATATTTAGCCTATTATCAGTTGCCATAATGGTGATAATATTCATGTTTTCGTGTGAAAACTCCGATGAATCCTCAGATACAAGCGGAACTTTCACAATCTTTATTGCTGAACACTTTGTAAGTGACTTTGATACGCTTTCTGAAAGTGAACAGGAAGAAGTATACGGCGAAATAGACCACATAGTCAGGAAATGTGCGCATTTCTCGGTGTACACTTCACTTGGATTCTGTTTATCTACAGCAGTAGGCCGCCGCAGACTTTTTTCGCCCGGAAGTCTTCTTGCACTCGGAGTAAGCTTTTTATATGCTTGTTCGGACGAAATACATCAGTCGTTTGTGCCGGGCAGAGCGTGTATGTTTACTGATGTCCTCATAGACACAAGCGGCGCTCTTACAGGTATGCTGATATCGCTTGTGCTGATAACTGCTGTATCTGCCGTGAGATTGCATTTTACAGGAAAATCCACACATTAAAAACAGGTCTGTCGCGTTTATGAGACAGACCTGTTTTGTTCATTAAATTTAAGGCGATACCTCACAAAGCCAGTCTGACGGCTTTGCACTGAATCTGCTTGCATATGTTCCGCCATCTTGTACAGAAATCCCTTGACATACGATAGTATGCCTGCTGAATCATTTCAGACCACCGAGATCCTTGTAGTACGGCTGTACACCAACACGGTCAGCCATTTGCTTTGTTGCATTTACATCGCATGGACCATTGTGGAATCTTTCTGAAGATGTACTACTTGTAGCACAGGTTATACCCCACTCAATCTCATCGCTGTTGGGCGCTTTGCGGAAATTGATCTGGTAACGGCACCATTTTATTTTTGACTGGCATCTGAGACGCGAGTTGCCTCTTATCGTATAGCAAGGTTCATTAACAGAACCACGGAGTTTGTCCGGATGCTCATAATCGGAGATATACCCCATCTCTTCGAGCATTTTTGCTATAGCGTAGTTAGAAGTTCTGACTTCATCGCTGTCAACGTAGATATAACCCATATCCTTGTTAGAGGGGTTGTTTTTGTAACCCCAGATGTTATCGTAAAATCCTTCATCTTCATCGAAAGCATATGCGTTGTTGACGGCATTCATCATATTGTGAATATTAGTAAGGTCAGCCGCATTATGAGCACGTTCAAGATAACCTATCATTGCAGGTACTAAAAGTGCCGCTAAAATGCCAATGATAGCAATGACAACTATCACCTCTATAAGGGTGAAGCCTTTTGTTTTTTTTACATTATTCATTCTAATTCCCTCTTTTAAACATGGTCAAACCATTGAAAAACGATGGCTTGACACAAATTCCCTCTTTTACTATATTATAGTACTTTTTTAAGCATTTGTCAAGCATTTGTAACAAAAATGTAAATTTTTTCTAAAGATTTTTTGAAATATATGTACAAATTAAATGTGTTATTATCAATTGAGAGCACTTTTACAATTAATGGTAAAATGTTATTTTATGTATAGGGATATGTTTGACTTATTTCGTGGCAGAAATGAATATATAGGCTTATTTGCTTAAAACATTTATGCATCAGGTGCCGTTTCGGTGGAATTTAACAGATTATGTGTTCTTTTTCAATTTATCGACCCATATACCTTCTCCGCAGCATTCGTCTATCTTTTTTTTGATTGCATCAATGTTTATATGCCGACTGTCGCACATTTCCAGCCGTTTATGGTTGTATGTTATTATGATAACCTGATAAGTGTAGTATTCAGTGTATTTTTTTCTTTTGCCGGTACCCTTTTTTTCAGTGTGCCATTTCCTATTTATATAGGCTTTTTTGATATCTTCGTATTCAACTGCGGTCATACCCTTGTTGGTACCGATAATGATTTTGGGAGTAAAGTACATTTCCGCTCCGTCGAACCATTCGGACTCAGGCAAATTTGCCTGTTCATCTATCTCTTCCTGAGTGTATCTTACACTTCCGCAGGCAGGCCGCAGATGTTTTATAAGATTAAGGGGATGCTCCCAATGCACCAAAAGTGATGTAACGATCAGAAAAGTCAGTCCGAAAGACAGCGATATTGGATGTGCGTCTAACAGGTGGTCAATAAAACGTATTTTTGAACAATCGAAATATATATGCGAATACAGGTCTCTTGTTTTCGTGTTGTAGTAGTCGTGTTTTTCATAGTAACGCATTGCTGCGTTTACAGCGGCATCGTTATCAGGTACGTTCTTCATTTTGCCCCATACCTTTACACTTCCTGTTTTTTCGAGTTTATCAACTATGTCGTATTCGTATATAGATGATACCAGTATGGCATCTTCGCCGGATTTGACCATATAGTACTTTCCGGACATCTTTTCCGGTAGTTCTGTCATTTCAATACGGTAAACCTTGTTACGGTCGAATGCCACTTCTTCTTGGTGCAAAGGAGGACTTAGGTACAGGTCTTTATATGTATTAAAACAGCTCAAAAGTAAAAAGAAAAGTGCGGGAATCAGAAAAAATGAAAAGAATGGGAGCATAAGTTTGTTCTTTTTTACTTGTGCTTGCAGATGTTCATTCTGAAACTTAAATATCATTTCTGAACCTTCTTTCATGGTTTTCTGCATCTATTATAACAGATATCCTGTGGAAAAACAACTGCTGACAGATGATGAAAAGCTAAATGTAAAAAAACTACCATCTGTGTTAAAACCTATGTGCTAATTGCAAATTGCTGAATATTCGCACAATACCGTTTGTATATACTATGCGTGAAACAGAAAAGTGAATATCCAGACTGTATAATGCTATAAGCTATTTTGAATGGAAACATTGTGACATTTTTGTGAAAAGCGACAAAAAAAGCCGTAGAATAGCGATTGCATAATTTTTCCACTTGCATTTTTGGTCTTATGAGGTTATAATTATGTTATACACATTTTGTATGGGTGTAAATATCAGATTAATATGAATTATTGAGAATTGAAGGAAATATTGAGAAAATAGGTGCTTTAAGGCACAAAGAATCAAAAACGTTTTTCATAATTTACCGATATCTATTCTAAGGTTATCCAATCTGATGGACGAGATTTTGCTATATCGGAATAGGTCGGTTTCTGAAAAACGATGTCATTTGGAAAAAATTTAAGACTCTATAACTTTGTAAGTATCGGAGGGTGGAACGATGCAAGCAACAGATGTTAATGTTATCAGTAATTATTCGGAGGGAGAAGTGATAAAGGATATGTTTGAAATAAAACGTGCAAACGAAATACTTCTCTCTGAAAATGACGTAACTCAGGAGGTCCTTGATAAACTCGAAAAAGGTGAGGAGCCTAAACCTACGATCCCTGGAAAATCGGGTGTTACAGAGTACCCTATTCTTAATTTTGACAATCGTGCTTTGAGTTTGTTGCACCTCGGTGTTTCAAATACTCTTAAGTATACCAAGATAAAGCCGAAGGGCGGAAAAGGCTTTGAGTTCGCTAAGCGTGCGTTTGATATCGTAGCTTCAGCAGGTGCACTCACTGTCCTCGCACTGCCTATCGGAGTTGTTGCTCTTATCATTTATTTGGATGATAAGGGAAATCCGTTCTTTTCACAAGTCCGTTTGACCAAGGATGGCAAACCGTTTAAAATGTACAAACTCCGTTCGATGTGCATCGATGCAGAAGCTAAATTTGCTGAGGTACAAAAGGAGAACCAGTCTGACGGTCTCGCTTTCAAGAGCGATGACGACCCGAGAATTACTCGTATAGGTAAGTTTATCCGTAAGACTTCAATAGACGAACTGCCGCAGTTCTTCAATGTTCTGAGAGGAGATATGTCTATCATAGGACCCAGACCACCTCTTCCGAGAGAAGTTGTGCTTTATACTCCTGAGCAGATGGACAGACTTCTTGTCAAGGGCGGACTTTCATGTATCTGCCAGACAGAAGGACGAAGCGATATGGAGTTCGACAAGTGGGTCGAAGGCGATGTCCGCTACATAAAGACTCGCAGTGCGGGTCTTGATCTCAAGCTTATGTTTAAGACGGCGGCTGCGGTTATTCTCCGAAAAGGAGCAAAATGATCATTAGCTTGCAGTTGACAGCCGTAAGTTTATTATGATCAAAAGAAGTTTTTCTTTCAAGTCTCATAGCTAAGCTATCTTGCCCCCAGTTAAACTGGGGGTTTTTTAATTACAAAAAACGGTACATGAGATCATGTACCGTTAATTTTATATATTGAGAATATTATAATTCAACACCATTAAGCTTAAGAAGCTCACGTGCTGTATCAACTGAATCAACACCTGTTTTGTTCTTGACGGGAGCGAATTCTTTGTTTCGGTCGACTTCATATGCCAGACAGTCGTCCTGTAATTTTACCATGTCCAGAGCGAGAGTTTCAAATTTATATGCATTAGGCTCGTCAGGTTTAATGAATTCACTGGAAGCTGACATATATGGAATCTTTTTAAATGCACGATGCAGAGGAAGTTTTACAGAAAGAGTCTGATTGAGTTTGTCTACACGGAAGAGGTAATTCAGTATCACTCCGTAATTATAAGAGAGTGTTCCGTCAGCTTCACGGCTGTGTATCATTTCGTCAGTCATTTCATAGTATTCCACGATAGAAGGTCTGCCGTCCTCAAGGCAGAGAACACCAACACGCTCTTCGGGGTCGGCTTTTGCAACGACCTTTGCTCCGGATACTTTACCGGATTCTATCACTGCACCAATGAAACAAGGGTCGGCAATACGCTGCAATACATTGTCGACAGCGAATACATTCAGCCACTCAATATGTGCATTCTGAACGATTTTAAGCATACCGGTTTTCGCCATTGAAGCATACCAGCCGCCGTTTCCATTCGGGGCTGTCTTTATTTTTCCGTTGTCTGCGAGCATAAGCTTGCCGTTTGTATCAACAGTCGGGAGTTGTTCCTGTACAAAGAACCATACGTTGTCGTCGCTGTAACCAAAATAATTGTGCTTTTCAAAGAATTCGCGGGTTTCCTTATTGTTGTCCACACTTGTCATTATGAAAAGCGGTATCCATGCACCAACTTGCTTTACAACATCGAGAAGGTTATTGATGAGACACTCAAAAATATACAATTCACGGTCGATACCTATTTTGAACATACCCTTAGGGTGGTCAAATCCAAGACGGCTTCCCTGACCGCCTGCAAGAAGTACAGCGCCAACTTTGCCGTCACGAATTGCCTGTAAGCCGGTTTCTGTATAACGTTCACGGTTTTGTTCGATATCCGAAAGATTGGTTGCAAAGAGCGGTTCAAAAGTACCGCGTATTTCTTCCTGATTAGCTTCACTGAGAACAGAAAAGTCTAAAGATTCGATATGTTTTACCATAGCGAGCTGTTCTTCGCCTGAGAGTGATTGCAAATGTTTGACAATATGCTCCTGATGCATCATATTAAGCATTTCTGATACTTTGTGTTTCATTTTTAACCTCCGATTTGAAGAATGAACGGTACATGGGTTAATGTACCTCTTTTTTTACCAAATATCTGCCTGGAAATGATAAGGTACGGAAAACAGTCAAAAATCTGTTCGCCGTTTATACAGATGAGATATCAACGCGAATAAAAGATACCCGGTCAGCGCCCCGACAGTATTATTAATTACATCGTCAATTTCAGTCAGTCCGCGGCCAGTTATGTATTGCAGGGATTCAATTCCAACTGAAAACAGAAATCCGCACAGAACTGTTGCGAACGGATTTCTGAATTTTTCAGATATAGTTGGAAACAGTGCTCCAAATGGCATGAATAGTAAGATATTCAAAAATATCTGCATGAACCAGAAGAAGTGGTTCGGCTGATGAATCATAGCATCTGCTTCGCGGAACGGTTCAAGCACTATATCACGGTTATCAGGCATACGCAAAACCATAGTCTCGCGGACAATGAACGTAATGCACAGTACACCGAGGATATAAATGCCAAATGTGACTCTTGCGAGTTTTTTCTTATCCGCGGTAACCATTAGGATTATTTTTCTGCCAGTTCCACGAATCACGGCACATATCTTCAAGCGATTTTTCCGTTTTCCAGCCGAGAATTTCAAGAGCCTTGTCTGCATTAGCGTAAAGCTCTGCGAGGTCACCGGCTCTTCTTGGACCATAAACGTGGTTTACCTTGATATTGTTTACACGTTCAAATGTTTCGACAATTTCAGTAACGCTATAGGGTGTGCCTGTTCCGAGATTGAAGATCTCACAGCATTTGTCCTGTGAAAGAATGTAGTCTATAGCCTTGACGTGACCCTTGGCAAGGTCAACAACGTGAATGTAGTCGCGTTCGCAGGTTCCGTCTTTAGTAGGATAATCGTTGCCAAAAATAGTAAGGCATTCACGTTTTCCGACTGCGACCTGTGTTACATAAGGCATTAAGTTGTTCGGAATACCAGTCGGATCTTCACCTATCATACCTGACTCATGCGCACCGATAGGGTTGAAGTAGCGAAGAAGAACAACAGAAAGCTTATCATCAGCCTTTGCTGCGTCTTCAAAAATCTGCTCCATCATTGATTTTGTCCAGCCGTATGGGTTGGTACAGGCTCCCCGAGGCATTGTTTCTGAAAAAGGAACCTTGTTTTCTTCTCCGTAAACAGTTGCAGATGAACTGAAAAGTATATTTTTTACATTGTATGAATCCATCACTTCAAGAAGCGAAAGCGTGGTGTCTATGTTATTGCGGTAATACATTATCGGCTTCTCAACAGATTCACCGACAGCTTTAAGTCCTGCAAAATGTATAACAGCGTCGATTTTATGATTTGAAAATATATGGTTGAGTGCGTCAGTATCTTTGACGTCGGCTTCGTATAAAGCAACACTTTTTCCGGTTATCTTTTCAACTCTGTGTATTGCTTCAGGTGAACTGTTTGAGTAGTTATCAACTACTACAACATCATAGCCTGAATTAAGAAGTTCAACAGCTGTGTGGGAACCAATGTATCCTGCACCGCCTGCTAAAAGGATCGTTGCCATAAGTTTATTTCTCCTTTTTCATTCTGCGTTTATTGCCAAACAATCAAAATAGTATATATCACTATTTTGGCTGTTATGCTGCAATGTATTCAAAATAAGTATACCATAAAGTTCCCGCTGTGTCAAGAAAAAAGCTGGAGATGACTCGTAAAGAATGCAGCACCGGTGTACATACATTACTTGTAAAAGCAGCGTAAATATGGTATAATGAATGTTAATACATTCATTATAATTATCTGAAAAGGGAGTATAAAGCCTTATGAAATATGAACCGCTGCTTAAGCATCTGCTTAACTATGATGATATTGTCATTCAGGTGCATCACAATCCCGATGCCGATGCGATTGCTTCCGGATTTGCGCTTTGCCGCTATCTGGAAAAAAACGGAAAAAAGCCGCGCTTTATTTATGCCGGTGAACGCGAGATCAGCAAGCCAAATATGCTCATAATGCTGAACAAACTCGACATTCAGGTCAGCCATGGTGAAAAACTGAACGAAAACGGCATTCTGCCTCAGCTTCTTATCACAGTTGACTGCTTTCACGGTGAGGGAAATGTCGGCAGCTTTGCAGCGGAAAAAGTCATTGTCATCGACCACCACCGGATCCCGAAGGGAAAGACTCCTCCGGAACATTCGATTATCAAGGAGAATTACGGAAGCTGTGCGGCTGTCATCTATGAGCTGTTCAAGGAGGTAGGCTATGACATCAACGAAGAACAGAATGTTGCAACAGCACTCTATTATGGCTTGTATATGGACACGGTCGGGCTTTCAGAGATCAGTGAGCCTATGGACCGTGAGCTCCGCGATACCGCAGACTATGACAAAGCGTTGATACGGCTGCTTGTGAATACCAATCTGACAGAGGAGGAACTCAGCATTATCGGTAAGGCACTCAGTACTTGCAAATACTATCCGCATCCCGACAGTTCCATAGTTTCTGATGATCCATCTCTTCCGAAGCAGCAGAGCGCCTATACCATCGCGGACAACTGCGACCCGAATCTCCTCGGCATCATCTCAGATACGCTGATCCAGGTCGATATGGTTTCAGACTGCGTTGTCTGCTGTCCGTATCATACCGGGTACAAGATTTCCGTCCGCACCTGTACGGATTCTGTCAAGGCACCTGATCTTGCCGCGTTTATTACCTACGGATACGGCGGAGGCGGCGGACATGATAACAAGGCAGGCGGCTGCATCGACTACCAAAGTTCTTTGCCGAAGGATATAATGGATTTTGTTGCCGATTGCATACGCGATTTCTTTACAAAACCCGATGTCATTTTCGCGGGCAGTGAGCATTCCGATTTTTCCGGTGCAGAACACTTCCGGAAAAAGGAGACAGTTCTGGGTTATGTCCCAACAGCGGTGCTTTCGCCGGACGGAGAGGATATACATATCCGAATGCTGGAGGGCGATATTACTTTGACCCCAGATCCGGACATCTATCTGATGGTCGGGGTTATTGGTGAGGTCTATCCCATCAAGCGTGAGAAATTCGAGAAAAAATATGTCGGGTGTGATGATACGCCAGATGTGTCTGTATACTATTATCCGCCTTCTGCACGGATAGGTCAGAAAAAAACAGGCAGACAGCTTGTGGAGTATCTGCACGGGTGCAAGGCGTCCGGTAACAGCGAGATACTTGCCGTTAAGCTGAATAATTTTACGAAGCTTTATTTTCTCTGGGATCAGGAGCATTATATGTACGGCAACATCGGAGATTATCTGGCACATCCAGCAAATGACGAAAACGATCTTTATATTATACGCGGAGATATATTTGAGCTGACATATGAGAAATGCTGAGTGCGGTGATCGAGCGAAAATATTGCACTTCATAAGATTATTACTGTGATGTCAGTTATGCCTATATAATTAAATCATGAAAAGAATTGAAGCTAAGATAAAAAAGTTTGACTGTGCATACCTCAATAGATTACAAAACGATTAAAAAGACAGAAAAGCCTTGACAAAGCATTGAAGGCAATGTATAATGACATCATATTCTACGAAAGGTGGTGAGCTCAATGACCAGTTACAACAAATTCTTCCAGACAGCAAAACCAAATACTATCATCAAAAAGCATGGAGCTCGCCCGATATGTTCAGCCATGTGCTGACATTTTGTACGCATTTTCAAGCACTTCTGCGGGAGTGCTTTTTTGTTTTATCGGGCGCTCGGAAAGGAACATATATGATTGAAATAATAGGAAAATACAACTCAGCAAAGGTCTTCACCGACATCATTGACGAGAGCGCAATATCGCAGATAATCGAACTTTGCAGCCAGCCTATGAGCGAGGGAGCGGCTATCCGTATTATGCCTGATGTCCACGCCGGAGCAGGCTGCACTATCGGCACAACTATGACTATCACGGATAAGGTCGTGCCTAATCTTGTCGGCGTTGACATCGGCTGTGGAATGGAGACTGTTCGTCTCAAGGAAAAGCATATAGAACTGCAAAAGCTCGACAAGCTCATTTATGAGAAGATTCCCTCGGGCTTTGCTATCCGCGATAAGGCTCATCGTTACAACGACAGGATAGAACTGACGGAGCTGTTTTGCTATGAGCACATCAACCCCGTCCGTGCGGAGCGAAGCATAGGCACTCTCGGCGGCGGAAACCACTTCATTGAAGCTGACAAGGGCGAGGACGGCAGCATCTACATCATTATCCACTCCGGCTCGCGTCACCTCGGCGTTGAGACTGCAAAATACTATCAGGAGGAGGCATACAAGCGTCTCAACGGAAGCTCCAAGAAGGACATCGACGCAATAATAGAGCGTATGAAGTCTGAGGGCAGGGAAAAGCAGATACAGTCCGAGATAACGAGGCTGAAAAACACTAAATTCACCGATGTTCCAAAGCACCTTGCGTACTGCGAGGGTGAGCTGTTTGAGCAGTATATCCACGATATGAAGATAGTTCAGCAGTTTGCTATGCTCAACCGTCAGGCGATGATGGACGAGATCATCAAGGGTATGCACCTCCATGTTGAGGAGCAGTTCACGACTATCCACAACTACATTGACACTGAGACAATGATACTCAGAAAGGGCGCAGTTTCGGCGAATTCCGGCGAAAAGCTGCTCATACCTATCAATATGCGTGACGGCAGTCTTATCTGCACAGGCAAGGGAAATCCCGACTGGAACTGTTCAGCACCTCACGGTGCCGGCAGACTTATGTCACGTTCAGCTGCAAAGAATACTTTCACAGTTTCCGAGTTCAAAAAGCAGATGAACGGTATCTATACTACGTCCGTAAATGCTGCAACTCTTGATGAGTGCCCTATGGCGTATAAGTCCATAGAGGACATAGTTGACAATATCGGCGATACGGTCGAGATAAACGAGGTCATCAAGCCCGTCTACAACTTCAAGGCAGGTGAGGAATGATGGAGAAATTTATTCCTTACCAAAAACTGAGCAAAAAGGAGCAGAAAAAGCTCAACGCTGAAAAGCGTCGTGACTGGAACGGGATAAGTCCCGTAACACGAATAGTTCCCGACAACAAAAAGGCTTACAGGCGCAATCCAAAGCACCGCAGCCGCCTTTATTCAGAATGAAAAGCTGCCCTCGTTTGCTCAGTGTGAATTAGACTTTCTGATGTAGAATGTCAATAAAGAGCGGATAAAGAAAACCACCGGAGAGCCCGGTGGTTTTTAGTCTTATTTGCCTTTATTGACAAACTCCCTTTTCATAAGGCAAAGGTCAAACACATTCAGTTTGCCGTCTGCGCTGAGGTCAGCGACCTTCCAGTTTTTCAGCTGAGCGCCGGACTTTTGCAGAAGCCAGTTCTGAAGTGTAACAACGTCTGCTAAATTGAATTCGCCGTCAGCATTAACATCTTCGCGCACCTCGGAAGTTCCGCCTATCTCGGAAGCAGTCAGATCACTCTTGTATATCCTTATATTGTCGATACTGCCCTTGAAACAGGTATCGTCAGCGTAGTAGGACTTGCCGATGAAACTGCTTGTTCCGCTGCCCATATCTGCAAGCTGACCGTGTGTTTCGGTGGTGTGGCAGACTTCCTTGCCATCGAGATAGAGCTTCGTGTCCGCACCGCTGACAACGAGAGTGTAGTTGTGCCATTTTGTGCCGTCGAGGTCATAGATGAGCTCAGTCTCATCGCGCCACGAATCGGTCGTAGCGGCGAAACGGAAAACATCTTCTGCGACCCGGAAGAAGACATATTTCTGATCGTCCCTTCCGGCGGCGAAGGTGAAGAAATTGCCCTCCGACTTTATATCCATGCTGACGGTATAATCGTGCAGACCGTCAAGCATACCTGACGGGAAAGCACCGTAGGTATCATCAGTTCCGTCGAGGTATAAAACCTTTCCTTTGCCGGAGTGCTGCTGCCCTTTGCAGCAATGGACGATGAAGCCGGTCTGTCCTGTGAGAGAAGCTCGCCTTGCTGGACCGGGTAAAGGTCGCCGGTCGAGGTATTGTACTTGAAGTACGGGCAGTAGTCATAGAACGCGAAGCCGTTATCGAAATACAGCGGACAGAGTGTTGTTCCGCTTGTTGTGGAAGCTCTCAGCCAGCGGTAGGCGTGCATCAGGTAATTCTTGTCCTGCATATTCACTATCCAGCCGGACTGTGACGAGAATGTGGAAGTATTGCCGATACTTCGCAGCTCGCTCCAGTTTCCGTAAAGGTCATCTGTAACGCTGTAAGCGCCGCTGCTCGGGTACCAGCCTGCCGCCTGTGAGGTGAACAGGAAATAGTAGCCGTTCTTTTTTATAAGGTTCGGGAACTCGCGGTACTGGTCCTCAAAGAGCGTTTTTACGACTTCTGTGACATCGCTGTAATCGTCGTTCATACGGAAGATGTACATAGTCGCATTGGTTCCCTGACCTTCCTTATTTGCAGCGGCGATGAGGTAGCCTGAACCGTCATCATCAAAGAATATAGCCATATCGCGGACTTGTATGCCGAGCGGATTGTATACATGATGAACCGTGAACTGTCCGCCGGGAGTTCCTGTGATAACGAGAGCCTTGCCGTCACTGTAACCGCTGGGCTTTTCCCAGTGCGCCCACACAACGACCTTGTTCTTTTCGGGAATGTAGTCAATGTGTACAGACTCTATCTTGCAGCTCGAAAGGGCTGAATTCTGGGAATTGTCCGCAACGTTTCTCTCATTCCCGAAGCGGTGCCCGTCGGAGGAAGTGGTCTCGGCAAGGTATATGTCATTCGTTCCGGTATGGCTTTTCAGGGAGTAGTTGTAGTATGTATTGCCGACCTTGTAGCCGCTTGTATCATAGACGAGGCTGCTGCCTTTCTGGTTGTCGTAGGTGCTGAGCCCGGAGGGCAGGGAAGTCGGTGTGAGCTCTTTGACTGAGGAATAGCTGTCTTTGCCCTTTGATGTGACCTTGAGTTGATAATAGTAGGTCTTTCCGGTCTGCATATCACTGTCGGAGTAGGAAGTTCCGTTTCCTGTGTATACGGGAACGAAGTCCTTGTCGGGTGATGTCGAGCGGTAGAGAGTGTAGCTGTCCGCAGACAGAGTTGTCGCCCATTGCAGAGCTGCGTGGTCTGCAATGTTTTCGTCAGCAATGCAGAAGAGGTTGGCAGCAAGTCCTATCTCGTCAGACACCGTTACCGAAGCTGATTCTGCATAGGAAACACTGTTCCTGCCGATACCGCTTAAAGGCAGAAGCATCGCTGCACTGCAAATAACAGCAGCGGCGCGTTTCAGAAGTTCGTTTTTTAGCAAGTGTATCACTCCTTCGTTTTGAAATCTGTTAAGCCTATTATATCACGGCAGTTTCTGGAAATGCAAGGCTTATTTTGCGGTAATTGCAGATAATCGTAACAGTTAATTATGATCGCGAGCAGGCTGCGTTATCGGTACGACTATGACTATCACCGATAAGGTAGTGCCTGATCTTGACAGCGCTGTCCTGACGTTTCCACAAGAAAAAGTCCAGTGAAAAACTGGACTTTTATCATTTCAGATTCATCAGCAGCAGCTTCTCAACGTTCGGATACAGGCCTTCCTTGCCGGAAAGAAAGTACACAACCCGGCACTTCTTGCTGCCTGCTTTGGAGAGGAGTAGCTGTGTCAGTTCAGAACGGTCGTACTCAGCCTGCTCCTCGTTTGTGAGCCATACCTGGATAAAGCCCTTGTCTTTCTTGTCAACTATCTCCACAGCTGCCACTCCTTTCCACTTTAGTATGCCCGCAGGTCAAAGCCGTAAACAGCTTGATTTGCGTATTTTTTTAGTATATAATTACTGTAACAAGGGGAAAAAACTGTCCTCACTTGACGTTGCCGTAGTAATTGTCAGGAATATTCGGAAAATTCTCAACGTGACCGCTGAGAGTTACCGATATATTGCGGCGGCAGTCCTTGCTGAAAAGGCTGCCCTTAACGATTATGTCTCCGCGCTCCATACTGTCGAAGCGGAGCATATCAGCCTTTTTGAAGCGGAGTTCCGCGGCGACTATGTTCTCCGAATTTGGTGTAGGGCGGAGGAATATCTGCGTGCCTGCCTTGCCCATTACCAAACCGAGATCGGTATTGCTGGGATAATAGTCCTGCGTCGCTCCGATGAAGGACATATGCTTCTTGCGTCCCTCCTTCATCACTTTGCGTATAGGGCTTGTTTTCGAGAAATTCTGATTCTGGATCTCGTCGATAAACACGTCCAGAGCGGTCTGCGGATTGTCGTGCTGGTAATTGTAGAGCGAAGCCAACATCATATCTATGAGCTGGTTGCCGGACTCTGTATAGGCTGAGTCAGTATGGATAACAACGATCTTGTTGGAGCGTTTAAGGAACTCTCCCCATGATGCGCCAGCCATACCGCACTCCTCGATGTCCTCGAAAAGCGGAGTGAAACGGTTCAGGAGACTTTCACACGTCTGGTTCTTGTTCTCCTCGCTGGCTTCACTGAGCCTGCTTATGATACTTTCGCAGGTTATTCTTTCACCTTCACCGAGTTCGCTGATAACGTCTGACAATACCATACGGAGCATATTCGACTGAGGTGGACGGAGCTCGCCGACAGCAGCCTGCAATATTCCAAGAAGGAGCTTTTTCTTCGAGGGAAGACTTGCGCTGAGGTCGATTTTAAAGAGGTCGATAGGTATTCCGTCCTTGTCGAGGTTATGGAATGAGAAGTTCTCGTCAACGAAGCGCTTTGACAGGTTGCCGCAGAGTGCTTCATATGTGAAGGAATCTGAACTGTCAAAAATAACGACACGATGTCCCAGCGTGAAGCACTTACCGATAAGCTGTGAGAGCAGGTAAGTCTTGCCCCAGCCGCTCTGACCTGTTATGTAGAAGTGGTTGTTTTCCGCTTCTTTATAGCGTATCTGCTTGCCTGCAACGCGGCCGCTGCCGTCATTGAGGAGGGGAAGAAAATCCCTCTGGGAGACTTCATCTTCGCTGAGCAGGAACGTTTCGCTTTCAATGTTGCGTATCCTGTACAGCAATCAGCGTCAAGTATCTCTGCCGAAATATCATACATATAAAGGCGCTGATGTGCGCCGCTGCTGTCGTGCAGCTCTATCGGGTGAGTATTGCCGTCCGTGCAGTCAAGGGCTTTAGTCTGTCTGAGAGCCTTCATCAGATTGTCAAGGCTGCGGGTCGCAGTCATCTGAGCAAGAATTGCTTCAACGATCTCCGCAGGAATGAATATGCGCTCGCCGTCCACAATGAAGGTTTTACCGTCGCAGTCGAATGTCATATTTCTGTGCTTTATAACCGGACTTATCGCCTTAGAGCGGCACATCTCACTGAATACCGCGGAAAAATCACGCTCAACAGCGCTGCACGAATCCAGTACGCGGTCATTCTTACAGTCAACGGTCTGAATAAGACTTTTGAATGAATCATCGTTGAGAATACTGAATCCGAGAAATTCTCTGAAAAACAGCTCGACGATAAAAAGCATTGTCATCGTGTCAAGGCTTTCTTTGCAAACGTTTTCAGACAAAAATCCACGGAAATAATTGTGACTGCCATTGATAAGGGACGTGACTTCCACTGTGTGAGACGATATAGTTGAGATGATAAGCGAGTCCATTTCGCCTGTTGCTTCTTTTATTCTTTCGGGAGAAGCCTCGACTTCGATACCGTCAGTGTTTATCACAATGACATTGTCGGAAGCAAGTCTTGTTGCGGCATAGGCTGCATTTTTTGATATGATAGCCGTGAGACCGTTGTCTCTGTCGCCATTTACGGCATCTTCTTTGACACGTTTTATTATCGTCTTAATGCCGGATCTCATTTTATCTTCTTCGTCAGCGAAGCAATCGTCCGTATATAAGGCTACTCCGTCAAAAGTCATATCCTGCTCCGCCAGTATCTTGTCCTCCCCTGAGCTGAGTGTAGGAACAGGGAAGTTTTCGATATCATTTGTCGCGAGCATTTGCCTGAGCTGCTCCTCAGTAAGTCCATCGGACGGTTCAGCAATGAGATACTGATGAACGTGAAGTCCTGCCTGACGCAAGAAGCGCTGAAACAGGCTTCCCACGCGACAGCAGCCGATGAACTGGAGAGAAGGATTCTTACCGTATATATCCAGCCAGTTCTGGATTATCTCCTGCGGAGAATGGTCGAGCGGAGACAGCTTTCTGCGTTTTACGCTCGGTGATATCAGCGACCTGGGTATGTAGAGGTATTGAGGATCAGCAGCAAAGACCAGTTCTCCGGTTTCGGTCTCATTCCAGCCCTGATGCGGAAATATCATAATGTCCTGCGTTGGAACTGACTGGAGCAGGAAAGCAACAAGAGCGTTGAACTTGCCCTTAGTACAGCCGGGATACCTAAAAATCTCCTTGAGGTACTTATGGAAGGAATCCTTGATATAGTCGTCCTTCGGTATCAGAGCGGTGTAGGTCTTACCATTTGTCATATACTGCAATATTACGAAACGCAGACCGCCGTCTGAGGAGTTGTTCATGTATTTGCAGATTATGTTGAATCCGCCTGTGAGGGGCTCGGATCTGACCTTGCCTTTGTTGGTCGATACCTCCTTGCACCAGCTGTCACTGAGAGGGTCATACTTATACGCCTCCCGATTTATTGTAATATCCGGAGCAGGTGCGGTATATCCGTTGTAAGGCTCGCCGTAAGCATAGCCGTAGGATACCGGCGGAGGAGAATAGGGTGTATTATAGGGAGCCTGTCCGAAGCAGGTGTTTAAAGCCTGTGAGTTGAACTGCGGAATTCCAGCCGGAATACCGTTAATATTGAGTTCATTATACATTGTTATCACTCCTTAAAAAATATAACTATTGTTTCAAAAAACGATTGGAAATTTCCGAAAGTATAGGTCGTGATAGGCAACAAATTTCATTTTAGCCGTTTTCCGGGGAGTTTTTGGCAAAAACGAAAAACGTTCCTCACCTGAACCTATATTTCACGAAAAACGCAATTGTTTTTTGGTGAAATCTTTTCTTCGAGCGGGGCGTTAAGCCCCACCCAAAGAACCTGTTTTGTGGGGTGCCCCAGTCCGGATAACTACAAAAGTTATATCGAACCGGAGCAATAGTAGCATAGTTTCACTGCCTTCACCTCCTGAATCGGAACCGTGTGACCGGTTCTTCTATGATTAAATTGTACCATAGAATTTACCAGATGTAGATTCCCAAAATGGTAAAACCAGAGGCAAATAATAGGCATTATTCTTCAATTAGCAAAGTAATTCATTAGTCCGTTTACTAAATCAGAAAAATAGAAAGGAATGATTAAAAATGACCAGAGAGAGCGCACTGCGAAATCTTTTGATGTCTGTCTTTTCTTGCCTAACAATAGGCGTTAATGATAAGAAGATACACAAGAAAACCAGCTTATATAAGAAATGCCAGTATAATGGCACTTCGTTAAATCATTTTAGATAACTATTTCGAATCGCCTTTTTAGAGAATTCTCCCGAAGTAATAACTGAGAACAGCGATTCTGAAGAAGATATAGTACCATTCGATAGGGAGTCTGCACTGAAAAGAGCGTTACGCTACCTGAATATGCGAGGCGTAAATACATACGGCTTGGATTCACTTGATCAACAAGTGCAGTGTGAGTATGTTTATACGATATTCTCAGGCTATATTCTGCCGAATATAACGTCGAATAATGATGGGAAGAGTAAGGAAGAGGCTGGCGATGTGGATATTACTGAACATATGATATATGCTATCTCGCGGACTTTTCCTGAGTATGGTAGAATAATTGCGAGACATCCTGAAATAGTATGTGAAAAGCACAATATAGTTGAAGCAGTTACACTTGATAAATTGAAGCCAACTCATTCAATAGATGTTGACTATTGGAACGACAAGCGTTTTGCGGTCATTAATAAATTTTATAACTTGTCGGTCTATTTTATTATTAAAGAAGATAGAGAAAAGGATAGGCTGTTTAATGATCTTTCTGTATTTAAGAAGGATTCAATTTGTAATTCGTTTTTCAAAAACATTGATGGAAGTTCTTTAACTGAGTTAGCTTTCCATCCAGTTTTATATTTTGATAACTCTAACGAGCTTTACAATTTGAAGAAATGGGAATATATTACTAATATCAATGAGAGTGTGATGATGTCATCTGATAAGCACAGCAGCCTTTTGGGAAAGATCAATGATTATAATGACACTTTAAATGCAGAAGCATATAGCAAAATTGAGGAGAAATTGAGCGAAGCTTTAAAGCCTTTCTTTGAGCGCTTATGTGGTGATATTGAAATGATGCTGAAAAAACTTATATCACTTAATATTTCCACTAATGAGAAATCTAATATAACCAAGGGTATTTTGCCTGATGAAAGGAAAATAAAAAAACTATTGACTGAAAAAGCTGAAAGCACAATATTCGATTTTGAGGTCGTCGATTATTTTTTAAGAAAGCACCGAAAAGATGACTATGTAAACGCATTGTTTATAATGCTCCAGAACCTTTTATGCGATGTTACAGATTTTTTTAATGATACCGGGGCAGAGCTGAGTGCAATGCTATCTACAATGCTTAGCAAAGAACGTTTCAAGAAGCATATAAGTGTAATGAAAAGGCGCTTGAATTCCAATGATCTGAAACATCAAAAAGAACTTGAGGCGAGACTATACAAGGAAAGAAAAGATGAATACAAAAAACCGGAATCAGTGAGAGATATGTTGTTTACAAAGCACCCATATGTATATAATGGACTGTATAATGCGATAGCTGAATATATTAACCAGTTAAATCACATTGATAGTAAGGATAAAAAATCTGACTGACTATGAACAACTCCCCCGGCGTTAAGCCGGAGGCAAAGATGAATTTCATAGTTGTTCCGCAGAAAAGATACTTAGTGTTGATTGTTAGTATTATCCTTTATTAGTCCTCGTCATCAGTCTGAGGATAGAACACACGGGGACACTTCCATTCTTCCATTTTATCATTCTCAACAACGAGTGTTACTGGCTGACCAGTAACATCGGCAGCGCGCTGAGCCAAGGCGTAATTTGTAGGATTATTGGGATATAACATAGAGCCATTGTTGTAGTTTGTTGTTCCGAATAGAGTATGGGTGTGGTATGACAAACTACTTCTCTCCTCGTTATGTGCAACGCTCAGAGCCTGATGTTCCTCAGTAAGCGGCTGTATTATTTCTCCTGTCAACGCCATAGCTGCTTCAGCCGTAGGAGCGGTTTCAGGCGTGAAAGAAAGCATTGCCTGCACGAAAGGATTCTTGTTCTGATTGTTCCAGAACTTAGCAGTCTGTTTGAACTGCATTGCTGCGGAATCTGCGTTATTTGAACTAACGCCATAGCCCTGAGCCATAACACATCTGTTATCGAAAAGATAGTTGGTTGCATTGTCAACGTAATTTTCCCTTCCGGAAGCACGGGTGATCATCTTAAGTATTTCCATAATCTATCGACCTCTCTTTCAATACTTTCAGCTTTTGCAGGATCGGAACCTCTGACTGTTTCGATAGCTGTGTTTGCGATGTCCTGAACCTTAGTCATTATCGCAGGAGTAAGCGGAGCTTTGGAATGCTTCATTCTGTAAACAGCAGCATCGGAGAAGTTTCCACCGAAATTCTTCTCAGCATCCTTTTCGAGTTCTGATACAACATCATTCGGGATGCGTACAGATTTCTTCACAGTTGGTTCTTTGTCTTTTTTCATTGAATTGACCTCCGGCATATAGCCACTATGTATTAATTCTGTTACAACACATCATTGATACCACATACCTGGTGATATATCGGGTTGAATTATCTGATATATATTTTGCAGGATAATTGTATAAGAGGAATTGTCGCACAGAATTATCATATAGTACGATTTTTGAAAAAAATATCCGCAGAGCAAAACAAGCAACATATCAATAACAAGCAACGCCTGTACTGTTTTATGAATTGAAGCGGTACAGGCGTTTACATATATAGCTGAGCCGCTCCTTCGGGAGCGGTTTTGCGTTGTGGAACAGTGAGAACTTCCGATTATTTCAGATTTGTAAATATATATAATTATTATGTAATAATAATTATTACATAATTCAATTGAATTTTTTCTCCGTTTACAGCTATTTCAGATTTTTCTTCCTTTTGATATATATATTATTTCTGTGACAAGAGCTTTTGTCGCCAATATTTTACGAAGGGAGAAATAAGCCATGTTTCAGAATGACCGATACCTCACCTGCAGCGTTGACAGCAGCATACCGCTCGAACTGCAAATGTTCTTGTGGCAGTGCGTAGACGGACTTCCTGAGACGCGAGACCATTTGCAGGTTTTTGACTTGAAGCCAAAAGGAAATTTGCAGAGTATCACGCACCGAAGCGAGGAACCGGAATACCGTATGGATTATCTGCTGCCGGCGGATAGTCCGATTTCTGAGAAAATTTACGTCATTGACGACGGTACACATTCAACAATGCTGCTCAGCAGCGAGTATTAGATCAAGACTTACGCTGCTCCTTCGGGAGCGGAATTTTTATGTCTGAACGGAGGTCGAAATGGAAGAGAATAAGAACGTAAATGCGCTGTATTGCAGTCATTGCGGCGCATTGATAGGGGAGAATGAGGACTATGAGGAAGTGCAGGGAGAGATCGTGTGTATGGACTGCGCGGAGCGGCACACGACTTCTTGTGAGCGCTGCGGCTGTAACGTCTGGAATGATGATTCTTATGGCGATGAGTATACAACGCTTTGCAGGCATTGTTACGAAAATTATTATTCAAGGTGCAGCTGTTGTGATGCACTCGTTCACAACGATGATCTGTACAACTTGAACGGCTATGACTATTGCAGCGAGTGCTATCATGACGAAATTGACAGGAATCGTTCGATACACGACTACGGATTTAAGCCGGAGCCAATATTTTACGGAAACGATACTGACCGATATTTCGGTGTAGAACTGGGAATCGACGGAGCCGGAAATGACAGCGGTAACGCTGACGAACTGCTCGCTGTTGCCAACAAGAATGATACCGAGCACATCTATATCAAGTCGGACGGTTCACTTGATGAAGGCTTAGAGCTTGTCAGCCACCCGATGTCACTAAATTACCATAAGCAGTTCTGTTGGGAGGAGGTAATGCGGAAAGCGATCGCTCTCGGCTACCGCAGTCATCAGACTTCGACTTGCGGCTTGCACTGCCACGTCAACCGCTCCTGTTTTGGTGATACAAGGGAGGAGCAGGACTTAGTGATTTCAAAGATACTGTTCTTCGTGGAAATGCACTGGGCGTAACTGTTAAAATTCAGCCGCAGAAGCGAGTACAGTATCAACCGCTGGGCTGCACGTTACGGTTATGAGCGCACAGGCAGGGATATCCTCGAAAAGGCGAAAAAAGGCAATCTCGGAAGGTATGCAGCCGTCAACCTGCAAAACTACTCAACAATAGAATTCAGGCTTTTTCGCGGTACTCTGAAGTACAACACGCTCATAGCCGCACTCGAACTTGTGGACAAGATTTGCGATGTTGCACTCGAACTCTCCGATGAAGAAATTGAGAAGCAGTCGTGGTCGGAATTCGTTGAAACTATAACTGAGCCGGAGCTCATCAAATATTTAAAAGAACGCAAACTTTACGTCAACGAAGATATTGATTCGGAGGTGGAAATGTAATGAAAACGACTGATTTTATCAAAGCAATACCGGCTGGAAGTCCTGCCGGCGAGATACTGAAAATAGCCGCTCTGATCGCAGCGACTGTCCTTGTGGACAAGATCGGCGACGTGGTCAAGGAAGTCATAGACGAGAGCCAGACGCCGCTTATAGACGTTAATTACAAGGAGGAGAAGTAAAAGGTGCAGCCTATTCGGATTTTTGGATTATCGTGGAATAATCCCACACAAGCTCGCCCGTAAGCTTTGCCAATCCTTGGCTAATTCAGCTATGGAAAGAGGGACTGACGCCTCTGGAATTTCATACGTTAAGGACGGTCAGATCGTTATTTATAAGAGACCCAAAGCAGCTAATAAGCTGCGCTTCAATCCGCCCGATGGTACAAAAGCTGTCATGGGACATACCCGCATGACGACGCAAGGCAGCGAAAAGAACAATCAGAACAACCACCCGTTTTATGGAAAAACTCGCGATATTTCGTGGAGTTTAGCGCATAACGGCTGCCTGTATAATGATGCTTCTTTGCGTAAGGAGAAAAAGTTACCTGACACGAATATCGAGACCGATTCGTACATAGCCGTTCAACTTATAGAATCGCAAGGCAGGCTTGATTTTGATTCACTGCGGTATATGGCGGAGACAGTTCACGGCAGCTTCACTTTCAGTCTGCTTGACGAGAACAATTCGCTGTATTTTGTTAAGGGATCGAACCCGTTATGCCTGCTCCGCTTCGCAGATATCGGGCTGTATGTTTATGCGAGTACCGATAGCATAATGAAGAATGCTTTGAAGCGTGTGGGACTGCATAAGTTCGCCTTTGAACGCATTGAAGCAGATGACGGAGATATCATAAAAATCGACAGCAGCGGCAATATCACACGTTCGCAGTTCCAGCCTGCTCCGATATATACGCACTTTTCAAAGTGCAAGTGGTGGTACGGAGACTATGACGACTACTATTCCGCATATGAGCAAACTCTTATTGATATGGCACACTGCTTCGGCGTTGATGAAAATGATGTGGTTCTGCTTATGGATTATGGCTACACGGTGGACGAAGTCGAGGAATTGATGATGGACGCAGATGCGTTGAAGGAAGCGGTTCGTGAGATAAAGTTCACGGACGGCGAGTACCTGTACGAAAACTGCGGCTGCTTTCGTTAGGAGATGATCGTATGGAGATCTATGATAAGCAGAAGCAAAAGTACTATGAGGTCTGGCTGACAAAGAGCGAGCAATCGGAAGTTGACCGCAACGCACTTTCAAAGCAGCTTCTCACACAAAAGAAAGACAAAAAGTATAAGGTCGTGTTCTTTATGTCTGGGGACGATGATCTGTACCGATGTACGGAAAGCCTGTTGTTGATGAATCTGGGGAGCGCCTGAGCGCACCCTTTTTTTGTTGAAAGATATAAATGCTATCGAAATGCTCGGATATATTTGTCTGAAATTTAACAGGAAATGTATCGGGAAAGATTGTGAAAAGTATTATACATAGCAAAAAACTCACCAGTAATATTCCTGAGAGTATATTTTTGGCGTGATTTTCACAGTAAACAATATGACTATTTTGTGAAAAACGACAAAAACGCTGTAAAAAGGCGATTGCCTTATTTTTCCGCTTGCTTTTTTTGAATGTGGAGGTTATAATAATATCATACACCACATTATATAGGGGATATATCAAGAAAAATA
This sequence comes from uncultured Ruminococcus sp., assembly GCA_900315975.1. The sequence goes on from ONBA01000026.1 coordinate 29,115, forward strand.
GATATTGTTGAGAATAGAAATAACATTTACGATTGGTTTAAAAGGGATATGGATTTCCTTTATGGATCAATATGCAAAGTTAAAGCACTCTAAAATTTTGGATTAATGGAGGATAGAACGATGCAACCTACAGATATGAATGTTATCAACAATTATCCGAAGGGAGAAGTGGTAAAGGATATGTTTGAGATCAAACGTGCGAATGAAATACTTCTTTCTGAAAACGATGTTACTCAGGATATGCTCGAAAAGCTTGAAAATGGCGAAGACCCCAAGCCTACGCTTCCCGGCAAATCCGGTGTTACAGAATATCCTATATTTAATTTTTGATAAACGTGCACTGAACCTTCTTCATGAAGGCGTTTCGAATACGCTCAGATATACTCAGGTCAAGCCTGTCGGCGGTAAGGTGTACCGCTTCTTCAAGAGAACTTTTGACGTAGTGGCTTCAGCTTGTGCTCTGACAGTGCTTGCTGTACCGATCGGAGTTGTTGCACTTCTTATCTACGTTGACGACAAGGGCAATCCGTTCTTCTCACAGGTCAGACTTACTCAGGACGGAAAGCCGTTCAAGATGTACAAGCTCCGCTCCATGTGTATTGATGCCGAGGCAAGGTTTGCAGAGGTGCAGAAGGAAAACCAGTCGGACGGACTTGCTTTCAAGAGTGATGACGATCCGCGTGTAACAAGGATCGGTAAATTTATCAGAAAAACCTCTATTGACGAGTTCCCACAGTTCTGGAATGTTCTTAAAGGTGATATGTTGTTTATTGGCCCCAGACCTCCGCTTCCGAGAGAGGTTGTGCTTTATACTCCGGAGCAGATGAACAGTCTTCTGGTTAAGGGCGGACTTTCGTGTATCTGCCAGACTGAGGGACGCAGTGATATGGAGTTTGACAAGTGGGTCGAGGGCGATATCCGTTACATAAAGACTCGCAGTGCAAGGCTTGACCTCAAGCTTATGTTTAAGACAGCTGCTGCAGTAATTCTCTGCAAAGGAGCAAAATGATCATTAGCAGCACCATTATTGGTGCTGCTTTTTGTTGAAAAGTGTTCGTTCACATCTATTAGAAAAAAATTGCATTTTTCGACATTAACCTGAAAAATCGAAAAGTGTTGACAATCCGGATATATACATATATAATATTAGTATGCACTTAGTTTAAAAATGCGTGTGGCGCTTTTTTTAATTTGTATACCTTCACAAAATAAAGCTGCGTTTTTTTATTTATACTTGACAAAAGATGTACAGATGTATTATAATGATAAATGTTAGTGTACTTTATAGAATGCTTAACCACTTTTGCGTAGGCACTTTTTTCTTCTGACTACGGAGGCAAGAAGGCAAGAGTAATGGTGGGGCTTCTATGAGAGTGATTAGGGTTTAGTGGGGCTTTAGCATATTTGAAAACGTCGTAGATGCGTTATATGCGGAAAATTAGGCAGGAAATTGACTTGGTAGAAGTCCCAGCGTGGGGATACCGTATATTTTGATTTATTGGTTGACGTGGCGATGAACGGGTTGATTTGGCTCGTTTTGATTTATATATAGCTTCAGAGCATTAGAGATATGGAAAGAGTGAAGATGTTTTATGGCTAAAACTGGTAAGAATATTAAAGTCTGTTTAGTTGGTTCGTCAGGTGGACACTTGACGCACCTTTACATGTTGAAGCCGTTTTGGGAGAACAAGGAACGCTTCTGGGCTACATTCGACAAAGAGGATGCAAGAAGCCTTCTGAAGGGCGAGAAACTTTATCCGGTTTACTATCCTTCTAATCGCAGCATTAAGGCTCTTATTATCAATACGCACCGTGCAATTAAAATACTGAGGAAAGAACGCCCAGATCTTATCATTTCCTCCGGTGCTGCGCCGGCAATTCCGTTTTTCTGGATCGGTAAGCTGATGGGCGCTAAGACTATTTATATCGAGGTTTTCGATCGCATTGACAAGTCAACAATATCCGGTAAGATCTGCTACCCTGTTGCGGACAAGTTTATTGTTGAATGGGAAGAAATGAAGCAAGTCTATAAGAAGGCTATCAATTTAGGCAGTATCTTTTGAAATGGTGCACATAGGAGAGAGGTAAATGATATTTGTTACTGTCGGTACGCACGAACAGCCATTTAACAGGCTGGTCGAGTACATGGATAAATGGGCAGCCGAACATGATGAGGAAGTTATCATGCAAACGGGCTTCTCTACATATGAGCCGAAGCATTGTGAGTGGAGTAAGTTGTATCCATATTCTCAGATGGTGGAGTTTGTTGAAAAGGCACGAATTGTGATCACACACGGCGGCCCTTCTAGTTTTATTATGCCGTTGCAAATCGGCAAGATTCCGATTGTCGTTCCTCGTAAGAGGGAATTCGATGAGCATGTGAATGACCATCAGGTGGAGTTTGCTAAAGCGGTGGCTGAGCGGCAGGGGAATATTATTGTAGTAGAGAATATCGGCGAATTAGCAGAGGTCTTGTTAAATTATGAAAGTCTGGTGAGGGATACGTCTGCTGCTCTTCGTAGTAATAATGAGCTATTTAATAAAGAACTGGGAAAACTGGTTGAAAGGATGTTTTTACAGTAAAAGGCTTGAGTTTTGGAGTGATACGATGAAAATTCTGGTAATCAGTACAGTTGGATTGATTTATGACGGTATCACCAGTGTAATCCGAGAATACATGAAGGCGATGGATCGCGAGGGGATAGAGTTTTATGTGGCGGATACAATCAAAACAGAGGATACGGTTCGCAAAGAACTGGAGAATGAGGGTTGTAAGCTTGTTGCTCTGCCGTCACGCCGAAAAGCTCCAGTCGCGTATTTCATAAAATTAGCTGGATTTATAAGAAAGGAAAAGATTGATATTATTCATGCACACGGCAATAGTGCGACGTTAACAATTGAACTACTTGCTGCCTGTATTGGCGGATGTAAACGCCGTATCGCACATTCTCATAATACTCGCTGCGATCAAAAGCGGGCTGACCGTCTGTTACGCCCATTGTTTCGGCATTTGTATACGGATGCGGTAGCGTGTGGAGTTGAGGCGGGCAAGTGGCTATTCGAGGATAAGCCATTTATTGTACTAAATAATGGCCGGGATTTGGATCGGTTTCGATTTCGGGAGGAAATTCGCAGTTCCGTTCGCAAAGAGTACGAACTGGGTGATAGCTTGACGATTGGACATGTCGGTGGATTTGTACCGCAGAAAAATCATGATTTTTTACTGAAAATTTATCAGGCATTGCTAAAGCAGAGGCCGGATATCAAACTGTTTATGATCGGTGACGGTGTAAGGCGGGAGGAAATCGAACGAAAAGCCCAAGAGCTTGGCATCAAAGACAGAATTCAGTTCACTGGAAATACTGACCGGATGGCGGAACTACTTCAGGCAATGGATGTGATGGTGTTGCCATCTTTGTTTGAAGGACTCCCATTAGTATCTATTGAATGGCAGGCGGCAGGTCTGCCATGCATTATGTCAGACACCATCACCAAGGAATGTGCTGTTACAGATTTAATTAACTTTCTGTCGTTAAATGAGGATGCAGATGTTTGGTCTAAGCGCTTGCTACAGATTGCTGCCCGTGATGACCGTCTGTTGCAGTCAAAGAATGCATGTGCATGGATTCGTCAGAAAGGTTTCGATATTCGTGATAATGCGGCTGTGCTTAAAAAACTGTACATGAAATATGCTGAGTGAGGTGATTGAATGAAGGTGCTGAATTTACTGGGGGCGGGTAACATCGGAGGCATTGAGAAACTATGCGAAGATATTGCGGCATATGCAGATTATGAGAATTCATTTGTTTTCTTATTTGAAGAGGGCATCGTGTACGACGAAATGAAAGCGGCAGGATATGATGTGTATTCGCTTGTGGGTTATGGGGATAGAAAGGTCAATCATAAACGAATGCGTGCGTTAACAAAATTGGCTGCTGATTATGATATCATTATTGTCCATCATAGTGCACTAGCAATTCAAATGCTCTATGTTAATTTGAAAAAACAGTATCCAGAGAAAAAGTTTATTTTGACTGCTCATTCCTGCTTTGAGTTGGATTGGGATAAAGCTAACAAAAATCCACTAAGACGATGGGTAAGATTGAAATACCAGAAACGGGCTCTTGCTACCTCTGATATGATTATATTTGTATCCAATGCTGGAAGGAAAAGTTATCTTTCGCATTTTAAAATACCAGAAAACAAAATAAGAGTTGTTTACAATGGTATTGTACTCCCTAAGAAGCAGCCAATTTTTAAAAGCGGGAGAACTGATAGTTTTTTTAGAGTGACGTATATTGGTCGGTTAGTTGAAGAAAAAGGAGTGCATAATTTGATTCAAGCTGTGGCACTTCTAAAAAAACGCGGAATAGAGTGCGAGGTTAATATTTGTGGTGATGGAAAATACCGCGAAATACTCGAAAAGCTTTCTCAGAGTCTAAATGTTACAGAACAAATTCATTTTAGGGGCGTTCAGAGAAATATTGCAAAATATCTCAGTGAAACCGATATTTTTGTTTATCCTTCCATATGTGAAGAGGTGTTCGGTATTTCCATAGTTGAGGCGCTTGCCTATGGGGTTCCGTGTGTTGCGAATTGTGTAGGTGGTATTCCAGAAATCATTACAGACGGATACAATGGAGCGATTACCACAGAGAAGACAGCTGATGCATTATGCAATGCTATAGAACGTATCGCTCAAATGTACCAGAGTCATAAAATAGAAGAAATGAGCCAACATTGTTTTGAAACTGCCGAGAAATTTACGATTCAGAATACAGTAGCAGGGATTAAGATGTGCTGTGAAGCTGTCATGAAAGGAGGATAGAGATGATACAAACAAAGCAGGATCTGAAAGAATATCTTGCACAGGATAAGCAGCAGCTTGGAATCCGCCGTTCATTTCCAAGACCATTTGCGGATGAGATATGGAAATATGAGATTTTGCTTCGAAAATACGAGTACTGGTATAATCAAAGCGGGAAGCTTGCGGCACTTCCAAGAGTTTACTATAAGTTTCGCTTTCACCAGATATCCGTCAAGCTTGGGATTTTCATTGGCCCTAATTGTTGTGGCAAGGGATTGAGCATTGCACATATCAACTGCATCGAGATTAATGAAAATGCCAGAATCGGAGAAAACCTTCGCATCCACGAAGGGGTTACGATAGGTGCCTCCGGCGGAGCTGAGGCACCGATAATCGGGGATTGCGTTTTTCTTGCGTCAGGATGTAAAGTGATGGGTAATGTGTCCATAGCAAGCCATTGTGTTGTAGGAGCGAACGCAGTTGTAGTCAAGGATGTTAAGGAGGAAGGTGTTACAGTTGGGGGTGTCCCCGCAAAGAAAATCAGCAACAATAATTCGGATCGATTTGTATTCAGAAGTAGCTATCAGGGAAATGGTGACAATATAAGGGGCTGAATTATGCTAAAACTGAAGAAAATTCACGTGAATCCAACATTTAATTTAAGTTCACTGTTGTGCTATTTTATTATGATACCGTTTCTGCATCCGCGTGGTTTTGATGAATACTCATCCTTGTACAAAAACTTCTTTACAGCTTGGCTGTACGGCTCGTTAGCGATTATCATTGCATTGTATTGCGCTGATGTTGCAAAGGGGAAAGCAAGGTATAATAAGAGTTTGATGTATATGCTGAGCTACTTTGGTCTCTCAATTATAATTACGATGGCGATTCAACATGGACTTGGGGTTGGTCTACAAAAAATGATTGCAGCGCCGGTGCTGTGTATGGTATGTGCCTATTATCTCAGGCATGACACACGAGTTTTTTTGGATTGCTTATGTAATCTACTCATTATTGTGTTGGGACTCACGGTAGTGGTATTCAATTCGTTTTTTTTCGGACAATACTTTCGTGATGAAATCCATTTGATGTTTATCGGTCATGTGCAGATAGGGGCACAGCTTGGATTGCTGGGTATTTTTCTGGCATTTCTTCTCAATCGCATTCGAGGAGAATGGTCATGGCGAACTGTTGCTTTGCTGACATTTTCTGTCGGAACAATGGTGATGTCATTAACTAGTAGCTCATTTTTGTCATTGTTTGTTCTGATTGTTGGTCTCATATATACGAAGATCTCTAAGCGTGGAAAGCTGCTTAGAATGAATCCGGACATATTTCTGATAATATATTTGTTGTTAAATATTATGCTTTTCGGAATGTTGGCTCTTAACAATTGGCAGTTGCCGTTCAGCTTTCTTTCCCTAAATGGAAGAAATCATATATGGAAAGAAGGAATGCGGCTTTTTTCTGAACGTAAACTGTTTGGGTATGGTGTCCACGGTGTTCTGATCAAAGTGTTCTGGAGTCGATGGAATGCGAACGGAAGAGATGGCATGAATTATGCTCATAATCAGATGATACAGGTTCTGTTGGATGGCGGTATTATTCTCTTCATCAGTTTCCTGATGATGCTTCGGTCTTATTTACAGCCGCTAAAAAAAGTTGAAAAGTCCGTTGGTGCATTCGCAAGGATATGTCTAATGGCAGTAATTGTGGTCATGGTAGTAGAAAGTACGTTTGAATATTATTATATCCTTCTGTTTCTGTCACTGATTGCTTATCTGCCTGAAATCATGACAATCGAATATCCGGTGGGCAGAATGAAAGGAGTGCTTGAAAAATATGGGGTTTCTTTCAGCTATAAAAAGTAAATATTGTCAGGTGTTTTATTCTGCCAAAATTCAAAAGCGAGCAGCAGAATGCGGAAAGGGTCTATACTGCGGCGGTAAATCATTTGTTACAGCAAATACACACCTTGGAAACTATGTCAATTTTAATGGTATGTCGATGACTGGGCAGGGAAAGATCGTCATTGGTGATTATTTTCATTCCGGTCCTGGATGCCAAATCATCACATCCTTTCACAATTATGAGGGCGATGCTATTCCGTATGATCTCACATTTGTCCATAAGGATGTTATAATCGGAGATTGCGTATGGCTCGGAAACAATGTGATTATACTTGGTGGTGTTACCATTGGGGAAGGAGCGATAATTCAAGCGGGTTCTGTTGTTTGCAAAAGCATTCCTCCGTATGCAATTGCAGGCGGACATCCGGCAGTTCCGTTTAAATATCGTGACAAGGAGCATTATGAAAGCTTGAAGCGGAAACAGAAATTTCACTGATAATAGTAAGGAAAGGCTATGGGATTGAAAGGTATTTGGAACAAATATAAGAATTCATCGGAAACGTTGAAGGCTTCGCTTTGGTATACGGTATGCAATGTTTTATCCAAAGGACTGGCTCTAATCTCAACGCCAATCTTTACGCGGCTTTTGACAGAGGAGGAATATGGCACATTTGCGATATTTCAGTCATGGTTCAGCATTCTGATTATTTTTACCTCTCTGAATATTTTTATGAGTGGATATACAAAGGGATTGCTACTGTTTAAAGGAAAAGAGGCGGAGTATACTTCAGCCTCCTTGACGCAAGCCACGCTAATACTGCTTTGTTTAAGTTGTGCTTATTTTATCAACATTGAATTTTGGACAGATTTCTTTGATCTTCCACCACATTTGATGGTGGGACTGTTTTTGGAGCTGCTTTTTATGCCGGCGCTTGATTTTTGGGCTGCACGAAAGCGGTTTGATTATCAGTATAAGCAGTATGTTGCTGTTACACTGGCGATGAGTGCACTAGGATTGCTCGGCGGTGTTGTTGCAGTCATTCTCTCCAATTTAAAGCTTGAGGCAAGAGTCTATGCCGATGTAGCGGCAAAGGTACTCTTTTCCGGTATTATTTTTGCTGTTATCTTGCTGCGTGGAAAGAAACTCTATAATAAAGAATACTGGGTCTATAACTTTAAATTCAATATTCCGCTTTTGCCACACTACCTTTCTAACTATGTGCTGAGTCAGTCGGATCGGATTATGATTGGCAAGATGATTGGCAAAGGAGAGGCGGGTATCTACAGTGTTGCATATACGATTTCCATGATGATGAATCTGATTATAACAGCGATTAACAATGCCTTGACACCATATATCTATAAATCCATTGAAGGAAAGACCAGCGAGAATATTAAACGCGTTACTCGTCCTCTGTTTGTTCTGGTAGCAGGCCTCAGTATCCTGACAATGACATTTGCACCAGAAATCATTCTGGTATTTGGTGGTCAGAAATATATGGATGCGATATATATTATTCCGCCTGTTTCTGCATCAGTATACTTTATTTTTGTCTATGCGATGTTCAGCACCATTGAGTATTACTATCAGAAAACCGGCTTGATTGCCATCGCAACGACAGTATCTGCAGGATTGAATCTAGTTCTAAACTATATTTTCATCGGATTATTCGGCTATTATGCAGCCGGATATACGACGCTTGTCTGCTACGCTTGCCTTACTCTGGCGCATTTTGTATTCTATAAGAGAGTGCTTTCACAAGAAATGGGCACGAGCACATCTCTCTATGACGAAAAGGCGATATTATTGACTTCGATTGTAGTTATTATTGTTATGTTACTGATGTCTTTGATTTATAGCGTTTTTTGGCTCAGATACCTAATCGTTGTTGCGTTGATTGTTACAGCAGTCATCAAAAGAAAGACGATTAAAGAAACATTACTGCAGTTTAAGAAATAAGGACATCCTATGCAGTATTCTATATCTACAATTTAAGAAAGGAAAAGTGCTATGAATCCAATTGCCTATCTCAAGAAAAATGGTATTCGCCATGCTATTGAGGTACTGTATAGATTTAAACTGCAGCAAATCATTGAGAAGATAATCCTGATAATAAACAAAAGGAAAAAATTAAAAGACATTATCGTTATTGAGAGTCATAATGATTTTGACTGCAATGGCGGTGCATTCTATCAGTATTTGATTGATAATGATTATAATCAGTTCTATCGGATTGTCTGGCTACTGAAGAATAAGCGTGTTCAAAAGTTACCATATAATGTGACGTCTGTATCTCTCAATAAACCAAGTATTCGCAGAGCGTATTATCGTAGCATTTCCAAATTTCTGACATCGGATTGTTATTTGAATACAAAGCTGCGCACGGATCAGAAAGCATTCTTTTTTACACATGGTGGGATTAGTCTAAAAAATTGCAAGGGAAGGATGCATATTCCTGATGAAATAGATTATGTTCTTGCGCCTTCTGAAAACTATGCGCCTATTATGGCAAATCAATTGGATTTGCCGTTTCCGAATGATAAATTCTTATATCTTGGCTATCCCGTGCATGATTGTTTGTATACACCATCAACAAATGAGATAAAAAAAGTGACGCAACAAAGCTATCACTCTGTTGTGCTTTGGATGCCTACATTCCGCAAAGGTGGCGGACACAACAGAGTCGATAGTACCGCTGAACAGCCATTAGGAGTCCCACTCATTGAATCTAAGGCACAACTCCAAATACTGAATGCACTTCTGGAAAAGCTAGATTGTTTGCTTATTATCAAGATCCATCCTATGCAGGAAAAAGAAACAATCCGAGTAAAGGAATGTAGCAATATTAAAGTCTTGACTGGTGATACTGTCAAGAAACTGAAAATTGACAATTATAAATTGATGAAGGATACGGATGCACTCATCAGCGATTATAGTGCAGTGGCTTTTGATTATCTTCACTTGGATCGTCCGATTGCGTATGTGATGGCTGACAGAGAAGAGTATAAATTAGGTTTTGTTGTGGAGGATCCGCATGAAATGATGGCAGGAAAGGAAATACTCAAATTTGATGATATGCTTGACTTTATTCGAGATACGGCAGCCGGCAGAGATGACTACCGGCAGGAAAGAATGGCACTGTCTGAACGCCTGTTCCAATTCCATGATGGATATAGTTGCAAGCGAATCGCTGAATTTATGGGACTGTAAGCTTATGCAGCTGGGTCTTGTGAAATAGCAGAATGAGGAAGTGAAGAAAATGGAACAGCAAGAGATACTGGATAAAATGCATGGATTGCATCTCATACTAGCCGATGAAGTGAAACGGATTTGTGAAAAATATGACATTCATTATTTTATGATCGCAGGGACATTGTTGGGTGCGATTAGACATAAGGGGTTTATACCATGGGACGATGATATGGATTTTGGTATGAAGCGCTGTGACTATGAGAAGTTTCTTGTGGTTAGTGAAAAAGAATTGGATCATAGTGTATTTACATTGCAGACTGACCGAAATGACCGTTATTATGCGTTTAATTTCGCAAAGTTGCGTTTGAATGGCACAAAGGTTTTGGAGAGCTTTTCATCCAAGGTTTCGACGAATCAGGGAATCTATATTGATATTTTTCCATTGGATTATGTGTATCCCTCTCCAGTAAAAAGGTTTTTTCAATTCAAATCTTTCTGGTTATTCAGAAACCTGCTTTGGGTAAAATGCGGTTATGGAGATAATGAACGAAAGAAACAGTTTTCTTACAAACTTGCACATTTTCTCTCCCTGTTCTTTAGTATTAATGCTCTCAAAAAACTTAAGTATCATGCGATTACTGGCTGCAATGAAAGTGAATATTTAGTCACAAGCGATGGCACATACGGACTGCAACGTGAGACCATAAAATCAAAATGGATTTCTGAAACAGCAGATTATACGTTTGAGGACAGAGTGTATCAGGGCATCAAGGATTATGATGCATATCTTTCCTATTTTTACGGCGATTATCTGACACCGCCTCCGGAAACAAACAGAAATCATCACGGCAGAATGGAAGTAGACTTTGGAAGATATAAATAAGACCAGATGATACAAAAAATGGAGCACCATCTGAAAGGGGGATTAATATGTTAAAAATCGGTGTTTTAGGCGCTGGAACTTGGGGAATTGCCTTAGCAAGAATTATGAGCAATTGCTCACATGAGGTAACGGTTTGGTCTGCACTCCCTGATGAGATCAATGCATTGACTAAGACGCGCAGGCAGTGCAATCTTCCGGATATGGTGATTCCGGATGAAATCAGGTTTACAGCCGAGCTTCATGAGGTTTGTCAAGAAAAAGATGTGTTGTTTTTGGCCGTTCCATCTCAGTTTATTCGTGTAACTGCAAGAAGTATGGTGCCTTTTCTGAAAACACGGCAGATTATTGTGAATGTGGCAAAGGGAATCGAACCGGATACGCACTTCACAATGACACAGATTATTCAGGATGAGTTGAACAAGGCGGGAGTTACCGATGTTTCGGTGGCTGTACTCTCTGGACCTTCCCATGCTGAGGAGGTTGCACGGGATATTCCCACAACGATTGTTTCTTCTTGTAATGATGTCAGTGTTGCAGAAACCATCCAGAATATCTTTGCGGATTCCTGTATGCGTGTGTATACTAATTCGGATATGGAAGGCGTGGAACTGTGCGGAGCAATTAAAAATATCATTGCACTTGCAGTCGGCATCTCCCATGGTCTTGGATACGGAGATAATACCATGGCTGCGCTAATTACCAGAGGCATAGCAGAAATAACACGCTTGGGAATTGCAATGGGATGCGATCGGGAAACATTTGATGGACTGGCTGGAATTGGTGATTTGGTTGTCACTGCAACAAGTAAACATAGCCGTAATCAACAATGTGGTTATTATATCGGACAAGGTATGGAGTGTTTTGAAGCTGTTAATCGAGTTGGGATGGTTGTCGAGGGGATCAATGCTCTTCCGGCTGCCGTTCAGTTAGCAGCTACGTACAAAGTCGAAATGCCAATTGTTGAAATGGTGAATAATGTCATAAATCATGGGTTAGATGTGAAACAAGCAGCGGATTGCTTGATGTCACGTGATAAAAAATCAGAGATCAATCCATCTGATTTGCAAATTAATTATGAGTATTCACTGCTAAAGAGCAAGAAAGGAACTAGTATGAAGAGAATTATAACATATGGCACTTATGATCTGCTACATTATGGACATATCAATCTTTTGCGTAGAGCAAAGGCGTTGGGAGATTATTTGATTGTTGTACTTTCGTCAGACGAGTTCAACTGGAATGAAAAGCACAAGAAAACCTATTTCACTTATGAGCAGAGAAAACAGTTACTGGAGTCGATTCGATATGTTGATCTTGTGATTCCGGAAAATAGCTGGCAGCAAAAGAGGACGGATGTTCACGAATACCATGTGGATACCTTTGTCATGGGCGATGACTGGAAGGGAAAGTTTGATTTCCTCAAAGAAGAAGGCGTTGATGTTGTCTATCTTCCGCGTACACCTGAAATCAGCAGCAGCCAGATGAAAAGGGATCTACATGATACAGATGAGGTTACAGAAGAAAGCAAGACATCTCATGATGATTTAAATACTGATCCAAATTAACGGAGGGCGGTTTGAAATATCCAGTCTTCCTGTTTAGACGAGATAATTGCTTGTCAGAATGCTGGTTAAACAATAAAAAACTTACTAAGAGGTAGACTAATATGTGCGGAATCGTAGGTTTCACAGGAACCAAACAAGCAGCCCCGATCCTGCTGGACGGGCTGTCCAAACTCGAATATAGAGGATATGACTCAGCCGGCATCGCTGTGAGAGACGGCGATGCTGAGACAGAGGTCATCAAAGAAAAAGGCAAGCTGAAAGTGCTTGCCGAAATGACCAATCAGGGCAAGGCTGTCAAGGGTACCTGCGGCATCGGTCATACCCGTTGGGCAACGCACGGCGAGCCGTCTGCGGTCAATGCACATCCGCATGCTTCCGACGATGGCAATGTCATTGCAGTGCATAACGGTATCATCGAAAACTATCAGGAGCAGCGTGAGAAGCTCATCAAGAAGGGCTATTCCTTCAAATCACAGACTGACACGGAAGTTGCAGTCAAGCTGATTGACTACTACTACAAGAAGTACTCGCAGCTTCCGATTGAGGCGATCGCCCGTGCAATGGTGCGCATTCGCGGCTCCTATGCGCTCTGTGTCATGTTCAAGGACTACCCCGGTGAGATTTTTTGCGCCCGCAAGGACAGCCCGATGATCATTGGTATCGCAGACGGCGAAAGCTATGTCGCTTCGGACGTTCCTGCAATTCTCAAATACACCAGAAACGTCTATTATATTGGCAACATGGAAATTGCAAAGCTCGAAAAGGGCGCTGTGACATTCTATAATATCGACAGTGAGGAAATCCAGAAGCCGCTGACCGAGATCAAGTGGGATGCAGAATCCGCCGAAAAGGGCGGCTATGAGCATTTCATGCTGAAAGAGATCCACGAACAGCCGAAGGTTATCCGTGACACGATCAATTCTGTGGTGAATGACGGCATTGTCCATTTCGATTCTTTTACACTCACAGATGATGAAATGAAGGCGCTCGATCAGGTGTATATCATCGCCTGCGGTTCGGCGTATCATGTCGGTATGGACTTGCAGTATGTGATGGAAAGTTTGACAAGCCTTTCTGTTCGTGTAGAGCTTGCGTCTGAGTTCCGATATCGTGATATGAAGCTGAAAAAGAACAGCCTTGTCATCGTGATCTCACAGTCCGGTGAAACTGCGGATACACTTGCGGCGCTCAGACTGGCAAAGGACAAGGGCGTGAAGACGCTCGGCATCGTCAATGTGGTCGGCTCGTCTATCGCCAGAGAAGCAGACAATGTGTTCTATACACTGGCGGGTCCGGAAATTTCCGTGGCGACCACCAAGGCGTATAGCTGTCAGCTCGTGGCAGGATATCTGCTGGCGCTTCAATTCGCAAAGGCACGAGAGGAAATTGAAGATGTACGCTATTCGGAGCTGTTGGGCGAGATCAACACGATTCCCGAAAAGGTTGAGAAGATTCTCGAAGACAAGGAGCGCCTCCAGTGGTATTCCAACAAGCTCGTTAATATTTCCGATGCATTCTTCATTGGGCGAGGTATTGACTATGCGATCGGCATGGAAGGCAGCCTGAAGCTCAAGGAGATCAGTTACATCCACTCTGAGGCCTATGCTGCCGGCGAGCTGAAACACGGTCCGATCAGCCTGATCGAGGATGGAACGATCGTCCTTTCCGTGGTAACACAGGACAATCTGGTCGAGAAAACCATCAGCAACATGGTTGAAGTCAAGAGCCGCGGAGCGAAGGTCATGGCGGTGACGACTGCGGGGAATTATTTCCTCGAAGATACGGCGGAATTTGTGTGCTATGTACCTGCTATTGAGTCACTGTTTGCAGGAAGCCTGAGTGTCATTCCGCTTCAGCTCATCAGCTATTATGTGAGTGTCGGCAAGGGCTATGATGTGGATAAGCCGAGAAATCTCGCAAAATCGGTGACGGTGGAGTAAAACACCTGACAGATCAAGTGAATTTGTAGTATCATATTGTAACAACGTGTGAAGCAGCAGTCCATTGAGTCATAAACATTTGATTCAGTGGACTGGTTTTGTAGAATACTGAAATCGATGGAGGTAAAAGAAATGTCCACAATATTACTCGCAGGCGGTGCTGGCTACATCGGTTCGCATACCGCAGTTGAACTTTTAAATGCAGGCTATGACGTAATCGTCGTGGACAACTATGCAAACAGTTGTCCGGAATCCATAAATCGTGTGGAGAAAATCACCGAAAAAAAAGTCTCTCTTTATGAAGCAGATGTGAGCGATAAGCCTGCTCTTGAAAAGATTTTTAGTGAGAATCAAATTGATGCTGTGATCCATTTCGCTGGACTGAAAGCAGTCGGCGAATCTGTTGAAAAGCCGATCATGTATTATCGCAATAACATTGACACAACGCTGACGCTGCTGGAAACAATGGAGAAGTTCCATGTGAACAACATCATTTTTTCATCTTCAGCAACAGTATATGGCGAAGCAAATCCAGTTCCGTATCTGGAGACCATGCCGCGCGGTGCGTGTACAAATCCCTATGGCTGGACAAAATCCATGATGGAGCAGATTTTTGAGGACGCAGCGAAAGCAAATCAAGCATTATCTGTTATTCTGCTGAGATATTTCAATCCCATCGGTGCGCACGAATCCGGCATGATCGGTGAGGATCCGCAGGGTATCCCGAACAATCTCATGCCTTATGTCACACAGGTTGCAGTCGGCAAGCGTGAATGCTTAACGATTTTCGGCAATGATTATGATACGAAAGACGGCACCTGCACCCGTGACTATATCCATGTCGTTGACCTTGCAAAGGGTCATGTGAAGGCGCTTGATTATATCCTTAAAAACAAGTGCTGTGAGATTTTCAACCTTGGAACTGGCACACCGTACAGCGTGACGGAGATCGTGGAGACGTTTGAAAAGGTCAACGGGGTGAAGGTCAACCATGTGTATGGTGACAGACGTGCCGGCGATCTTCCGGAGTGCTATGCGAATGCGGATAAGGCACTTGAAGTCCTTGGCTGGAAAACCGAAAAAACGCTTGAGGATATGTGCAGGGATTCTTGGAACTGGCAAAAGAATAATCCAAATGGCTATCGAGCGTGATGACCTGTTCAGTGCAATAGCGAATGGTGGAAGCCCATCATTTCCGGTGAGCGCATGAATTAGCTCCCTTGACAACCATCCTGTTTTCTGTTACAATAGACAATAAAGGGTGCGCCGGTTCGGTGCAAGTAATACAGTGCGGTGAAAGTCCGTATCTGGTAAAGACCTCGAATAGTCCTTGGAAAGTATACCCCGATGAGAGCAGGTGTTCATTATCGATCTAAATATTACACAGGCTCTGATAATAGAAAGAGCAAATGAAATCCTGAACAGTGTTGGAATTATGCCGAATCTTGCTGGTTTCACTTATCTGAGAACTGCGATGGTACTGGCTGTTGAACAGAAAACACCGTTTTTCCAGATCACGAAGCTATATCAAGCAATTGCAAAGCAATATGGTGTCAGAGCAACAAGTGTGGAACACGCAATTCGCTATGCGATCGAATCGGCATACGGTGCAGATCCTGAACGCATTCAGCGTGTGCTTCGCTATCATGTGGCTAAACCGAGCAATTCTGAAATGATTGCACAGGCTGTTGATATACTGAGGATTCAGTTAATGCGGGAAGATATTATAAAATACTGAAAAATGAGTTCATCACGGGTGGTGAGATGATTGTGATGATTGGGATGAGTGAGATAATAGATAAGCTCTATATGCACCGAAAAAGCTGATAAAATGCATTTTCCTGTTCTACATTCTCGGAGTCTTGTGTGTAACCTTCATCGTCCGTGAAACAATGGTGCTGCGTACGCCGGAGAATCGAGGTGTGGTGCTACAGCCGTTCCGCGAGTTTGAAGCGATGGTGAACGGTACTCACTTCTTCTGGTTCAAACAGATATTTCTGAATGTCCTGCTTTTCGTGCCGTTTGGTTTCTTGCTGCCAATGATATCAAAGCATTTCAAAAATCCGATAATCACAGTGACTATCGGCTGTTTGTTTTCAGGAATGATAGAAATCATGCAGTATATCACCGGTAGAGGCTTGACAGAAGTTGATGATGTGATAACAAATACAATTGGCGCTGCGGTCGGCGTGGCGATGTATCATATTGTGTCCGGAGTCCTTCGGTATAACCGAATGATCGAGTAACATTTGTGATAGAGAACTGCTGACCTCTGCACGAACAGCTACCCTTTTGTCCACATCGTAGATTATTGTGAACACACCCTTAACTCTGCCCACACTCCCTTGCTAAATTACTCCTTTTATGGTGTAATGGTAGTCAGGAGGTGTGGTCAAGATGAATGGTGAAGTTTTATCAAAGACTGTATTGATAATGTTCATAGCTGTGTTTGCTGTGGAAGTCTATCTATCCCACCAAAACGGCAAAGATTCCGGCGCAGTGAGCAGCAATTTATCAATCCGTATACACATCAGCGAGAAGATGCTCCGCACAGGTGCGCATATAGGATTCTTCGCAGTGATGACAGTATTAGCGTGTTGGGGTTCTCGGGTGATGATAGTAGCGGTATGGGCTGTCTTGGATGAAGTGACAAAACCGCTATTGAAGAACGGACGGCATTGTAGTACGATTGACATCGGGTGGAATCTGATAGGTGCAGCTGCAGGAAACTGCGTATGAATAATGATTGTATTTTGCGTTAAACCGTAACGGTTTCGATTGCTAAAGTGGACATCTATAAAGAGCAGCGGCTGTGGAAAGATGAGAAGTATCTCATTTGACCACAGCCGCTGTTTTTATATCTCTACCGTCTCAAACCGGCATTCATGCTTCTTGGTTTTCTTATCGTAATTGATGCCGACAAACAGCACAGTGCCCTCATAGTCCTTCAGGCATTTTACATATCCCTTATCCTTGATCTGCGCAATTGCCAATCCGGCATTCTTATCCCATTTCAGTTCAACAATCATGGCAGGATTTGAGTTGCCGCGCCGGGGCACAAATACCAGATCCGCAAATCCCTCACCGCCGTGCAGCTCTCTGTAAACTGCATAGGTATCCTGTGCCGAATAGTAAGCAAGTGTCAGCACACAGGCAAGCGAATTCTCATCGTTGTACCGGATCACCGATACATTGTCATTGTGAATCTCCGCGATCATCCCGGCGACCCGTTCAGCATCCTGCTTCAGCGTGTAGTTCAGCAGTCTATCAGACTGTTCGATCGCCTGTGATACCTTCTTGTATTCGGCAGTATCAGAGATCGAATTGACAAACTCCTGCCGCACCTCGGCATTCGGGATCCATGCAGTTTTCGTATCGAAATCATAAGTCAGATACCCCAGATGAATCAGCAGCGTCAAAACATCATCGGCACTTTCAAAGGTACACATATCATTCTGGAATTTCTTGGTATTCACCGGGATATGCGCCCCGCCGATCATCTGAATGATCTTGTCCCGCAGACCGTTCTCATTGCGCCGGATATAGACCTTCAGCGCTTCGTAGGACTCCGTCTGTGACCAGTAGTTGTCGAACACATGCGACATCAGTGCAGAGACCACCGAGCGGGGATTGTAGGTGGGAAGGCCGCTGACATTGTAGCCGTCATACCACTGCTTCACTTCTTCGAGTTTCACATTGTATTTCACGCAAAGCGATTCCACTTCCGCTTCGGTAAAACCGGTAAACTCTGCAAGCTGACGCTGATTCGTCATGGAATACTCATCAAACATATTCAGTGCAGAATGCTCGCCGTACTTCTTGATCGGCAGGATGCCGGTCATGTAGGCAAGCGCTACATAGGGCTGCCCTTTCAGCAGATCCCGCAGAAAATCCAGATATACTTTTTGTGCTGCACCATCGTTTTTGTAAATACGGAAAATGCAGTCCCATTCGTCGATGATGAAGATGAATCTCTCCTCTGTCTCGCTGTGCAGATCTTCTAAAACTGTAATCAGGCTGGTCTCATCCGGATCAACAGATGAGAATGTACGCCGCATTTCTTTCAGGATGCGTTTTTGCATGAAATCCAGTAACTCCTGAATGCTCTTGGTACGGCTCAGAAACTTCTGAATATCCACATGAATGACATTGTACTGGTTCAGATGCTTTTTGTAATCCGGTGCCTTTGAGATCTTAAACCGGGAGAATAATTCGTCAGAATCGCAGCCCTTGCTGTAATACGCCACGAGCATATTCTCAGCAATGGATTTCCCAAAGCGGCGTGGCCGGCTGACGCAGATGTGCTTGTTCTCACCAAACAAACAGCTATTGGTGAATTCAATCATCATTGTTTTGTCAACATAGATTTCGGAGTTCAGTGCTGTGCCGGAAAACAAATCATTACCCGGATTCAGATAGATTCCCATATGCGTTCCGCTCCTTTCCGTTAAAATTTGATATTACTGCTATTATACCATAGGTTGAAGTAAAAAGCAAGTAGAAGATTAGAAGGTGGTTTGTGTTCAGTATGCTTGAGATAGTCATTTGGAAATGGATGCATTTGAAGACCATCTTTCTCCATATTAAGCATACCACTTTCAAAACTGATAATACATCTTTGAGTTTAGTTCGCTACGGAATCGCGCTCACTACGCAAAAAGCCGTATCGTCCAGTTTCGTCTTTTGTAAATTCAATAAGATTTGCCGTACTATAATCAACATTTGAAGGCAGTTCGTTTTCGACGATGATAATCTGATTTCCTCCGCAATGGTTGATTATGTAACGGAACAGCGACTCTCGCATTCCGGGAGTGGCAAGCTCCGTTTCATCTACCTTTTCTTTTTCCTTTAGCGACAGTATGGGAGAATCAAGGAACAGCATATGAAGCGCATACTTTCCGATGCTGTCGAGTTGCTGCATTAGGTTAAAGAGCATGATCGTGTTTAGAAATGCACGGTAGCCCTTTCCCTCGTTTTCCTTTGCTTTTCCATTTACAACAGCATCTAATGAATCAATGTCGATTCGTGCGACCGGATTATTCGGGTATCCACACTCCCTTACCATGTTCTGAAATGCATCGTTCAATGTTTTCCACAGCTCAGATGATATTTTCTTTACCGCATCAATTTCCGCTACCTTTTCCTCGCCCTCCAAAGAACGAGAGGTTAGTTCATCGTTGAATTCCTGTGTAATGAAATCGAACGCATACAGTTTATGCTGCAGCAAAAGCCAATTCTGATAGGATTCTTTGGTAGCGGTCAGCTTTGCCGCTTTCGGCTTTAATTGCTTTTCAATCAGCTCTTTGAGCTGTTGGTACTGCCCATTTAATTCTGCCGACTTCCTCTCCAATTTCTGAATCTCTGTATCAGTATCACGCTCGGCAGCCTCTAAATCCTGCACTTGCACCTTCACGCGTTCCAGTTCAATATTGATCGCTTCGGTGTATTGGACTTGCTGTTGCGGCGGCAAGTCCATATCATGGTCACAGAATGGGCATTTTGTAGGTCTTTGTACCTTTCCACGCTTTGCCTCTCCGTCAGCGATAAACCGCAGTCTTTTTATATCGGAGTCGTACTGTGTGTGTAGAATGCGAAACCGATCTCGGCGCAGCCGCATCTCGTCCAACAGGGGTGTGATTGAAAATATCTGTTCCAGCAATAGTCTACACTTTTCATTTGTCGATGCAATTGTGTTTTCAATTTCTGTTATTTCATCGAGGATGCTTTGCAGCCTCCCCTCAATATCTTCATCGCCGATCTCTTGCTTCATTTTTTGCAGTTCCGCACGTTGTTCGGTATACTCTTTGAGCTTTCCATTGAGATATGCAATAACACCTGCCTTTTGCTGCTTTCTCTGTTCTCGTTCTTTTTTACTTTCACTTGGTGCATCTTCAGCGTAGTCTTTCTCTTCAAAGAGATAAAGAAGAGACATAATGATTGCTACAGGTTTTTTGAATCCATGACTTGGATAGAAAACTGTTTCTTTTTTAAAGATGTTATCTTCATCAAGATAGAAAAATTGAAAAATCGTTCTAAGCGAGAGTGAATTTGTGTCACGAGCTTTTGTGCTTATTATCTGCGGCGTTTCTGTTAATCCCATAAGGTACAGAAGAAGTTTTGAAAAGGGCTTTGCGTCCTTCTTAGCTTTCTCAGCATAATATTCTCCCACAGGGAATTCCGGGACATCAGAGTATGTCACCTCTATTGAATTGCTGGCAACTTCCTTCTTTTTTCCTTTCCCATCTACAATCATTCGCTTGCAGCAGATTGTTTTTCCTGCGGTCGACTTGAATGTGATTTCAACCACATCATATTTAGTAACCAATTTTGAAAACGGGATTGCCGAGCCGCCAAGCATGAAATTAAGGCAGCCGAGAATGTACGACTTTCCCGTGTTCGAGGGACCGTGAACGATATTCACCCCATCCTGAAACTCAATCTTGGAAACCAGCACATTTGTGGTGCTGCCGGAGACGGTAATGTCTTTAACATAGAACCTGCTCATTGTCCTGCCCCCTTCAGCGATGATGCCGCCATTTTATTGATCTCGGATATCAGTGTCCGTTCCGACTTCCTTCCGATGGATTTTATCACTTCTGCCGCCGTTGTTCGGTATTCTATTGCATAATCGCTGTCAAGTGACCTGCTCATGCGCTCACCCTCGTCTGTAAGTCGATACACAATTCCAGAGGAAGTTGATAGAGGTTTTGCATACCCATTAAATGTTAATTCCTTCAAGACCTTCTGTACCAGCGGACGGCGAGATACAAATTCGCTGAATTTATACAAATTCTCACCATTCAGGTTATGGTCAGCTATTCCAAAAGTTTGCCCATATGTCACCATAAAATCGGCAGCGTAGATCATGTCTGCATTTTGTGGCTTTTTGAAAGCATCGATTAAAAGAATAAGGCGCAGTTCGTTTTCAAATTCGCTGTTGAATATTTTTAACACAATTATATCCACCCATCAAGTTTTTGTTTATTTACAAGCATATGACAAGCCCCCATTTTCTCGAAATTACCAACCCAGAGAGTTTCTTTGCTGATAATACTTTTTTGAGTTGTTGTATGTGAGGCTGCAGTCAAAACAGCGCCAAGCCGAGCATACCCAGAAGGATAGTCCTGATCGTAGACTTCAATTACCCCGCCATACACTTCTTCCAAAAATATGTTGAAATACTCATCGGCATTTTCGCAATAAATATCTCGTGTTCCCCTGCGGAGAAGTTCTGCATCGTAATAATAGCCTCTTTGTCTAATGAAGTGCGACTTCAATTTAGTGTGGGCATTCAAATCATCCAGTGTCAGGTCGGGTATGCTGGTCTTTTCTTGATAAACTTTGAGAAGTGCATCAACATACCTTCTCTCGCTTTCATCAATCTCATCCGGTGTTTCCGCTGGCGGCAAGGGGTGTTTTTTGCTATCTTCTGTAAATCTTGTGTCGTCAGTTGGAGCCTGAACAGGAGAAATACCTGTGTTTTCATCAAGTTGGTACTCAAAGGAGATTTTTTGAGTGATTTTTTCACCCATATGTCCCTGATAGTACCTTCTTGTCCGGTTGGAACCACTTGATGGACACCAAGCATCGTATGTATCCCGTCCGACACAGTTATCTGTGATTTCTGTAAGTGTGAAAAGAAGAACGCCTAAAAGGAAAGCAGGGATATTAATGATTACCATTTCCGACAAATCCGCTTTACTGACTGTTTTGCCGTCCGGATACACACAGAAAGATTGGGTAGAAATGATGTTTTGATCTTGCTCAATTAGTTCCAACAAGGCTCTAACGAGCTTTTGATCCTTTTTTTGAGACGTATCCAAAAATTTAGACACAAATGCTGTCATCTCTCGATGACAAGCTGCATATTCGGATTTCATCCTATTCTGCAGTGCGATCCCTATTTCACACTTTACCATTTTCAGATTTCTGCTCTGACCAACCTTGCATTGCTTAAAGTTCTGAGCATCGTCACGAGATACATCGTTAAGGCTGGGCAAGGCTATATGCAAAAGATTTGTAAGTAGGTTTTCATCTGTTATCAGGTTATCAGCACCTGCGTACAGCTCACCATTTGTTGGCTTTTGTTGCGCTGCATCAACGACCAACGTAAAAAGAGTGCCTCCACATAATCTGTAATAATCCATATCTTTGCCTTTCCCGAAATTCGAGTAATTCGAGTGAAAACCCCATTGACATTCGACTGATTCGACTCCTTAATAGAAGTAGAAAGTATTTGAAATCCTCTCATTCTAATTATAGCACGAGTCCTTCAATATTTCAAGTGCTAAAATGTATGGTTTAACAACAAAAGTTTGAATTCAGTCTTATCAATCTGCATAGTGGTATACCAAACTGTCAGGGCAGTATTCCTAATCTATGATTTTTTCAAAGTCAAGGGAACGGAGCTGTGTCCAAGCACACAGCCCTCCCTAAAATTCTAAATACACATTTGCCGGATGCATACGGCAGATGGAAGTTCATACAGAACTATATCTTGTAGTAATAGGGTCAAACCATACCCACAAGCAAAGGATATAGCTGTATGTTCTCCCTTCGTATGCATCCGGCTATTTTTATGCCGCGGCGCCGATGCACACCAATAAGAAAGGCAGGAATCAACATGAAACTCGTATATATCTGCTCACCCCTCCGTCCGATCTCTCCTGTGGAAGCAGACCGAGCCGATGAGCTGAACAACAACATCCGGCTTGCCTGCGATGCCTGCACGCTTGCGGCATACCGCGGCTTCATCCCGGTCGCACCTCATATCTACTTCCCGCAGTTTCTCAGCGATGAAATGGCTTCCGAGAGAAAGATTGGGATGGACATGGGACTGGAGCTGCTCAGATGCTGCTCTCAGCTCTGGGTCATTTCTCCCCGCATCAGCAGCGGAATGTCTGCGGAGATCAAGGAAGCACAGAAGTGCGGCATTCCGGTGCTTGTGTTCACTGCCGCTGGGTTCCGTAAGTACACAGGCAACGGCGACACGACGGATAACTGCTACGCTGATACTGCAGACGGCGTAATCGAATAAACTTCAAGTAAAAATTCACATTTGTTAGTCAGGGCGCGCACTGGCGGACAGATGCTCATAACGGATAACAACCAAGATAACCTGTGATCTGTATATACCAAATCAGGTCTAATGGATGTGTCCGTGTGTACATCTGCTGCCTGCGTGCCCAATTTTGTGGGTAATAGCGTGGCCCGCGCCGTGAGCATCTTCCGCCGATGCGTTCCTTGCAGAAAGGAACGATTATGGAAAACATGAATGTTAACGCTCAGAATACACAGAACGCTGTAGCCGCAACCACTGCTGCCACTCTCCCTGTCATCACGGATAAGACCACCCTCGGTGAACTGCTCGCCATGCTGAACCTCGGTGAGAAGCCGCCCGTACCGACACCGAGAGAACTGTTCGAGACGCTCGGCGCACCGATTGCAGACACGAATGACTGTGTACTCTTCAGCAACGGCTTTGCGATCTACCAAAACTGCACTGGGCGCACAGTTGTCTGGCTCCCGTATTGCACGAGCTTCACCTATTACTTCAATAAGCTCCGCGACTCGGAGAAGGATACGCTCCGGGAGACATACGAACTGCCTGACGGATTTCTCTCCACACAGCCGTGGATCCTTGCAGTGACACTGATCGGTGACCACCGCATCGAGGCAAACAGCATGAACCGCACTGGCAGCCGCAAGGATACTGTAGATTTGGCAAGCAAGGACAATGGAGACAAAGACGGAGCGATGGAGGAGATCATCGCTGATCCATTCCGCAGAACATTCAACTGGTATGATGGTCACATGGGCGAGAATCCGCAGGATGCCGTTGAGCGCCGTGAGACCAGAGAAGAGATGCTTGCGGCAATGACGGACAAGCAGCGCCAGATCTTTATTATGTACTATAGAGATGGAATGACTCAGGAACAGATTGCTGCGGCCTTTGGTATCTCTCAGGTAGGCGTGAAGCATCACTTGGATGCCGCATTGGAAAAGGCAAGAAAATTTTTCTGAAAAAATTAGGAGCGATAGTTATATTTTCCCGGCTCCCACGACAATATATGAGAGGCTCTTGAAAAGACCTCCAAAAAGATAACGGCTGCGGTGTATTCCGTGGCCGTTCCGCTTTATACATTGGTCTATGACCGCAAAGAAAGGAAAAAGCCTATGAATCCGAACAGAACACCGAAAAACCGCTACAACGGCGGCTACAACACCGAGAGCCGCAAGGCACAGCAGACCGCAGGCAAGGCTGATCGCAAGCCGGAGGACACGCTGACGAAGATCGAGGCGGAAATGGACAAGAGCGCGGCAGACATCGCGCTCACCATCAGCGACATCTTCAAGTTCATGGCGATGTCCGCAGCGATCATCCCGAACATGGAGCTGGACACCGGCATGATGCGTCTGAAGGTCGATGATGACGGCATCTTCTTCGAAATCAACCACCCCTTCCGCAAGCGCAAGCAGCGCGATATCTGCGAGGACTGCGATGGCTGCACCGATGAGCCGGACGGCGACTATGACGATGACGAGGAGGGACTGCTCTATGACGGCGACTGATAAGAACACCGCGCCGGAGAAGCTGCCGGTGCAGACACAGCGTATCGTAAACGGAATCAACCTCATGTTCGCCGGTATTGGCGAGATCCTCAGCGCAATGGAGCCGGATATGGCGAAGGCGGTTCAGGCGCTGGCAAAGGCTGCACCGGGCAATCTGGACGACTACGAGGAGATCCTCGGTGCTGACGAGGTGCCGTGGGATACTGAGCCGGAGCAGGCTGCGGACAACACCCCTGCAACTGCACCGGAGCCTGATCCTCCAAAGAAGAAGGCAGCGCCGAAAAAGAAGCAGGAGCAGACCGCACTGACCGCCGATGACCTCATCCGTGTTGTCACGCAGAAGATCAAACAAAATCGCGCCAACAAGGAAAAGGTGCTGGCGCTGCTGAAGTCCTATGGCGCAGCGAAGGTCAGTGATATTCCTGCGGACAAGTATGAAGCGTTCCTCACGGATGTGTCGCAGCTCTGATCGGAGGTGGCGCTATGCCGGATGTTCACGCGCTTCTGAGCGCATCCAGTTCCAAACAGTGGCTTCACTGTCCGCCGTCAGTCCGATTGCAGGAGGGATTTCCGAATGAGAGTTCAGTCTATGCCGCCGAGGGTACGTTTGCCCACGAGGTATGCGAGTATAAGGTACGTAAGTATCTGCATGAACGGGTGAAACGCCCACAGTCCGAGGAATATGACACGGAGGAGATCGAGCAGATCACCGATGTGTACGCCGAATTTGTCATTTCTATCATCGAAAAGATGAAAGAGACCGGCTGTGAGCCGCTGGTGTTCGTGGAGGAGCGTGTGGACTACAGCCACATTGCCCCTTCCGGCTTCGGCACCGCCGATATGCTCATCATCGGAAAAGACGAAAAAGGCAAAGGACTGATTCATGTATGTGATTTCAAGACGGGCGCAGGCGTGTTCGTGGATGCAGACCACAACAGCCAGATGATGTTATATGCGCTCGGAGGTTTAGCCGCCTATGGCTTTTTGTATGATGTTGAGACCGTCCGCATGACCATCATCCAGCCCCGTCTTGATAATATCAGCACCTTCGAGTGCAGCAGGCAGGAGCTGGAGGACTGGGGCGAGAGCATCCGACCAACGGCTCTGCTTGCCTTTGAGGGCAAGGGAGAACAGCATCCCGGCGACTGGTGCCGTTTCTGCCGCGCAAAGCCTGTGTGTAAGGCGTGCGCCGATGAAGCACTGGCGCTCTGCCGGGAGGACTTCCTTGATCTCGATGCCGGTGCATTTGACGGCACCGCAGAGGAGAGCGATATGACAGCTCCCTACGAAGCGGATACACAGACTGCCGTTTTCAAGCAGCCCGGATTGATACCAATTGCGGAGCTGGCTGAAATACTGCCGACGCTGAACAGGATCTCCTCTTGGATCGATGCTGTCTTTGCGTTTGTTAGCAGTGAGGCGATCAACCACGGCGTGCCGATCCCCGGATATAAGGTGGTCGAAGGGCGCAGCAAGCGTGTGTTCACTGACACCAAAGCAGTGGTCGATACCGCTGTTCAGAACGGCTATACAGATCTGTATAAGCAGTCTCTCATCAGCTTGACAGAATTTGAGAAGATGATGGGAAAAAAGAAGTTCAATGAACTGCTCGGAGAGTATGTCGCCAAGCCGCCCGGAAAGCTGGCGCTGGTGCCGGAAAGCAATCCGAGAGAGCCTGTCGATCTCACAGTAACACCTGATCAGGAATTCACAGCCCTGCCTGATGAGGAATGATAAAATACACAGGGCATAAATGGAGGTATTTCAATGGCAACAAATAACACAGCACCCGCGACCAAAGTGGTCGTACCCTGCCGCATCAGCTTCGCCAACATCTGGGAGGCTCGTTCCATTAATGGCGGCGATGAGAAGTATTCCGTCTCTCTGCTCATCCCCAAGGATGACAAGGCAACCCTCGCCAAGATCAAGAAGGCGATCGAGGCTGCAAAGGAGGCGGCAAAGTCCAAGAAGTGGGGCGGCAAGATCCCCGCAAATCTGAAGCTGCCGATGCACGATGGCGACATTGACCGCCCAGACGATGAGAACTATGCAGGGCATATGTTTTTCAATGCGACCAGCAAGGATGCACCGCAGATCGTTGACCGTCATGTGCAGCCGATTCTCGATCCGATGGAGTGCGGCAGCGGTGACTACTGCAATGTCAGCGTGAACTTCTACGGTTTTGCGGCATCCGGAAACCGCGGTGTTGCAGCAGGACTCCAGAACATCCAGCTCGTGCGCCACGGCGAGCGTCTCGCAGGCAGACCGTCCGCATCCTCCGACTTTGAGTCCATCGAGGGCGAGGACGAGGAGCTTGGCGAGATCGATGAGGATATGGATTTCCTGAACTGATGCAATAAGGGAGGCGCGTCCTCCCTGTACATAAAAATGAGAGGAGGCAGAGAGCTATGAGCAGAAAACGGCTGCAGATCGATATTGAAACCTACAGCGATGTTGACCTTGTCAACTGCGGTGTATACAGATATGTTGAGGGCGACTTTCATATTCTGCTGTTTGCGTATGCTTTCGATGATGATGAGGTGCAGTGTGTGGACCTTGCCTGTGGGGAGCAGCTTCCGCAGGAGGTGGTGGATGCAATCTATGATAAGTCGATCATCAAGGCGGCATGGAATGCACAGTTCGAGCGTATCTGCTTGTCGAAATACTTTGATACACAGCTATCCCCCGATGACTGGCAATGCTCGATGGTCTGGGCGGCATCGCTGTCCCTGCCGCTGAAGCTGAAATATGCAGCATTGGCACTTAAGACGGGAGAGCAGAAGAATGATGTCGGTGAACGGCTTATCAGATACTTCTCGATTCCGTGTAAGCCTACCAAAAGCAACGGCGGCAGAACGAGAAATCTGCCGGAACACGCGCCGGAGGACTGGAAGCTGTTCAAAAGCTACTGTATTCAGGATGTCCGGACGGAGCGTGACATTCGCTATCGTTTGGAGAAGTTTCCACTGATGCCGCAGGAATGGAACTACTACTACATGGATCAGCGCATCAATGACCGTGGCGTCATGATCGACAAGGAGCTTGTGCAGCAAGCAATCATCTGCGATATGGCACTGTCCGAGGCTATGACGAAAAGAGCCTATGAGCTGACCGGACTTGAAAATCCCAATTCTGTCTCGCAGCTCAAAGGCTGGCTCGATGAGCGTGGGATATCCGTTGACAGCCTCGGTAAAAAAGATGTGTCTGCACTGATCGCCGATCTGGACAAGCACAGTATCGACACCGAGGCAATCGACATGATGAAGCTGAGATTGCAGATGGCGAAATCCTCTGTGAAGAAGTATCAGGCGGCAGAGAGATACATCTGCGAGGATGGCAGAGCGCACGGACTATTTCAGTTCTCCGGCGCAAACCGCACGCAGCGGTGGGCAGGCAGAGGGATACAGTTACAGAATCTCCCTCAGAACCACATTGCAACGCTCGATGAAGCGAGAGATCTTGTAAAGCTCGGATGCTTTGATATTATTGCTGCCATGTACGGCAACACACCGGATATCCTGTCGCAGCTCATACGCACCATGCTCATTCCGAAACCCGGCTGTGAGTTCATCGTAGCGGATTTCAGTGCTATTGAAGCTCGTGTGCTTGCATGGCTCGCCGGAGAACAATGGCGTTTGGATGCATTTCAGCGCGGCGAGGACATTTACTGCGCATCCGCATCGCAGATGTTTGGTGTGCCTGTGGTGAAACACGGCATCAACGGGGAGCTGCGGCAGAAGGGTAAGGTTGCGGAGCTTGCCTGCGGATACGGCGGCGCGGCAGGGGCGCTGATTTCTATGGGCGCATTGGATATGGGACTCAAAGAGGATGAGCTTCCTGACATTATCTCCTCTTGGCGTGAAGCCAATCCGGAGATCGTGAAATTCTGGTACGCAGTGGAGAATGCGGCGGTCGATACCATCAAGGACCACACAGACCGCACCGTCGGCAGGATCGGATTTCAGTTTTCTGCCAATACGCTGTGGATCGTTCTTCCATCGGGACGGCGACTGGCATATATCAAGCCGAAGCTCCAACCGAATCGCTTCGGTCGCATGGCGGTCACCTACGAGGGACTCGGTTCCAGCAACAAGTGGATTCGTATGGAGACCTACAGCGGAAAGCTGACGGAGAACATCACGCAGGCAACGGCGCGGGATCTGCTTGCCGAAGCCATGTGGCGTATGGAATGCGCAGGGCTTGACATTGTCGGTCATGTACACGATGAGGTCATCTTGGAAGTACCGAGGGACAGCATGACCGTGGACGGCGTATGTGAGATCATGAATCAGAATCCTGCATGGGCGGACGGTCTGCCGCTGTCAAGTGCTGGATATGAGGGGAATTATTATTTCAAAGACTGAGGAGGAATTTTCTATGAAACAAGGCAGATCATTACCGGAGGTGCTGACGGAGCTTCAGCGACAGAATGCCGCCAAGCAGGACTATATCGGTGCAGCGGAGGCGTTCAGCCTCGATGATGACGGCAGCACATTCCATATCGGAACTGACCATGCTTTCGGCACAACACAGCTTTTTCACCGTCAGGTGGCATCTACACTCGGCATTCCGGCGAAGTATTATGACATGATGCAGAAGCAGAAGCCGGATCTTCTGGCAGACAACGTGAATGCATGGTTCTCCGACAATGGCAGCAGCTATATGGTGCGTACACTTGACTACGGCAACGGCGCTGGACAGGTAGCCCGCGCATTGCTTTCTGATCGTTACCGCCGTATTGATAATCTGGAGATCGCATCGGCGGTGCTGCCGCTGTTTGCGGGAAATCCCGATATTCAGGTGATTTCGAGTGAAGTGACGGAAAGTAAGTTGTATCTCAAGATTCTGAACACAAGGCTCGAAATGGCGTGTGTAGGTGATATCGTGCAGGCAGGTGTTGTCATCAGCAATTCCGAGGTCGGGCTCGGTGCTGTATCGGTTCAGCCGCTTGTATACACCCTCGCTTGTACAAATGGCATGATTTGCCCCTCTTACGGCGAGCGCCGCACTCATGTCGGCAGAGCATCGAGAGCGACCGATGACGGGTATGAGATCTACTCTGACGAAACAAAGGAAGCGGATGACCGCGTCTTTATGCTCAAGCTCCGCGATGCTACCCTCGCTGCTATCGAAGAAGCCCGCTTTCGCCAGATCGTTGGCAAGCTCGAAGAGAGCGCAGGTGCAAAGATCACAGGACGTGTGCAGGATGTGATCGAGCTTACCGGTAAGGCGTATGACCTCAATCAGCCGGAGCAGGACAGCATCCTCAATTATCTGATTCAGGGCGGTGATCTCTCCCTCTATGGTCTGAGCAATGCCATCACACGCGCTTCGCAGGATGTAGAGTCCTACGACCGTGCAACTGCGTTAGAGGGCATCGGCTGGCAGGTCGCTACAATGACAAGAAATCAGTGGGAGGAAATCAATGCATGAGCAGAACTTGGAAAGACAGACGTGGGTATAAGACCAGACGCCGACACCGTTCGTATACCACTTCGGATTATGAGAACCGCACCCGCGGCGGGTATGAGGACTATGACCACAGTGATCAGGAGCTGTATGTAGACGATCAGTGCTGCGAGAACTGCTGCTACCGCTACAATTGTCATCATACGCCGTTCCCTTCGGGATGGTGCGAGTATTGGAAGGGCGGCGGTGTATGAGGGAATATGTTGTCGAGAACGAGTTTGTAAAGGCGGTGCGTAAAGCTGGTGGTGTAGCATATAAGCTGACATCGCAGACAGCCAACGGACTGCCGGACAGACTCGTTCTGTTCCCTACGGCAAAGACGATCTTCGTAGAACTGAAAGCGCCGGGGAAAATGATGCGTCCTCTTCAGAGGAAACGTCGGTATCAGCTTATGAAGCTCGGCTTTCCGGTTCTCTGCATTGACAGAATGCCGCAGATAAAGCCTTTTATAGCTGCCGCACTATCATGGACTCCCGGTGAGCAGTTCCCGGATGGCATCGGTGCGAAGATACCCGATCTGGAAATGGCAACACTGCCATCGGATATGGAGGACTTTGGAGAAACGCTTGAACCCATCAATCCGGAAAATCTGATGGAATTTTATGAGATAGAGGACGGAGGTGATGCCCTATGAAGTTCGTGCCGCACGATTACCAGAGTTATTGTATCGAATATATCAAGACACACATCATTTCCGCCCTATTCCTCGACATGGGACTCGGCAAGACGGCTGTCACACTGACGGCACTCCGTGATCTCATGTTTGACGAATTGGCTGTTTCCAAAGTTCTCGTCATCGCCCCTCTCCGTGTCGCCCGTGACACATGGCCGTCTGAGGTGAAGAAGTGGGATCACCTTGCGGAGCTTGAAATTTCCGTCATTGTCGGTTCTGCGAAGGAGCGCACCGCCGCTGTCAATCACAATGCTTTCATATACATCGTGAACAGAGAGAATGTCAAATGGCTCGTGGAGTATTATGAGAAGAACGGTCTACGCTGGAATTTTGATATGATCGTCATTGATGAGTTGTCCAGTTTCAAAAACTACCAGTCTCAGCGTTTCAAATGGCTGCGGAAGGTGCGCCCATTCGTAAAACGCTGGGTAGGGCTGACAGGCACGCCGACCTCCAACGGTCTTATGGACTTATGGGCGGAGATTGGTATCCTTGACGGAGGCGAACGGCTCGGACGATTCATAGGTCGTTTTCGGGAGTCTTACTTCAAGCCCGCGTCCATGAATCCGTCTACCGGTGTTGTTTTCAGCTACACACCTCGTCCCGGCGCAGAGGAGCAGATCTATAACAAGATTTCTGACATCACGATCTCTATGAAGGCGCTTGACTATCTGGATATGCCGGAATGCGTGTATGTCAATCATGAGGTGGAGATGAATGCCGCCGAGCGCAAGCTGTACGATCAGCTCAAGCATGACCTCATCATTCCATTGGAGGATGGCGACATTGATGCTGCCAACGCCGCATCTCTTTCCAATAAGCTCCTTCAGATGGCAAACGGCGCAGTCTACGATGAAAACAAGGAAGCCCGTGTCATTCATCAGCGGAAGCTGGAAATGCTCGAAGATCTGATAGAATCCGCCAACGGACAGCCTGTGCTGATCGGATACTGGTTCAAGCATGATAAGACGCGCATTGTGGAGTATCTCAATTCCTGTGGCTACAGTCCTCGTGACATCAAGGATTCCGATGACATCACGGATTGGAACAGCGGGGATATCCCGGTTGCACTCATACACCCTGCATCGGCAGGACATGGACTCAACATTCAGTCCGGCGGTCACATCATGATCTGGTTTGGACTCACTTGGAGTTTGGAGCTGTATCAGCAGACCAATGCCAGACTGTGGCGGCAGGGACAGCAGCACACGGTCACCATTCATCATATCGTCTGCAAGGATACTGTCGATGAGGATGTACTGTCTGCACTCGCCAATAAGGATGTGACACAGGAAAAGCTGATCGCAGCAGTCAAGGCTCGTCTGTAACGCTCCCCGAAAAGACGACAATTTGACGACAAAAAGGTAACGCCATAAAAGTTACGTTAAATGCTGCAAAACGGTAACGCCGTTATAAGTCCGTTTCTACTACCCACGGAGGTGAAAATCTATGGCTCGAAAGAACAACCGCATGAAGACCGAATACCACAGAGGTCTCGGCTTTGATCCGAGAAAGTATATCTCAGCACCTGTGCAGCGCACGGGATATATCCTCCCTGACCGCACGCCGCAGCGTGGAGACATCTGGTTTGCCAACCTCGGCACGCATCCCAATTCCAGTGTGCAGTCCGGCACACGCCCCGTTGTGATTATCTCCAACAACATCGGCAACGCCCACGCTGACACCGTCAATGTGATCCCGATGACCAAGCATCTGAAGAAGCCGGAGCTGCCCTGCCATACACAGCTTGATCCGTTCAGTGTCACCGGCGGCAGTCAGCTTCTCGCACCATCTATGGTGCTGGCGGAGCAGCTCACCACCATCAGCAAGTATGCGCTCCGCACCTACGCAGGGCATATCTCTGATGATGAGGCAATGAACCGCATCGAGACCGCCGTCCTGTCACAGTTTGCATTGGAAAGGAGTGTGCCTGAATGCCTGTAAATTTTGTCAATATCCCGGATGTGCTGAAGCAGACAGCATCCTTCTGCGTCTGGAAGATGGAAAAAAGATCCGGCAGACCTACCAAAGTGCCGTATAACCCGCGCACAGGTGCAATGGCGAAAACCAACGATCCGAGTACCTTTGCTGACTTCAATACAGCCATGAAGTCCTATGCTATCGGCGGATGGGACGGTATCGGCTATCGTGTTTCCGAGGGCATCGGCGCAATCGACATCGACCACTGTATCCGTGATGACGGCAGTCTCAATGATGTCGCTGCGTCCATCCTCGGTATCTTCCCCGATGTGTATTTTGAAAAATCTCCCTCCGGCAGCGGACTGCGCGGCTTTTTCAAGCTCTCCCCTGACTTCGCCTACGATAAGACTGTCTACTATATCAACAACAGAAAGCACGGTCTTGAAGTCTATCTGCCGGGAACGACTAACCGCTTTGTGACTGTCACAGGGGATATGTTCCGAAACGGTGCGGTCACCAGAAATGACGATGCTCTGCGCACACTGCTTGACACCTTCATGAAGCGCAGCACCCGTGTGTCTTCTAAAACTGTGGAACCTGCGTCCTATCTCGATGATGAGGGTGTTATCTCACACGCATCCGCATCGGAGTCCGGCGACAAGTTCAAGGCGCTCTATGCCGGTAACTGGGAGGAAGGCTATGACTCACAGTCCGATGCGGATATGGCGCTGGTATCCATTCTCGCATTCTGGTGCGGCAATGTCGAGGAGCAGATCGACCGTATCTTCAGAACCTCCGGACTGATGCGAGACAAATGGGATCGTATGACTGGTGACAGCACCTATGGGCAGATCACCATCCGCAATGCTGTGTCCACAAATTCAGAGATTTATACGCCTATCGCGGATTCCTCTGCCGAGGATGACTTTGAAGCACTGGATGACGATGACAGCGTGGAAGAGCACGCAAGTTTCCGCCCCGATATATCCCGCATTACGCTCACACTGGATGAGATGCAGCCGCATACGAACCCGCGCTACCAGCGTGACGAGATCGGCATCGGCAACGCCTTTGCTGATTATTTCAAGCCCATTGCCCGGTTCAACGGTGACCGTAATGTCTGGTATGTCTATGACGGCAAGGTTTGGCAGCCGGATGAGAACGCCCTTGCTGTAGCCGAGCTTGCCAAGTACCTCGCTGATCTGCTATATACTTTCGCATTGCAGATCAAAGACGAGGACACCCGAAACAGATATATCAAGCGTGTGCAGAAGCTCCAGATGCGAAAAAACCGCAAGACAATGGTGGAGGACGCAAAGTCTGTGCATCCGATCAGAATGTCGGCGTTTGATGCCAATGTCTATCTGCTGAATCTGGAAAACGGTACACTGGATCTGCGCACAATGGAGTTCCATGAGCACGATCCCAAGGATTTTATTACAAAGATCAGCCACATCGACTATGATCCGAATGCTGTCTGCCCGCGCTGGATTCAGTTTGTGGATGAGGTTATGGTCGGCAGAAAAAATGTCGCACGCTATCTTCAGAAAGCCATCGGCTACTCCCTGTCCGGTGATACCTCACTGGAATGCTTGTTCATCATGTTCGGCCCCACAACCAGAAATGGCAAGACCACAACCATCGAAACGATTCTGCGTGTCATGGGAGAATACGGTCGCTCTGCAAAGCCGGATATGCTTGCCACAAACTATTTCCGCGGACAGTCCAACGGCTCCTCGGATGATGTCGCCCGCCTTGCAGGTGCGAGATTTGTCGGTATTTCCGAGATGGAGCAGAAACTGACGATCAATGCGAGTCTCACCAAGCAGCTCACAGGTAATGGCTCTATTACAGCACGTTTTCTGTATGAGGGCTATTTTGAGTTCCATATGCAGGCAAAGATCTTCATCGACACGAACCACCTGCCGAATGTCACTGACCGTACCCTGTTTGAATCCGGCAGACTGAAAATCATCCCGTTTACCCGTCATTTTGAGGATCATGAGCAGGACAAGACTCTGAAAACAACGCTGATGCAGCCGGATAATCTGTCCGGCATCCTGAACTGGTGCATCGAGGGCTACAAGCTGTATAAGGCAGAGGGGCTTGACGAGCCGGATGAGGTGAAGACAGCAACCGAGGAATATCGTGTGGAGTCTGACCGTATTGCACAATTCATGCGTCAGTGTCTGAAAAAAGAAAAGGGCGCAGAGATCAAGGCAGCAAATGTATACAGCCGCTACAAGGACTGGTGCCGTGACAACGGGTACAAGTACGAGGGCTCTCAGAATTTTTACAGTCGTCTGGGCATGGAGTATACGATTGTCAAGCGCAGACCGTGGAAAGCGGATACGACGGGCAATACGAATGCGGCTATCCTTGTCAATGACGTTGCGTGGGTAGTTGGTGAAGAGCCGGAGGCTGATCTCGTCCCGGTCGGTGACGATGATTGATGCCGGACATCCCGGAAACGGCGCATACCAAAGCTGGCGCATAAGGCTGTAAGTTTTCATGTTTTTATGTTCTTATTGTTCTTATATCTTTTTCTTTATTATCTTTATATGTAGATTATGTAGATATGTAATATATAAATATTACAATAAAGAAAGATATAGAAAAAGTTATATATTAGAAATCTACGAAGTCTACAAAGAGCATAAAACACCGATATAGCTTGAAAAACAAAGACATTTTGTTGCACTTGCCAACTTTGTGGAAATCTACAATGCGTGGCATGGGCAACAGGTGTCATGGTAAGAGGAGGAATCAGTATGCAGAAAACTGTCATTATTCACGGTCCTATCAACCGTCAGTACGGTGAGACTGTGTCTGTGTAGCTCAATAAGATTCTGGACAAACATCCCGAATATTCGCTGCAGCAGGTGATCGTGCTGTACAGCACAGAGGTATTTGGCACGCTTTTGTGCGTGCTTGAAAACAATAATCAAAACAATCAGGAGGAACAAGAATATGAGAATCATTACAAGTGAACAGGTATCCGCAGGACATCCCGACAAGATCTGTGACCAGATCGCAGATGCAATCGTGACCGACTGTCTGCAGCATGACCGCAATTCCCGTGTCGCCATCGAGTGCCTTTTCAAGAACCGCTGCTTGGTGATCGCCGGTGAACTGACAAGCACCCATGAGCCCGACTACAAGGCGCTGGTGCAGAGCGTGTTTGACCGCATCAATAACGGCGGCGCAGAGAACGCCGATGCCGGTCTTGACTACAAGCTGGATTTCACAGCCGATGATCTGGACATTGCCGTTCTGGTCGATCACCAGAGCAGTGATATCGCTCTCGGTGTAAATAACGGCGGTGCGGGAGATCAGGGGATGACCTACGGGTTTGCAACTAACGAGACACCGGAGCTTCTGCCGATCCCCTTCGTGCTTGCAACCAGATTTCTGGAGCTGCTGAAAGCGTATCCCTGCCGTATGCTGAAAGCCGATGCCAAGGCGCAGGTAAGCTATGACTATGACAGCGGCAAGATCACAACCTTCCTCTGCTCGGTACAGCATCTCCGTGATGTAGAGGTCGAGGATTTCCGTGAGATCATCGAGTGCATCATGATCCGCACAGCTACAGAGTACGGGCTGAATACCGACTTTGTTAAGCTCGTGAATCCGACCGGCAGATTTGTCCTCGGCAGTTCTTTTGCGGACTGCGGCGTTACCGGCAGAAAACTCGCCTGTGACACCTATGGCGGCATCGGGCATATCGGCGGTGGTGCGATGTCCGGCAAAGATCCGTCTAAGGTTGACCGCAGCGGTGCCTATGCTGCCCGCAAGATCGCAAGGGATATCGTCAGCGCCGGATACGCGGACAAGGCAGAGGTGCAGATCGCATATGCCATCGGCGTGGCAGAGCCGGTATCCGTGTATGTAGAGACCTTCGGCACGGAGCATCAGGACAAGGAATTCATCAGCCAATATGTCCACGAGAACTATGACCTTACGCCGAGAAGTATCATCGAGGGACTGCATTTGCTCGATGTGGACTATAACGCAGTTTCTGCTTATGGTCACTTCGGAAAATCGGGGCTTCCGTGGGAGCGATAAAAAGACTTCAAAAAAATTTTGAAAAATCTTCAAACGCATAGTTATATTTTTGCCTCTCCCACGACAATATATGAGAGGCGCTGTTTAGCACCGGTCGCAAAGCACACCACGGAGCTGACCGCTTCTATCACAATGGAAACAAAATCACTGTGGAAAGGAGGCAGAGACAATGCCAAGCAGACCGAATACCCCATGCCGACATCCCGGCTGTGCGGAGCTTGTACCATACGGCACAAAATACTGCGATAAGCACAGACCACTTCATCCGGAGGATACACGCTCCGCAGGAAGCCGCGGCTATGGCACGGCATGGAACAAAGCCCGTAAACGCTATCTTGAAACACATCCCCTATGCGTGGAGTGTCTGAAAGAAGGGCGTTATGTCAAGGCGACAGATGTAGACCACATCAAACCGCACCGAGGCGATAACACGTTGTTCTGGGATCAGGGCAATTGGCAAAGCCTCTGCCACCGACACCACAGCATGAAAACACGCAACGAGGATCACACACCGGAATACCGGTACTGATCTTCCGAGCGTGTTTTTATTATACCATCTTCCGCCGGTAATCTCTACCTACTGGGAGTGGTATTCGATGTAAAATTTTGAGTGAAAGGATTGTGCATTATGAACAACAGCATCCAGACCAAACATATGACTGCCCGCAACAGCCGAGGCTTTATCAAGAGCAGTAAGGGTTTCTACATCGGTGATATCACCAACGTGTTAGACCCCTTCGAGCCGTGCATGGCACTCGGCAACGAACATGGCTGTCCTACTGGCATTGTCCGCATGAACGCACGGTTTCAGATCGGTGTTGCTTACACCGGCCGCAACGACTGTCCCTTTGCTGACAACAAGGGCAACCGCTACGCTGTGGACTCCGGTCTGCTCGGCATCGTGCCGCTGGAGCTTGTCTCGACAGACCACCCCAAGCACGGGTTAGTCATCAATGAACAGGGTGCTGCATGGTTCAGCCACAACAATGACGGTGTGTTCGACTTCTACGTCCCGTCGCATACGCACATCCACCTCGATACCAACGAGCCTGTCGGCCGCTGACAGCACTTCGCCCGATGAAAGCAGGGTGGGACTGGGGGCTGGGGCAGCCCTCCGGGGGCCGGTCGAAATCTCAAAAATCTGAGCAACACAAGACCGTCGGCCCCTGCCGTGTTAAAAAACGCGAATTTGAAGGCCCCCCGCCCGTCTGGGACCCTGACAGGTGCAAAAATAAAGCCCGCCGTATGGAACGGCGGCAACGGAAAATCTTGATTCTATGCGGTTTTCAAAGAACAGACTACATCTTCTCCTTTCAAAACGGTACTGCGCTATTTCGTTAATGAAAACAGTGAAAAACGGCGATTTTTCACGCAAAAAGCGGCATAAAAAATAGCTTTTTTACACTTTTCTGCGTTTCCCGTTTTTCACTGGGCGCAGCCCGTGTGGATACCGATAAGGTGCGTAGTTAAGCCATTTTGAGGGTATGAGATTATGACCGATACGCAAAAGCAGCAGATTCTCAGTATGCGGATGCAGGGCATCGGGTATCACGTCATCGGCAAGACACTGAATCTGGACGAGCATCAGGTGCAGCTCTACTGTAAGGCACATGGGCTTGCCGGGGATGCCGGACTTGTCAGCCTGAACCACGATGTCTGGTGCCGGGAGAATAACCGCTGCGCTTTCTGCGGCATAAAGCTGAAACAGCTGCGGCGTGGCAGACGTAGACGTTTCTGTTCCGGTAGCTGCCGCACGAGATACTGCATCATGAGAAAAGATACGGAGGTGTGAACATGGTCTTAGCGATTCTGAACTGGATTCTGATGTTATTTATGATCGTTTTTCAGGCGGTCTGGATTCACAGTATTCTAAATCATGACGGCAAATGCCATTACACGGACTGCAAGCATTGTTTCTACGATGGCTGGTGTCCGATTCAGGAAGAGCGGAGAAAGCGTCATGACAGAAAACAATAATCAGTCTGTGGTGCAGAACGATCCGGTGAATCATCCGGCACACTACACTGCCGGCGGCATCGAGGTTATCGACTTTCTGGAATCGTGGAACTTCCCGTTCCATCTGGCGAACGCAATAAAATACATTTGCCGCGCAGGGCGGAAAGATAAAAGCAAGACCGCCGAGGATCTCCGCAAAGCGATCTGGTATATCAACCGCTACATTGAGTACCTCGGAAAGCAGGAGGGCAAGGCATGACGCTGACTGAAAAATTCATCACCGATGCGATACAGCTTGACAGCGGTGCGGAGGTCATGTATGGCAGCGATCAGATTTACGACACCTACCCCTGCCGCTTTCCGACTGTAGAGTTTCAGCTTTCGGCAACGGATGCTCTTGTGGAGGTCGCAGACAGAATCCGCATGGAGAAAGGCTACCTTCCGATGCATCCGCGAGACGGCAGAACGGACGACGTAGACTGCGATGGCTGGTACGACTTCTATGTCGGCATCAGCAAGCTCCCCGGCGACCATCAGCAGTGTCAGCTCGACAGCAGCATCAGCTTTGTGGTCGTCAATTCGGATTCCGATGACAACGAGGATATGTACACAATTGACCTCACGGAATCCGAAAGGGAATGTGTATTTGATATTCTGAACCGCCAGTGCAGGCGGTATCATGGGAAGGACTGCGCCGCACTTCTGGCAGAGTCCGAAAAGGAGCTGATGGATACAGCATGAGAATTATTAAGCGGAACGGCGCAGAAGTGCCGTATGACTGTGAAAAGATACGAGCCGCGATCACGGCGGCGAATGATGAGATGGAATCCGATGCACAGATCACGGATACAGTTATTGGATTTATAACCGGGCGTGTCGAGCAGCGGTGTGAAGCCCTTGCAAGACCTGTCCATGTCGAAGAAGTCCAGGACATGGTACTTGATGAACTGGACAAGGCCGAAGCGTACAAACTTGCACGGCACTACAGCGAATACAGACTACTGCACGAACAGCAGCGCAGGATGAACACCACAGATGGCAAAATCCTGAGCCTGCTCGAACGCAACAATGAGGAAGCAAAACAGGAGAATGCCAACAAGAACCCGATCATCAACAGTACGCTCCGAGACTATATGGCGGGCGAAGTCAGCAGAGACATCTGCCGCCGTTTCCTGTTCCCGGCAGATGTGATCGCTGCACATGATGAGGGTATCATCCATGTGCATGATCTGGACTACATTGCAGAGCCGATGCACAACTGCTGTCTGGTGAATTTGGCAGATATGCTGCAGAATGGTACGGTGGTATCCGGTACAATGATCGAAAAGCCGCACAGCTTTTCGACCGCCTGCAATATCGCAACACAGATCATTGCGCAGGTCGCATCGAATCAGTACGGCGGTCAGACGATCAGTCTTGCACACCTTGCGCCTTTCGTGGATGTCAGCAGACAGAAGATCAGAGCCGAGGTGTTCGAGGATGTGAACTGTGACTGCGGTGCAAAGCTGTCTGAAGATGAAATCAACCACATCGTTGAAAAGCGAGTACGCCGGGAAGTCAAGCGCGGTGTGCAGACCATTCAGTACCAAATCAATACACTGCTCACCACCAACGGGCAGACACCGTTCGTAACGGTGTTCATGTATCTGGACGAGGTACCGGAGGGACAGACCAGAGATGACCTCGCACTCATCATCGAGGAAACGCTGCTTCAGCGCATTGAGGGCGTCAAGAACGAAAAAGGTGTCTGGATCACGCCGGCATTTCCGAAGCTGATTTATGTTCTCGATGAAGACAATATCACTGAGGACAGCCGCTACTGGTATCTGACACAGCTTGCGGCAAAATGTACCGCAAAACGCATGGTTCCCGACTATATTTCCGCAAAGGTTATGAAGTGTCTGAAGGGCGATGTGTATGCCTGTATGGGCTGCCGATCATTCCTGACACCTTCTGTCGACCATAAGTATTACGGCAGATTCAATCAGGGTGTCGTTACGATCAACCTTGTGGATGTTGCGTGTTCCGCTGACGGAGATGCGGACAAGTTCTGGCAGCTTCTCGATGAACGCTGTGAACTGTGCCGCAAGGCTCTGATGTGCAGGCACGACCGCCTGAAAGGAACGCCGTCCGATGTTGCGCCGATCCTTTGGCAGTACGGCGCGCTGGCAAGACTGAAGGACGGCGAGGTCATTGATGACCTGCTTTACAACAACTACAGCACCATTTCTCTCGGTTATGCAGGCATCGCAGAAATGACCTACCGCATGACAGGCTGTTCACATACAGAGCCGGACGGAAAAGTCTTCGCTATCTCGGTGATGCGATTCCTGAACGATAAGTGCAGCAAATGGAGAGCTGAGAGTAATATCTCGTTCTCGCTGTACGGAACGCCGATGGAATCGGTCACCTACAAATTTGCACAGTGCTTGCAGCGCAGACACGGCATCATCCCTCATGTGACCGACAAGAGCTATATCACCAACAGCTATCATGTACACGTTACTGAGCCGATAGATGCCTTCAGCAAGCTGACCTTCGAGGCGGAATTTCA
Organism: uncultured Ruminococcus sp.; assembly: GCA_900315975.1. Next base: position 70,562 of record ONBA01000026.1, read on the forward strand.
GGAGCTTTCTCCGGGCGGTGCGATTTCGTATGTTGAAGTGCCGAATTTGCAGAACAACATCCCTGCGGTGCTGGCGCTGATGCGGCATATCTACGAAACGATCCTGTATGCCGAGCTGAACACCAAGTCCGACTACTGTCAGATCTGCGGGTATGACGGCGAGATCGGAATCGTGGAAGAGGACGGCAAGCTGATATGGGAATGCCCGAATTGCGGCAACCGCGATCAGCGAACGCTGAATGTCTGCCGCCGCACTTGCGGATACCTCGGAACGCAGTTCTGGAATCAGGGGCGCACCGCTGAGATCAAGGATCGGGTGATGCACCTGTGAATTACTGCGGTCTGAATAAAAACGACATTGCCAACG
>ONBA01000080.1 GCA_900315975.1 uncultured Ruminococcus sp.
GCTTGGGTGGTTTTACGAGACTGAAACGATCAAGAACCGCATCGCACAGTATCAGGGCGGTTGGATCTATGTGCCGAGGACGAAGATAAAAGAACGGACGGTAAAAGCCCCGAACAGGTTTGTTCAGGACGCTATCGACCGTGGCAATATGAAGCTCGCCAGCATCGCAAAGAATGTGATAGCCGAGTATGGTGTAGAGCCTGATCAGATAAAGCAGGCGGCTATATCGGAATACGCTCACAGCCGAGGACTTCTCTCCGAGCTGAACGATATGAAAACGGAGATCGAGGACTTGCAGGTGAAGCTGAGAGTCCTGCGGAAATACCGCAAGCTGAAAGTGTACGGTGAGGAGCTGAAAGCCCTCAGCGGAAGTGCTGCGAAGAAGTACCGCAAGGAACACAGCGCAGAGCTTACCGAGTACGGGCAGATCCGCACTAAGGTATTGGAGCTTTATCCCTCCGGTCATATCCCGACCGTGGAGAGTTTGGAGCAAAAAATAAACGCCCTCATACAAGAGCGTTCATTGAAAGATCAGCAGTTTCGTGAAGCGGACAAGCGGGCGCGTGACCTTGCCGATGCACAGCGTACCATTGAGGAGTTTCTCCGTCAGGAACGCAACGAGCAGCAGCAAGACCGCAAGCGTAAAAAGAATGGGGATTTGGAGTGATCATTTCCGCACACACTCCGTGTAAGCCATACTAATGCGAGAAGCCATGACCTTACAATTTATCACACGCCAGCCGTTCTTATCGAGGAATTTCTTGTAATTTTCCAGTGACCACTGATGTTCAAACTTTACTCCTGCAAGATTGAGAATTTTTGACCATAAGCGGCTTACAAAACCTGTCTGATGATTGATGAAGTTCGGTGCAATCAGTATCCCTTTTTGTTTAAGAACCCTGTCAATCTCAGAAAGTGCCGTTTCAGGATCTGGCATGACGTGCAGAGCGTTGGCAATAATCACCACATCGAATGAATTATCCGCATAGGGTAAATCCGTAGCATCAGCAACCTCGAAAGTCAAATTATCTGGATAATTGCCTTTTTTAGCCGTACTAATCATTCCGTCAGAGTAGTCCGTGGCAATCATGGTATTGGAGGCATAAGCAACCTTTTTTGCAAGCAGCCCTGGACCCGTAGCAATTTCAAGAACTTTTTTGTCTTTGATAACCTTTGGGATACGCTTATACATTAAGCTGTAAATCTTTTCGTCAGGTTTCATAGCCAGTTTATAAATTGGTGCATATAAATCCCATGTTTTCTTATTCATCTACATTACCTCCATGATTAGCCTTGTATTCTTCCAACGCCGTCAGCAAAAGCTGTTTGATCGTCATACCCTGCGCCTGTGCATAAGACTTGATCGCATCGCCATCGCCTTTGGGTACGTTGAAGCGGATATAATCGTAATTCTCCTTGATATATTCCGCAGTCGGTTGAGCTTTTTTCCGTTTCCGGCTTTCGGTACATTCCCTGCAATACTTCTGAGAGCCGGAGGTCACAGTATAGGTCTTACCACAGATCGGACAAGTCTGTTCGCTGCCGACCTTCACAGCCGAGCCGGACTTCTTCTTTTCAGCGTATGCACGGTTACGAGCTGCCTGAGCTTTGTCACGGCAGTAAATACAGTATTTCGCACGGTTGGACGGAGTTTCAAACTCCATACCGCACATCTCACATTTGCGAGTAAACAAGCGTATCCCCCCCTTTGAATTGGTCTTTTCCTTATTCTATCATATGTTAAGCATAAAGTCAAGCATAACATCAAATTTGTGGAAATATCACCGGGGAATATCGAAAATCGAAGTGCTGATTGCTGCGCTCCTACAAAAATCATTTTCTTCTCAAAATTATACTTGACTTTATGCGTAAAGTCAAGTATAATATAATCACGGAAACACACAAAACCCACAGACCAAGAAAGAGAGGTAAATCCTATGTTAAACAAATTCTTAGTCGCAGGCAGACTGACTGCCGATCCCGAAATCAAGACCATTGGCGAGAACCGCCTCTGCAAGTTCACGATTGCCTGCGACCGCCCGAAGCGTAAGGGCGAGGAGACTGCCGAGACAGACTTCTTCCCCTGCACCGCCTGGAACCGAAACGCTGATGTGATTGTCGATTGGTTCGGCAAGGGCGATATGGTAACGCTCGTCGGCTCAGTCCACAACAACCGCTATGAAAAGGACGGTCAGAAGCGTTCTTCTATCGAGGTCAAGGTCGAGGAGATCCACTTCTCAGGCGGTAAGAAGAAGCAGGAGAACACCGCACCGACCGACAACGGCAACGATAACCCCTACGCAGGAACACCGGACGATCCGCTGTTCTGAGCCGAAATCACAGGAGGATAAGAAAATGGAAACGACTATCATCGCAATCAGCAATCAGAAAGGCGGTGTGGGCAAATCCACCACAGCCTATAATCTCGGAGCTTGCCTTGCTCTGAACCATGACAAGAAGGTGCTTCTTATCGACTTCGATCCGCAAGCAAACCTCTCCGAGTACCTGAAATACGAGCCGGACGGCAACCCGACCATGACACAGCTTATCATGTCATTCTACGCAGGAACTCCCGTGACCGCAGACATAGCTCAGAGAGCGATCCGTCACAGCGAAACCGCAGGAGTGGACTACATTCCCGCCGACATCAACCTCGCAAATGCGGAAACGCTCATGGTCACAATGATCTCAAAGGAGCATATTCTCCGCAGGATACTCACGGAAGATGTGATCGGAGCGTATGACTTCGTGCTGATCGACTGTCTGCCGTCCCTCGGAACGCTCCTTATCAATGCTCTTACCGCTGCGGACAGAGTGCTGATACCCGTGCAGAC
>ONBA01000035.1 GCA_900315975.1 uncultured Ruminococcus sp.
CACGCGCGGAAGTTACGCTTGTCACTTGGTCGCTGTAACGGCTGGATTTGTACCTTCCTTAGAGTGGAAAATTCGCTTTGAGTTTTGCGGAATCAGGTGATCTTAATGTTGCTGACATTGCTTGCGGTTCAGGAGTATTTCTTGAAGAAGTATTTCAGTATTTGCAGTCTTATTGTGTAGAGTGGTATCTTGAAAATGATAAGTCGCACCTGATAGAGATAGACAACGGAGGATACAAGCTTCCTCTTGAAGAAAAGAAAAAGCTCCTCTGCTCCTGCATCTACGGCGTTGACATTGATATTCACGCTGTTGAAGTCGCTAAGTTCTCTCTGCTTATAAAGCTGATAGAGAATGAAACAGCTCCCTCTGTTAAGGCAGTAACTCCTATATTGCCTGACCTAAGTACTAATATTCTTCACGGTAATTCATTGGTCAGTGATGCTGAACTGAAAGGAATAAAATGCACAGATGAACAGCTTGTTGAGATCGTACCACTTAATTGGGACGAACTTGCTGTAAATAGTTTTGATGCAATTGTGGGTAATCCTCCTTATGTCACCACCGAGGATATTCATTCTCTTATTCCTGCGCCTGAATTTGAGATTTATAAGAAGAAATACAATACTGCCCATAAGCAGTTCGATAAATACTTCATATTTCTTGAAAGGGCTTTGCAGAAAGTCAAAGAAAACGGCTATGTTTGCTACATAGTGCCAAACAAGTTCTTCAAAATCGGCGCAGGTGCAAAACTCCGTGATTATATTGCTAAAGCAAAATATCTCGTCAGCTTGGACGATTTTGGTGCAGCACAGTTATTTGAAGATAAGACTATATATAGCTCCATTATTCTTATGCAGAAAAAAGCTCAGGACAACTTCAAATACACAAATGTTGATTCTGCCAATAATCTGTGGCTCGGCAAACCTACTGACAGTATAGAACTGAACAGCTCGTTACTTGATGAACTGCCGTGGAAGCTCACATCTGACTTTGAGTTTCTGGAGATACTTAAAAAGATCGAGCCTGTATCCGCTCCGCTTGATCGTTTTGCAGAGATTTTCAATGGTATCCAAACAAGTGCTGAAAGACCGCAGCCTATCTATTGGTTTGCTGGTGATGAAATACTCAGCGAAGATGACAATACTATAACAGTCAAGAAGGAAGAAAAGGTCTATTCTATTGAAAAGAAGATACTTAAACCTTACTTCAAACTTACGAAAAAAGCCGAAAAGGGACTTACAACGTATAATAGTCTATCAACCGATAAAAAGATCATCTTCCCGTATGACAGTGAAGGACATCTGATTCCTATTGAAACGATGAAGACTGATTATCCCGGAACATACGCTTATCTCTTAGATTATTATGATAGATTAGTGCCTAAGTGTGTATCAAAGGAAGGAATAAGAGATGTTCCCAATGCCACAGCCGATACTTGGTATCAGTACGGCAGAACACAAGCGTTAACAGCGTTTATTGATACTCCCAAGCTCATCGTTAAGGTTATGGCAAAAGATAATCCTATGTATGCTATGGATAAAGCTGATATGCTTATTGCTTCCGGTGGAACGGCAGGATACTGTGCTGTTGCCAAGAAAGCTGATAGCTGTTATGATCTTGAATATATACAGGCTTGGCTTGCCAATTTCTACACCGAGAAGATTTTCAATATTGTCGGCAGTGACTTTGAAGGCGGCTTCATTTCGAGAGGTACATTTGTACTTTCATCACTACCGTTCGTAATGCTGAACTTTGACGATCCGAAACAAAAGGCATTATACGACCGAGTAGTTGAAGCGACTCGTGAAGTGTATACTATCAACGATAAACTTGCAGAAAAACCTGCTAAGCAAGTTGAAACTACTCTTATACGCAAGAAAACTGCTCTAATCAAGGAGATAGATGAACTTATTTCCCGTGTTTACAGATTAGAGTTTTAAAGAAGGTAATGATTATGAGACTCAAAAAGGATAGTTCCGAACAGAAATTAAGAGGAGCATACTATACACCATTGCAGCTTGCCAATGCAATGGTGAGCCTTGTTGCGTCCCAAAACATCACCAGTGTATTAGAGCCGAGCTGTGGAGACGGTGTATTCCTCGATAGCCTTGCGTCATTGAACCTCATCAACGATATTCCAAACATTACTGCCGTTGAGATAGAACCCGACGAAGCAGAGAAAGTCGGTAATAACTATAAGGACAACGCTAATGTCCACGTTCTAAATGAGGATTTCTTGGACTTTTATCAGCGAGTATACGGAAAAGAGACATATGATCTGATTCTGGGTAATCCGCCCTACATTCGCTACCAGTATCTCACCGAGGAACAGCGTGAAATACAGTCAAGTATACTCACCTCTCATGGAATGAAATCCAATAAGCTGATAAATGCGTGGGTAGCTTTCCTTGTGGCTTGTGTTCAGTTACTTTCTGAGAACGGAAAAATCGCATTTGTTATTCCTGCGGAGATACTGCAAGTAGTTTATGCTGAGGATTTGCGACTTTTCCTTTCCAATCAGCTCTCTAAAATCACTTTGCTGACATTTGAACAGCTTGTATTCCCTGATATTGAACAGGAAATACTTGTTTTCATCGGTGAAAAAGGCAAGGAAGAAAAAGGCATACGCATAATAGAGCTTAGTAACCTTGAAGATTTTAAGAAACTCGACCTTAACTCTAATGGTTTTCAGAAGTTAAAGCACGTTAAGGAAAAATGGACGAAATACTTTGTATCAGCAGAAGAAATAAAAGTGATCCAGTCTATTCGTGATGATAAGCGATTCACGAAATTCGCTGATTTAGCGCTTATTAATGTAGGTATCACCACAGGTAATAATACTTATTTTTCTGTTGACAAAACAACAAATGAGCGATATGACCTCACTTCTGTAACGCTTCCGCTTATTGGCAGAAGTTCTCACGCTCACGGTATATACTTTACTGACAGTGATTGGCAGAAGAACATACAGGATAATAAAAGAGCAATGCTCATAAGTTTCCCTGATACACCGTATGAAGAATATCCTGCAAAACATAAGGAATATATCGAACTTGGAGAGAAAAAAGGAGAAAACAAGGGCTATAAGTGTTCTATTCGTGACAGATGGTATATTGTTCCGTCGGTATGGGTGCCCGATGCCTTTTTTCTCAGAAGAAATAATCTCTATCCTAAGTTTGTGCTGAACCGATGCAATGCAGTATCAACGGATACAATGCACCGTATCAAGTTCAATGAGGGAGTAAACGCTGAAAATGTTTTGCTTTCGTATTATAACAGCATTTCCTTTGCATTCACAGAAATATGTGGAAGAAGCTATGGTGGCGGTGTGCTTGAAATTCTCCCTGGAGAAGTCGGCAACATAATGTTGCCAGTGGTTAAGGATATTGATGAAATCTTAAAAAACGAGCTTTTAGAGAAGATAGATTCTATCGTTCGTAACGATGAAGATATTGAGAAGGCTCTTGACCTTGTGGATCAGAAGCTGCTTGTTGAAGTATTAGGTATTGAAAAGGAAATCTGCGTTTCCTGCCGTCAGATTTGGAAGAAGATGCAGAAACGGAGATTGGGAAGAGGATAAGATGGCAAACAACGGAAGAAGTGCTGAAAAAACAATAAAAGGCTATTACTATCAGTTTGATTATTCTATAATCAAAGTTCTGGAATTGCCCGATGACAATGATACGATTTGTATTGAGGGCGTTGAAGATGTAGATATCACTGATGAAAGCAATGTTATATTTCATCAGTGTAAATGCTATGAAAGCTCCGAGTATGTACACTCAAAAATCACACCAGCTATACGTCAGATGTTATGCCATTATGCTCAAAACAAATCAAAAGGCTTTCATTATCATCTATATGGCACATTTCAATCTGGTCAGGAAAAATTCCCTGGCGTTTCACTCTCTTTCATAAAGAACAATGTTTGTACCTATACAAAAAACAAAGCCCCGCACGTCCTATATGACGAGCTTTCATTAAATGATAGTGATCTAAACGATTTTATTTCCCACTTAACGATTGACGTGAACGCCGAAAGTTATCTTGAACAAGAAAAAAAGGTAATTTATACAATAAGTTCTGTGCTTGGATGTAACATCCAAGAGGCAAATCTATATTATTGTAATGCATTATACCAAATCAAGCGGTTGGCAACTCAGAATAACGAAAGCGATAGAACAATAAGTAAAGCCGAATTTATAAATGCCATAAAAACTGTTGATACTCAATTTGAAATGTGGCTACTGCATAAGAATGGTGTGGATAAATTCGCCAAGGCTATAAAGAAAAAGTATTTCAGTGATTATAATATATCACCATATAGCCGCTTCTTTATCATAGAAGTAGATAATAAGATATCTATTGCTGAGATAAAAACAGCAATACTGCATATTGCAAGAAAATACAGCAAGCTACGTAAACGTGACACTCCAAAATTCAGCCCATTCTTTTGCTTTTGTGGCATCAATGATGCTAACTTAATTGAATTAAAAAAGCAACTTTCAAGAGATAATGTTGTTTTTACAGATGGGTACAACTTTAGAGGTGCAGAATTTGACGCTCATTCCATCGTAAAAAAGCCCACTAATGAACACCCAATTATGTTAAGGATTATCGATGATGTAGGCTTTTTGGAGAGTGTCTATGAATTATGCGAATCACCTATCGAGATTTACCAATTCTACAGAACGACAAGTTTGTATGAAAACTCAGACCATACGCATATCAAAATACCATTTGAAAAAATAAATGATATTGTTCAGATGATATAATTACAGGAGGATATAATGGCTGTTGAAAGAGAAAAAATGAATGCAGAAGTAATTTCCGTATTACCAGATAAAGTAAAAATCGTGGTTGATAAATTAGAGGATTTTCAGTTACCTACTGAAAAGTTAAAGGTTGGTTCTTATGTGAGAATATCTGACAGCGAAGATGCCGTTATGCTGGCAATCATTGAGAACTATTCAATTGAAATAGTTGACAATAAGGAAAACGAATCTGAACGAAGATACATTTTAGAAGCAAATCCATTAGGAATAGTGAGAAATGGCATATTTGAACGAGGCGGAGACACTATCGCAATTCCTCCTAAAGATGTTAAACCTGCTACAATAGATGACATTAATGCTATTTACTCACAATCCATAGAGGATAAAGAAAAGTTTATATTTTCAAGTCTTTCCTCGAATCCTGATATCTCCGTACCAGTCAACGGAAATAGATTCTTCAATAAACATATAGCTATAGTTGGCTCAACAGGCTCCGGAAAGTCGCATACAGTCGCTAAAATAATACAATCAGCAACGGAAATAAAAGAAGGCACATATGAGGGACTGAACAATTCGCACATAATAATTTTCGACATACATTCTGAGTATAGAACAGCTTTTCCTAACGCAAATTGTTTGGATGTGTCAAATATCATATTGCCATATTGGTTACTTAATAGTGAGGAATTACAAGAATTATTTATTGACACGGAAGCAAATGATCATAATCAAAGAAATGTATTTAAAGAAGCGGTTATAACCAGTAAGGTATCTCATTTTCATGGCAGTGATGAGCAAAAAGATAAAATTAATTTTGACAGTCCTCTTCTTTTTGACATTAATAACGTACTTAACTTTGCAAGAACAAAGAATGAAGAACGAATTCCAGGTGCAAAAGCGGGCACTGATAAAGCTGGACCATTATATGGGCAGCTTTCCAATTTTATTAGCAGATTAGAAAATAGAATAAACGATAAGCGTTTAGATTTCTTGATGGGTCCAAAAGTCCTCGCTATTTCTTTTGAAGACACATTAAAGCAATTTATAGGTTATGGAGAAAACCATTCAAATATTACTATAATTGATTTAAGCGGTATACCTTTTGAAGTGCTTAGTATTACCGTATCTTTAATTTCAAGATTGCTTTTTGAGATGGGGTATTATTATACGAGAGTAAGACAGCTTGAGAATCCGACTCATAATATAAATAATGATACTCCTTTTCTCTTGGTTTACGAGGAAGCACATAAATATGTACCTAATAGTGATTTAATCAAGTATCGTGCATCAAGAGAATCTATTGAGCGAATAGCAAAAGAGGGACGTAAATATGGAATCACTCTGATGCTTGCAAGTCAGCGCCCATCTGAAATATCAGAAACTATTTTCTCTCAGTGCAATAATTTTATCACAATGAGATTAACGAATCCTAATGATCAAAATTATGTAAAGCGATTATTGCCTGATACTATGGGGCAACTTATAGATAAGATGCCTACTTTAAAATCGGGAGAATGTCTTCTTATTGGAGATTCAGTTGTAATACCTTCAATCGTAAAAATAGGTGAATGTAATCCAAAACCGTCCTCCAATGATATTCCTTATTTGGAACTTTGGAAAAATGAATGGATTGATCTCGATATTCAGTCTATTGTCGATTACTGGAGACATTGAACGGCTGCACCCGAAGGCACAGCCGTCCGCTCTCAAATATAAACCATACATTCAAAGATAATCTCTCTCGCCATATAGACGAAGCAGTTCTCCAGACCGAGCATTTTCTCAGCATCACCGCTGATAACAGCTTTCTGATAGCAGTCATCGGTTCGTTTCCAAAGCTCTACCTGACGGGAGATAGCTTCATTGACTTTCTGCTCCATATCATCGAGGTACTGCACGATCTTGCCCTCGTTGAGGAGCCTGCGAAGCCTGTCAGGACAATGGCTATCAGAGAAATGAAGATGATACCTGATGAAATCGGTGCTGTAGGTCTTACTCTCCTCGGTCTGAGTGTCAGCATTGAAATGGGTGACAGTCACGGTGTTGGTGTCCAGTCGCCACAGCGGAACGTATTTCTTTTTCAGGGAGCTGTATGCGGTCTGTTCACTCTTGTATCTGCTCATATCGTCCACCTCACTTAATAGGCTTTATCATTTCAAGGACGAGCTGTGCGCCGACCTTGAAGCCCTTGCGAAATTCATTGCGGTTGGAGAGATTGTGCAGTTCAATGTCCGCTGACTGGTATTCGTCAAGAATGTCGGCACTGTCAGGAAAGGCTTTTTTCAGTTTGGCTTCTGCCTTGACAAGACTGTCGAGGGCAGCCTTGTATGAACCGTCCATATCTTCGATCTCGGTCAGGTGGAACAGGTCATAATCGTAAAGTTCGTCGAGAATATTTTTACTCATTGTAAAACCTCCAGTTTGACTTTCATTTCATCTGAAATGAAAAAATCCGATCAACAATAGATTTGAAAAGATACGCTGTGATGTGATTCTTGTTCTTTATTTGTTCTTTATCATCACAAAAAGTTGGCATAAAACAGAGTAAGTGAGCTTTTGCAACTTGCTCTGAAATGCCGTATTTTCCGCATTTTTTCAAATTTACTGAAAATCAGATAAATGGGTGGGGGATTTTCAATTCCCGTACGGGTCACCAAACCAGGCTCCGCAAACCGCGCAAATGCGTCGTTTGCGGATTCTTATTTGACTTTTGTCTTCCGCAACCACTTATTGACCACTTGTTTTTGTGGGAAACAATTTCAATAGTTTATTCATATCTTTTTTATGTATCTCCGCAGGGCAACCACCCTGCGGTTCTTTTTATGCCCCGACCGACTGTATGATCCGCCTCTCCCTTGCAGGATCGTTCGTGAAGCTGAGAGCGTTGCTTATCGCATCGCAGTTGCGGGCTCTTGCCTCCTGGAACATATGGGAGTAGAGATTCAAAGTCGTTCCGACGACGCTGTGTCCCATATCCGCCGATACCGCTACAACGTCCACGCCCTCGAATATCAGCAGGCTCGCGTGAAGGTGACGCAGCGAGTGGATATTGTGAAACTGTACCCCGATGCGCTTGCAGTAGCCCTTCAGCCACTCAAAGGGTGTCTGCGGATTCATCGGAGCGCCGTTCCACTTGGTGAACAGCCTGTCGTGATCCTCCCACTTGGTGCCGAGCCTTTCAGCCTCGCTCTCCTGCTCCGCCTTGAAGCGCCGGAGCATATCCATTATTGAGGTCGGCATCTTTGACACACGCTTTGATTTTTTAGTCTTGGTGGTGTCGGTGTATATACCCTTTGCCGATGTGTACTGCGAGGTGCGCCGGACGTGGATAAGCTCGTTCTCAAAGTCTATGTCCTTCCATTCGAGCCCCAGCATCTCGCTGCGGCGGAAGCCTGTGTATATCGCCAGCAGCAGGAATACCTTGTATTTCAGCGGCTCGCTGCCCAGATTGTCGAACAGCACCGCCACTTCTTCAAGTGTGTAGATCTGCTTTTCGTCCTGCTCCTGCTTCGGGATGAACACTCTCCTGCACGGGTTGTCGCACAACATTCCCATGCGTATCGCATAGGTGAACACATCGCTTATGAAACTCAGGTGGTGCACCGCTGTCTTGCGTGAGAGCGGCTTGCCTGTCCTCTCGTGCCTGCCCTTGACGATCAAATCGGTTATAAACCGCTGGATCTCACGGGCTGTTATCTTATCCATTCGCTTGTGTCCGAGTTCGGGGGAGATGCGCTTGGTTAGCTGTCTCATCCTTGCGAGTGTAGTCGGGCGAAGGGAGATATTCGCATACTCCTCAAACCACTGCTCAGCGAAAGTCTCGAACTTGACCGCCGCAGTGATCTGCCCTTTCTTGCACTCCTCCTCGAAGAGTACAGCTATTCTGTTCACCTCCTTTTCAATCTGCTTCTGCGTCATGCCGGGTTCGGGGTAATAGCTTCTGTACTGATTGTGCTGTCTGCCCTTTACGTCATAACCGCAGGAGACCTTGATCTCATAAGAACCGTTGCTTCTCTTTCGTATTGCTGCCATATTTTATACCTCCGTATAGAACACGGCGCATTTCTGCCGATACCATTATACCATATCCGAACGGAAAAGTCTACCGAAATGCGCCGACTGTGCCTCACATTCTACCTAACCGACAAAAAAGCTTACGCCGTTTTGCCGCGGAGGTGATCAAGGAACATTTCCTTGTTTATGAGATACTTTTTCCCTGCCATGATGTGCGGTATCTGATCGTTAATACACATCTGACGCACCCTGTACTCGGTCAGTCCCTTGACCAGAGCAGCCGCCTCTTTGATAGTCAGCATCTCGACCGTGTTTTCTTTTCTTCCCTCTGTCATAATTCATTCCTCCTGTTGTTCTATCAATGTGTTTGCTTTCATTCGTCCCGTTATCATATATCAAGGGGCTCCGTTTCGTTATGCATCTCATTTGTCTCAACGAACAAGAGGCTTCCGCCCCTCGCTCACATTGTATTGTGTATCATTCTAACGGTTCTATCGACCAATTCCTGAACTCTCCGTCCTCGTCATAAGGATAGAACGCATCCTCATCGAAGCCCGGCAGATCATTGTCCATTCCGTCGAACATCCGCTTGCAGAGGTAATGCCAGTTGTCGAGGAATATCCCCGCCTGCGTGTCCAGCGCATACCATTCTCCATCGACCTTGACTACATTGAATGTGTGACCGTACCAGCCGTTGTCGGTGCAGAAGGCGTATGCGCATTCGAGCCCGATGCCCTGACACACATAGTAGGCTTCAAGCGAGTGATAGACGCAGGAGCCCCATCCGTTCTTCTCCATCCACCTGAACACCGCAACTGCCTTTCCGTAATCGGTGCCGTCGTGTTTCAATTTGCGCCCGACCTGTATATAATAGATCGGCGGGGTGTCGGTTTCTTCGAGATTCTCAATCATCGTTGCAAGGCAGGTAACATCCGGCACCTCGACGTAGGTGATGCCGTTCTCAATCACAGTCGTGGTTGCTTTTGATATGATCGGCGGCTTTGGGACTGCTATCTTTTCCGCAGTTGTAGTTGTTACTTTTGTAGTCGTGGTCTGCTTTGTCGTTGCTTTCGGTTTCGCTGTGGTCGTTCCTCTTGTAGTCATGGTCGCTGCTCTTGTAGTTGTCATCACTGATGTTTGCGTCGTTTGCATTGTCGTTGTTTCTCTCGGCTGTTCCGTATTCGGAGTTGCCGTTGTTGTCATCGACGTAGTCGCCCTGACAGGCTCTTGTCGCGCCGACACAGACTTGCTTTCGGTTGGCTGCGTAGTTTCCCGACTCGTCCGTTTCGTTGCTGACGTTGGCGCTGTGTGCACTGTGGTCGCGCTCGTTGTTGTAGTGGTTACCGCTGTGGTCTGCGTTGTTGTTAGGTGGGTCGTTGTTGCTTTGCTCTCCGCAGTGGTCACGCTCTCGGACGGCTTTTCTCTTTCCGTTGATATTATCGCAGATGAAGAAATTGTTGTCACGACCTCTGTGCCCGGTTCGGTGTTTGCACAGCCTGTCAGCAGAGCGGCGAGTATGAGTATTGCAATTGCTTTTTTCATTTCAGTCACCACCTTCTATAATGTCACGCATCAGTTCTGCGCCGTCACGGAAGCCTTGCTTGTAGCTGCGCTCGTTGCTAATCGTGGTCTGCTCGCCCTGGATGTCGCAGAGTCTGTTGAACATTTCATCCTGCTCTGCGGACAGCGTTCCTTTGAATTCTTCGTGTAGCCGCAGCCACTCTTTGCTCAATGAAACATACCTGCTGTTCGTATCGAACTGCAAATCTATCGGCGCTCGGTTGCCGTGGTAGATATCCTTGATGGTCATTTGTACCACCTCCCGAGGCAGCCGTTGTTTTTGAGGCTGCCTTTCCCACACAAGAATACCACACCCGCCGTCGAATAGCTATCGCCAATGTCGACAGATTGTTCTGCCGGGATTTGTGCAGTTCGGAACTACCCTTTCAGTATATCCGAACTTGAAGTCCTGTTTCGGGATTTCATCCTACATCATCATATCCATCTCCACCTCGCTTTCCTCAACCTCCATATCCTCGGCTTCGTATTCTTCCTCGCTCTCGACCTGCCCTGCTTTCATTTCCTCCAGCATCTCTGACAGTATCTTTATCGCCTCTATCGCAATGCCGATGAGTAATCCCGCATTCTGTGCGGCTCGGATGCTGTCTATATACCTCTCCATTTCCTCGGGGTCGGTGGGAGCATTGTCGATTATCGAAGCCAGATTTGTAACACCGTCGATAATATCAAGAGTGCCGATTGTGACGCAAGGAGTGCTATCATAAACTTGAGCCTGCCTTTCTTTGAGCATTCTTCTTGCTGCTTCAGCATTGAGGAGCACTCCTCTTTCAGACTCCCAGCCTGTGACAACAACTCCGTCATCGCCGACGAGGTTTCTGTTTTGACTTGTGTCTCTATCTCCTGACAGGTGATCTGATCCTGCACTGCGAGCTCCGATAACTGATCCAGATAGCTCTGCATCTGCGCTGCGGTCATTGATCTCGACAGCAGCGTTATGACCTTGTCCTGGGACTCGGCCACGTTTTTCAGCACTCCGATCACTGCCAGCCAGTTCTGCTCCGTGATCTGTGCGAAGGTTACCGGCTGCGCCGCCTCCTGCAGCAGCGGTTTGTTCTTCTCCATTAAGGATTCGAGCTCTGATCTTGAATTCATATTCCATTGCCTCCTTCAAAAATTTTTCGTCCAGCAGCCTGCGGTCTCGGAACGAGTACCTGCTCGGCATGACATAGGTTATGTGCTTGTGGTTGTCCTGCCACTTGACGCTGATGCCGTACCGCTTTTTCATCAGCCAACAGAACTGCTTGCGGCTCTTGGCTTCTTTCATGCCCTCGGTTATTGCAGACATCAGTTGCAGCTTCACACTATGACCTCTCTCCGCACAGCGGTGTTCACGGTCGGACATCTTAGGCACCTTGCGTTGTTTCAGCTTCGTCACCGGATCAGCGAGAACGTGGACGTGATGATTAAGGCAGATCTCATCCGAGAGATTCATCAAATTCTTTACGCTGTCAAGATTAGAATGATATTTCTTGCCGTCTTGAAAACTCACCGAGTTGAACACTATATGCGAGTGGATATGCTCTCGGTCTATGTGCGTAGCGACCACACACTCATACTGACCGAAGGCTTGCTCTGCAAACTCGCAGGCTATCTGATGAGCCTTCTCCGGCGTGATGTCATAGCCTTTCGGGAAGCTCTGCACCAGATGATAATACTGTCTGCCATCGGTTTTGTTGTAAAGCTGTTTTGTCAGACGCATTTCTTCGTAGGCAGTCTGCGGCGAACAGTTTATCCCTGTGACGTAACGTCTATCCTCCCGGACGGTTTTCTTCTCCTGCGAGACATAGCCAAGCACAGTTTTCATACCGCCGGCGCTCTGAGTTTTACAGTTTACAAAGTGTACTATCGGCATCATTTCACCTCCCCGATGAGCTTGCCGATCTGACCGTACAGCGCATACAGGTCGCGGTGGACAGCATCGAAATTCATAGCTTTGATGCGACCCTCATTGACCGCACGCGCAAGCTGATTGATATTGTTACCTATCGCTTTCATCTGCCGGACGACTTCGTCAAGCCCATTGACTACAACAATTCTCTTGCCCAGCGCCGACCGAAGCACATAGTCGGAGAGGGTCTGACCGTGGCTTTCGGCACGTCCTTTAATTTTATCCCGCTCATCAACAGTGCAGCGGACGGTGATCGTTACATTTCTTTTTCGCATTTTATTTACCTCCATTCTTAAGTTCCGTCACTAATTGTGACGCTTATTTCTGCGGAGCTCGGCTCCGCGTTTCATTTTCCTTATGCCAATAAAGGGGGTCCGGGGTTCACCCCGAGCCAGCAAGCCTCGGCTCTGCCAGACCCCCAACGGGGACAGGTGGACAGCCAGAGGCGATGCTGGCTTTTACTGAAAACCTCCCCCGTGAGGCCTCACAGCGGACTGCCTAAATACACCACTTTCAGCCGTATATTTATAGTGGAAAGAAAAAATATCAGTGCTCCTATCTCGCCCACAGCCGCACACAAATGCGCTGTGAGGCGTTTTGTTTTACTGCTCGGTTGTTTCCACGACTGCATCTGCCAAGGGCATACAGTGCGTTGTTGTACGAGCATTTTGCGTGACAGTAGCACTCGTTCCGTGACAGTAAAACTCGTTTTTTAATTCTACTGACACGCAAAAGAAATAACGCATTTACGAACTTTGAGACGCATTCACAGGCAGCTGCGCGACAGTAAAACCGCCCTCGTTTCTACCGACACTACTGTCACGCTCGGGGTAGTAATCAAGCTTGATATACCGTCCCGAGTGGCGGCGCTCGTAAGCGAAAACTATTCCGTAGAGCATCAGCGTGTAGCCGTTCTCGACAAGGTCGCGCTTGATCCTGTTCGGATAAAAAGTTTCATCGGTGATAGCTTTCAGCTCGTCGGACAACTCCGTCGGCGTACCGACAAAGTGCAATTTCTCACGGATGAAAACATATACCGCAGACAGAAACAGATTGTTTTTGCTGCCGCTGACGGATAGATCTTCCTCTGCGATCCACCGCATCTGCGATGAATCGAAATGAACCTTGATCTCAAGAAATCCCACATCTCTGCCGACACAAGTGAGTGTTCCGACTCCGCTGCCGCGATAGGTTTCCGCAAGAACTAAGCTGCCGTCTGCACAGCCGCTGAGCCCCGTGCTGCCTGTGATCTGATTGAACGGATCGCTGTCCGGCATCTTCCGGGTGTGGTGGATAACTATGATCGTGATGTCCAGCTTGTCCGCAAGAGCTTTCAGCGCTGACATTTCTTTGTAGTCTGTCGCATAAGTCGATTCAACTCCTTCACGGACTTTCTGCAAGGTGTCGATGACCACAAGCCCCAGGTCGATGTGCTCTTTGTAGAATTCCTCGATCTGTTCAAGCAGACCGTGCTCGATAGTCCCGGACGTGACTGCGCAGTACATATCTTCCGTCTCAGGCGCGTCTATCGCAAACAGTCTTTTCTGAATTCGGCGGAAGTTATCTTCGAGACACAGGTACAGAGCATCACGGCGAACAGTAGTGCGTCCGAGAACTTTGCGCTCGGTGGCAATGCTCACGCACAGATCAAGTGCCAGCCACGACTTTCCGACCTTTTGCGTACCCGCAAGTATGAACAATCCCTGCGGCAGCAGCCCATCCACAAGATACTCCATCGGCGGAAAAACAGTTGTCAAGATCTCGCCTGCGGTCTTGGTTTCCAGTTTGTTTTTCATTGGCATTCCTCCTTTCTGGTGAGTTTTCATAGGGTCACCTCCTTGAAACTTTATGTATCATTTGCACCCCTCTACTGTAAAGAGACTGGGAGAGGTGGTTTTACCACCCTTAATGATGATTTTTTATTTTCCCCTCAATAACTAGGCCACGGGAAAGGCTGTTTTGAGCCATCATGTCGTGAATTGCAATAATTTTTGTATAGATGCACAGTTTTTGAAATCTCCAGTTGTACAAGTTCACAACGGATCGTTGTTTTCATACCCCTCTACTGTAAAGAGACAGGGAGCGGCATTTTGAGAAGGGTATTTCAATAAAGATTTTCATTTTTTCTTTCTCATTTGTATCGGTAAGATACAAAGCGTTTAACATCACTTTTTTCAATTAAATAATTGTTTTTCTCTGTTCTGCACAGCCAATGATCCTTTTGCTTATGCACTTTCACAACGGTGTTTCTTTCACACCCCTCTACTATAAAGAGACTGGGAGAGGCGTTTTGAGGGGGGTATTTCATAAATGAATTTCATTTTTCTTCCTCGTCGCTTTTGCTTATGCAATTTAACAACGGAGTTCCTTTCATACCCATCTATATATAAAGGCCATGAGACAGGCGTTTTGCACACCCACTTCATAAAAGATTTACATTTTTCTTTTCACTTGTATCGGTAAGATGCAGGGGCTTTGTTAACCCTGTTTCACAGATTATCTTCAAATGTTCTCAGTTCTGTACAGATGAGAAGCATACTGATTATGTACTTTCACAACGGAGTCATTTCATACCCCTCTATATATAAAGGCCATAAGGGAGGCGTTTTGAGAGGGGTATTTGATAAAATTTCTTTTGCACCAATTCGTTATGCACCTTTTTTTGGGGCTTTTGTAGGCGCACAGCTTTTCGCTGTCAGGCATATGCTCGATTCCGTCTGCGCTGTTGGCTGTGTTCCGCTGCAATTGTTTTCCTCACTTGTAACGGTAAGATCGAATGGAGTCCGCAAGTATTTTTCGCAAAGTATCTGCAACAGTTCTCTGTTTTGCACAGATGTACAGCTCTCTGATTATGCAATTTAACAACGGAGTTCCTTTCATACCCCTCTACTATAGAGGGAATGGGAGAGGTGTTTTGAGAGGGTGTTTCATACAAAATTTACATTTTTTCTTCTCACTTGTATCGGTAAGATGCAGGAGCTTTGAAAACCCTGTTTCACAGAATGTTTACAAGTGTTCTCTGTATTGCACAAGGCAGAGCTTCTGTTTTCAGACACCTTGACAAAATATTTACACAACAAAAAATCCTTCCTCCGTTTCCGGAAGAAGGATCGATTATTTATTATTATATTTATGCCAAGCAAGTCGAACAAAGAGTGTTTATTCAGGCATGATCTTCGTTTCAGTTATTCCCCATCTTTTATCAAAAGCCGCAAACGCTTTTTCCATTTCTGATGGCGTTGGACACATTAAGAACACCGGTTCATAACTCCATTTATCATCGTCACACTTTTTCCAACTAACAATATAGGGAGCAAATATCTCAAAAGCATTTTCTTCTCGCATATCTAATATGACTTCTTCTTTGTTTTCTAAATGATATTGTGCCTTTCTTAGTGCATTCCATATAAACTTTATTTCATATTCCGGCTTCATCATACTCATAGACGGATTTATATCAAAGTCTATGTTTTCTCCATTTTGCTCCGAATTGATATCCATTTTATAATTCATAACAAAAGCACTGTTTTTTGGCAAATACAGATCTGATCCGCAATAATGATATATCGGGATATGCTGCTTTTTTAGAGAAGAGCGAATGTCTTTTGCATTGATCGTAACGGTTTGAACTGTTGTAACTAAAGTATCGCTGAAATTCAGAACATAATAATCTATCCTTTTATCAGCTTGTTCAAGGAGCCGGATGAACTCATCAAAGATTATCGTTATAGGATTTCTTTCAAACTTTGTGTTTCCGTTCCGATGGAAGAAAAGGTCACGGAATTCGGAGTGAATCTCTATCAGTATAATCAGCTTATGTTCGGCCTCCCGTTTTTCCGCCGCGTCTCTGATAGCCTTATCATATACATCAATGCTTTTCATGTGTGTATCAACTGCGTGCTTGAAACTCTCAAAAAACGTTCTAAAGGTAGCATACGCAGAATTGTTAAAGTGATCGGATAATATTTTGCTCAGCTCATCTAACACACCGTCTGGGGGCTGATCTGACGCTTGAACATCGTCATGCCATTTTTCATAGAATTCTGAAACTTTTTTCTGATGGATCCGCCCCATGGACTGATATTTATCATTCTTTTTCTCTTTAGAAATATGGTCTACCATAAAATGCTCGATGCCTACGACCACACCCTTTTCTTTTCTGTTATTCGGGGAGACGTATCGCAGAAAATCAGGTCTTTCATCAGACAGGCGTTCTATATCAACCCCGGACATAAGTTTGCCGACCTGCTTGCTTAAGCCTCTTTGTGCAAGACAGTTTTTGATTGCAGCGTTCAAGCATTTTAGTTCTAATTCTTTTTTTGAAATCATTCTATCACTTTTCTTTTTCAATTATGTTTAAACAAACATCTTATAATGACCCGAATGGAGTTCTACCCCAACTCTCCCAACACCCTCTCCAGCACCTCAGCAATTCGCTTTTGCTCGGCGAGGGGCGGGAGTGGGACTGGAATCTTATTCATATTATCCTGATTCAGTTTTGGTTGTGCTGAGCCGGTAACATAAGGCACCAGACTTATAGAATTGATATAGTGCATGACAAAATCCAGATAGTCCGCTACATAAAACCCAAGCACATGAGCGTGATTATTTACCCAGTATTTTCCTTCTGCAAGGAACGCAATGGGTGTGCTACGGCTTAAGAGGTTTGCACCATCTTCTCCAATTAACAATAGCTTTTCATCAAATAAGTATGTTTCGACTTTATCAATCACACCGGATGCGCCGTAATAATCGTAAATCTTTTTTAGCTTTCTTCTATCAGCTACTGAAACAGGGATTCTTTCGGAATCCCGGTTCCACATCAAATCACCAAAGCGCACCCACTTCCAATTCCCCGGTATCTCAAACGGAATCTCCTCATCTTTAATAGCCGGCAGTGGCTTTTCCTTCTTGATTTTGCCTTCCTTGATTAGCTTTTGTTTCTCCGCCTGTATTTGCTGATAAAGCTCCTCAGCCGCTCCGTCGCTGTCAAGCTGTTCGGTCAGCTTGCCCTGAATGCCTGCGGTAATGAGCTTGGCTTTGAGCGACTCTGCATCGGCGGAGTATTTCTCCTGTGCCTCGTCAATGGCATCAAGCAAGCGGAATATCTCCTCTACTCGCTCAACTATACGCTTTTGCTCGGCGAGGGGTGGAAGGGGCAAAATAAATTCTTGTATTTTTTTTATTGCTAACTTAGGCTGTGCAACCTGAGTTGTCAGATAACTAATCTGTTTTTGAACGGTATCTGCTGATAAAGTAAAAACCAGCCAATTTCTGTCTAATGATGTAAATACCAATCTATCAGCGTTTTCTGTAAGATTAGCGCCGTCAATTTCATCAGGAATAGTACCAACTCTACCGATAGTACCAGCTACAGTTATATACACATCTTCTTTATTAATGATATATCGAGAAATTTTAGGGTATATATCTTCGGGAACGTATAATAGATTTGATGTCTCTACAGACATATTTTTCATATCAGAAACCCTGATATATTTATGACCTGTATTATCAGTTGTAAGGCTTCTTCCTGCTGGTATTCTTTTTCCACCTAAAATAGAAACAATTTCGCCTAATCTAACCCATTTCCAGTTGCTTGGTATATCAAATGGAATATCTTCTGATTTAATATTGGAAATGAACCTCTGCTTTTCAGCCTGTATCTGCTGATATAATTCCTCCGCAGTGCCGTCGCTCGGCAGCTGCTCTGTCAGCTTGCCCCGTATTGCAAGGTCAAGCACACGGCTGCGTAATGCTTTTGTATCAATCAATGTTCATACCTCCCAGCAGCTTTCTGAGAGTGTCAATAGAGCAGTTTATAATATCAGCCTGCGCCTGCATATCGTCCATTATCTCTGTAACGGTTCGCTCGTCCTCCTCGGTGAAGTCTATCCACTTGAAGTTCAGATCCTCACGCTGACTTACTTCCTCAGCGCTGAAACATCTCCACCTGCCGTTTGGGTTGGTCTCTTTATCGTAGGTCTCTTTTCTGTCCTGCATATGCCCGGAGCAGTAGCACTCAACGAACTCGTCAAGGTGAGCTCTGGTCATAGGCTTGGTAGCCATAGTGTGTTTGATCTCGGTACGGTAATCA
This sequence comes from uncultured Ruminococcus sp., assembly GCA_900315975.1. The sequence goes on from ONBA01000035.1 coordinate 18,356, forward strand.
TATACCCATATATCCTTGGTAGGTTTGCCTTTTTCAAAGAACAGCACATTTGTCTTTACGCCGTTTGCATAGAAAATGCCTGTCGGCAGCCTGAGAATGGTGTGCAGGTTGAAATTGCTCAACAGCTTGTCACGGACTTTCTTTGTAGCATTTCCGTCGGTCAGAACGCTGTCAGGCAGAACAACCCCGACACGCCCACCTGTCTTGACGATAGACATAATGTGCTGCAAAAAGTTCACCTGATTATCAGATGTTTCAATGAATCCTCTGCCGTCAAAGTCAATAGCAACGCTACCCTGCGGTCTTGTGCCAAAGGGCGGGTTTGTTATAACAACATCATACAGCTTGTCTGATGTATCAAGCAGCGAGTCCTGATATACAACGGGGCTCTTCTTTGTGCCTATATCATGCAAATACAGATTCATTGAAGCAAGCGTCACAACAAGAGGAGTATTATCAGCCCCGAACAGCGCACTGTTCTTGAGAAATTTCTGCTTTTCGGTGTCCTTGCTCTGACCTTTCATATGTTCAAAAGCCGCCAGCAGAAATCCGCCCGTACCGCAGCAGGGGTCGGCAACAGTTTCCGTTATCTTCGGGTCGATCACATCAACGATCGCGGATATCAGCGCTCTCGGAGTAAAATACTGACCCGCACCGCTCTTTGAATCCTGTCCGTTCTTTTCAAGTATGCCCTCATAGATAGCACCCTTGACATCGCCGTCCATTATGTACCAGTTTTCTGCTGATATCATATCAATTATCTTTTTCAGATGAACGGGCTGATATATTTTATTAGTCGCTTTTGTGAAAATAGTCCCGATAAGTCCGCTCTCATTTGAAAGCGTTTTCAGTATATCTTCATACTTTTTAATGAGATCCTCACCGTTCTCCTTGACAAGCTCTTTCCATTTGCAATCATCCGGGATGGAGCTGCCGAGGCCGTACTCTTCCTTTTCATCATCCATTTTCAAAAACAGGATATATGTGAGCTGGGTTATATAGTCTGTGAATCCGACACCTGAGGAGGACATAACATTTGCTATCTCCCACACCTTTTTTACTAATGCCGATTCTGATTTTTGGTTTGCCATATTTTATGCCGCCTTTAGTATTATTCTTGATAGTGCAATAATTTCCTCATCAAGCCTCTGAACTTGTCTGAAAGCACGGATACCCTGTCTCCAGAGATCTGTATCTATATCATTGAGTTCAGCCGATGATACTGCTCCGTCATTGATGACGAACTCAGCTATCTGTCGCATTACCGTTATCTGCTCATCAGTCAGGCTTCGCTGAGTCTGACCGCAGTATAGATTGAAACGCTGTGTAAAACCAGTCATCAGGCTTGTCAGCTTCGGACTTTTCTTGTATGCATAGCGTACAAGCTGTATCAAGTTAGTGAGTGCTTTTGCATTCGCCTTTACATCAAGTTCATCAACGCTTGAAGGGTCGAGTGTCTTATAGTAATTCCACAACTGCGGTGCGCTGAAATGACTGCTTTCGGAAAGCAGCCTGTCCCGCAAGTCAACAAGCATCGAATTGGTGATAGGAGTATCCTCCGAATTGTAAATGATACGCAGCGCCTCGATAGTATCCTTATTGTCACTGATGTATTTCTCAAAATTATCTGTATATGATTTTGCAGTTTCGATTGAGAATCCGGCACTTATCAGTACATCGGGATCTTCCTCGGTTGTAAGGATATACCCCTGCCGCAGTTCAAGCAGCTTTTTTCTTGCAGGCAGACTACTGATAAGCCTGTCTATAAGAGCCATTCGTACAGTATTGTCATCAGAGGGACTTACAAACGGAGGCAGCAGACCGCCTTCAAAAGCCGTCTGAATAGAATAAGCAAGATCTCTCGGTGAATAACCGAAGGTATTGACAAAGTATTCAAGATGGTGTCCGAAATAGCGGTTATCTTCATAACGTCTGTTTATCATTGAACAGTAATCACGCAGCAACGCCAGGTTCTCATCACTCACCTCGTTGTGGGATAGACGTTCAAGAAGCTGTTCAAGGGTCATTCTCCTTATCAATGGACCAGGGCCCGGACCGGGAATGTGTTTGTCATGCTCAGTAACCCCGACAGCATCTACTATGTAGTAGCAGTCTTTTGTATCAGCATTTGGTGTTACCTCACGCAGCTTATCCTCATCAATAACACGGCAGCCTCGGCCTTTCATCTGCGTATAAAGCACATCAGAGAAAACATCTTTCATAAACATAACTATCTCCAAAGGCTTTACATCGGTTCCTGTAGCTACGAGTGTAACAGTTACAGCGATGCGGAAATCTTTTTCGTTTCTCAGGTCACGGATCAGAGCATTTGAATCGTCAGAGGAATATGTTATCTTCTGTACAAAATGCTCCGGGATTTCGCCGTTTTCAAATTTGTCCTTGAAGACCTCTTTCACCGCTTCAACTATCTCTGTTGCGTGATTATCATTTTTAGCAAAAATAAGTGCCTTTGGAATGTACTCCCAGGATCTTTCACGTTCCGGGTATAAATCATTATATATAGATTCCTTAAACACATTCAAGACCTTGCGGATCTGCTGACGATTAACAATGGTCCTGTCCAGCTTCTCCGGATCGTACTCCTTGGTTTCATTTAGGGTATAGTCTGTTGATTGATTATTTCTTCTTACAGTTTCTGTTACCGTTGTTCCTTCTTCAAGTGATCCGCCATGCTCGGTGACTTCTGTAATTATCCTATATACACGGGCAGGCACATTGACTCCGTCAACAACCGAACGGTCATAGGTGTAGTTTTCTATGGTATTGTTATTAAAAAACGCATAAGCTTCAGGTGTCGGTGTTGCTGTTAATCCAAGGACGATTGCTTTATTGAAATAATCAAGAACAGCTCGCCATTTACCGTATATCGAGCGATGACACTCATCAACTATGATAAACTGAAAATAGTCGGGCGGAATAGTTAGACCGTCGCCAAGGCTTATGACGTTTGAATCATTTTTATCCTCTTCCTCCGCATTTCGCTCATCCTCGGCATCTTCATTTTCATCACATAATGCCTGTCCTGTCATAATAGAGAACAGCTTTTGAATCGTAGAGATAACTATATCTCCCTTGATATCATCAGGATGCTTTAATCTTCTGATATCATATAAGCCGTTCATTTCTCTTCTGTTCTCAGTAAGATCAAATTGGCTGAACTCACTTTCGGTCTGCCTTGCAAGGTTGTTCCGATCAACAAGAAACAGTATCCTTTTGGCAGATGTATAATTGAGCAGCCGATAGCTCGCAAGACAGGCAAGATATGTTTTTCCGCTTCCTGTGGCCAGTACAGAAAGGCTTTTTCTTCTGCCCATTCTTATAGATTTCTCAAATTCTGTTTCTGCTTCATACTGGCAATCTCTTAAAGTGTCTCGTTCAAGTTTTGGCAGAGCACCAAAATCAGATGTTCTGCCTATCAGACGAAGCATCTCCTTGGGAGAATGAAAATCATTAAGCTCGGCATAATCATCAGATTCTGATTTGAGATTTTTAAAAAGTATCCTCTTGCCGTTAGAAATATACACGAGCGGGATATATCCATCTTCCCATAGGCCGTACCAGGAAAGAGGAGTCTTAGCATAGTTTTCGGCCTGCGACTCAACATCACTGCCAAGCTGATTATCAGCTTTCTTAGCTTCAATAACAGCAATAGCCTTATTATCAACAAAAAGCAAATAATCGCTCTCTTTGTTGCCCTGAGCCAAAGCCTCCCTGATGGCTGATGTAGTCTGAGGAATATATTCATCTCTGTTAACAATATACTAGCCGGCTCTTCCGAGCTTTTCATCTATTTTTACACGGGCTTTTTCTTCCGGAGTCATAATCATGCCACCTTTCAAGTTATATTTATATAATTATAACATCTTTCACCCGATAAATCAATGCCCCTTTGTGTAAATTATCACTATTTTAAGTACAAATATTTGGACCGCTAACTCTAAACAGCACTTTCCCTCTTGAAACCGCCCCCGATCCGTGATATAATATCTGTGACAACAATAAACTGACAGGAGGATGACCACATGAACAATATCTCTATCAAAAAGATCAGCATTACCGACCTTTCTGTTGATGCTGTCGTCAATGCTGCAAATGACAGACTTATGGGCGGCAGCGGTGTCTGCGGCGCGATATTCAAGGCTGCCGGGTGGGACAAACTGCAGGCCGCCTGTGATGCTGTCGGGCATTGCGACACCGGCTCGGCTGTTATCACTCCGGGCTTTGATCTGAAAGCGAAATATGTTATCCACGCTGTCGGTCCGATATGGCACGGCGGTGACCGTAAAGAGCCTCAACTGCTTTACGGTGCTTACCGCCGCTCGCTGGAACTTGCTGTTGAGAACGGCTGTCATTCTATTGGCTTTCCGCTGATCTCGGCAGGCATCTTCGGCTATCCTGTGGATAAGGCTTGGCGCAAGGCTATACAAGCTTGCAGCGATTTCTTTGGCAAGCAGCCCGATGCTGATATAAGCGTTGTGTTTGCGGTGCTTGACAGGAACATTCTTGATCTCGGCAAGGACACTTTGGAGGAACTCGCTCCGCAGTATGTGATCGTTACAAAGAACGACTGGAAGACCTGCGATATGCCGACAACTCACGACACGTTTGTTTTCAAACGTCCCTTCTCCGATAAGCAGATGCAGACGCTTCGCATGGGGCACATCCCGCAGGAGATGGAGGACAAATGGTTCTGGTATATGGAGGGAGACCGCCTGTTCGCACACCGAAGCTGGACGGGGTTCTGCGTTTATATCGTAGAGTTCTTTCCTGACGGCAGCCACAAGGTCACCGTCAACCGCGCCCCCGAACAGTACGGCTGTACCGACATCAATGATGATATCTTGACTCTCAACAAGCTCCTTGACTGGTGGACGGGCGAGCCTTATGACTATTACAACGAATGGCTTTCGGAGACTGTTGATGCGATAAAGAAATAAAAGGAGATTGGCTATGTTCAGAAACAAAGTCGCCGTGGTGACAGGCGGAGCAAGCGGTATAGGTAAATGCATCGCTGAGGAGTTAAGAAAACAGGGTGCAGATGTCATCATTATCGACAAGGCAAAGGGAGATCACTATGTCGGGGATATTTCTGACAAGGCTGTGCTTGAACAGTTTGCGGAATATGTACTTGACAGATACGGACACATTGACTATCTTATAAATAATGCCCTTCCGCTGATGAAGGGCATTGATGAATGTAGCTATGAGGAATTCCGCTATGCGCTGGATGTGGGTGTTACGGCTCCGTTCTATCTTTCAAAGCTGTTTGCTCCGCATTTTGCAAAAGGCGGATGTATAATCAACATCTCTTCCTCCCGGGACAGAATGAGCCAGCCGCAGACCGAGAGCTACACCGCCGCAAAGGGCGGAATCTCGGCGCTGACGCACGCTTTGGCAGTCAGCCTTGCAGGGCGTGTCCGTGTCAATTCTATCTCCCCCGGTTGGATAGATACGGGCTATAAAGTCTATGAAGGTCCTGACGCTTATCAGCAGCCTGCCGGAAGAGTCGGTGATCCGCTCGATATTGCAAATGCGGTGCTGTTTCTCTGCTCGGACAAGGCAGGGTTCATCACAGGCGAGAACATCTGCATCGACGGCGGAATGACTAAACTGATGATCTACCACGGAGACAACGGGTGGAGTTTAGAATAGGGTTATATAACAACTCTTATTTGATGTCATTTTGTTTCTAAAAAATACTCTTCTGAATCTGTGAATTCGTAGTCCGGTTCGGTTTCGACCACGAATCTGAACCGGTTATGTCCCTGCTGATAGGTGTTGTCAACGATCGATATGCCGCAGTTACCGTCGCAGGTCACAATTATCGAACTCGCTCTGAAGCGTGAACTGAGATCAAAGTCTTCTGAGAGCTTAAATTCTCTGAATATAACTTTTCTGACAGCGTCTTCGATCTCTGTCCGATCCCTGAGATAATTCTGATATACCTTTTCCTGACACTCTTCGATATTATTTTCATCTTCATCAGCATATACATACAGATCAACAGTCTTTTCTTCACCGAACAGCGAGCTTACCGATTCTCCTTCCCAGGCGCAGTCAATATATTCAAGCTCTCCGAAAACCGCATTGTTTATTGTATCGTTTTCTATCGGTTTGTTTTCTTCCTTTTTAGACTTTCCTGATTCCGCAAAACTCAAAGCGAATTTTCCACTCTAAGGAAGGTACAAATCCAGCCGTTACAGCGACCAAGTGACAAGCGTAACTTCCGCGCGTG
>ONBA01000030.1 GCA_900315975.1 uncultured Ruminococcus sp.
TAAGACATCTACACTCACAGTTCCTGTTACAGCAGCCCGCAACGGTCAGAAGTACCGCTGCATCGTTAAGTCCTCCAACGGCACATCAGTTACATCTTCAACTGCTACACTGACCGTTAAATAAACCACCCTTTTTTAACGGCAGAAGCCCCGCAGATACCTGCGGGGCTTTTTTTATCAGCTTTTATGCCGGAGATCGTGTTGGGAATATACAATAGCCACTCAAAGCGCCGTTTTTTATGTTAAATAAGTGTATTTCGTCAATTGACTTATTTCCGGGCGGGTGATATAATTATGGTGTATATTTTATTCATCAAAAATTAACAAAGGGATTTTCAAAATAGGGGTTGACAAATATGCCGAGGTCTGCTGAAATTCGCCAGACAAACAGACAGGGTATAACTGCGCCCTTTTCGCTTTTAACTCATGTTAATAAACCGTACTCTGCATGGTGAGATGCCGTGCAGGGTGCGGTTTTGTTATTATCATTTTATTGTGGTGTTTATATGGAAAAACACTATACGCCCGCCGATGCCGTAAATTCAGCGGTTACGGCGGAAACCGCTTGTCTGCCGGCTGGATCAGCGGCAGGCTCTCCCGAGGAAAGGAGGTCGCCATGATAAAGACAGCTAAACGCCTGTTCAGCTTTATGCTGGTGCTGCTATACGATGCTGATACCGCCTTATGAATGCTCCTCGAATGAACCGCTGCTTCTGAGAGAAGATGTGACCAATAACGGTGTGTTTTCTTATCCTCCAACGGCGCAACAGATAATAACAGCGAAAGGACCTTCGTCCCAATGGAACGGAGGTCCTTTCTGTCAGGCTTATATTACTTGTTTTTGCAGAATATCTGCAAAGGAGGCAAGTGGATTATTTGAATACATATCTCAGGAAATTATACATATGAGGAGTAACCGTGGCACCGCCGTGATCGCCCTGCGGGATAACGTTCCAGAGATGCTCAACGCCGTTGTTCGAGAGAGCCTTATGATATGACTCAGGATATGTTCCTACTACACCGTCGCTGGCTGCTGCCGAGATGAGAATGAACTCAGGCATTACAGCAGGCTTGAATTCGCTTTCCTGCTTCAGCGAGCCTTCGTGGGTCATAATCTTATCTGTAGTGGGGAAGATTCCGGGAGCTGCACAGGCGCTTCCGACATAACCGTAATACTGTGAATGAGTGATACCGCAGTAGAGCGCCTCACGTCCTCCGAGGGAGAAGCCGGTTATAGCGGTATTCTCGCGGCCGGTCTTAACAGAGTAATGCTGCTCCATGTACGGCATAATACTGTTCTCGACATCTTCGCGAATGAGGTCATAGAGACGCATTGTCTCCTGATTGAACGCCATAGGATTGCCCTGACCTGTAAGCATTGCCGGGCAAACAACGATCATTTTCGGGCATACACCGTCAGCAGTCATATTGCCGACCATTGTCTGTATACCCATACCGGGCATTGATGTATGATCGCCGCCGATACCGTGCATTACATAAAGCACAGGATATTTTTCGTTCGTGTTATATCCGGCAGGAAGGATAACAGTCATCTTCTTCTGACAGTTTCCGTCCTTGGACTGGTATGTTACGACCTCGGACTTACCGTAGTCAACACCGCCGCGCTGCTGTGAGAAGTTGGCCGGAGCGTCAGTCTCCATTTTATCAGCCATTTCCTTCATAAGGCCGCCTGAATGTCCGCCGCCGCCGGAAGTCGTTGTACTGGTTGTTGTATTAGTAGTTGTAGTAACAGTAGTAGTTGTGGTAGTTATCGGATCCGGGAATTTTTTAGTTCTGTTAAGAAGGAACTGATTAAGCAGCACGATATCATTGAGTTCAAATTCACCGTTGCCGTCGATATCGGAGATCCTTATATCAACTGGGTTTGAATCTCCGCTGAATCTCTTGATTATCTTCCGGCGGGCGATGATAAGGTCAAAAACGTTGAGCTTTCCGTCACCGTTGAAATCGCCGGTGATAAACTGACCGGAAGGTCCTGAGCTTCCTGCGCCGTCAACAACGCCGTTTCCTGTAACGATCGCTGAAGGCGTACCGGCACTTGCAGCGGTAAAGCTGTCGAGGTAGAAATCCACAAGGCTGTCCGGAGCTTCAAAGTAAAGAGTCGCGTTCTCTGCACCCTCCGGAATGGTGTAGTTTATGTTTGAAATATCTGTCCACTTTCCGCTTTCTGCGGTAACAAGAGCGATCTCAGCATAATTGCTGCCCATAAAGCCGCTGCCGTATTCAAGCGTCATCTTGATATCGACAGGCGAACCGCTCTTCTGCATTACGGCGGCACTGAAACTGAGGGACTTTCCGGCAGCAAAATCAGCTCCCGAAAGTGTCATAGCAACTCCGTTCCATTTTTCTGTACGGTTTGATACATGAAGAGATGCAGATCCGCTGTAATAGTTTTCTGAATCCCGTTCAAGCTGAGCGTTTCCTCTCGGATTCCAGCCTGTATCGTTTCCGTTGTCAAAATCTGAAACGATAATATCTGCTGCGAAAGCATTGTTCGTTTCAAATCTGCTGCCAACTGCTCCTGATGTGCCAAGGATAGCTGCTGAAGCGGTTACAGCTGCGAGCTTCTTGAGAATTTCGCTTTTCATTGTAATTCCTCCCAATAAAATATAATGCCCAATTCCCACTTCAGCACAAAAGTTATATCTATTTAAATTAGATTATATCACTTATTTGCGATTTACACAAGCTATATATTGTCAAATTTTAACAAAATAGTTCACAAATTGCTATAATATACATCTTTTTGTCCGCTGTTGCTTTCCCGAAGGTATCATACCCTGCTGCGGACCTCATTTTTGTGATATAAAAAGAACACCAAGTTCATTCTGAAACGCGGAGCTGTACTTTTATTTTTCATTGCTCAATATTGCATATTGAATTTTATGCAGGAGGGATAGTACGAAGAATAGACGATCTCAGAAGAGGCGTGATACCCAAGGAGATACGCCGCACTATGCGTATACGCGAGGGCGAAAAAAGCACAAACAGCTATAAATTTCAAACAAACGCTCCGATACTCCTTGAGGTTTACGCACTTTTACGTCTCTGTTCTGATGCGGTTATTTCATTCGGGCAGTGGTATAAAAACTCACAGGCAATAACAAAGAAAGCGGCAGATATTCTCTGCCGCTTTTATTTCGGGTTCAGGAGGTGAGATCAATATTGGAGTTTGTGGGGAACTATCCTGCATCTCCGCCGTTTTTCATGCCAGAAACTTCCTATATCGGCTCAATTGCATCGAGCAGATCAGATCACATTCGTTTACGCATGGATACCGGAGATCGTGGCAGCGAACAGGACGCAGTCTTTTCACATAAGATACTGCTGATTATTGAAGCGCATACCGGTGTAATAGGTGTTTGTTGTGTGTGTCAGTTTACAGTGATACTATAGCATATTATTTCAGAAAAATCAAGTTAAATTTATAAAAAGCAATAATGCTTTATTTTATTATGACTTTTCAGCCGGATCAGTTTTTTACAGGCTGCTTTTATTCCCGAAAAGCTCGCGTCTCATAAGGCAGAGGTCGAAGACGTCCAGCTTTTTGTTGCCGTTGAAGTCACCGGCTTCCCAATCATTGAGTGCGGAGCTGTTTCTGCCGAGGAGCCAGTTTTGCAGCAGAACGAGGTCGGAAATGTTCAGCTCGCCGTCCGAGTTGATATCGCCGCGTACCTCCTGTTTTTCACCGAAGCTTGCGGTGACAGTCACAGCCTCTTTGAGCGTAACGGTAACGGTCCTGTCATTGCCTGTGATACCGCCGTTCCAGCCTGTGAAGCTCGCACCCTTGTCGGGGATAGCAGTCAGTGTAACGGGACAGTCAGGGGAGTACTGACCGCTCCAGCCGTTCGATGTATCGGGAGTTATGGAGTTTATCCTGATTTTTCCGCTGCCGGAGGTTTTCAGAGTAATGGTCTGCATATCGGGTGAAAGCCCGAGATAATTACGCATATCTTCGAGAGTGTACTTGGGACGCTCACGGAAGAAGGTCGCGATCTGCGGCAGTGTCTTGTTCTTGTACTGCTCGCGGTTGTAGCTCAGGTTGCTCTCCTTCGAGCCGCCGAAAAAACCCCACCAGCGGAGCGTGGAATTCGCGAGCATCTCGGTGTAATCCCTGCTGTAGGTGTCGATCATTGCGCTGACCGTTTCGGTCGAGAGAACATCGTTTGCGAGATCGCAGTAGACGTTCACGAACTTGTTGCGGAACTCCTTGTTTTTGAGAAGGCTGATGAACAGGTTGGTCGGAGCATACTTGCCGCCGTCCTCATTGAACTGAACATGGCGGAAGCTGTCGTAGGCGTAGCCCTCAACGCCGCCGAAGTCCGCGTATGTAGCACCCATAGTGTAGTCGTAGTCGAACGAGATGAAGCGCCACTTGCCGTCGCTGTAAGGGTTGCCCTCGATAGCAGCGCCGGTATTCCGCCACATACCGCAGTTGCGGTTAGGCCAGTCGTAGGTGCCGAGGTAGATGCCGGCGGCATAGTGGTCGATGATGCTGTCGATGTCGATGAAATCGCAGACAGCCTTGTAGTTTGCCGCATCTGAAAGGTCGAGCCCGGCGTATTTGTCGCAGATGTTCATGAAGCTGTCGAACTCCTCCTGCTTGCCCTCCTCGAGCTCACCGTTCTTTATCATTGCAACGCTGCCTTTTTCGATACCGTAGTTGGTCTCGATGAAGTAGTCGGAGAGCTTCTCGATCATCTCGTAAAGTCCCCAGTATTCGCCGTTCAGAAAGACGGCGCATCTTTGCATATTCTGAGTTGTGAGAGCGTCCCTGTCACCGACGAGCTTCTGTGCAAAGCCGTCGCGGAGACGAACCTCATCGCCCACGCTTCTGAGCGATATGGAGTCGTATTTGTCTATGAGTTTTCCCTGCCAGTCGTAATTGTCAGGGATAAGCGGGTATTTTATCTTGGAAGCACCGTAATCGCTCCTTGCATAAAGGTGGAAGCTTTTCTGTGCGGTATTTCGTGTGGAAGCGCCCTTGATGCGGATACCCATGTTCTGCTCAACGATGTTCTCACCGTTCCGGAAGATAGTAATGGAAGCCTCACGCTCCCACTCCTTGCCGTGGAAGAAGTAGTTGGAGATATTGTCCGTGTCCCAGACGCTCTTTTTCGGGTCGAAAGCGGAGCTGTTCTTCCATTCGAGGTACTTGTTTCCGGTGACGTAGATGCCCTTATCCGGGTCAAAAAGGTTATCCGGGTCAGTGACGAGCGATACAACGGTCAGGTCCTTGTACTGCGCGAGGTTCCCGCTTGTGACGAAGTAGGTCTGGCTGACGACCTTGCTGAAGGTGCCGTCCGCACTCTTTGCGGCAGCGCGGACAACGGTCGCCTTGTCCACATTGAATGTCGGCTTCTGATAACCTGTCTGTCTCGAAATGGAAACGGCAGAGTTCTCATTCTCGGCATAATTGCTGTAAAGGTTAGGCTCGCTGGTGCGGTCCTTGACGGTGACAGCGGACGAGTAGACCTGTGCTGTCGAAGAAGTTTTCGGGTCACTGCCGTCGGTTGTGTAGTAGATAGTATCATTCCTGCCGGAGGAAAGTGTCAGCGCGAAGTCGGTCCCGTAGAAGCCGGAAGGCGCTGAAAAGACCGGTGCTGAAACGGCGGCTGCATTTGCCTTTGCAGGCGTGGGCGACATTATCTCGAACGTGTCGCCGCCGTCAGGCGTTCTGCCGTAGGTGACATCATTTCCGAGCGTAGGAAGTTCGACCTGCTGTAATATGCTTCCGTCGGGACTTGCAAGTACGACGGTATCGCCGTTCTTGCTGAGTGCAAATCCGGTGTGGAATTCGGAAGCCGTTGACTGCTGTTTTGAAGCAAAGACTATCATGTGCTCGCCGGCTCTGATAGTGGTACCGCTCGGGAAAGTGAACGCGAGCGGCGTATCGGGCTTGTCGGATAAGCCGAAGCCGGAAAGGTCAACGGACGAACTGCCGGGATTGTACAGCTCTATCCAGTCGGAGTATTCTCCGTAGCTGTCGGCAAGGCAGGACTTGTTCTGCGAGCAGACCTCGTTTATACAAACGGACGGCTCGGCGGCGCAGACGATATCAAAGCCCTCCATAGGGCTTGCAGACACAGTAAGAGCGCCTGCGATTATCGCTGCGGTAAATCTTGATCTCGGTTTCACAATGAACCCCTCTCTTTCAAAAGTGAAATGTTGATTTTTACCGTGTGTATGGTAAGTCTATTATACCCGTAAAATCGGCGTATGTCAAGAAAAATCAGACAAAAACAGGGTTGATTTTTTTGTTCTTTACATCACTGATACTTTTATGGTATAATAGTAGCATAAAAGCATAAAAGCATAAGGCACCCGCCCGGAGGATAAACCTGAGCATACTTAATGCTGAACGGCGCATCGTTCTGCCAAGGTGGTCTGATACCGACAGCTCTGGGTGTTGGATATGATCAAGGGAGGTACAAGCTGTGGATCTTTATGAAGCTATTGACCGCAGAAGCAGTGTGCGTGATTTCAAGGACGAGGCTGTCCCGCGCGAGGTCATCGAGCGCATCATCGGGGCGGCGTATAAAGCTCCGACGAACGACCATTTCAGGGACTGGCATTTCATCGTCGTGACAGATAAGGCTGTAATGCGAAAGGTTCTGGAGGGCATTCCGAAAAATCTGACCGTTAAGGACGTGGACAAGATGACGTTCATATCCGACCCTGTGCAGAAGGAATCCTATCAGTATGCCGTTCCAAAGCAGTACAGTATGCTCATGAACGCGGCGGCTGTTATCATACCGCTCATGAAAAAGAAGGTCGATATCCTTCACCCTGCCGGCCTCTCGCACCTCAACTGCTTTGCTTCGGTGTGGTGCAGTATTGAAAATCTGTGGCTCGCCGCAACAGCGGAGGGATACGGCTGCAACCTGCGTATACCGCTCGGTGATGAAGAGCAGAAAGCAAGGGAAGCGGCGGGATTTCCCGAAGAATACATGATACCGTGCTTTATCGGTATAGGCATACCTTCGGAGGAGGCTATCCGGACGAAGCAGCTTGCTCCGGATATGGAAAAGCAGCTGCATTGGCAGAAATTCCGAAATACAGGAGGAAAAAACATGGAAGCTATCGAAAATCTCGTGACAAGAAGAAGCATCAGAAAGTTCAGATCAGACATGGTGCCGAAGGAAGTGATCGAAAAGATCATCGAAGCCGGGACCTATGCTCCGACCGGAATGAACCGTCAGTCCCCGATAATTATTGCGGTGACGAACAAGGAGCTCCGCGACCGTCTCTCAGCGCAGAATGCGAAGATTATGGGCGCAGACATCGACCCGTTCTATAATGCGCCTGTTGTGCTCATCGTGCTCGCAAACAAGGCTATGCCGACCTATATTTATGACGGGAGCCTCGTTATGGGCAACCTCATGAACGCCGCACACGCCTATGGTATTTCAAGCTGTTGGATACACCGTGCAAAGGAAGAATTTGAGTCCGAGGAGGGCAGGGAACTCCTACGCAGTCTTGGCATCGAGGGCGATTACGAGGGCATAGGACACTGTATACTCGGCTATGCGGACAGTGAACAGCCGTCGGCTTCTCCGCGCAAGGAAAACTACGCATTCTGGATAGAATAAAACAAGGGCAGCTCCGGCTGCCTTTTTATATTGAAAAAAGCCGGGATATGTGTTATAATCAAATTACCAAGTAACGGAAAGGAGCTTTGGAATGAAAAAGCGATCGAGTTTATTGACAGCAGCAGTTATATGCGTAACATCTGCTGTTCCGGCGGGAGTTACCGCTGCCGGGACTTCCGCGAGGTTCACCTCGTCGTTCATACAGAACTGGTACTGCCGTGACTGGACTGCGGAACGCTGGGAGGAGGAGTTCAGCGCCGCGAAGTCTGCCGGTTTTGATTCGCTGATACTGCAATCCACATTTGATATCGTCCGCGGAAAATGCATGGGCGAAAAGCAGGACCCTGCCGCTTATCCGTCCTCTGAGAGCTTCTGTATGTTCCCTTGCAGCACAGGGACTAACTACCTTTCATCTCAGAACAGCGGCGATGCTCTTGAGCTTGCACTGAAAGCTGCGAAGGCGACCGATATGCAGCTATGGCTCGGAACCGTCAATGACGATATGTGGTGGAACTTCGGCTTAGGGGCTCCGACGAGCTATTTCGAGGAATGGTGCGCTGACAATGCCGAACTGTGCAGCGGACTTATCACGGGGATATGGGAACGCTACGGCGATGATTACGGCGAGCAGATAGCAGGCTGGTATTATATGAACGAGGTATGGAACCTCAACTCTGCCGGTGATGCTTCTGACTGCGATATATACGCAAGTGTCATAGGCGCTAATATCAAGGCGAGCGTTGACGCGATAGACAGGGCGTGTCCCGAGAAGCCGCTCATGATAAGTCCCTTTTACAATATACAGCTCTCGGATAAGGAACAGTTCGGGAGCTTCATCAGCGCTGTCGTTACTGCTGCCGGTTTCCGTCCATACGACATATATGCGCCCCAGGACGGCGGCGGCAGGAACTACACTCCGGACGTTATCCGCGAGTGGACTGAAGCTCAGAAAAATGCACTGAACGGCCGTATGCGCTTCTGGGTGAACAACGAGTGCTTCGGTCCTGACCTGACCGCGAAGCCGTTTGATGAGTTCCGCAGGAATTACGCTTCCACCTCTGACCTTGCGGAGGGAAACATCATCTTCTCATGGAACCATTACTATGCGGACAACACGCAGTTCAAGGACTTTTCGACCGCTGTGGTCAAGGGCGATGCTGACCTTGACGGCGAGTTCACAGTTGCGGATCTTGTACTGTTCCACAAGTGGCTTATCGGCGGAAAGGACGTCCGTCTGACCGACTGGAGAGCCGCAGACCTTAACGGTGACGGCAGGCTCGATGCCTTTGACGAGATGCTCATGCGGAGACTTCTTTTCGCAGAAAAAGGGAGTGCATGAAAGTCGGATAAGTCCTCGTATAATAGCCCTCCTGCTCAGAGCCGCCATGCAGGGATACTGCCGCAGACATAATTGATGCGGCTTTGCAGGAAATGCACTAAGGAGAAGATATGCCTGAACTGAAAAATACTATTACAAACGCTGAGATGATCCGCAGCAGACGCAAAACTGTTGCATTGCAGATCGCTGAAGACGGGCATCTCATCGTCAGGGCACCAATGCGATGTCCAAACAAGGAGATCATTGCTTTTATTGAAAAGAGCGAAAAATGGATACAAACCAACACTGCAAAAGTTCAGCAGCGCAACCGTGAGCTTGAACGCCTCGAACCGTTCTCGGAGCAGGATATCCGTGATATGGCTGATAAGGCAATTGGGATAATTCCCGAACGAGTTAAATTCTACGCTGAAAAGCTCGGCGTAACATACGGCAGGATAACTGTACGCAATCAGCGGACGAAATGGGGGAGCTGTACATCAAAAGGCAACCTCAACTTCAACTGTCTGCTTATGGCGGCACCGCCGGAAGTTCTTGATTCGGTGGTAGTCCATGAGCTGTGTCACCGTTTGCACATGAATCATTCCAAGGAGTTTTACTCTGCGATATACCGTGTATTTCCCGAGTATGACAAGTGGAATAAGTGGCTCAAGGATAATGGCGGTTTGCTTATAAGGCGTATGACTGCGCCTGAGACCGGATAATTATATCAGGCGGTATTGAGAATAAATAGACAAGATATGGAGGGATACACATGATAAAAGCTTCTGTCAGCATCGTATTGTCTGCCGCTATGGCGCTGGCACCGCTGAATTTCCCGGCTGCTGCCGAAACTGAAGATGCTCTTTCGGACAGCGGTCTGAGCTACACCGAAACAGTCGGAACGCTCCCTAATCCCGGCGCTGGCTATACCACGACCGTATGGGCAGAATGCGCTCCCGGAAAGACTCCGGTCTACGACCCGAAGGGCAGCCTTGTACTGTTCTTTATCGACATAGGAAAGTTCTCCTCCGGCGCAAACGGAACTACGGACGATGCCGGGAATTACACTCCCGGTGAGGACTACGACCTCGATGAGACGTTCTTCGATTCATGGAATCAGACGCTTGCCAACTGCAAAAGGAACGGCTGCATGGTCGGACTGAGATTCCGCTATGATGCCGTCGGACGCGATGACCCCGAGCCTGCCTCCTTCGATAAGGTCCTCGACCATGTCGAACAGATAAGGGAAAGCGGTCTGATAGACACCTACAGTGACATCATCGCATTTATCGAGACCGGATTTGTCGGCAAATGGGGCGAACAGCACGGCGGAAAATACACATCGGTCGAGTATAAGGCGAAGCTCCTCGATGCCATGTACAGAGCCTTTCCGCAGACAGTCCCGCTTACCGTGAGAACTCCGGACACCTTTGCTGAATGGGCAGGCATCAAACGCAGCGACCTCTCCAACGAGGAGGTATTCAAGGCTGCTGCCGGCAGTTCAAGCAGCAATGCCCGTAAAATACTCGAAAAGCGCATAGGTATGTACAATGACGGCTATATGGGAAGCAATTCCGATCTCGGCACCTTCGCCGACCGCGCAGGCGAAACGCGCTGGCTCTCGTCCGTTTCCACGGAGACCTATTACGGCGGCGAATTCTCCGGCAATATCGACTACGCAAAGCAGTTCGACACCTATCTCCCGGAAAATGCCATACCGGAAATGTATATCACACACCTCAGCTACATAAACGGCAACATCTTCCAGCTTTACAAGGACTATACCTTCGGCAGCGAATATGACGTCGAGGGCGTGGATAATTCCGCATACTACGGTCAGAACGTTTTCCAGTTCATACGCGACCATCTCGGCTACAGGTTCGTTCTGAGAAAATCGGAGCTCACCGCTGATGTACCGCAGGGCGGAGAGCTGAAGCTGCGTTTCAGCGTCGAGAATACCGGCTTTTCAAATCCGATACCTTATGTTTACGGTGACCTGATACTCGAAAAGGACGGGGTATATATAATGGCTCCCGTTGATACCGACTGCCACAAATGGCTCTCACGCACCACAACCGAAACTGAGCTCACCATGAAGCTCCCGGACAGCATTCGTCCCGGAAAATGGAACGTTTACCTCAAAGAGACTATGGGCGGCTATGCTGATGCGGACGCAGGAATGTCCCTGCGTTCCATAAGATTTGCAAATGAGGGCGTGTGGAACAGTACCCTCGGCGCCGACCTTCTCGGTACTGTGAATATAACCGAGACCGGGTCCCACGGCACTGACAATGAGCTTAAACAGGTCACAAAAAACGGCTTCGGTATCGGCTCGGACGATTTCAGATATGCCAACTGCACTCCGCTTATCGACGGCGAAAGCTCCTTTGACGGTGAGTGGACGGACGATATGCTGCTGTATAAGGGCGAGAACGGTAATTCACTCTATGTGAATGCCGATGAGGAATACCTCTACGTCAGATCAGACCTCCCGGAAGGCGCTGCTGCACCGGTATACAACATCAGCTTCAACGACCCGGCAAAGGATAACGAGCACTATTGGCTGTATTACGCCTCAAACGGCTTCATTTACTTCAATCATGAGTCCTATGCGGGCTGCGACTGCAAATGGAAAAACGGAACGGTCGAATTCAGACTGCCGCTGGAGCTTTTCGGACTTAGCGCCGGAAGCGTTATCAAAAATCTCCGTGTATCCTTGCAGGACAGCGGAAATGAATGGAAGCTGCTCGGTGACGCGAAAGCTGCGGAATGCACAGTACCGTTCGGGATAACGGTACGCACAGCCGAAAAGGATATACGCCTCGCCGACGGAAAGGACTGCGTTCTGACGGTGAAAACGCCTGCAAAGAATGTGGGATTTCAGTGGTTCAGGGACGGTGAACCGATAGAGGGCGCAACAGACCGTGAATTGTCCATAAAGGGAAATTCCGCGGAAAAGCTCGGTTCGTATACGGTCAGGATATCTCAGGGAGACACGTTCACAAAGACATTCCCGATCGCAAATATCCTTGATGCAGAAACACTGCCTTCCGCATTAAAGGGCGACGCGAACTGTGATAACGAGGTCAATATGGCTGATGCCGTATTCATAATGCAGGTCATATCGAACCCGGATAAGTACAAATTTTCTGATGAGGGCTTGAAGAACGCTGATGTGGACGGCGGCGGCGTTACAAATAAGGACGCGCTGAGAATACAGCAGTATAAGCTCAATCTCATAGACAGCCTTTGAAAAACAGATGAAACGTGTTTTTATATCAGTAACTTATTGACTTTCATTCGCCGATATGGTAAAAAAAGTGTAGACCGCATAGCGGACAAATGGGTGGAGTGGAGTTGATCGTTATGAAGCGTATAGGCTATATATGTGCAGATAACTGCAACAAAGGGCGATGATGCACCGAACAGCATTGGCGCTAGTAGCCAAGGTGCTTGCGGAACTGTTACTATCGCTGAAGGCGCAAATGTTGAGCTGTATTAAGCATTGGAGGTAATATAAATGGAGAAATATATAACTCCCGAGGTGGAGATAATCGAATTCGACGCCGAGGACGTTATCACGACAAGCAACAGCAACGAATTAGAACAGGCGTAACAAGCAGAACAGGCGGCATTAAGCCGCCTGTTGCTATTTCTGTAAGCTTACGGGATATTGACATATGTATAGCCGGCTGCAATGCGGCTGGCTGAACGATCAAGGGGCTGATAAGGCTGCCGAATCACTGCGGCAGCCTTTCTAATATGAGTTTAATATGTGTGTGTTCGGTAAGTTCAAATCCAAAGTCGTTCCTTATCTGCCATGAAGTATACGGCAGCGTGAAAATATCCTTATATACGATCCTGTATGAATCGGGTATTCTTTTCATCAGTTCTTCTCTGAAAACAGGGAAGTAGTTTTCGTGTACTTCTCTGTCCCAGTTCTGCGTGTATTTGTATTTCAGCAGAAAATGAACGAGCTGGCGCTGATCTTCTACCTTACCCCAGACTTTTTCAAAGCTATCGAGCCATTCTGCATATGATGACTTCCTTATAGCATCAAGCAGCTCGGTCCTTGCGGGAGTATTTTCCTCCTGTGAAAACATCATATCCCGTATCGCAACATACCTGAAACCGCTTTTAAAGACTCTGTCCCAGAAGAGATCTATGTCCTTTTTGCCGCAATAGGAATAGACCTCATGGACGGTACTTGAAATGTTTATGAGGCTTTCGTCAAACGGAATGTCTATCTGTTCCCAGTCGTCAAAGAATTTTGCATCTGTAACGTTTTTTCTTGCGGCATCTATCATCTCACGGCTTATATCATAGCCTACATACCCATAATCCGGGAACATCGGCTTCATAGCCTTAATAAGCTCGCCGTTCGCACAGCCGAAATCAAGGATATACTTAAACGGCTCGAACACCTTATCTATGAAGAACATTTTATCCAGTATTGATCTCTGCATTCTTGTCAGGTAGATATCCAGATCAGATATCCGGTTCATATCTGTATCCATACTATGATCCTCCTCTATAGCTTTTTACTCCGAATCAGCGATCCGGAGAGGTCTTATCGCTATGCTTTTGCACACATCTAATTTTAACACATTCAATATACAAACGCAATGACTGTAGTTGATTATTGACCGGATATTCCTTATTATCGGCATAATTACCAAGCAGCAGTTTTATTCTTTGTGAATATTACCATTGCCGCCGCCTGTATATGAACCGTTCCGATTTTTCTTGTTATCTTCCATTGTAAAAACCTCAGTGCAAAGGTTATAAATTACAGCTTCGGTGATTGGGTAAGTTGTGGCGCGATCGAGATCTACAACGACGAAGATGTAGAAGATGAGTTTGAAACAGGAATGAGATTTGTAGCTTCATCGCTTATAAATCTCAGATCAGCGGGGTATGA
The DNA here is from genome assembly GCA_900315975.1 of uncultured Ruminococcus sp. The sequence continues at coordinate 13,853 of ONBA01000030.1, forward strand.
TATTATTATCGTTACAAGGGAGATACTCAGAGATATAAGCGAGTACGATGAGGAGAAGTATACTTCTCTCAATGAAATGTACGAGATAGATATACACTCTGACCATACGGCTACGATTTATGCAAGGAAGCGCAGAGAAGAAGAGGCCTACCAATGGACGGCAAGCGGAAAAAGTATCGTCCTCTTGGCACCGGAGGTCGATGAAGATAATATTTTCATTGAAAAGAAAGACGCATCGACTGTTAAAATGACCTTTGGCGAAGAGGACAAGTATCTGCTGCTCGGAAAATGAAAGCAAGTCTGAATGGAAGCACCAAATATATATTTCCGATTAAAAAAACACCTGAATATGGACGATACGAGCACATATGAGATAGCTTCCACCTCTGACGGGGAATACGTTCTCAGACGAGTTATGTTCTGATCTGTTTTATTGATTACAGATTTGTAATTTTACAACAGCGCCCGGGGATATGTGATATAATGTCAATAACAGCAAAGGAAACCTGACCGATACAACATGATGAATAAAGGAGAATTATTATGAAAAAGCAAATTATCACTATCGCGCTATTAGGTACATTGCTGATGCTGCCCGGATGCGGAAAAGACACAAGCAGTACATCAGCTTCATCGTCCGGTGCTGAAAAAGCAGCAGTCACATCGGAAGCGGTAACAGATACAGCAAGCTCTGCGGCAACAACAAAAAAAGCCAGCGCAGCAACAGAGGCAGATGTAACAACGGCTCCCGCGGAGAAGCAGACAGAAGGCTCCGTGCAGCTCGGAAATATACTCTTCGGCGGTTACGTTACTGCTGAAACTCCGGTCAGAAGCAAGCCCGATGCAAATTCCGATGCGCTTATCGTAATTCCCGAAGGTACGCAGATCGGCGTGAGCGAAAGCGATGTGAACGGCTGGTTTATAACCGAATTCAAGGATAAGATCGGCTATATCCCGGTAAACTCTGTAAAGGAGATCGCTCCCGTTTCTCCGGAAGTGTGCGGAGATAATGTATACATCGGTTCTGTCTCTGCGAATGCCAGACTCATGAGCGGTACGCATGCTTACGCAGAGCTTCTTGCAGAGATACCGAGCGGCACACAGATCAAGTATTACATACTCGCATCAGATGAAAAATGGGTCGTAGCGAGCTATAAAAATATAGCCGGATATGTAGAATCCAAGTATATCCAAGAGGGCGAGTCCGGCAGCAATGGGGATCCCTATGCTGAGTATACCGGACAGTGGAGGAGCGAAGCACAATGGAACGGCTGTGATATAAACATTCAGATCAGCAGAGACCGTGAATGCGTCAATGTTGAAGTTTCTGCACATAGTGCGGTTGCGGATTATCAGTGGAATTATCCCTGCGTCTGCAATGAAGACGGCACCTGCCTTGAATGCGATGGCAAAGGAATACTGAAAAGGACTGACCGTACACCTGACGGCGATATTCAGGAACCCGTAACGGTTTATAGTGACGGTGAAGCGCGATTCAATATCAAGGGCGGTACGCTTTTCTGGGACGACTGCAAGGAGGGTACTGCCAGTCAGATAGGTTTCAGCAAGATAGGATAATATGATTAAAAAAACAGGAGTATGCCTAATGCGAAAAGACATACTCCTGTTCATCTATTTCTGAATGTTCTTTGCCGAGCGTCCGGCTGCCAATGTTAATTTTTCAAAACTTCAGATTATGCCGATATTCATTCAAAAAGATCAATCACAGCAATGATCGAAGGTACAACAGGCGAATTTTACGATACAGAACTCGCTGAAGAAGAAGTTAGTGGTGCAGTTCTTAAACTCAAACTTGTTGAGCCTGAAACAGCTGATACAACTCTTATTGGAGTTACATCAAACCTTGATGACAGAGATTATAACAAGGGCTGCCCTGATGTAGGCGAAAATGAGATCTATTGGAGAACTATAGATGAGGAACTTACACTCTTTGGACTCCCGAACGGTAAGTACGAACTTTCTGAGCCGTACTGTCCGGAAGGGCATCAGCCTATAGACAACACAACGATTTACATCAATGACGGAATTATAAAACCCGATAATCCTGATTACATCATACCCTCTGATAAGTCAGAATGGGGAAATGCTTCTGTAACAGCTATTGATGAGCTTTTCAGAGTTACTGTACGAAATATCATCAAAACATCAGATTCTGAAGAAATACCTGTTGTCGGAGCTAAGTTCAGACTTACAGGCGTGTGTGACGGAGAATCTGTTGATATGTCAAAAATCCATATCAAGAACCAAAATTACTACCAAGAAAACGGAGATACCATACAGGCAGACAGAATTGGCGCTTCACTTGCTCCTTACAAGCTGAATATCAATGACATCGAGAATATTTCTGCTGACAAAACTGCTGCATTTGAGTTCTATTCAACAGGTGACACGATAGTGATCTCAGGAATTCCATGGGGTCAGTATACTCTTCAGGAAATAGAAACTCCGTTAGGTATGATACCTGCATCACCAAAGACATTTATGGTCACCTATGATGAAAACGGAAGACTTTTCCTTGATTCAGACAGCGATGAAGAAAACACATTAATACTTTACCACAGTATTAACGATATAAAGATAACTAAAACCGACCTAGACAACAGTATCATAAACGGGGCTGTGTTTGAGCTTTCAAGATCAGACGGAAAGAAATTCGATAGTGTTTCTGTTATGACTGAAGCTGAAAAGGATAAGCTCAAAAAACGTATCAAGGCTTCCGTATCTGAAGGCTATGATATGGGGGACAACAACGATAAGGCGGTAGAGATAACCCTTAACGGTGAACAGGCGTTTACTATAAGCGGTAAGACATTGAACAACATTGCCGTGAATGATAATTATGTCAACGCTTTTGTGGAGCAGAATATCTACACTTACAGCGGCAAATTTGCTGACAAACTTATCGTAAGCGGAATGTTTGACGGTATATACGTTATCTCACTCGATGACGGTATTGAATATACCATTTACTGTGATGAGGAAAGTGAAAAGATCACACAGATCGACGTTAATGCAAGGATAAAGACCTCCGATGATGAGAATGATCTCATCGACAATACAGCTATTCTTTCAACAGATAAGAGATACATTATTTTCAGAGCCGGTCAGGTAGATATTTCGAGCCTCCCTGACGGAGAATATGTCCTCAGAGAAATTGATTCTCCTAACGGATATTCAAAAATTGATCCTTCATTTACATTTGATATAGAGAACGGCGAGGTAATACTAAGCGGTTATGACACAACGGGTGTTAAAATAAGCAATGGTAATGAGATCACCGTTCAAAACGCGGTTTCTGAATTGGACTTCTATATGTTCTATGATAGCGAAGAGGATACAACTCCCGATGGTCCTGATGAGTCGTCTGTGATGAAGCTGACATTCGAGAAGGCTTATGATAAGACCGCAAATACTATCGAAAGTGCAGATACTCTTAAAGTTGGCGAGTATGTAACATGGAACGCTGAATCCAATAACCCCAAGACACTCTATGGTCTTATGGACGGTGAATACACGTTTGAAGAAATAACCGTACCGAAATTTTACGATAAGGCTGAGACAAGAACAGTCATTATCAAGAATGGTTTAATTGCTCTGATGGAAAACGGAAACATGATCGGAACAAGACCTTACACTCATCTCCTCAGTAAAAAGAAGGGCACTATCACTATCGACAAGAAGGCGATCGGCGGTGGGAAAATACCGGAAGAGGCAGGCAGTGCATCATTTTTACTCTCGGCAGAAGATGAGGCTCTGACACTTGAAGGCGTAAGAATAAACGACGGTAAAGCACTCGGCAATTTAAGATCTGCAAAGCTTGAAGGTAACAGCGTTAAGCTTAAAGGACTGAAAAACGGAAAGTACAGCCTTGAAGAGATCTCTGCACCAAGTGGATTTGCAACAGCTCACAAGTTCACTTTCAATATCGAGAACGGTATAATAACAGCTGTTTCATCAGACGATGACGGTTTGGTAAGGTTTTCAGATGACGGAAAGGTACTGATCGTTGAAAACGACCACTTCAAATATATTGATAATATTTCTTTGACTCTCGGTGATACTCTTGGTCTGAATTTCTACCTGAATGTAATAATTCCGGAAGATGAAGCTGCTGATTACAAGGTCAAACTGCTCGGCGATTGTCTTGAAAACGAACAGACCGTTGGTCTGTCTGAAAAGAACGGCAGATACTTTGTAACCGCTCGTGTTTACGCAAAAGACCTTAACGAAAAAATAGTCGCTGTGGTGATAAAGGATAATGAAGTGATCTATACTACTGAACCTTATTCGGTTTCTGATCATTTGTTCGAATGGATATGTGCCTGATGTCATTAAGCTGACAAAAAGATGTAAGAGCCAAAAACTCTTACATCTTTTTTATGTATAATGCGTATTTTGGAAAACGGGTATTGACAAAAATCCGGAATGTACAGCGAAACCGATCAGATATACACATCTGTGCTGCTTGCTGCGGAACGACTGGTCTGACCAATATATCGCTGCTTTTAGCTCATTAGTTATTGACATTTTCCTGTCAATGTGATATAATAACAACTGTATTGGGCGCATAGCGGTCAAAGGGTGGAATGGACTGATAGTTATGAAGCGTACAGGCTGCATATATGCTGATAACATGTCAACTCTGCTTTTTTCAAAATCAAATGCGCTCATACAAGCTTACTCTATGGGATAACTGTGTCCCGCAGAGTGCGCTTTTTTTGTTATCACATAACAAGGAGGAAAAATATGAAAAACATTTGGAAGAAAATGGCAGCATTTACGCTGGCTGCGGCTCTTACAGCCGGTATGATGCCTGCGAACGTTAACACTGGAGGCTTGTTCGGCGGCACTGAAATCGAGGCATATGCAGCAGATATAAAATTCACACACACAAGCGTTACTCTCGCCGATGAACTTGCACTGAATTTCTACATTGACGGTATCGCTAATATCACAGAGGCCTCAGAGTATACAGTGAACTTCACAGGTGCTTGTGTTGATGAATCCTCGGAACTTGAATACAACACAACCGAAGGCAAATACTTCGCTACAACGCGCGTTTACGCAAAGGACATCGACAAGAACATTAGCGCTGCACTTTGCAAAGACGGTCAAACGATCGCTACCTTTGAGAATTATTCTATCTTGAAGTATCTGGAACAGGCAAGGGACAATTCAACCGATGAAAAGGAAATTTCTCTGATAGATGCAACCAAAAACTTCGGCAATGCTTCTGCTGAGTATTTCTATGGCACAGGTTCAGGCTATACGGAAGACTTTGAAAGCTATTCTCCATACTCCCATGCGAGTCTCTATGCACCGGATTTCACCAGCGATAAGGCTGTGATCTCGCTCGTACTTGATTCCAGTACGTCTGCTCGTCTGTATGTCAAGGGTGATGAAACAGGAACAGCAAGTGCGATCATCAAAACACAGTCGGATTATCCGTCTTTTCATGAGATCACAGGACTGCTCCCGCAAGAGCTTGCAGATCCACAGACTATCAAAGTTGGCGGTACTGATTATAAATTCTCTGCGCTTTCATGGTGCAACCGTGTACTCTACAACTCCAACGCAAGCGAGAAGAATTTCAAAATGGCAAAGGCTTTGATGGCGTACTATACTGCGGCGAAGGCTTATTCTACGCATTTTAAAAATGTGGTCAACCTCGGCACACTCACAGGAGACTACGAAGCACAGGACGGCGATATCCTGACAGGTACTCTTAAAGGCGATTACAAGATCACCGTTGCTGACGGCGCAAATATCTTGCTCAAAAACGTAAATATCACAAATCTGTATGACGGTCATTCGGCTGAATTTGCCGGTATTACTTGTGATAACGATGCTACGATCACGCTTGAAGGAGAGAATTATGTCAGGGGCGGACATGAATATTACCCCGGCATTTACATTGCTGAATCCAAGACATTGACGATCAACGGTACAGGAACTCTTTATGCAAGCCAACAATGTTACGCTGCAGGCATCGGCGCCCGCCGTGATAAAAAATGTGGAAACATCAATATTGAAAATGGAACGATCTACGCATATGGCGGAGTGCAGGCAGCAGGTATCGGTGGAGCTTGTTATAGCCGTTGCGGCAATATCACGATAAGCGGCGGAAGCATCTACGCATACGGCAACTATAACTCTAATACTGGTAGCGCCGCAGGTATTGGCGGCGGCGATTATGGTAGTTGCGGCAATATCCTGATAACCGGCGGAAGAATCTACGCAGAAGGCGGAAATTATGCGCCGGGAATCGGTGCCAACAATGCGGACCAATATTACTCATACGGCGCTATCACTATTACTAACACTGTTACCAAAGTTACAGCAGTTATGGGTAAGGAAGATTATTATTACAGCATTGGCTTACCCGAAAATGCTTGGTCTCGCGGTGTTGTAACCATTGGCTGTACACTCGCCCCAGGTGGAATCCTTATTGGCGGCACAGAGGTTGATTTAACTAAAAGTCCCTATGTTTATGAGCCTAATAAATAAGAAGCAATATAGAATAACCTTAACGGAGGTAATATAAATGGAGAAATATACAACTCCCGAGGTGGAGATAATCAAATTCGACGCCGAGGACGTAATTACCACAAGCAGCAACGAGCTTGAACAGCAGTAATCGGAACACAGCAGGCAGTCCATGCGACTGCCTGTTTTTTATGACGTTTCGCAATAGCTCTGAGGGTGAAGCAAAAATTAAGACCGCAGAATTAACTGCGGTCTTTTTATATCATCAGTCTGCCATATACCGTTTGCGCCGCCTGTTATTGCGGCTGATTTGCTTTTGAACAAATCTCTGGTTATTGGTATTTTTTCACATCAGAAAAAGTGCAGAATGGTTTATTCTCATTCAAGGTATCCTTAACTAATTCTCCAAGCAAACATCTAATAGTATCGTAAGTTTTTTTGTCTTTGCTGATTATAAGGTAATCTCTGACCGAAAATCTGCGGAAGGTTACGACCTGTATCAGATCGCGTTCAGCACCAATTTCACTGCACAGCTTTTCAATTATCTCATTGAAATATATGTCTTCCTTTTTACGGCTGCGATGATTATAGATAATAACAGCTTTATTCTGTGAGAGATAGTTCTTGACCTCGCTGTAATAAGTGTATTTCACACTTTTAGATGAGCCTGGTTTTACTGAATTACAGCGAAGCCCATTATCGGGATCGAGAAAAACTATGCCGCACTTTCCGAGCTTTTTCAATGCGGCGCTATGCCATTTTTCGCGCTTTGTATTTTCTCTCGGAACAAGCTCGTTATAGTAAACTGCATTATTTATCAATTTCAGCTTTTCAAGCATTTCAATAGAATGATGCTCTTTCAAAGTTTCGAGAGTGGAGACTATGTCAGGAGCATAATTCTCAAAGCCTGTAAAATCACGATACTTTCCGTCTTCCTGTTTGAAATTACCGTCCTTGTCACGCTCAAAATCAAGCTCTCCCGGATTGTACCAATTTATACCGATACTGAACTTTTCGGATAACTTCCGAAGCAGTCCGAGTTTTCCATAATCTCCGATATCGCCTGCGTATCTATCCTGCATATTCTCACCTCTCTTTGGGAATTATCCACGTTTCACAAACAAGAGTGCCATCAGATTTGCATTCACGGATAACTCCTCTGACAGCATTCTCCTTAATTTCAATTACTTTTCCGTCTTTATCAAAAAATAACAATTCTGAGTAGTCTCCGCCGTTGGGGGTAGATTCATTGATTATCATTCAAGCACCTCCAATATTACTGTTCATTAATATTATTCCCTTAGCAATATGTTTCTCAGGCTTGTTAAAGTGTTCCGTTCAAGGACAGGACGGCGGATATTCTGTTTGATTTCCGAGATATGTTTCTGCATAGCAGGTAACCGGTAATTGTCAGTCAGAACACCGCCGTTGTTTCATTTAATTGCATTATGAGACCTGAGCCGCAGCATCTTTGAGTGAACGCTTTTGCTCATACATTGATTTATCGGCACGCTTGAACACATCATTGTAGCTGCTGTCTGTTAAAGCGTCATAAACGGCAAGACCGCTTGCAACGATCACAGAACCGTTTTTCTGATTTTCACTGATCGCTTTGCGGAAAGACTCCAAAAGCGATTTCCGATTTGCATAATCGATCCCTTTTAGGATAGTGACAAATTCATCTCCGCCGATACGGAACACAGGACTATGGTCAAAATGATGGCAGATGATACTGCACCCGCTTTTGATGTATTCATCGCCTGCTTCGTGTCCTAATGTATCATTGATCTTCTTCAGCCCGTTCACATCAAATACAACAACGCCGTATTCAGTCAATTCATTGTTTTCGACTGCGGTTTCCAGTTCAGCAAGAGTATCAAGATAAGCCAGCTTGTTTTTTACTCCGGTCAGCCCGTCTTTGTATGCCTTCTGTCTTGCAAGTCCGATCGCCATATTATGCTCCACATCCTTGTCTTTGTAGACAAATGTGTGGATCAGGCAGGTTCCGAAAAGGCAGCCCATCGAATAGAACGGCATAAGCGGAAAAATCATCTGAATGGTAATGAAAAAGGACATTATGATACCGGAAATACTGATCGTTCTGTAATGCGATCTGCTCAAACCTTCTGAACGAACCGTCATAATTGCAGAATAGACCGATGTGACAAGGAAAAGGATCATTTGCAGGAGCAATCCGATATATCTTGCCGGGAGCGGCACATACTCTTTATCTTCACTGAATTTGAAAAAAATAGGAATAAACAGATTTGCCAGCAGAGCGATGATCTCAAACGAAAATATCATCAAGCCGCTTAGCACAAGCATTTTGCCGGCCTTGTCATTTTTACCGGAAAATGCTACTACGCCTCTTGTCCATAAAATAACAGATAATGCCATAAAAGCGAAAAACAGACAAGTATCGGAATAGGTGAGGATCAGCCACCTCTGCTCATAAAAGAATCCCCACAATATATCCGAAAGGAAAAAAGCGACCAATGAGAGCAGATATTGGCGGTATTTGAGGCGAATACTGTTTTCGCTTGTTTTTTTGACCTTTCTAAAAGCCTCTATATTTATGATTATGAGAACGATCAATGCAATGATCCCTATGCTTGCATAATACATGGAAGTCTCCTTTCATCGTATTTGTTTTTCGTATTTTCAATAAGCCACTTTATTTCTTCCGTAATACTTATCTTTATCCTTGTCGCAAGCTTCCTTGACCTCAATAAATACCTGACGGTAATTCTGATGTTTTTCGGGATCGAATGTCACAGATCCCTTTGCAACAGAGAGATTGTTTTCCTTAATGTGTTCGTCATTGTACTGTTTCAGAGCCGCCTCAAACTGCACAAAATGATCCCTCATTTTCCAGCTTGGCGTTTTATCCAGAATAACAATATATTCATCGCCAGTGATATGATAAAGATTATCTTTGCCAAAGACTGATTTTAACAGAATAGCGCACTCAAACATCAGCTTTTCTCCGGCTTCAAATCCATAATGTGTATAGGTTTTCTTCAAACCGTTAATGTCAAAGAACGCTGCCGAAAAATCTGCATTGCCGGCTTCGATCTGCTCGTCAAGCTCTTTGATCTTGTTTCTGTATGCTGCCTTGTTTTTTACACCAGTAGTATCATCAATATATACTCCTGATTCCACATATCTCAGATAGGAGTGAAGTTTATTGTAGACTGATTCAATGCTTGTGTTTACCGCCTCATATTCATCAACAGAGTGAAGTGTGACTGTTTCACCATTTGCAAGCGTTTTCAAAACTTTGCTTTTAGTTTCCGGCAGCAGATCAAGTCTTTTGATCGAGCTCTGCATAATAATCTGGTCAAGCTGTTTGGTTTCAAGCTCAAGCTCGGACAAACGGTGGAGCATAGCAGAAAAGCGTTTTCTGTTCTGCGACATGATTATAAACGACAGAACAATACCTATTGTCAAAGCAGCCATGGTAATGATAACGGCAACTGCTGTACGGGAATTAAGCACCCCGTCATACCAGTCAGCATCGAAGTCTACGCCGATAATTCCAACAACAGTCCCATCTGAATCATAAATAGGACTGTAAGCTGAATAGAATCTTCCCCATTCGTCGGAATGCGGTTTTTTATCAACCGACGGAACACCTTTTGCTGCTGCTTTAAGAGCATCTGTTGCTTCGATAGCCTCACCAAAATCAGCCGGATCTTCTCTGTCCGGATCAATTGAAAACGTGAATGTATCATTCGGACCGGGATTTATTCCATAGATATAATCCAGGTCTATATTATCCTGAAAAGAACGAAGTATATTAAGCGTTCGGATATATTCCTCCGTGTCTTTATCCTCGGCGGTCAGGTTTTTTATTATATCACCGTCTATCTGCGCCGCTGCCGCTTTTGAAACATCAAGCATTCGCTTATTTACCTGACCGCGCAGAGTGCGTTTTGACATTGTCATAAGTGTCACACCCATAAGAATATTCGTGATCAGCAAAAGAGCAAGTGCCAGTATAAAATTACGCATACTTGTTCTTACTTTGGTATCTGTTTTTTTCATAATGCACCTATTTTTTCTGTTTTTGTTTATTCATGAAAACATAAAAAGCGCATTCAATAGGACATAATTATCCTGCGAATACGCTTATTGATCTTCATTTTCGTTGCGTTGTAGACCCTGTCTGTCTGATTATACGGAAACGGCATGGCTTTGTCAACACCTTTCGAGAAATGTCAGAAAAAATGATATAATTTATTATATCATATTTTGTATCTGCTGTCAAGTTAAATGATAAGTATATGAGCTGTCATTTCTGTTGCTTCTGCTGTTTCTGACCCTTTTTGATAACACAGCTTTCTGAGTATCCGTCCGTATGAGTGGATACTTGTCTATAGCTCTGTCCGTCAAAGAGCATTTCAATGATACTGCCGGCGTTCTTGTCGATTACATGAAGCGGACAGAGATGCTATACATGGAAAGGCAATGGGATCTTGTCGCGGGCATGGCGGGTACATTCAGGGAAATGAGGCTGGATTTTTAGCGCTCAATAAAGTTTATTTTATTTTTTCAGCAGGGATATTGAAAGTATAAACAGTTAATTCCCGGAAATACTAACCTCACAAAGTCAAAAAGATTTTGGGAGGTTTTTTTATGAAAGCAACAGGAATAGTACGACGAATAGACGATCTCGGCCGAGTCGTGATACCCAAGGAAATACGCCGCACTATGCGTATACGCGAGGGCAGAAAAATAATGCACAAACAGCTCTGTTCGCAGATATATTGCCGGATAGGGCTGCTTTGCTGTGTGTAAATGATATCTGTGAGGGTAGAATAGATAGTGATTTGTAGTGAGAATTGTACAAAAATCAGAGCGAATTTTATTTGAGTGGGAATGTACAGATTACATTGAGCGAGACGAATAAAAAAATGCTCGACTTTGAGACGCTCAAAATTCCGGTAAACGAGAAATAGCCAATAAGATATAAACGCAACAAACAAAGCATTTTCTGCCGCAAAATGGATCAATCTGGACGGCGTATATATTGACGCACCTGCGACCTATTATCTCGACACTACAGATAATAACACTGTAATGGAAAAGACCGCTGCCGGATTTGAACCGGCAAAGAATGTCAGCATCAGATCAGACGGCAATTTCTACGGAATGAAGATCGCAGGCGTTCCTGTTACTAATGCCAACAAGGGCGATATCCTCGGAGACGGTGTATTTGAGTATCTGCCTGACTGCAAGACTCTTCTTGTAAGCGGCAACTGTACAACAGATTATCCTGTTATCGAGGTTGAAAACAATTCTCAAAATGATGTTTATCCGTTGACCGTTAATGTTGAGGATCGCAGTGTATTCACCGGCAATAAGCACGGCGGCATTTCACTTTCGAGAGGTGAAACTACTATTACCGGTGCAGGATTACTTTCAATCATAGCTCCTACATCAGGAGGTATCAGTCTGAATGATAATGCTTCTGTGACTCTTGATGAAGCCAGTGTTTCTATTCAAAGCAAGTACGGTATAACCGGTTGTGCGGAATTTGTTATGGGCACAGAAGAAAGTCTTACTGTTACTCATTCTTATCTTGACATAAAGGCGGAAAGCGGACAGCCGGCTATTTCTCAGCTTAGAGGCGATGGATTGGTTCTCAATTCATGCGGATTTACAAACAGCGGCCTGAGAATAATGCGCGAAGAGTTCGGCGACTGGGCAGAATTCGTTGCAGACGCAGACGGCAACTATGCCTCTGAGGTAAGGATCCAGAGGAACGATGAAAACATCACAAATTACGGACTGTTTATTGGCGGCGTTGAGGTAACATCATACAACAAGGACGATGTTCTACATAACGGTGTATTCTCTTACGATGACCAGAAAAAAATACTCAGTGTCAAGGACAGCTTCAAAACGAAATCTAATAATGTCATCTATTCCAAAATGAATTCTGAACTTACAATAAACTTTTATGGGGATTGTAATCTTGACAACTCTGACGATTCAAATTCTATCGCAGCATCTACTAAGTACCCTATTTATATAACCGCTCCTCTTACTAATGATGCAGTTACAATGAAGTCGATCTGGATATGTAACGAATTATCAATCGAGAATATGACTCTCAATTTAACCGGAAGTTCCTTCATAGATGTCGGCTTTGGTATCTTAAACTTTAATATTTCGGATGAACCGTCAAATTGTTACATCAAAAATGCAAATGTAAATATTGACCTTTGGGTTCCCGGTTGTGATGATTATGATCCAATCATAGGTTTTAATGATCTGATCTTAGAGGGAGGCAGCTATATTGCTTCACCGCAAAGCGTTAAATACATTGACGGACATATAATTGACAGCGATGGAAATTATGTTAGTGAAGTATGTATCCGCATAAACAAGGAACATCCCGTCATCACTCAGCAGCCTGAGGATTATTCTGCATACGACGGCTACACAGCTAAGTTTACTGTAGCAGCAAGACCTGCTGACGAGACCATTGAAACTCCGAAATTCTCATATCAGTGGCAGTATTATGACAATACAACACAAAAATGGGTGGACAGCACACGTTCTACAGCCAAGCAGCCTACTCTGAAAGTAACTTCCGACCTTGCTCATGACGGCTTCCAGTACCGCTGCGTTATCACAAGTCCGAACGGCAGCTCCACCGTATCTGATCCTGCTGTTCTCCATTACAAGAGCGGCATCAAGGAACAGCCCAAAGACTATTCCGGTGCTATCGGAACAAATGCTAAGTTTACAGTTGGTTTCTCAGCACTCGGAACTCCCTCATATCAGTGGCAGTATTACAGCACCTCCGAAGAAAAATGGAAGAATTCCGGCATGACAGGCGCTAATACTGCTACTCTCACAGTTCCTATCACAGAGGCACGTGACGGTCAGAAGTACCGCTGCATTATCACTGATATTCTCTCTGACGGCGGAGCTCAATCGTTCACCTCCAACACAGTGACTCTCAATGCAACTATCGGCTTCACAAAGCAGCCCACTTCTGTTACTCAGGCTATTGGCACAAAAGCTAATTTCACTGCTACAGCTTCCGGTAAGGGTACTATCTCTTATCAGTGGCAGTATTACAGCAAGTCCGCAGGCGAGTGGAAGAATTCCGGTCTCAGCAGCGCAAAGACATCTACTCTGAGCGTTACTGTTTCCGAAACAAGCGACGGTCAGAAATACCGCTGTATCGCTACTTCCTCTGACGGAAAAAAGGCGATCTCCAATACAGTTACTATCAAAGTCGCAGCAGCTATCACAAAGCAGCCCGCTAACGCAACCGGCGCAGTAGGCAGTGATGCTAAGTTCTCAGTAACAGCATCAGGTGCAGGCACTCTTTCCTACCAGTGGCAGTATTACGACAAGACTAAAAGCACATGGAAGGATTCCGGTATGACAGGCGCTAAGACAACAACCATAACAGTTCCTGTTACAGAGGCTCGCAACGGTCAGAAGTACCGCTGCGTTGTAACATCATCTAACGGCACAACAGTAACTTCTTCAACAGCTACTCTTACCGTTAAGGCAACAGCTCCCGCTATTACAAAGCAGCCTGCAAACGCTTCCGGCGCAGTAGGCAGCAAGGTAAGTTTCTCTGTTACAGCATCCGGTACAGGTACACTCTCATATCAGTGGCAGTATTACAGTAAATCAGCAGGTGAGTGGAAGAATTCCGGCCTCAGCAGCGCAAAGACATCTACTCTGAGCGTTACTGTTTCTGCAACAAACGATGGTATGCAGTACCGCTGCATCGTCAAGTCCGCCAACGGTACATCCGTAACTTCCTCTGTTGCTAAGCTCACAGTTAAGGCAGCTATTACAAAGCAGCCCGCAAATGCTTCCGGTGCAGTAGGCAGCGATGCTAAGTTCTCAGTAACAGCATCAGGCGCAGGCACTCTTTCCTACCAGTGGCAGTATTACGACAAGACTAAAAGCGAATGGAAGGATTCCGGCATGACAGGTGCTAAGACAGCTACTATAACAGTTCCTGTTACAGCAGCCCGCAACGGTCAGAAGTACCGCTGCATCGTAACATCATCTAACGGCACAACAGTAACTTCTTCAACAGCTATACTCACCGTTAAGTGATCCGACCTATACTAACACCAAAAGCCCCGCAGATATCTGCGGGGCTTATTGTATTATCAGAGGATTAGCTTTAGCTTACGGTATCACAAAGTATAATGCAAACTTTCTCAGTTGGCAAACGCTATGCCGAGCTTATCACATATTGTCACCGGAAGGGAAGGGGAGTAGGCAGCCTACAGGACAGATGCTTTACTTTGTTGCTTGTTGCGAAATGACAGTGACAGCATTCTGCGCTCAAAATGATATCAGGCTAACGGTATGGACATTGAAAAACTTATGACCGGGATGTTTTCAAATCCGTCAGGAACGATACTCCTGCCATAGAATAATTGATAAAGCTTCCCCTCGCCAGTTGGCGAGGGGAGTTTTGTATCTTATGGGACGCGGTTAATTTGACGCTTACGTTGCAATTATTTCTTGACTGTAAGAATTGCAGTTGATGAAGTCAGAGTCTTGCCATTAGCGTCCTTGATAACACAACGATACTTCTGTCCGTTTCTTGCTGCTGTAACGGGTACACTGAGGGTATCTGTATTAGCGCCAGTCATGCCGGAATCCTTCCAGCCTGAGCCGTTATCGTACTGCCACTGATATGTCAGTCCCGCACCGGTTGCAGTAACCTGGAACTTAACTGTTGAGTCAACTGCTCCGGATACTGAAGCAGGCTGCTTTGTTATCTTGGAAGCAACCTTGAGGACAGCAGAATTTGAAGTCAAAGTCTTACCATTAGCATCCTTGATAACACAGCGGTACTTCTGTCCGTTTCTTGCCTCTGTTATAGGCACGCTGAGAGTTGATGTCTTAGCTCCTGTCATGCCGGAATCCTTCCAGCCTGAGCCGTTGTCGTACTGCCACTGATATGTGAGACCTGCGCCTGTTGCTGTAACTGTAAACTTAGCTGTATCACCTATATAGCCGGAAGCATCAACAGGCTGAGCAGTTATTGCACTAACGGCAGCTTTCACTGTAAGTGTAACTGCATCGGAATTAAATGTTTTTCCGTTTGCGTCCTTTATCACACAACGGTATTTGAGTCCGTTTCTTCCCTCTGTAACGGCTACACTGAGCGTGTTTGTCTTGCTTCCGGTCACATTGGAGTTCTTCCAGCCTGAGCCGCTGTTATACTGCCACTGATATGTGAGACCAGTACCTGTTGCTGTAACTGTGAACTTAGCTGTATCACCAATAGCGCCGCTGTAATCAACAGGCTGCTTTGTTATCTTGGTTGTTACTATAAGAACAGCAGCATTTGAAGTCAAAGTCTTACCATTAGCGTCATTGATAATGCAGCGGTACTTCTGTCCGTTTCTTGCTTCTGTAACAGGCACG
>ONBA01000023.1 GCA_900315975.1 uncultured Ruminococcus sp.
TTTCAAGGATTTTGGTCCCTCTTTTTCGACCATAACGTCAATCACGTGACCGTCTATGCGGAGCTTTACGCCCCCGAACGGATAACTGAGCTTGTTTTCAACTTTTTTCCATTCTTCCTGTGTCATATATTTACCTCCATTTCGGAATAACTTTTGTTTGCCCTGTGAAACGGCTTATAAGCTCCATTTCCGTGCTGGTATTCTTTACGATGAGCCAGTCCTCAGGAGCAAGGTTATAGCTTCTGAGAAATTCTCTCTGTGCCTTCGTTGGCTTCTTTCCGTGTCTCATGTTTCCTCCTGATTCATATACTCTTTAACCTTCTTTAAAAGCTCGTTTAAATTATCAAAATGTATATTTGATTTCTTAGCTTCCTTAATAAGAGCATCAAGATCATATTTTCCCAAATTATATGCATTTTTAAAGATAAACATCGCTCTACGCTGTCCAAGATCTGATGTTGTAGCTATACAGTGAAGAAACATTAGCTCACGTATCATATTTTGTTTTTCAAGCTGAGGATAAAGCATTTTCGTGTCTTCAAACTGTATATTTGAAGCTGTATATGTAGATTCAGTTACGAATCTGCTGCTTACCTGAACTCTGTCGCTCATATATCTTCCGTTAAATTTGTTGTAAAAGCATGGATTGCCAAGAAAAGCAAGTCCAACGCTTTCTCCTCTTGATTCAAAGTAATCAGGAATCGCTCTTAATGCGTTTACAGCAGGATATGTTAACTCCTGAGCTTCGTCAACTATTATAAGCATTCCGTCATGAAGCCGTGAGAACACTTCTTTTTTTATGCGGCGGTTATTACTGTCATTGATACCAAGTCCTTCAGCAAGAAGTGAAAGCACATCTCCGGGACTTTTATTATACACGCCTGCTGTTATAACAACTGTTTTTGTAGGATTATCCTTTGCATATTTCTGAATAGTTTTGGTCTTGCCGATACCGGCATCACCTGTAATAACAGCACAGCCTCCGAGAACGTGAACATTTCTCAGTCTTTCATATATCATTTGAGAGATAGTTGTTGGTGCATACTCAACAGGAGTAAAAACATCAGGAAGTTGAAGCTTTGCTTCTTTGATTTTAAAGTATTCTGCAAGCTTATCGAAAATATCGTTGACCTTGCCTTTATATGTTGCTCTGCGGAGCGTAGATATTATTGTCGCATTCACACCTGCCTTAGCTGCTGCTTTACTCTGCGAGCCTTCCGATGCTATCAGACGTTCAAATTCTCTGATTATCCTGATCTGTTCTTCATCGTATACTGAAAAGGCATATTCTCTTGCATTGAAGAAACTTTCGGCTTTACTGAGTGATTCTTTGTGCCCTGAGCAAGCTGCTTCAAAGCTTGGAGCAGTCATTCCTACTACACAGCAGATCTTATTATTATCAATGCCAAGTTCCTTGGCTAATGCTAATGATTTTTCTTTAATATCCATTTTTAAGCTCCTTTCGCTTTCTCAATTCTGTCATTTGCTGCTTTTAGTGCCATTAATTCATCTGATATTGATACAGATGTTATGTTCTCTCTGCCTGGTATCTGAGAGTTCAATTCAGCAGCAGTGATAGGTTTAACTGTTTTTGGACGTTTTACAACCATTTTATCAATGTTCGCAGCAGCTTCATTGATTCTCGCTGCAAGCACGTCAATGGCTTCTGAGTCAGTGAATGAATTGACCATTTGTTTGATGAACTTCTTATTACGGTTGACATCTGCCATTGCTCCTGCAATTTTGTTTCTGCCCTCATCGGTATTGGCAAGATACGGAACGTTAAGAAAGTCGGCTCTTTTATATATCCAGAGGAACTTGTCAGTTGCTTTATCATACACTCGAACTTCATCAAGCTTTGCAGGATCGTAACGAACATATACTTCCTTACCGACATTAAAGACAGTTTCATCATTTTTGAACCATATCTTTTTGCCGTAAAGTTCAATACATACGCCATTTCGCTTAATTTGCTGATAACGTGTTGTTCGAGCAAGGAGTAATGCGAGGTCTTCATCTGATGCATCACGGAATACAACTTCATCAGAATTAATACTCTCGTTCCAGACATCAAGGCGTGTCATTCCAGCGTATTTATGTTCTTTACCGCCGTATTCACGGCAGTTATATCCGCCGTTTATGAGTACGCTCAGAAGTTCAGATATTTCATTATCAGTTGGAATATCTCCGTTTTTAACTCTTTTAGCGTGTCCTTCGGGTCTTTCAAGGATAGTTCCGCCGGAATATCCGCTGAATGCCTTTGAGATAAATTCCTTGAAAGTGTAGAAATAACGCTCGATATTCTTTGCCTTAGCATTCTTGACAAGTGCATTTGTCATTGTAATGCCAAGCAGTTCAAGAATCCTTGGAGGATCATCCTCCTTATTCCAGCTTGCTTTAGTTCTGTGACCTCTGCCTGCGATATCGTGAGTAAGAAATTCAGAACCGTTGTCGAAATATACTCCCAGTGGAATTCCGTAGCCATTCATTCTTGCTGCTCTTATTGCAAGCAGCGTTGACTGCGAGCAGGGGTGATCGCACAAGTTCCAACCGACTATGACGCCACTTTTTGCATCCATAAATGCTGTAAGCGAGAGCCTGTGCGGTTTGCCTTCCGGCGACATTGAGATAACATCAAGAGTATGGTTGTCCGCTATCCATATATCGTTGGCATTCAGATCGGTATAGTCTCGCTCTATGTATTCAAGATACTTATCAAAGCAGGCTTTCTGACCTTTCCGTGTGAATGCAATAACACAGTCAGGAATTTCATTTTTAACACGCCTTCTGAATGTCTTTTCAGAAGGTATATCGTCATAAAGCTCAGGATAATACGTTTTCACCCACGCTTTGACATCTTTGTAGCAACGGCTTAGAGTTGGCTGACTGCTTATAAGATATATTCTTGTAAACATTTTCCATACAAAATCATCTATGGAATTATAGCCTTTCCTCCACTGTCCTCGCTTGTCGAGCAAACCGTCATAGTCATTGTTTCTGAATGCAGTGTATTTCCTGTAGAGAATATCAGATGATATCCTGAAATCCTCGCCGTATTTTACTCTGCACATTCCGCAGAAGTCTGCATCGAAGTCAAGCTTGCTCTTGTACTTTTCACGCATTTCCTGCCATTCTCTTAATATACTGCACCACAGTGCTATTTCGTCACGCTGATTTTCGGTATATTCTTCCAATGGCTTTTTAATGACCTTTTTAGAAGTCTTTAAAGCAGGAAGCTCTTTAAGCTCAGGAGCTGTACCTGTTTCCTTATGCAACTGCTTTCGGTATTTGATTTGCAAATCTTCCGGAAGAGCTGTTACAGGTATACAGTATTTTGGTCTGCCTTTGCTATTGATTTCTTGAAAGCTTTGAAGTTTATTATCTTTACAGAGTTTCTTAATATATTGCTCAGAGCAACCTTTCAGTTCAGCGACTTCTTTTACAGTTAAGTATTCCATTATCTCTCCTTTCCGTAGGAGCAGGACGCTCCTGCAAAATTTTTCTTGACGATTCAAGGAAACTGTGATATACTATACATGAACATTTTGATAAGCCGTTACGCTGTATCACTTGTCCAATGCCGGTCTTTGAGTGTCGTTACCACTCTCAGACCGGTTTAGTTTATCAGTCTGCCTCATCAGTGCCGGTAGACTATCTCCGGCAGACAGCGGAGCTTATCCGCTGTTTCGGCTATTCAGATTCATAGATAAGGATGATGATAAATGATTAACGAGGATTTTTCAAACATACATATGACAGGAAAAGAAATATTTGCTTTAAGAAGAATGAGATTTCATCTTCCTGTGAAATGTAGTGAAGTGGTAAAAAATCTAATCTCATACAAATATGCTGATTATACCGAATATATAGTTGAGAATAGATCAAGACGTCCCGGAAGTAATAAAGCACGTATAACAGAAAAAGGAATAGCATTTTTAAAGTATCGTGATGCTGAGTTTGTAAAGAATTACCTTTTTGATATTGTGAATTTTGCAATAGCATTGGCAGCTTTAATTATTTCAATAATGAAATGATAATTGCTGCGATAGCTATAATCGAAGTAGCGATTTTTAAAACAACTGCTTCATAGGCGAATTGTTCGTCTCGTTTCTTTTTCGCTTCTTCCTTCGATAAATATTCCATACACATACCTCCTATTCTTTTAATAGTCTGCCTCATCAGTGCCGGTAGACTATCTCCGGCAGACAGCGGAGTTTGTCCGCTGTTTCGGCTATTCTTCTATATATACTTCACATTCACCGAGCAGGTCGATGATGTCTCTTGTGTATCCGACAATGCCTTCGTATCTGAGCCATACGTCCAGTATCTCAGTCACAGGATACTCTTTCTTGATCTGTTCAAAGCTGTCATAATTACAGCCGTATGTTTCGTTAAAAGCTTCTATGATCTTGTTCTGCATATTCATCACCTTTTCCAGTATTCTTTCGTATTAGGTGTACTTCCTATTGCTGCATGGTAGAAATATTTCTGAGCCTGCTGAATGTTTCCGAAGTAATGACCTGCTCTGACTCCGAATCCGTTTTTCTCAATTGTCCATACGACATACTGTTCGGAAGCGTTCAGGTTCTCGGCAATACAGCAGTCGTTCCATATTCCAAAGACTATGTAATTCTGGATATTGCTGCCGATATGCACATTCTCTTTTACGAGGTCAAGATCATCAGGCTCAAAGCCTGATCTCTCATAATCCCGGAGCTTGCACAATGCACCGTACATCTCACTGGTACATTCTTTGAAGTCGATACCTTTGACGCTCCATGTGCCGTCAGGCTTTATCTCTGTAAGCATCATCAGCTCACCTTCTTTTCTGCAAGATTCAGTAATTCCTTTTGCGGAAGACTGAGGGCACTTGCGAACACCAGCAGCATACTTGACTTCGGTGAGAGTTGATCTCGCTCTACACGGGATATATACCCCTGTGTGGTCATTGTCTTTTCCGCCAGTTCCGGCTGGGTAAGTCCCAGCTCCTGACGGCGGTTTCTTATTCTGTTTCCTAAGGTCATATTATCATTCCTTTCATTCGGGAGTGGTTTTTGATAGATTATAGTGGAAGGGGGGATAAAAATGAAACTTGATCCCGATTGCATACGAGATATTCTGTTTGTAGTTGAAGACAAAACAGGATATCAAGTTTACACAAGTGCTTATGAAGTTGCTGAGAGCATAAACAAATATCCTCATGATGTTGTTATGTACCATATTGATCAATGTGAAATGTACGGCTTTTTTACTAAGGTACAACATTATCAGAATGGTGATGATGATTCTACAATTTATGACCTATCACCTAAGGGACACGAATTTATCAGGAACATTCGCTCCGATAATGTCTGGAATAAAATAAAGGAGAATGCTAAATCATTTGGAGGATTCTCCATATCCATTTTAGGCGAACTTGCAAAATCAATAATAACATCTAAACTGAAATTCTAAACCAATGCGTTATAACGTATCGGATGCAATCTTTGATTTCTTCGTCAGTCGGAGCGATCTTGTTTTGGTCTATCCAATACGTTAGTGAAAGCGTAGTTATTTTCCATTTTAGCGCTATTATTCCAAACACTATTACAAGGAGAATTAAAAAAACAATCAATAGTTTAATCATACGCTTAACTCCTCTTAGCCTGTTCCGCTGCAACCGGAGCAGGCTTTCTCCTTCTTAATTTTACTTTCATAAAAAATTCATTCCTTTCTATTTACTTTTTTAGTTGCTTGTGGTAGAATTATCGTAGGGTTTTTATGCCCTGAGATATTCGTCAGTAATATTATAGTACATTTTAATTCAACTGTCAAGCAACAAAAGTTCAATTTTAATGTACTTTGTTGAAATTCACAAAAATTTAGGAGGATTTTTATGAATTATTCACTATTTGAAAAACTATGCAAAGACAAAGGCACAACACCAACGGCTCTTTCTAAAAAATTAGGGTTGAGCAAAGGAAATACCAGTAACTGGAAAAATGGTGGTAATCCAAGTGTTGATATATTATGCAAATTAGCAGATGAATTAAACTGTACCACAGATGAGCTTTTAGGACGGGAAAGCTCAAGCACACCTAAAAAGTGTAATGCATACTCACAAAACATAAGCATGGGAAATATTAGCAATGGAACTGTTTCTAATAACGCAGGAGATAATATCATAGTGAATAATTCAGCTACTCTGCCTACGATCCATTTTAAGGATTCAGAATATGCAGAAGTATATGCTGAAATTATAGACCAACTTGAAAGTCTGGATACCTCCTCACGATTCAATACCCTTTACAAGATTAAGCGCCTTCTTGAAGATAACTGCACTGAAAAAAAAAACAGTAAATAACTTTATAACAAATGCCGTTGGTGAAAATATTACAATTAATAATGTTGCCGAGTACATTCTTGGTAACATAAAATTATGTAGATTAATCATCGCTTTTCTTTTTGCAATAGGAGCTATCTCTTGTATGTATGATATCTTAAAAATATCAGTAGCTCATTTATTCCCATACATTTCCGGAGATTTTTCTTTATTTAATATATCTGAACTGCCATTTTTCTGTAGTGTGGTCTTCTGCTTTTTTATGATTTTTTATTCAAAAAAGCATCATTCATTCATAAGTTTAGCAGTTTCTGCTCTGCTCATGGCTGTGTCATTCGTTCTAAGAGTATTCTCGGCAGATATGGAACTGATAAACGATATCACCATTATCCCAATTTCGATGGGTGGTGTATCAATTATTCTATTGCTCATGTTTGAAAAAATAAGTACACCTAAGGGAAATAAGCCTATACATAAAGTATAAAACATGATATAGCAACTGGTTGCCATTAACAATAAATTTAGTTGCCATATTGCCATTAAAATTTCTCAATAATTTATCAACAGATTTCTTTCAAAAAATAAAAAGCATTTTAAGGATTCAAATTTCTAAAACAGCTATTTCAAGCCTTTTAACACATTTTAATTTACGTTTAAATCGCTTTTAAAACGCTTTTTAACGGTAATTCTCGAAAAAAAGAAAATGCGTAGGACTTGTGGAAAATTCCATAAATTCTACGCATTTTTCTTGGACAGTTCATATTTTGTTCATAATCATTTTTAGCATTCTTTCTCACTTGAAAACCGCCTATTTTTCGCTGTTTCTCAGCTTTTTAAATGCTTTTCAAGGCTTTTTACGCCTTTTTTCATATTTTGTATTCTGCTTGTCAATTCACAACTGCGATAAAGTGGATAGAAGACTTCAGAAAAGATGAGAAGAATAACAAGGTCAACTACAAGGCTGACGGAAAGGTATATAGCATAAATGTGAATTATCTTTTCGACGGACGCAAGAAACGCGGTTATCAGCTTGTGATGACTGACGACACGAAAAATCAGCTTTTGTTATCTCTTCTTGAAAGGTATAATACCGACCTGCGGCTTGAAGTTGAAAAAAAGACTGCCCACATAGTTGAGATGCATGACAAGCTGATACTCAGCATGGCGATGATGGTTGAAAGCCGCGATAATTCGACTGGCGGACATATCCGCCGTACAAGTGAGGTAGTAAGACTTCTTACCTGCGAAATGCAGAAGGACAGCGAATGTTCACTTTCTGATGAATTCTGCCGTAATCTTGTGAAGGCGGCACCTATGCATGACCTCGGAAAGATAGCAGTCGATGATGCGATACTGCGAAAGCCGGGACGCTTCACTCCGGACGAATTTGAAAAAATGAAGGCTCATGCCGCCGAGGGTGCACGTATAGTTCACGAGATACTGAGTGGGACAGATGACCACAAGTTCCATATTATCGCGGAAAACGTCGCACATTACCATCATGAGAGATGGGACGGCTCCGGATATCCGGAGGGACTCAAAGGTGATGAGATACCGATAGAAGCACGAATCATGGCTATAGCTGACGTGTACGACGCACTTGTGAGCAAACGAGTGTACAAGGACAGTATGTCATTTGAACAAGCAGACTCGATAATTCTTGAAGGAATGGGAAAGCATTTTGACAAGAGCCTTGAAAGATTCTATGTCAGTGCACGTCCTAAAATCGAGGAATACTACAGTAAAACTGAACACAGTTAAGACGATGCCCCGAAGTTTACTTCGGGGTATTGTTATTGCATAATGATATCATATTGTTTCGCTAGGTTAACAATACTTGCAATGCAGTAAAGAGTGTGCTATACTATACTTAGTCGATAGGTTAAATATAGATAAGGAGAATGTACTGATGGATAAACGATTCATATATGCCGATAATGCGGCAACTACGGCTGTATCAGAGGAAGTCCTCACAGCAATGCTTCCGTATTTCCGCGAGAGGTATGGCAACGCTTCAAGTATTTATAAGCTCGGACGTGATGCACAGAGAGCAGTTGAGGACGCACGCGAAAAAGTTGCAAATGCACTGGGTGCAGAGCCACGGGAGATTTTTTTCACAAGCTGTGGAAGCGAAGCTGATAACTGGGCGATAAAGGGTACTGCCGAACTCATGGCGAAGAAAGGAAAGAAGCATATCATAACTTCTGTATTTGAGCATCATGCGGTTCTGCATACTGCGCAATATCTTGAAAAACACGGATTTGAGGTAACTTATGTTCCTGTTGATGAAAATGGACTTATCGACCCTGCCGACATTAAGAATTCTATCCGCGAAGATACCGCCCTTGTTACTATAATGTACGCTAACAACGAGATAGGCACTATTCAGCCGATAGAAGAGATAGCGGCAATCTGCCATGAAAAGGGAGTTTTGTTCCACACTGATGCGGTTCAGGCAGTCGGAC
Organism: uncultured Ruminococcus sp.; assembly: GCA_900315975.1. The sequence goes on from ONBA01000023.1 coordinate 8,788, forward strand.
ACGTTGATATTGACGTTCATAAGCAGGGGATAGATATGCTTTCGCTTTCGGGTCATAAGATACACGCTCAGAAGGGAATAGGTGCACTTTACGTACGCAAGGGAATTGCTTTGCCTAATCTTATTCATGGCGGCGGACAGGAACGCGGTAAGCGTGCAGGTACTGAGAATGTGCCTGCGATAGTCGGACTCGGAGTTGCAATTGAAGCGGCAACACGTGATATATCGGCGAAAAATGCTGTAATACTTCCGCGCCGAAATAAACTCATTGACGGTATACTCAAACTGCCGTACACACGTCTTAACGGTGACAGGGACAAGCGTCTGCCGGGTAATATCAATATTTCTATCGAAGGAATTGAAGGCGAATCTCTTCTTCTCATGCTTGACATGAACGGAATCTGCGCATCATCGGGTTCAGCCTGCACATCGGGTTCACTCGACCCGTCACACGTTTTGCTTTCGATAGGTCTCAAACATGAGGTCGCACACGGTTCTATGCGCCTTTCAATTGAGGAAGACGTCACCGATGAGGACGTTGACTATATACTTGAAGTTGTACCCAAAGTAGTAACAAGACTTCGTGAGATGTCACCCGTGTGGGAAAAGATGATGAAGGGCGAAAAGTACGAATAAAGGAGATAAGGAATATGTTATACAGTGAAAAAGTTCTCGACCATTTTTCAAATCCGCGCAATGTCGGAGAAATCGAAGATGCTGATGGAGTAGGCGAGATAGGTAACGCTAAGTGCGGCGATATCATGAAGATGTACCTGAAAATTGACGACAACACGATAACCGATGTCAAGTTCAAGACTTTCGGATGCGGTGCGGCAGTTGCGACATCGTCGATGGCGACTGAGCTGATAAAAGGAAAGTCTATCGACGATGCGCTGAAGCTTACAAATCAGGCAGTCGTTGAGGCTCTTGACGGACTTCCGGCTGTAAAGATACACTGTTCTGTACTCGCGGAGCAGGCAGTTCGTTCGGCACTTTCTGACTACTACACACGTCAGGGAATAGACCCTGTACCGATAGTCGGAGAAATAAAAGAACCTGAAGAATAATGCGAAAAACCGCCATTGGATTACAATGGCGGTTTTTCGTTTATCAGGGATTTATTATGAGAGGAATTTGTCGATAAGACCTGCGTCGTATTTCTGAATTTCGAGCGCATCGTTAGCGGTAATACCCGGAACACCGTCAACATCTGCGTTGACCTTGCCCTTTTCTTCGAGCTTGTACTTGTCGCGGTTACCGATGGACTGGAGAATTGCTACAGCGTCAGCGACTGTAACATTTCCGTCGAGGTTAGCGTCACCCTTTAGAATTGAGTCTGCTTCAGTAGTTGTTGTGGTAGTTGTTGTAGTTGTAGTAGTTGTAGTAGTGGTGGTTGTTGTAGTAACAACTATAGGTTCATACTTCGGAAGAGGCTCTCTTTCAAGAGTACGGATTATGATATAGTTAACGTTTATAGCCTTGTCAGCAGATGTTATTTTGAGCTGAACATTACCATTTCCAGTGTTTGAAACTTCAAACTCGCCCTTTACAGCAGTTCCGTTTGTCGGACAATTCTGCATTATAGCCTTCTGTGAAGCTGAATCGGAGCCAACGCTTACTGAAGGACTTGTCGAGCATTTCCACGGGTCACTGAATGCCATTTCAACTTCGTACTTACCCTTTGGAAGAGTGAAGCCGTAAACGAGGTGGCGGTCGATGTTGTTCTCATACTGGTTTTTAGTGTAGCGGAAAGATGACTTTTTGTCACGTCCGTCAGCAGTATTGAACTCATCGCACCATGTATTTGCAGTGTAGATACCTGAACTCTTTGACTTGCCGTTGTACTGGTCAGTCGGGTCGTCGATGAGACCCCATTCAGCGCCTGTAACTTCGTCAGGACCGTAAAGCTGTTCAGTTAAGCAGTTGTAGTATCCGAGCTTGTCTTTGCCTGAGAGAGTAGCTGTATTGTGGTCGCCGCAGTCAACGAAGTAAGCGATACTGCTGTCGTATTCGTAAGTGGGCTTTACAGCTGTCATGTAAATGAAGTCGCAAACCTTTGCGGACTCCTCTTCATCGTTTGAAGAGAAAGTTACGTCGAGAACATCGTACTCAACATCGTCAGCAGTGATGTGCTGAACGCAGTCATTCATAACTTCCTGAGGAACGATGAGCTTCATGTCGTAAACGTCCTTGTTGCCGGAGTAGTCGAGAGTACCTGCATAGAGGATAGAATCGCCGACTGCAACTCTTATGGACTTGCCGTTATCAGCCTTGCGGAACTGAACAGTGAGTACTGTGTAGGGGGCATCGGGGTCAACAGCCATGCGGTACTTGAAGTAGCCGCCGCTCTTAGCGTAGCGGTAAGTACTGTCGTCTGTAACACCCTGAGTATTGAATTCGTCCATCATGTGGAGGTTGTCGTTTTCGTACTGACCGTAGCCGGGCTGTACAGTATCAGTTACAGAAGATGTTGAACGAGGAGGAATTTCTACAGCTGTATTGTTGCTCTGGAAGTTCCAGTAGATACCGTAGCGCTGCTGATACTGGAGATAATGGGGAGTAAATGTAAGGTTGTGGTCGGTATCTTTGAGGGTGAATCTCATGGAATCAGACGACTTTACAAGGTGGTCGTTTATATGCATCATAAATGTGCTTACAGATTCCTTATCACCGGATATCTTGATATTTTCAGAGGGAGTTATCTTGTCTTTAGGAGTAGTTACCCACATTCCTGTCGAACCTGTTACCATGTTCTGTTTTCCGAGTTCGGCACTGAGTACAACAGGACCGTACTTGAAGCCGTAAACTGTGTTCTTGTCGGGGAGGTTATAAGCCTTGACAGCTTCGGGGATAGTCAGCTCGATTTTGTCTCCTGACTGGAAATCGCCTGTAACCTGAGCATATCCGTCGACAGTTTTGTAGTTGTACTTTGAATTATTGACCTTGATGGTCATATTATCAGCTTTCCAGTCCGGAATACGGAAACGGAATTCAACAGCGCCGCTGCCGTCGATAGTAAATGTGGTTGTATCACCGTTAGGGATAGAGCTATCCTGAGTGATTTTCATATTCTTATCCTTCCAGTTGAGGATAGAACTCTGATACATATTGACGTAAACGGTATTGTCGCTGTGCATATAGATAGTGTCGCCGAGCTTTGTGAAACTTTCCATGCCGCTTCCGGTACAGCACCAGAATTTATCATACGGTGTACTGTAAACCTTGAAATAGCCTGTAGCCATAGGCTGGAAGTAGGTAGTCATACCTGTTTCGGGGTTCTGCGAGGAGAGGATAGAGTTGTAATATGTCTGCTCATAGAAGTCCATGTACTTGCTGTCGCCGGTAATTTTGAATAGTTCGCGGCTGAGTTTGAGCATATTGTAGGAGTTACAGGTCTCGCAGTTGCAATTTGTACGCTCCTTATCGAGGACATCGTCCATACCGAAGTGTTCCCACTCACTGTTACCGCCGGTGATGTAGGTGTGATGAGTAGTGACCATGTCCCAGAAAGCCTCAGCATACTGGAGATAGCGGGTAGCATCGACCTTTTCACCGTTTACGGTTTTACCATTGAGAACTGTGTAACGTTTCAGTGCACCGATAAACTTAGGGATAGTAGTATTAGCGTGTTTACCGTTGAGGACGTTTGCGCCGCCTTTGAGTACAGCCTCATGGAGGTTAGTCTCATCGAAATAGTGAGCGGCAACTGCGTGATTGTCCTTGCCTGTGATACGGTAGAGTTCGTACATACAGTCGTTCATGCCGCCGTATTCGATTGAGAGGACCGTGTTATGCTTACGCTGGTCCCAAGTCTTACAGCGGTTATATACCCAGTCACCGAGGTCGGAACCGAGGTATTTTGCGTTATCGTAACCTGTAGCATTATATACGTCAACGATACCGGCGATGAGCTTATGCATTGTGTACCACGGTACCCAAGCCTCGCTGATGATATTGGACTTTCCGGCTTCAACGTTATCGAACTGAACTTCTACACTTGTTCCATTCGGGTGAGAGGCAGCCCATATAAGACCGGGTTTACCCTTTGAGTTTTTCTGACAATCGCGGAGACCGTCGATAAGGGTCTTCATCTTAGTTTCGAGGGACTTTTTCTGAGCATCTGTGATGTTCGGATTCTGATAAGCCTGAGCAAGAGCGGTGAGGTAGTGACCGACCGAGTGACCGGCGATATTGGTATTCTCCCAGCCGCCGTAGCGTGTAGCGCCGTAGGTGTTGAGACCGGCATTCTGTCTGAATCCGGCGAGAAGCTTGTTAGTGTCGAAAGAGAGCAGGTACTCAATTTCCTTGTTGAAAGCGTTGACACTGTACGGGTCTGTCATAGAAACGTCAGCGATTGAGAAGTCGCGGATACTGTCATCAGCAGCATTTGCAGGCAGAGTAGTAAAAGGAATAGAAAGTGTGAGCATCATAGCGGACATTCCGCCGGCAGTGAAGCGTTTTACCGAATTAAACTTCATCTGATTATCCTCCTTTGTGGCCGAGCCATAAATTGTAATTATATTATATACTTTACAAAAAATTTACACAACCTAAATTATGAATAAAAGGTTCATAAAGTAAATCTTGTGTATACAAAATAATCACTTGAACTTTGTGCAAATATAACAAAAAGCTGTATTCCGTTAAGGAATACAGCTTTATCGCTTGGGATCATTTCAAGAATCCGTTGATTATCTGTTCTTCAGCTTCCGCCTCAGTGAGACCGAGTGTCATGAGTTTTATGAGCTGGTCGCCGGCAATTTTACCTATTGCCGCCTCATGAACGAGTGCGGCATCAATGCTGTTTGCTTCAAGAGAGGGAACTGCAAGAATACGACCGTTATCCATAATAATAGAGTCGCATTCTGTATGACCCGAGCAGGCAGCGTTTCCGATAATGCAGGCATCGAATTTCTGATACGACGTACCTCTTGCAACAGAACGTGAGACTACGTCTGCACTTGAACCTTCTTCGTTAAGGCTTACCTTGTAAACACTGAGTGCGTGCTGTTCACCATGAGTCATGAGTCGTTCACGAACGACGAGTTTTGCGTCCTTTTTGAGTTCAGCAATGGTTGTCCTCTCGGTGGAATCGACACCCTTTATCTGAGCCATTTCCATTTCCATGGTACTGCCCTCGTCCATGTATACCTCTGTAACGGGGTCGAGAATACGCTTACCGCTTCCGTCGCCTGAACCATAGTGCTTTTCAACGTAGCGTATTTTCGCGTTTTTGCCGACGTAGAAACGGTGGATACCGTTGTGCTGCGAGTCCTGATTACCGCAGTTGTCGATACCGCAGCCTGCAACGATAAGAACGTCACAGTTGTCACCGATGAAGAAGTCGTTATAAACTGTTTCCTTTATACCGCTTTCGCTCACGATAACAGGAATGTGTACACTTTCATTCTTGGTACCTTCCTTGATTCGTATATCAATACCGTTGCCCTCGGGCTTAGTCTGAATGTCGATATTAGCAGTGGTATTTCTGCCGATAGACTTTCCGTTTGCGCGGAGGTTATAAGCTCCCTCTGGGATATCGTGAAGGTCAGCGACCTCCTGGAGAAGCTGTTTCTGTACTGCGTCCATATTCATAATAATCCAGCCTCCTTATTCCATTTTAGCGCATACAGCGGAAGCGTACTTAGTACCGATGATATCGGGGAGTATTTCGTCCTTACTGCCATGCTTTATGATATTACCGTCAGCGAGAACGATTATCTCGTCAGCAATATTGAGGATACGTTCCTGATGCGAGATGACGAGGATAGTTCTGTTCTTGCTTGTGTTGCGCATTTTCTCGAAAATACGGATAAGGTTATTGAAGCTCCAGAGGTCGATACCAGCCTCAGGCTCATCGAATACAGCGAGTTTAACGTCACGTGCGAGGATAGTAGCGATCTCGATACGCTTTAACTCGCCGCCTGAGAGTGACGCATTAACTTCACGGTCGATGTACTCCTTTGCACAAAGTCCAACTTCCGAGAGGTACTCGCAGGCTGCTGAAACGGAAAGTGTAGTACCGGAAGCGATACGAAGCAGGTCAAGTACCGTCAGACCTTTGAAGCGTACAGGCTGCTGGAAAGCGAAACCTATACCCATGCGAGCGCGATCGGTGATAGATTTTTCAGTTATGTCAGTGCCGTCGAAGATGATATTACCGCCTGAGAGAGGCTGTATACCGGCAATGAGCTTGGCAAGCGTTGACTTTCCGCCGCCGTTTGGACCGGTGATAACAACGAATTTGTTATCGGGGATAGTGAGTGAGACATTGCGGATGATCTCAGTTTTACCGCCTTCGTCTTCAGCGGTGAAAGAAATGTTCCTGAGTTCAAGCATAATGGCAGCTCCTTTCATTGTTTGACAATATTGTAACATATCTGTCAGAAAAAATATGTTGCAAAAGCAACATTTTTCGTTAAAAATCTGCACATGATATGCAAAAAATGAGTTCTTACCGTTTAACCTATATATTATACCACAAAAAGGAAAAATATACAAGATATTGTTTGCATCGTATAACATAATTATAGAAAAAAGTTATAGCCCATGGACACATGGGCTATAACCGTAGATGTTATTCGTCGATTTCGGGGAGTTTTTCGAGTATACCTGCGTCGAGCTTCTGAATTGCGAGAGCGTCCTTAGCAGTTATACCGTCGCCGGGGTTGTAGCAGTCAGCATTGACCTTTCCGTCATCTGTGAGCTTGTATTTATCCTTGTTTCCGATGTACTGGAGGATAGCTACAGCGTCTGCTACAGTGACATCGTTATCGTCATTAGCATCGCCGATGAGCTTAGCCTCGGGATTATCGTCTTCAATAGTATTTTCAGCGATATTGTCGAAATCGAGCCAGAGCTGTACGTCCTTGCTGTCGGGACCGTAAGCGGGAGAAGCTGTATTCTGTGAAGCAAGTTCAGCGGCTGTGAGAGCTTTGCTGTAAACTCTGAACTCGTAGAATTCAGCAGCAGAACCGCGGTTAGTTTCAGGACACTTTCCGAGAGTGAGGTTATATCCTGAAGTTGTGACACCGCCTGTAGTACCTGTAGCCTTTTCAGCCATCATCTTACCGTCGCAGTAGATACGTATCATGTTGTTTTCAGCGTCGTATATACCTGCTATCTGATGCATTTTACCTATCCAGCCGGAAGCCGCGTCGGTAGTTCTTTCGCATGAAACTGAACGCCATGCACCGCCAGCATGAATAAAGAAGTAGAGCGTATTATTTTCTGTTCTGAGACCGAATGCGTGGTCGCCCTTACTTGCTATCATGTTGAACTGCGGATTGCCTGTAGGAACGATGTTAGCTTCAACGGTGAAAGAGTTATTTCCGCTGAGTGACTTGTCTATAGCTGAATTGGCAGGTATGGAAACATCGCCTGAAACGCAGTTGCCGTTGGAAGTGGACTTGAGAGAAGCGCTTGATGTTACAGGAACAACGATGTTATTCTGGCTCTTATCCTGAATTGAAGTACCGTCAGAGCGGAATTTAGCGGTTGTATTAGCGAGTTCCTGCTCAGTGATATCGGAAGGAACTGGCATAATAGTGTAGCTCCAGCTGTACTTTCTGTTGGAAGGCATACGGTATTTCTGGAGTGTAGCCTGACCGCAGGTTGCAGAACCTGTACCCATTGAGCCGTAGTTTACACTGAGATATGTTTCATTTCTGGGTCTGAGCTTAAAGGGGTGGTCAGCACCTTGCAGGTCCTGAGGAGTGAAGTGGAGCGCACTCATTTCAAAGCCGCCCTCAGAAGCGATAAGGAGTGAATTACTGAACTTTTCGTTCTTAACGGATACCCACTTAACGTCCTGCATAGTACCGGTGTCGTCAGCCTTCATGTATGGGTAGAACATATGCGATACAGTATCGCTCCAGACACCCATTCTGCCGTTTGTTTTTCTGTCGTTGAATGTCTCGACAGGACCGTCGCCGTACCATGTTACCTGTTCTGAACCCTCAGGAAGTTTGAGCATTGAGCCGACTCTGATGAGGTTACCAAGACCTGACTTAGTCGGGTCGAAGTCCATATCGACCTTTATTTTTCCGTCAGAGTAGATAGTGTACTTGATATCTATTGTTGACTTTACGCTCGGGAGACTGATGTGTGACACGATTATCTTACTGCCGTTAGGACCGTCGGAAATGTCGATTTTTTCAGCCTTAGCACCGTCCATAGCTTTCTGCCATGCTTTATCGAAGCTTCCGTTTGCGCCCCAGCCGGTATCATTTTCAACGTTGCCGCGCCAGAAGTTAGGAGCAGGACCCTCTGAGATAAGCTCTTCGCCGTTGTAAGTATACTTTGTAAGAAGACCTGTTGACTTGTTGATGGCAACATTGAAGTTTGTGCCATAGGTAGCAACGTAGATGGTTGTAGCGTCCGCGATAGTTACATCGCCGTCGCCGAACTCGTTCTTAACTGAACCGCCTGTTGTCTGGAGTGGGAGCTGTGCGTATGAAAGCTCAGTGCCCTCGGGGAGCAGATCTGTAGCTTCCTTAGTCTGAACGGAGAGATTGAGGAAGAACTCGTCTCCGGCGAGACACTTAGCCGGAAGCTTGAAGGGTACAGCGATCGTGCTCTTAGTGAGCGGGGGAGCGGAAGCGTCCTCTATTACACCGCTGTCAACAGCGATACCGTTCTTGATGAGTTCCCATTTAAGGGTGTAATCGCTCAGGTCGCGGAAGTTGTTCTCATTGTATACTGATACTTCGTGATTTGCGAGCTGAGAAGCGTCAGCGGAGAACCAGAAGTTCTGATACTGGAACTTGACCTCAGCAACTTCTGGCTGTTCGGTTCTGTCAGGACTGATAAGACCGTTTTCGCAGAAGCTGTTATCGTTCGGCCAGTCGCCCCAGTCGCCGCCGTAGCCGTAGAACTTGCCCTTTGCTTCTTCGCTGTAGAGGTTGGTACGTGCATAAGGCTGTGAATAGTAGTCCCAACCGCCGCCGACCTTGCTGAGCGGAACAGCTCTTGACTGGTCTACCCAGTCCCAGATGAAGCCGCCGAGCATATTGTCTGAGCTTCTGATAGCGTCCCAGTACTCCTTGAGAGCACCGACGGAGTTACCCATAGCGTGGTCGTATTCACACATTACGTAAGGCATTCTGCCTTTACCGGCATTGTTGCGGATACCGTCAGAACCCGGATACATCTGACTGTTCATATCAGTACCCATAGCACTTCCCTGACCTTCACTGTGTACAGGACGGGTAGGGTCGTTCTTCTTGAAGTACCATATCATATCGCGGAACAGACCGCCTGATGCGTTTGGGTCACCGGTATATCCCATTTCGTTTCCGATAGACCATGCGATAATTGACGGGTTATTTTTGAGACGCTTGTAAGCGGTTTCTGTTCTGTCGAGACCGACATTGTAGAAACGTGCACGGGTGCTGTCGTTGTTATTATTCTGAAGAGCATGGCACTCCATATTTGTCTCACCCATTACGTACATACCATACTTGTTGCAAAGCCAGTAGAGGTAAGAATCGTTGCTGTAGTGGGAGGTTCTGATAGCGTTAACATTATTCTTCTGCATGAGACGGATATCTTCCTCAATAGTCTCCTGCGGAACAGCCTTGCCGTAGAATGGGTCGGTATCGTGGCGGTTAACACCTTTGAGAAGGAGACGTTTGCCGTTGATAGTAATAGGCTGCCAGCTCTTTGTGGTAACACGGTATGAGCCGTCAACTTCAGCACGGGTGAAGTTGATTTCGCGGAAACCGAGCTGAGTTGAAACTATCTCCTGTGCGTTGCCCTTGTCGTCTTTGAGAGCAAGAACGAGTGCATAGATATTAGGAGTTTCGGCTGACCAAAGCTTCGGAGACTTTACATCTGCTTTGAGAGAAATAGTCTGCTTGCTGTTGCCCTGAAGATTTGATATACCGGTAGAAACACCGCTGAGAATATTGTTTCCGTCTTCATCGTAAGCGTCAGCCTGAAGCGACCAGCCATTTCTGCCGTTGCCGGTCATATTGGAAATATCTGCACTTATCTGTAGCTGAGCGTCAGTGAAAGAATTGTCGAGATCGGTGCGTACAGTGTAGTCGCTGATCTGGACAGAAGGTGTACTTACGAGGAAAACGTCACGGAAGATACCGCCGTCGTAGATCATGTCCTGATCCTCGAACCATGTACTGTCGCTGAACTTGTGTACCTCAACAGCGAGGATATTCTCGCCGTCTTTGAGGTAATCAGTCACGTCGAATCTGTGGGGACTGAAAGAGTCCTCGCTGTAGCCGACTTCTTTGCCGTTTACGTATAGATAGTAAGCAGATTCAACACCGTCAAACTGGATATATATGCGTCTGCTGCCGTCCTGCATTGACTTGTCAAGGTAGAACTTTTTGCGGTATAGACCGACAGGGTTGTAGTTAGTCGGAGCATTCGGAGCAGGGACATAGCTGTCGTACTTGTCCTGCCACGGTTCGGGAACATTTCTGTAGATAGAGAAATCGAATCCCTGAGTAGTCCAGCTTCTCGGGAGCTGAACCGTTTTCCAGCCGTCATTAGGCTGACCCTGATAATTTGCGTTCATAAATCCGCCCCAGCGGAAGGGAGCAGCTTTGCCTTCATTCTGTACAACAGTGAGTTCCCAGTCTTCGTTTTTACCGGTGAGCATCTGTAAATACTCTGAATTTTCGCGGGCGTTGTAGTCCCAGACTGAATTAGTAGCCGATTCAACGTCCTGATAGGGTACCGCGTTGCATGATGCGGGGGCACGGTTTACAGCAAAAACTTTTTCTGTGCCGTCCTTACCGGTCCACTCCTTGTGGGTGAAGGTAACGGCAGCGTCTGCGATTGAAGGTATGACAGCGCTTGATACCGGAAGAACTGCGAGAATTCCGGACAGCGCAAGTGAGAGACCACGTTTCATAATTTTTGTCCTCCTTTGGAATATTTAGCTTAGAATGATGTTATTTTACCGAGCAGGAAATCTGCGTGTAGCTGAAGGTCCTCTTCGTCTATGGAACCGTCGCTGTTGATGTCGGCAGCATCGAAGTTTTCAGCATCACCGTCGATGACAGCCTGACGCATGAATACAAGGTCGAATGTATCAACAACACCGTCGTCGTTGAGGTCACCCTTGACAGCATCAGAATCAGACTGCGGGAGATTGAGTCTCCACCAGTTTACATTATAGAGGTAACCGCTGCCGCCCTTGAATACGAGGTAAACGTCGTTAACTCCTGTAACCTTGCTTATCTTGCAGTTAAGGGTCTGCCATTTCTGCCAGCCGCCGGTACCGGAAACGGTTGCTTCGCCTATCTTAGTGCCGGAAGCGCTGCCGAGTCTGACTTCGATAGTACCGCTGCCGCCGTTTGAAGCAACGCGGAGGTCGATAGAATCAGCTTCGCCGTTTTTGAAGTTGATACCCTTGAAGCCGATGGAGTCGCCGTTTTCAATATAAGCGACGTCCTGACCGCCTTCGCTGCAGCTTTCAAAGTCTACACCATTTTTGTAATCGCAGCTTTCAGCTTCGATAACATCGCCGCCGGAAGTTGAGCCGCTGAGGCGGAGGATATGATTTGACTTTGAAACATTGCCGTCCTTGTCAACGACGTAGATACGGTATTCGCCTTCTTCAGCAGGAGTTTTGATAGAAGTAGCATTTGCGGAAGCTCTTGTCATAGTCTTGCCTGTCTTGAATGAAGAAGTTCCGTCGGGAGCTATCCATACAGTACCGTCGCCCTTTCTTATGGGGAGCTTGCTGCCGCAGGTTGTAGCACAGCTTGCAGGGAATACGAAGTTTGCAGCTGATGTGACATAGCGCGGAACGAGTGAACGGTAATCGTCAGAAACACCTGAATTGAGGCAGTATGTGTACTGTTTGAAAGGCCATACGTTATCGGATACGACTATAGGAGTGTCGATATCTGATGAGGGAGGATTCTTACCCATTTTATTTACAGTAGCGTATGTACGCTTGATGGTGAGGTCGTGCTTCTGACCGTAATCCTCGCAGTTTATGGTATATGTTACTTTAGGGCTTATTTCAAGGACGTTGTCGTTTTCCTCGATGTAAGCAGTGCCCTCATCGTTGTGGAGACCGTAGGTAGGCTGCCACTGAGCGGCTGCCGGGATACCCTGAACGTAGTTTTCGTTGATAATAGTACCGGGCATCTGGCCGATAGTGTAGATACCGCCGCTGTCGTGGAGACGGTTGAGGCAGTTGATAACACGGTTGTAGCAAATTGAGTTGTTGCGTGATGTCTTGCTGTCCTTGAAGTTGCACCAGCCCCAGCCCATATGGATACCGTTGTAAGCTGTCTTTTCAACAGTGTTGTTGAGAATTTTCACGCTGTCGGTGTAGTAAGCAGTGATAGCAGCGCAGCCGCCGAAACCGTGTACAACGCTTATATCGTAGAGCATATTCTGAGTTACAGTGATATCTGTGCAGAGACCCTCAACTTCCTTGGAGAAGCGTTCGTGGTTATTCCATGCAGCATCGCCTATGTAGATATGCTGTGGGTGACCGATAGTAATACCGCTTGAAGTGATATCAGTGATAAAGTTTCCGGAAATGTTGGAATGAATAACATCGTTAGTCATTGAGATGCCGTCAGCACCGGTATGCTTAACAACGTTTCCGGTAAATGTGATATTGTCGGAGTTTCTGACATTTACAGCACCGGGGAGAGTATCTACCATTTCGTACTTGCTGTTATGCCAGTTTGAATCTGCGAAAGCAGTGTATGTCTGCGCAGCCTGACAGGTAGTCTTACCGTGAGAGCCGGCAACATTTGTGAGCTGATAGTCGGTATTGGCAAATGTGATGCCGCTGAATGAGAGATTCTCAACACGGTCGGAAGTGGACTTGCCCTGGATTATAATAAGCTGTTCAGCGATAGGAGCTTCAACATCAGCAGATGACATATCCTCACCCTGACGCGGATAATAGTAGAGCACCTTATCAGTCTTGTCAAAATAGAATTCGCCGGGGTCGTTCACGAAGGAGAACGAATTGTAGATAGTGTGAGTACCGCCTGTTGAGAAACCGGCTCCCCAGCCGGGAGTCTGAGCGATAGCGCCGTAAGGCTGCTGATAGAGCAGAACGAGTGAGCCGTTTTCAACCTTTACATCGCGGGTGCAGACGATATTTTCGTTCCATGTTGTACCGTTGATAACTTCAAGGTCGTCGAAATTTGAAGGTATGCGCGGGATATCATTAGGGTTGTAGGAAGAACCGTCGTCCTTGGTACCGGAAACCCATGCCCAGTCAGCCTGACCCTGTTTGATGTTATACTTTCCGTAGCCGCCCTTGGACTGTACTCTTACACTGCCCATATTGGCACGTTTGTCGTTGACGTAGAGGTTACGGAGCTTATAATTGCGGTCGAGCGGAGCGGAATACAGCTTATCGTTGTATTTTGTCCAGCCAGTGACCTTTTCGGAACCGTTGATTACCGGAACCTCATCGCCGTAAGCCTTATAGGTTATAGTGTGACCATTAGTACCGGAATCGCGTGTATCGAACACGACCGGTTCAGTGATACGGTAATCGCCGCCGCGGAGATAAACGGTGATATCGCCGGACATATTTTTGTTGAGTTCTCTAACAGCGTCACGGGCAGCTGAGAGAGTTCTGAGCGGAGATGCAAAAGTACCGCTTGCGTCGTCGTTACCGTCAGGGGATACGTATATCTCAGTTGTTGTATCGGCAGCGGTTACGTAGTTCAGCAGACCGTTACCGAGTGTAGGAGCTGATGTTAAAGCAGCACTGAGTATGAGACTTATCCCCGATCTTAGAAAATGCTTCGCATTCATGATTAAGACCTCCCTTGGATATATTCTCAAATTTAAATAGTATATAAATATTGTATTAATTTATTATGTATACAACAACCCACAAAGCGTAAATTTGGTGGACAAATTGTATTAATATTGCACATTAGGTCTAAATCAGTACAATAAATTACTATAAAAATTGATAAATTAGTATATATGATTGTGAAAACACGGTGAAGTTAAATCAGCAATTTTTGAACAATTGCTATTAGATTTTAGATATAACAAAAAAGTCCCATGTTGAAACATGAGACTTTTAACTATTTGGAAAGGTCATTTACGACAGCGTCAAAAACTTCGATATCCTTATCAAAAGTTTTCTTCATATCTTCCTCATCGGAGTAGATGAGTGCCTGCGGTTTACGGATAGCCATAAACCAGTCACTTGTCACGCTTTCGGGGGAGACTCCGATTTTTTCAGCAAAGTCGGTATCGGAAAGCATGAACTTGTATTTTTTTACGTGTTCATTGTTATGGTAACGCGATGAAATATCAGTAAAAGTATCTTCAGGAGTAACGACTTCGCCGATTAGTTCGTTGCCGATCACTATTACCGATTCGGCAGACTGAAGTTCGGCTGAAAGCTTTGTAGGAACACTGTTTGCAAAGTCAGCACGCTCATTTCCGGTGTATGGGATATAGTAGACAGATACGAGTTTTTTCCCGTTATGGTTGTTATCGGGAGTAAAGCTTTCAAAGTATTTGTCGATGTGCGACTCTTCACCGAGTGCCTGATTATTGCCGATCAGAAGCACCACCATATCGGGGCGTGGCTTAGTTGCAAGGCTTACGACCAAAAAAACTGCAATAGCCGTAAAAACTGCACCCATGCCGAGCCACCATTTATTTAGATAGAAGAAACTGCCGACTTTCTGCCAGAAAGTCTGATGAATCTCCTCGGGGACTTCCTCATGGATAGTTTCGCTTTCCGTGATAACACCTGTTTTCAGGCGGAGAAGTTCAAGTCTTTCTTCTTCAAGACGCTTATCACGGGCTTCACGGGCTTTTTTCTGTTTTTCGGCGTATTTGCGCTGAATTCCTTCATTGCGTTTTCTTGCCTGTTCTTCAGCTTTTTCCTGCATTTCACGTGAGGTCTGAAAGACACTTTTTGAAATGTGGAGTTTATCGTCCTGCTGTTCGTTTTTGTTCATATTTCCTACTCCTGTTAAAACGTTGCCTTAAAATAAAGATGGCGCTCAAGGTAACACTCCTTAGCGGTATTTCATAATGCCGTATTATAATGGTTCGGCATTCCGATTTTCCGCTAAGGAAGCAGCCTAAGAGCGCCCTGAAAGTGTAGCCCTCTTCGGCGGTATCTCACGATTTCCGCTAAGGGAAGCACACTAAATTCTAATCAGGCAGAATTATTCTTCTGTTTCTTCTTCCTTGGCAGCACGTCCGCTGTTAGCAGGGAGCGACTTCATTGTCGGGAAGAGGAGAACGTCTCTGATAGAAGCACTGTTTGTGAGAAGCATTACGAGACGGTCGATACCGTATCCGATTCCGCCTGTAGGAGGCATACCGATTTCAAGTGCACGGAGGAAGTCCTCGTCTGTGCGGTTAGCTTCCTCGTCACCCTGACTGAGAGCTTCTTCCTGAGCCTTGAAACGCTCACGCTGGTCAATAGGGTCATTCAGCTCTGAGTAAGCGTTACACATCTCACGTCCTGTGATAAAGAGCTCGAAACGCTCAACGTAGTCCGGATCATCGGGCTTTTTCTTAGTAAGGGGAGAGATCTCGATCGGGTGATCCATGATGAAAGTAGGCTGGATAAGGTGCTCTTCAACATAAGCCTCGAAGAAGAGGTTGAGAATGTCACCGCGCTTGTGGCGGTCCTCGAATTCAACGTTATGCTCCTTAGCGACAGCTTTTGCCTCTTCAAGAGTCTTTATCTCCTTGAAGTCAACGCCTGAATACTTCTTTACAGCGTCGATCATAGTGAGTCTCTCGAAAGGTTTGCCGAGGTCGATCATGTACTCGCCGTAGGGAACGCAGGTAGTACCGCAAACTTCCTGAGCAACATGGCGGAACATATTCTCAGTAAGGTCCATCATACCATAATAATCGGTATAAGCCTGATAGAGTTCCATGAGAGTGAACTCAGGGTTATGGCGGGTATCAACACCCTCATTGCGGAAAACTCTGCCTATTTCGTAAACTCTTTCAAGTCCGCCTACGATAAGACGCTTGAGGTAGAGTTCGAGACTGATACGGAGCTTAACTTCCTCATCAAGAGCATTGTAGTGTGTCTCAAAAGGTCTTGCAGCAGCGCCGCCGGCATTTGAAACGAGCATAGGAGTTTCAACTTCCATGAAGCCCTGATTGTCGAGGTAGCGTCTGATGGAAGCAATTATCTTTGAACGCTTAACGAAAGTGTCCTTGACCTCGGGATTGATGATGAGGTCGAGGTAGCGCTGACGGTATCTTGTATCTGTGTCTTTAAGACCGTGCCACTTTTCAGGAAGGGGGAGGAGTGACTTTGAAAGGAGTACGATGCTTTTAGCGTGTATAGAGATCTCGCCCTTTCTTGTTCTGAAAACGAAACCTTCAACACCGATGATATCGCCGATATCCCACTTCTTCTTGAACTCCTTGAAGAGGTCTGCTCCAACATCGTTTGAGCGGATGTAGACCTGAATACGGTCGGAACTGTCGCGAACGTCGATGAAGTTAGCCTTACCCATATCTCTCCAGCTCATGATACGTCCTGCGATACGGACGGTGTTCTCGTGAAGAGCCTCAAGGCTTGCGTTGAACTTTTCCTCGTCGTCACCGGCAGCAGCCTTGAGTTCAGCTTCCTTAGCCTCGTAATCGCTCTTGAGAGCGGCAGCTTTGCCTGTAACGTCGAACTTAGTGATAGTGAAGGGGTCGCAGCCGCCCTCACGGAGAGCAGCGAGTTTATCGAGCCTGTCCTTCTTGAGTATATTTATGTCCTGTTCCTCTTCGGCAGGAACAGCGGGATTTGTCTGATTTTCACTCATTGTGATACGTCCTTTCGGGTGATTATTTTGAGATATCCATGACCTCGAAACGGAGCTCGCCAACGGGAGCTTCAACGATGAATACGTCGCCGACTTTTTTCTTCATAGCAGCCTTGCCGATAGGTGACTCGTCGGATATCATGTGGTTTTTAACGTCAACGTGGTTAGTGCCGACGATAGTGAAGGTCTCGACCTTGTCAGTGCCGACCTTTTTGATTTTTATAACAGAACCCATACCTATCTCGTCAACGGAAATGTTTGAGTCCTCGATAATATCAGCATTGTCGATAGTGTGCTGAAGTTCAGCGATCTTGGCTTCGAGAATAGCCTGTTCGTTTTTAGCCTCATCGTACTCAGCATTCTCGGAGAGGTCTCCGTATGAACGTGCAACTTTGAGTCGCTCAGCAACTTCCTTACGTTTATTGATCTTAAGGTCATCAAGTTCAAGGACCAGCTTTTCGTAGTTTGATCTTGACATCTGCTTACCCATATAACACAACTCCTTAAAAATTAATCAGCATTGCCTGCACATACGCAGAGCAATAAAAAAGCATACTAATATATTATAATATAAAGTCAGCGATTTGTCAACAAAAAAATGAATCGAAAAATAACTGTGTGCAGTTGCAATTTGTTATATAATATGGTATAATTAATTTTGTATATGAAATTCCAGCCTTTTACGGCAGAACGGAGCTGAACATGGAGAATACGATAACTTTTGGCGGAAGTGTTACGAAACAGATAAATTTTGCGATGCAGCAGAATTATATCCCTGTTTTCCGCAATATAACTCTTACTAATAATACTGACAGCGACATTTCAGGAGTCAAGCTGAGGATAAGCTTTGAGCCTGAATTTGCCAAGCCGTTCGAGTCCGCTCCGATAGACCTTTCTCCTGCGAGACCAGCAGAGGTACCGCAGATAGATATAGTGATAAATTCTGAGTACCTTTTCAGCCTGACCGAGAAAATGGTCGGAAGTGTAACTCTTGAAGCTGTAAGGGAAGGCGAAGTTATCGCTTCTGAGGTAAAAACTATCGAACTTCTCGCTTACGACCAGTGGACGGGAGTAAATTTCATGCCTGAAATGGCGGCTGCATTTATAACTCCGAATCACCCGAAAGTCAAGGAGGTCATCGCTTCTGCGGGAGTTTATATGCAGAAATGGAGCGGTTCGCCGTCTTTTACCGGATACCAGACACGCAACCCAAACATCGTAAAAATGCAGATGGGAGCGGTGTATGCGGCACTACAGGAGCAGAATATCGCGTATACTGCTCCGCCTTCCAGCTATGAGACTGCACAGCGGATACGTATGCATGACGAGGTCCTAACGGCGAAAAACGGAACTTGTCTTGACCTCGCTGTACTGTATTGTGCCTGCCTTGAAGCTATTGACCTCAATCCGCTCCTTTTCATTGTAAAGGGGCACGCTTTTGCCGGTGCATGGCTGAATAACGAGACTTTCTCCGACTGCCTGCAATACGATGTATCAGCTATAACCAAGCGTATAGCCAAGGGAGTAGACGCGATGAGCGTTGTTGAGTGTACCGACTTTACTGCCGGAAAAAAGGTTGAATTCGACGATTCTGAGCGTCATGCGGCTTCTCATCTTGAATCGTTTGACGATTTCTACTTTGCAATAGACATTACACGTACCCGTGCAGGCGGTATACGTCCCATGCCTTCGAGAGTCTCCGAAAACGGAACATTCAAGGCAGTTGATTACGGTGAGCGTAAGCGCAGTGACATCACTTCCGCACCGTCTGAAATGGACATAATCGGTGATATTGAGCTGAACGGCGAACAGCGCGAGGTCACGAAACAGGTGCTATGGGAGCGTAAGCTGCTTGACCTCAGCCTGAGAAACAGTCTGCTGAATTTCCGTCCTTCGACTATGAACGTTCAGGTCATGATAACTGACCTCGGCGAACTTGAGGACGAGATATCAAAGGGCGAGGAGTTCAGGGTATGTGCAGTTCCGAATGATATGTCACTGCAAATGGCGGACAATAAAATTTTCGAGGTTGAAAATGACAAGGCTCACATCGACGCAGTTGCTGAGTCTGAATTCAAGAGCCGCAGACTTCGCACATTCCTGAGTGAATCCGAGCTTGAAAAGATAATGAAGAAGCTTCACCGTCAGGCAAAGGTAAGTATCGAGGAGAACGGTGCTAACACTATTTATCTCGCACTCGGCTTCCTGCGGTGGTTTGAGACTGACAAAAGCGAGAAACCGCGTTATGCACCGCTTGTGCTTATTCCGATAGACATCAACCGACGTGTTCAGGATAAGTCCTATTCTATAACAGTCCGCGACGAGGAAACACAGGTCAATATCACTGTTCTTGAAATGCTCAGACAGTTTTTCGGCATCGACATAACCGGTCTCGACCCTGTTCCGATGGACGAAAACGGAGTGAACCTTCCGCTCATATTCAGTACCGTAAGACAGGGCATAATGGCACGTACACGATGGGATATCGAAGAATATGCATTCATAGGGCAGTTCTCGTTCAACCGTTTTATCATGTGGAACGATATACGCAACCGTGCTGACGAGCTTGCACAGAATAAGGTAGTAGCAAGTCTTATTTCCGGCAAGACCGAGTGGGACGGCGGTGATATCGAGATGACTCCGCTCGACCTTGACAACAAGGTCTCACCGACCGACCTTGCTGTACCTGTTGCGGCTGATTCGTCACAGCTTGCGGCGGTGTATGCAGCAAATTCCGGAAACAGTTTCGTTCTCCACGGACCTCCCGGAACCGGTAAATCGCAGACTATCACGAATATGATAGCTAATGCACTGCACCACGGCAAAACAGTACTTTTCGTAGCTGAGAAAATGGCGGCACTTGAAGTTGTTGAAAAGCGACTGAATAAAATCGGTCTCGGACCATTCTGCCTTGAGCTTCACTCGAATAAGGCGCAGAAAAGAGCGGTACTCAAACAGCTTGAGGAAACTCTGAGTGTCGGCAGAGTTAAAACTCCTGAGGAGTATTCTGCACAGGCGGAGAAAATATCACAGCTTCGTGCCGAACTCAACGATACTATGGAGGAGATACATAAAGTCCGCGGATATGGTCTGTCACTCTATGATGCGGCGATAAGATACGAGCAGTTCAAGGATTTCGGCGGCAAATTCAGCTTCACGCAGTCACAGATAGACTCCATGACTTCTGAAACTTATCAGAACTGGCGAAGTGAGCTTGAAAGACTTGCTGCGGCAGGAAAAGAATTCGGCGATGTTACGACTACTCCGCTGACCTGCTGCCGTCTCACGGAGTGTACTCCTGATACGCGCGGAAAGCTTGAAGCAAAGCTTTCCGAGTTCAAGTCTGCACTTGCAGCTGCTGACGTTCATACGTCCGATATCTGCGCTATGACCGGTTCACAGGCACTTTCGTATGAGCAGTGCAGAGCGGTCGCAGAGATAATGACAGAAGCCTCAGGTGAGGGTTACATTCTTCCGCAGATACTTTCCGGCAGTGAATGGGAACTCCGCAAGGGGGCAGTCGAAAAGCTTATAGCTTCCGGCAGACAGCAGCGTGCACTCAAAGCAGAAGTGCTCACTCAATTCGAGCCGTCGGTACTTACGTATAACAGCAGCGGCGCATTAGTGAACTGGAAAACTGCACAGGGAAAATGGTTCCTGTCAAAGGCACTTGAGACAAGCAAACTCGTAAAAGAACTTGCTGCCCATGCGAAAAATCCTGCATCTGTCACAAAGCAGAATATGCAGGCAAACATAGAAAAGCTCAGCGCACTCGGTAATCTTACATCTGAGCTGACAGGTGTTCAGCCCGATACAGCAGCTGTATTCGGGGCGCTCTGGCAGGGTGAAAACTCTGACTGGGACATGATAGATAAGGCTGTCACTCTTTCGGAAAATCTCAGGGGAAAGCTTCTTGCTGCACCTCTTGATACGAATGAGAGGACAACTCTCGCAAACGCTGTAGCGTCTAATTATTCCGACCCTGCGTCCAAGCAGAATTCCCGTATCACGTCAGAAAAGATAACAGCAGACTATTCAGCTCTCGACAGGATAGTATCCGGACTTGAAAGTGAATTCGCACTCAGACCCGCTCTTCTCGGTGAAAAAAATGGTTGGGCAGCGGCTGCTTCATCACAGGCAGACAGCATTATTTCAGCACTCCCTCAGTTGAAGGAATGGACAGGTATAGTCACGATTTGCAATAAACTCGGCGAACTTGGTATTCCCGCAGTTGCAGACAACTTCCTTGCCGGAAAGGTAGGAAGCGGCGAACTTCTTCGCAGTTTCGACAGTGACATCTGCCGTGCAATGGTGACATCAACGATATCGTCTACTCCGGCACTTGCAAAGTTCCAGGGTGCACTATTTGAAGAGACTATCCGCAAGTACAATGAAGTGCTCGACAGCTTCTCAAAGCTTACAATAAATGAACTTGTTGCTGAATTATCGGCGAAAATACCGGCTTCAGGAACTTCTGCCGCAAGCTCTGAGATAGGAATCCTTCAGAAAGCGATAAAGAGCAACGGACGTATGATGTCGATACGAAAGCTTTTCGATAGTATACCGAATCTGCTCAGGAGAATGTGTCCGGTAATGCTCATGAGTCCGATATCTGTAGCGCAGTACATCGACCCGTCGTATCCGAAGTTTGACCTTGTAATATTCGATGAGGCTTCACAGCTTCCGACCTGCGAGGCTGTAGGAGCGATAGCACGCGGCGAAAACGTGATAGTAGTCGGCGACCCGAAACAGCTTCCGCCGACCAGCTTCTTCTCGTCAAATCAGGTCGATGAGGAAAACTACGAGAAGGAGGACCTTGAAAGTGTCCTCGACGACTGTCTCGCTCTCTCGATGCCTCAGGAACACCTTTTGTGGCACTACCGTTCACAGCATGAAAGTCTCATAGCGTACAGCAATGCCAGGTACTACGAAAACAAGCTTTTCACATTCCCGTCGCCTGATGACCAGGTATCGGAGGTCAGCTGGGTACACGTTGACGGATACTACGATAAGAGCTCAACTCGTACAAACAAGGCGGAGGCACAGGCTATCGTTGACGAAATTTCCCGCAGACTTGAAGACCCTCAGCTTCGCAGACAGAGTATCGGAGTTGTTACATTCAGTCTGCCCCAGCAGAATCTCATTGACGATATGCTCATGGACGCTTACAGAGCTCGTCCTGAGCTTGAGCAGTGGGCGAATGAGCAGTACGAGCCTATAATTATAAAGAACCTTGAAAATGTACAGGGTGACGAGCGTGACGTTATCATGTTCTCTATCGGCTACGGTCCCGACAAGGAAGGCAAGGTCAGCATGAACTTTGGTCCTCTTAACAGGGACGGTGGCTGGCGAAGACTCAATGTAGCAATATCGCGTTCAAAGTGTAAGATGATAGTATTCTCGGTAATCACTCCGGATATGATAGACCTCTCACGCACACGCTCGGACGGTGTTGAAGGACTGAAAGGCTTCCTCGAATTTGCTGCAAAGGGCAGGAGTGCACTTGCAGTCAGGGGAAATACTTCCGGAAACAGCACCGGTTTTTCGAGTGTTCTTGCTGATGAACTTAAAAAGCGCGGATATACTGCAAATTGCAGTGTAGGTTGTTCGGATTTCAAGATAGACGTTGCAGTCGCTGACCCGGAAGAGCCGACAAGGTACATTCTCGGTATCAACTGCGGAACTAAGTCAAACTACGTAAACGGTACTGCTAAGGACAGGCATATCTCGCAGTCAGCGGTGCTTCGCGGTCTTGGCTGGAATACAATGAACGTCTATATCCTCGACTGGCTCGACAACAAGGAAAAGGTACTCAAGAAGATAGAGGACGAGATAAATGCAGCGGTAGAGCGCAGGAAAGCTCCTGTTACAGAGGCTGAACCGGAAAAAACTGCAAAACAGGAACTCGTTTTCGAGACGGAAGAGGTAAGTTCTCTTGCAGACAGATGTGCGGAATATGTTCCGTTCAAGGTGAAGGAATATGGCACTCCTGACAGCTTCAGCGAAGCAGGGGAGGCAAAGATGATAAAGTGCGTTAAGGACATTCTCGCAGAAGAAGCACCTGTCAGCAGGTCTGCTCTAACTAAGAAGCTCTTCGCCTGCTACGGCGTTTCACGTACTACACCTAATACCAAGGCAGCTGCTGATTCAGCAATTGAAAAATGCGGAGCCGTTATAACAACGGCAGGGGAGAATGAATTTGTATGGCTGCCGGAACAGAATGCGGCAGAATACGATATCTGCCGCGCTAAATGCGCTCCTGAGGACAAACGTGCGATAGATGATATCGCACCGGAGGAGATAGCTGCCGGAATTAAAATGATTATGTCGGAGCAGGTAGCAATGCTGCGTGAGGACCTTATCAGGGAAACTGCTCATCTGTTCGGTTTCACAAGGGTCACACCTGCGATAGAGACAGCAGTCTCACTTGGTATCCGCGAGTCAAAAAAGCGCGGTTTCGTAGAGTTTTCCGACGATGGAAGAATAAGCTATACAGGCTGAAATAAGGAAGGGATAATTTGAACAGACTTCTTATACTAATAGGAAAAATCATAGTCGGCGTACTGCACCTGTTAGGCAGAAATGCCGGCAATCTGCCGGGAATCATACTCTGGCACCTTACAAAAGGCAAATGCTGTAAAATGTTTAAGGTCGACTGCCCGATAATCGCTGTTACCGGTACAAACGGCAAGACCTCCGTAACGAACTGCATTGCACAGCTTTTTGAACAGAGCGGCAAGAAAATAATCATCAACAAAGAGGGCAACAACCTCGACACCGGTATATGCTCACTGCTTCTGCGTTACTGCGACGGCTCGGGCAGGGTCGATGCGGACTACCTCATACTCGAAACTGATGAGAGCCATGTACCTGTTGTCTACTCTCAGCTGCGGCTCGAAACTCTCGTGGTACTCAATTTCTTCCGCGACCAGCTCGACCGCAACGGCGAAATGGAGACACTTATCCAGAAAATAAACGGATTCTGTAAAACGTTCGAGGGTAACCTCATTCTCAACGGTGACGACCCGAATACAGCTCGTCTCGGAAGGGCAAATCCCAACAATAAGAACGTGAAATATTTCCGTGCTGAAAAGTATGCATACGCGACTGAAAGTATCTTTGAGGCTTCCGAGGGCAGATTCTGTCCATTCTGTGGTGAACCCCTTGAATACGATTATTATCAGTACTCGCATATAGGCAAGTTCATCTGTAAAAAGTGCGGATTCGGAGACTATGAGCCGTACATTTCCGCAAGCGATATCGACCTCGAAAAGCCGGTATTCACTGCCGGCGGACACGAGTATTCGCCAAAGCTCAACAGTATTTACAATGTCTACAATATGACTGCTGTTGCGGCTGCGGCAACTCTTTACGGTATAAGTCAGGACGTTACGGACAATGTCATTTCCAACTATACTGTCAACAACGGACGTATGGAGTCTTTCGTGCTCGGTGACAGAGTTACCACTCTTAATCTTGCGAAAAATCCGGTCGGAGCGAATATGACACTCCGCGTAATGAACGAGATGAACGGTGAAAAGGAACTCCTTTTCGTGCTCAATGACAATGTTGCAGACGGTCTTGACGTTTCGTGGATATGGGACATAAATTTCAGCATTTTTGAGCGTGTGACAAGAGTTGTTACATCGGGTACACGAGCATACGATATTGCTGTGAGAATCAAGTGCTCCGGATACGACCCTGCTAATATTGTGGTACGTCCCGACCTTGATGAGGCAGTTGATGAACTTGCCAAAACGTCCGGACGAAAATTCGTCATCGCAAACTATACCGCTGTTCAGCCGACAAGAGCCGCGCTGAAACGCTATATTTCAAAGCATGGAGGCAAGAGCAATGAGTGAGATAAGAATACTTCATATGTATGCTGATATGCTCGACCTCTACGGCGACTGCGGCAATATGGAAATTATCAGATACCGATGTGAAAAACGCGGTATCGACTGCATTATCGACAAGTACTCGGTCGACTCGGATATGCCTGATTTCAGCTCCTACGACCTTATATACATCGGCGGAGGTGCAGACCTTGAGCAGCAGCATATTTCCGCAGACCTGCTCAAGTGTAAGGACGGCATAAAGTCTGCATACAAGAATGGGACATTCCTTTTCCTGATATGCGGCGGCTATCAGCTTATGGGCAAGTACTACCGTGATGCAGACGGAAATGACATTCCGGGACTCGGACTTTTCGACTATTACACAGTTGCACCGGCAAGCCGAAAAAAGCGCTGTATAGGAAATGTAGTGATACGTACTGCATTCACGGGGAAAACAGTTGATATAGTAGGATTTGAGAATCACGGCGGACAGACTCAGGGAGTTAAAACTCCGCTCGGCGACGTTCTTTACGGTAACGGAAACTGTTCAAAGAGTCCGCATGAGGGGTACTTTGAAAAGAACGTTATCGCGACTTATATGCACGGTCCGTGTCTTGCGAAAAATCCCGAAATATCTGACTATATTATCGGCTACTGTATCGACAGGAGAAATGGTTCACATACAGACCTTGCTAAGCTTAATGACGAGCTTGAAATAAAGTGCCGCAGTGTAATGACGGAGCGGCTTATCGGAAAATGAAATTAACGGAGAAACTATGAAAAAAACTTTATACGCAATCTTACTTTTTTCAACATTTATACTCTCAGCGTGCGGAAAAACTGAATCCGCAGAAGAAAGCACTGCGCCTACAACAGAGTCTGCAACAACTACAGTTTCTACTTCGACAACTTCGTCAGCGGCGGAGACTACTGCCGCGACAGAAACAACTACAGAAGCTGCTCCTATTGCCGACTTTCCGGATGGTGTGATACTGAAACCGCTCGACTCTGTAGAAGTATACGAAGATGTCACACTGTCGGAGCTTATCAACGAGAAAAACGTTGACCTCCGTGACCCTGATACCCTTGTGGATACGTCGGAAACAGGTGTTAAGTCGGCGAATGTAGTGTTCACATACGAGGGGGTGCTGTACGAGACTGATGTTAAGTACATCGTAGAGGACACAACTCCTCCGCTTACGCTTAACTCCGGCTGGACACCCTACGTAAAAGTCGGCGACACTTTTGACATAGACAAACTGATAGGCTATGCAGATAACTACGACCGCCACCCTCATGCTGTATATTCCGGCGATGTTGATACCTCAGAAGTTGGAAACTATCCCATTACAGTCACTGTAAGCGACAGCTCAGGAAATGAAACAAGCTGGGACCTGACCGTACTTGTGCTGAATGAGATACCAAAACCTGAGGACAACAACGACCGCGTTACATTTGCCGATTTCATGGACTATTATGACTATGACGATGTCAGCTACGGAATCGACGTTTCTGTATGGCAGTCTGATATTGACTTCCACGCTGTACGTGATGCCGGCTGTGAATTTGTACTCATGCGAATGGGTTACTACTACGGCAGTGATATCGTAATGGACGATTACTATAAACAGAATATGGCTAATGCTACAGCTGCCGGACTTGATGTCGGGGTATACTTCTACACTGCCGACAATACCGAGGAAGGCGCACGTGAGCGTGCACGCTGGATTGTTGAACAGCTTGACGGCAGAAAGCTTGATTATCCTATTGCTTTTGACTGGGAGGAGTGGTCAACTTTTCAGGAGTACGGCATGAATATCCGCGACCTCAATAATGTGTTTGAAGCATTCTGCGACGAGGTCGAAAAGAGCGGTTATACTGCTATGCTGTACAGCAGTAAGAACTTCCTTGAAAGTGTTTGGGAGAATTACGGCGACCACCCAGTATGGCTTGCCCATTATACAGATGAGACTGATTATGAAGGCGATTTTGCACTGTGGCAGGCGAGTGCATACGGACGTATCCCCGGTATTGGCGGAGACGTTGATATGAATATACGATTCAATTCAGAACCTTTAGAATAATTATGATATGATTCTTGTGAGACAGGAGGGATATTATGGAATGCAATTTTTGCGGAATAGTTAACGGCAATTATTCATGCCGAAGAGTTTTTGAGGACGAGTATACAATGGCTTTTATGGATACTGCCGGTGACGTTGACGGTCACATTCTTGTAATACCGAAAAAGCACTGTGTCAGCATTCTTGACTGTGATGAGCAGACTCTTTCACACCTTGCCGCAACCGTCAGGAAAGTATCGTCTGACCTTGTAGAAAAATGCGGATATTCCGGTGTGAATCTGCTCAATGCGAGCGGAGAAGGGTCGGGACAGTCAGTCAATCATTTCCATATCCATATTATCCCGCGAAAGCCTGATGACGGAGTTGATACATGGTTCAGATTCAAAGGTGCCGAGAATGATATAGATGACGTGTATAACAATATAGTCAGCTGTATCAATTCAGAGAGCAAGATAAAGTTTGAGAAGTATAATCCGAGTGACGAGAAGCATAGTTGTGTGGTACGCACCATGACAAAGCTTACCGGAAAGGACTACGGCGCAGTTAAGCATGAACTTACTCTTCTTGCCGAGCAGATGGGATATCCGACGTATAACGAACCTCATGTTTTTGAAATGTACATGGAGAGCCACTTGATTTATAAGCACCGCGATTACCGCGATACTAAGGTGAGTGAGCTGAATCCCGGTAATGGAACTTACTGCGTGCTGGCAACAAATAATTCAGGATTTTTCCACCTTTTTCCGTTAATCGACAACGTGATATACGATAGAAGGAACGACAGTCTTGAATTATATGCAGTGTCACTTTACAAAAAATCCGATGAGTAAAAACAGGATTTGAAAAAATGCGGGCTAACACTGTTCGCCCCTACACATAAAAATAAGTCTTTTTTCTGCAAGCTGAAATCCCCACACATTTCAAATGTGTGGGGATTTTTCATTGCTTTTTAAAATAAGATGAAAGGCTGTTGGCACCGCCTGTAGCAACATAGCTGTAGTATGCGAGAATTTCAGAAGCATCGGAGGAGTCTACTTTGCCGTCAGCTTTAATATCCGCCATAATTGCAGAATCGGGGGATAGTATGGAAGTTCCGCCGACTGAAACGTTTGAATACTCCGTAAGTACATCACTGGCATCTTTTGAATCAACTTTGCCGTCACTGTTTACGTCTCCGATAATGTAATCACTACCGGTCGCTTTTGAGTAAGCATCAGCAATATCAGCGGCATTTAGCCTGCCGTCGAGGTTGTAGTCATATTCAATGGAATATGAGTTGTTTTTTATTGCGTTTGCTCTTACAGCTTCTGCATCATTGAGAGTGAAACTGCCGTCAGATGTGCAATTTTTGATTTCAGTGATACATTCCGGAAGCTCAGACGGCTGAAAGCTGTGAAGAGATGATGGAGCGAACAGACTCCATGTTTCGTGTGGACCACCCTGAGAAATGAGGAATGCATCTGTTTTGAGGAACCAGTAGTAGCCGTATGGTTCACCGTCGTCCCATGTTGTGTCGATGTGGAACCACTTTCCGTCAACTTTTACAACGTTCCAAGCGTGTACTCCGTTATGAACAAGACAGGTTTCGATACCGGCTTCGTGCAGAAGCAGATTGAAGGTTTTGGCATAGCCTTCACAGACTGCCATGCCGTCGAAAAAAACCGCTGAATCGACGTGATTGGCGAGGTTATTTTCGTCGTTCATGTCGTAAACAGTATTAGCACATACCCAGTCGTGGAGGGTTTTGATTTTTTCAATTTCGGTCATGCTTTCGTCAGTAACTTCGCCGACTATTTTTTTAGCTGAGTTGATGGTAAATCTGTCGATAAAAGCGAGTCCATCGGCAGTCTGACAGTTATTCATAACGTAGTCTTTAAGCTCGGGTGCGAATTCGGTACCGGACTCGTCAATGACTTCGATTCCGTTTATTCTAAGCAGTTTCGGACAGTTATTGAAGCATCTGCCTGATATGTTATCATCGAGATTGAAAGATACGTCAGTTAGATTATTACAGCCGTCAAAAGAGTAGTCATCGACGGAACTTTTGCCTTTGAGGGTTACTTTTTCAAGCGCGGTGCAGTCTGTAAATGCCGACGACGAAATAGTTGCATCGCCGTTGATGACAACCTCTTTCAGATTATGACAGTCGCGGAAAGCGTGGTTACCGATAGTTATCTTGCCTGACGGAAGTTCAAGCTTTTCTATCTGTGCGTTTCTGAATGCACTGTTTGATATGTTTATTTCCTTGATATCAGGGGAGAATACGAGGTTTTTAAGCTGAGAATTTTTGAATGCATCATTGTAAATAGTCACTGAATCTCCCGCGCGGAATCTGATAGTTTCTATCGTCGGTGAAAATTTCGCCGTATTGATTGTGCAGTTTCCGGGAAATTCGAGGACTTTTAATGGCGCACCATATAATGCTGAATACTGGACAACTATTTCATCGCCTTCTATTATAGCCTCTTCAAGTGAAGTACAGCCGTTTAATCCGCTTATTTTATTTATATTTTGCGGGAGTGTAATGCTTTTCAGAGCTGTACAGTTATTGAATGTGTCAATGGTATCTATGGTTTCAGGAAGAGTAACTTTTTCAAGATACGGACTTGAAATATTTGGACAGTATTGAATACCTTCAGCAAAATTTATCTCCTTTACTGTCGTGTTTTCGCTAAGAATATTATCTTTGCTTTTTTGATTTATACTGAAACCCTCGACCTCAGTTGGGATAGTCAGTAGAGTATCGTTTCCGATGTATCTTCCGAGGCTAACATTCACAGAATCTTTATAATAACCTGAAAACCGCAGTATCCATTCGCCAACAGTTTTATAACCGTAGTCAGATTTCGCAGACGCATTTTCGTCAATATATTTTTCAGGAAGACCGTATGAGCAGTTTATAAATGCCTTATTTGATACAACTAAAAGGTCATCATGGAAGATGATGTTTTCAAGATTATGGGCATTACTGAAACAGTTGTCAGGAATGTACAGCACCCCTTTGGGTATATTGACCTCAGTAACGGACGAATTTGACAAAAAGTAAGATTTAAGTCTATTTATAGTGTCAGGAAGAGTAAGCTTACGAATATTACTTGCTTCATTAAATGGATCTCCATTAAAGCCTATCACAGTATAACCGCATACACTTTCGGGGACGGTCACATCATACATAGTCTCCTCTGACAGCTGTGTATTTGTTTGAACTGATACTGGATCCTCCAGGAGATCATTATTCTGTTTATATTTCTTTTTTTTCCAGTTATCAAGAAGTAAATTATCTAAATTAGCAGGAGTGAAGGTGAATTCCCCATATTCTATTTCGCCTATATGGTTTTCAAAAAATAAAAATTTTGGAAAAATGCATTCACTGTCCTCGGGTACTACCAACTTGCACCAACTATGACGCTTTTTTGAAAAAGCATTCTCTGCAATAGATGTTACCTTCATGCCATTTATTGTCTTTGGGAGGTCGATAACGAAATCTGTTGTATAGTCAGGGTCACCGTTATACTGGGTAAGAGTAACGGTACCGTCTGTTATTTCGTACTCCCAGTCCTGAAATGTCAGGGATTCGGCACTGGATATTATCGGAGACGGTGTGTATGGAATTATGCCGACAGCCGAACTCATTAAAGTAAGGCACGATGTAAGAATAGCGATAGTTTTTTTCACGAATTATTCCCCCTTTTAATATTAGTCTTAAAAAAAGTGCAAAACTCTCAGCAAAACGATAAAATTCTAGTATTATTATAACATATGAGTGTATTGATTACAATACTTTGTACATTTTTAACAGTTTATACATAAAAAATCGCGTTCCACAAGAAGTGAAACGCGAAACTGCGCGCGCCCGCTTGGCGCTGTGTATGTGTTACAAACTAAATCCAAAATCATTATAGAGATGTAGATGAAAACACTTTATGATATAGTGTTTTGTAATTAGTAAATTTATTAGTGGTACTGTAAGGTGCCACTAATAGAATAATATAGGAGAATAAAAACTAAAAAATGATTAGGTTTAGAGATTTCCTTGCGCATCAAGCATCTGTATTGCAAGTGCATCAGCAGCTGTGATACCATCAAAGTCGGTGTCCGCATTGAACTCGCCTTGGACTGAAAGCTTGTATTTGTCTTTGTTACCGATATTCTGTAATATTGCAACAGAATCTGCTATGGAAGCTCTGCCGTCACAGTTTGCATCGTACTTAACATAATCATACACATTGATGTTTGAATTAGAAGTAGCCATCATAATTTTAGTTTCTGATGCAATAGACACTCCGGTCGCTTCATAAATCTTTTCTGCAGCTTCTAAACGTTCGGATAGCGGGGTTTTCTCCGGAGCATTAAGGACATAATAATTCCTGTTTGCTCCAGCTGTTGTTGTATCGGTCACAAATCCAATTGTATAGCCGGACAGCTCGTTTTCAACAATAGGCTTAATAACGGTTTCTGTATCAATATAGCTGCCTATAGAAGCATCGTATGTTTCATCATTATAATAACCTATGCCTTTAGTAAATATTTCCTGAGCCTGTTGAATTTCGTCAATTATCATGCAGTCGATGATCAGATGCTTTTCTTTTAAATGTGAAGACAACTCAATAGCTTTTTCAGGATCTAATTTATTAATAGATACCCATGCGTTTTGGCTTGTTTCTGAGTATCGTCCACCAAGAAGATAATCGCCGTATTCACCGTTATATAACTCGCTTATGGCGTTGTTGATATCATCAGCTTTGACATTTTTTGCAAGCTTAAAAACTGTAGATTTTCCGCTCATCTGTTTAACGCCTATGAATTGGGTTCCGTCGTTGTTTACGTAAAAATCAGAGGTGTTGCCATGAACGTAATAGTACATTTTTTCTTCAAGGAATTTACAGTTTCCGGCAGGGCTATATCCTTCGGGAACAACTGCATCCTCGGCAGAAAAAGCATACGCTGGCAGGGGGGCTAACATTGCCGCAGCAGTAAACGCTGCTGTCATAATTTTAAGCATAGTTTTTTTCATGATGATTCCTCCTTTGTATTCTGATTGAAATTATTAATGACATCTTCGACAGTGTAAATCGGATTAATATAAACTGCGTTACCATATCCGACAAATTTTACACCGACTGCATATTCTGGGTCGATATTTTTTAGTACACAAACTTGAATTTCCACTTCCGAAGGCAATTGATCGGAGTATATTGTGGGTTTTATGGTGAATTCTGTTATTGTATCAGTCAATACATTTCCCCAAAGACGAGTTTCATTTGATATTTCTTTGTATTCTTGACCACCTATTTCAATAGTTTTCAGGTTTTCTATTAGCATGGAATAAGTTTTTTCACCATAAGA
Source organism: uncultured Ruminococcus sp. (assembly GCA_900315975.1). The sequence goes on from ONBA01000023.1 coordinate 40,824, forward strand.
CGGAGTGTATTTAGTAGTTACAGTTGATACAAAAGTAGTTTGGGTCTGGGTTTGAGCAGTCTGAATATGAGTAGTCTGTGTTTGTTTTGTAGTTGTTTGTATATGATTGGTTGTAGACGTTGATTTAGTTGTGGATATCACCTTGGCAGTTGTTTTGATTTTAAGCGATGTAGTGACTGTAGAAGCTATTGTTCTTTCGTTTTTTGGATTTGTTATTGGAACAGTATGGGTAACAGTCGCTACATCAGGTATGATCGCAGATGCAGTAGTTTTTACAGTTTTAACAGATGTGTATATTGTAGTCTTATTGCTTTGAGAAGAAGCTGAGATCGTTTCAGTTGTATTAGGTAATAGCTGCGAGGTTTGCGCAGACTGATGAGTTGTTGCTGTAGCTTGTGTAATGGTATCAGCTATTGCTTTTTCAGTTGAGCCTGATGTTGCTTCTGAGATAATATCGGTGTTTTCAGCTACTGGTTTTGGTGGGGGTGTGAGCACATTTGCAAATATGCCTATGCCGATAACAGCTGCTGAACCAAGAACCATAGCTATTGAACGATTGATTATTTCTTTGCGATGATTACGTTCTTGAATACGATACTTAGCTTTTTCACGAACGCTCTTTTCAATCTCGTCAAAATTCTTCATAGACATATCCCTCCTTTTCGAGTTCTTTTCTCAAAGCCTTTTTAGCTCTGTATAACAGATTCTCTACCTGCCGATTTGTTTTTTTCATCAAGCTTGCAGTTTCTGTATTGCTGAGTTCTTCAAAGTACGAAAGGTATATGACTTGTTTGTAATCAGAGCAGAGCTTTCCGAGACATTTATATAGCAGGATCTTATCATCCTCTTTGAAAAATCTCTTTTCGAGGTTCTCTTCATCAGAAAGCTGATACATTTCGTCTACAGGAGTATATGAACATTTACCCTGAGCTTTAATATAGTCAGCAGTTATATGCTTTGCTATAGAGAACAGCCAAGTTTTAAAACTGCTTTTTCCCGAATAACGAGGCTTCTTTACAACAAGTTCAACGAACACTTCCTCAGTGAGCTCTTCGGCAACACAAATATTGTTTACGAAACTATTTATGTAGAATACAAGATCATCATTGTATTCATGTATAAGATCCGATAAACCATCATTTTCATCTGCAAGGAAACGGCGGTAGCTACTTGCACCGTTTTCCATAAAGAACCTCCTTCTATAGATTTTTGATTCTTTATAAATTAGTCTGTGGTTTTAGTGATTTCTCTCACCTTGTTTATATATTTCTATTATTTAATTAAATTGAGAGGGGATATATATTTATTTGTTTTTTTAAATACTGGAAATGTGTATTTATAAATAAGCCGAGTGGTTGAACACTCGGCTTATTTATAAATCTAGGCTTGACAATCTTTATGTGTGTTTTCTATTATACTATAGTTTAGTGGGAAAATCTATTTGCGTTCTGTACAAAATCAGCGGTAAGTGTAAGTTGAAAAAGCATTTTGTCTATTTAACTAGAAAATTGTGAATTGAAATCTGTAATTTAGACTTTATCTCATATCCGCCCTTAAAAGTGACGGATATTTCTTCTTTATTGAGGATTTTAACACATTCAATGACCTTTCGCACCAGTACGTCAGCGTACTGGTGAAGTTCAAAACTGCTTTTATCAATAACAGCTTTTATGTTATCAGCAAGCTCGCTCTGCTCGGCTTTTCCCTGCGCTTTGAGCGAAAGGAGCTTCTGACTCAGCTTTTCTTCTTCGCTGTATAGCCTTGCGAACTCATCATCAAGGGAGTCTGGAGCGCAAGCTCCTGTTGCAATAAGGTTTACAAAGTCATTGCGGGCTTGGTCTATATCCTTGAGCCGCTGTTCTATCTGCTGTATCTCACTTCCGACTGTACCGGAAAGCACTGAATCTGTGGCAGATTTCAGAACATTGGCAGCGTCATCGCCGCAGTTATAAAACTCATTTATAGCTCTCACAATGGCGTTACTCGTGCGAAGAGTCTTCTTGCTGTGGCCATTACGGCTATTATCAGTATTCTTGTTCTTAACATCATACGGCTCATATCCAAGCTCAGAATCCAGCTCTGATTCAAGGCTGCCTTCCATAAATCCGGAAAGTGCTTCCTTGAACAGCTCCTGAATATCGTCCATGCTCTGGATATTT
>ONBA01000064.1 GCA_900315975.1 uncultured Ruminococcus sp.
ATTTGTCTGACCTGAAAAAAGTCGGCAGACCTGCGGTGTTGATGTCCTTTGTGCCTGCCTGCTGTGAGATAGTCGGGTATGTTGTTTTTGCACCTATCTTGCTTGGGGTAGATCGTATCGAAGCAGCCGTCATGGGGGCAGTGCTGAGTGCGGTGTCTCCTGCGGTGGTCGTACCACGAATGGTGAAGCTGATTGAGGATAAATGGGGTACGAAAAAAAGCATACCCCAGATGATACTTGCCGGAGCGTCCTGCGATGATATTTTTGTGATCGTGCTGTTCTCCACATTTGTAACTATGGCACAGGGCGGCTCGGCAAAGGTCACGGACTTCCTGAATATCCCCATATCCATTGTGCTTGGCGTTCTGCTCGGTGCGGTGGTCGGGAGCGGACTGTATCTGCTGTTTGATCGGTCATATCAGCACAAGCACAAGATAAGGAACAGCACGAAGGTCATTATCCTGCTTGGTACTGCGTTTCTGCTGATGAGCATTGAATCGCTTGTAAAGCCCTATATTGCATTATCGGGACTGCTTGCTGTTGTGGCTATGGCTTGCGTTGTCAAGCTGAAAACGGACAGCAAAGTATCCTCACGGCTGTCCGAGAAGTTCGGCAAGCTGTGGATAGCTGCTGAGGTCATGCTGTTCATACTTGTGGGTGCGGCGGTAGATGTGCGTTATACCTTGTCGGCAGGCGGAATGGCGGTGCTGATGATATTCATAGCCCTTGCTTTCAGGGCTGTGGGCGTGTGTCTGTGTCTGCTCGGTACGGAGCTGAACGCAAGGGAGCGTATCTTCTGCGTGATAGCCTATCTTCCGAAAGCGACGGTGCAGGCGGCTATCGGCTCGGTGCCGCTGTCGCTTGGTCTGCCATGCGGAAAGATCGTGCTATCGGTGGCGGTGCTTGCGATACTGATCACAGCTCCGCTTGGGGCGATAGGGATCGACAGGAGTTATAAGAAACTATTGATAAAAGAATAGCAGAGCTTGACACTCCTGTTCCGCTGTTGTATAATAATACAAGCGTGTTTTTAGGAGGTCATAGCAATGATAGATGAAGTAATAGCCGGAGCAAAGGTCAAGCTCAGAGAGAAGATAAGTGATAGCGTTCCCGTCGGCAGCATCGCCACGGTCTTATACATCGACGATCTCGACAATGTATTCATAGAATGGGTGAGCAATGGTAGGCTGACCTCGTTCTCCAAAAAGAATTTCAAGAGCCTGTTTGAAACGGCATAATTGCAATGAGAAGCCCTCAGCGATGAGGGTTTCTTTTATACAGAACATCAAATTTCAAAAAACATATTGACAAATCTCGATCTGTATGCTATAATATAGAAAATCATCAATATGAGGTGAGCAAATGGAACTGACAAACAAGCAGATCACCGTAATTTTCAAGGCTCTGTGCGATGAGAACAGGGTGCAGATATTCAGGCTTCTGCAAAACGGCGAGAAATGTGCCTGCAAGCTGCTTGAAGCAATGCAGTGTACCCAACCTACGCTTTCGCATCACATGAAGATACTCTGCGACAGTGGTCTTGTGAACGGCAGAAAAGAGGGCAAGTGGATGTACTACTCCATTTCTGCGGAAGGTATGGAAGAAGCCGTGAAAGCTCTGCGTGAGCTGACAAAAGTGTCTGACAGCGGAGAATGCTGCTGTAAATAAAATGTCCGTGGTACCTCGGAATTTTTATTTGCAGTATGTATAGATAAATTCAAATATATTTATTGGAGGTAAACTATGAAACACACAGAAATTGCAAGTGAGCTTTTCTCAAAGCGGTATTACTGCTCTCAGGCGGTGCTTGCGGCATTTGCCGAGGAGCTTGGAATGACGAAGGAACAGGCATTGAAAGTCGGCGCTTGCTTCGGCGGCGGTATGTGCAAGGCTGAGGTCTGCGGAGCGTGTACGGGTGCGCTTATGGCTTTAGGGCTAAAATACGGTATGTGCGAAGACGGTGACTTAGAAAGCAAAGAGAGAGCAAACAGCTATGCCGTGCGTTTTCTTGATGAATTTGCGAAACAAAACGGCTCTTATATCTGCCGTGAGCTGCTTGACTGCGATATTTCCACTGATGAGGGCAAGGCTTATGCAAGGGCAAATGGTTTGTATGCAACAGAATGTCCGAAGATGATAGAGAGTGCCGTGCTGATCGCAGAAAAGCTGATAAACGAATAATTCTGCCGTATGAAAAATACGGCTTTTTATCCCGTAAATAAATCGACTGATTTCAATTTATCTATGGAAGGCGGTGCTTTATGGGAATTTGGGACTTCATACAAGACGAGATTCTCGGTATGAAATGGCTGAACAGGCTTATCGGCTCGTTGCTGAATGCCTGCGGTCTTGATACAAGCGAAAAAATCGGCGGAAGTGTGCAGTTTTTCATCTATGATGTGATCAAGATCATGGTGCTGCTCGGAGTGCTGATATTCCTTATATCCTACATTCAGAGCTACTTTCCGCCTGAGAGGACAAAGAAGATACTCGGACGGTTTCACGGCATCGGTGCGAACTGCATTGCCGCCTTGCTTGGTACGGTCACACCGTTCTGCTCATGCTCATCAATACCGCTGTTTATGGGATTTACTAGTGCAGGACTGCCGCTTGGTGTGACATTCTCGTTCCTTATTTCATCGCCAATGGTTGACCTCGGCTCTCTTATTCTTCTGATGAGCATATTCGGCTGGAAGGTCGCTGTGGTTTATGTGATCGTCGGGCTTGTGATCGCAGTCGCCGGCGGTACGCTGATCGAAAAGCTGCACCTTGAAAGTGAGGTCGAGGAGTTTATCCGCAACGGCAAGAGCATTGACACTCCGCAGAACGAGCTGACAAAGCGTGACAGGCTGAAATACTCATGGGAACAGGTCACGGGAACGGTAAAAAAGGTCTTTCCCTATGTCATAGTTGGTGTAGGTATCGGTGCAGTTATCCATAACTGGATACCCGAAGAATGGGTGATAAAGCTGCTCGGTACTGGCAATCCGTTCGGCGTTATCATTGCCACGATATGCGGAATACCGATGTATGCAGATATATTCGGGTGTATCCCCATTGCAGAAGCACTCGTCGCAAAGGGCGCAAAACTCGGCGTTGTTCTTGCATTTATGATGGGCGTTATCACGCTGTCGCTGCCGTCGATGATCATGCTGAAAAAAGCGATCAAACCGAAGCTGCTTGGCATATTCATTGCTATATGTTCAGTCGGAATTATCCTTGTCGGATATTTCTTCAATATCATTCAAAACTATATCATTTAGGAGGAATATATCATGTCACTGTTTGGAAAGAAAAAAGAAGAAGCAAAAGCTGAAACATCCTGCTGCTGCGGAGGTTCAAAGTCTGCAAGTGAGGTCACATCGACCTGTTGTGGAGAAAAGGTCAATGGTATCTGCTGTATCAAAGTCCTCGGTTCGGGCTGTAAAGCCTGTCATCAGCTTTATGACAACACTCTGAAAGCTGTGGAGGGTATGGGTATCGAGGTCGAGTATGTCACCGATCTGCAAAAGATCATGGAGTACGGTGCAATGTCAATGCCTGCACTTGTGATAAATGAAAAGGTCGTATCGGTGGGTAGGGTTTTGAAGCCTTCGGAGATCTCAGCTATGATAAGCGATATAACGGATAAGTCGGAGTGTATATGATGAATAAACCAAAGGTCGCATTTATCTGTGTGCATAATTCATGTCGCAGCCAGATCGCAGAAGCACTCGGCAAGCACCTTGCAGGAGATGTTTTTGAGAGCTATTCGGCAGGAACGGAAACAAAACCGCAGATCAACCAGGATGCAGTCCGTCTTATGAAGAAGCTCTACGGCATCGACATGGAGCAGACACAATACAGCAAGCTCGTCAGCGATATTTCCACGCCGGATATTGCGATCTCTATGGGCTGCGATGTCGGCTGTCCGTTTATTGGCAGACCGTTTGACGATGATTGGGGCTTGCTTGATCCGACGGGTAAAGATGATGCGGAGTTTCAGCGTGTGATTTCTCAGATTGAAGAAAACATATTGAGATTGTTACAACAAATATCAGAACTTTGAATCCAATGGAATCAAAGTCGGGTGTGAGCTGTTGCTACTGGCAACGGCTCATTTTCTTTTCTGCTGATTGACCTTTTGACCGCACTATGGTATAATTATCCTATACGATGATCTTAGAGGTGGTAATGATGAGGACTTACATAATAGACGGCAATAAGTTTTCAAATATTGAAGGATTTTACGATGAGATAGACCTCATCATGACCAAAGGCATTAGTTTCAAGACCGGACACAATCTTAATGCTTTCAGAGATATTCTTTACGGCGGTTTTGGCTGCCATGAACCGGGAGAGCCGTTTGTGATAAAGTGGCTCAATTCTCAGAAAAGCAGAAAGGAACTTGGCGATACTATAATGTTAGCTATCATAGATAATATCGCTGACCATAATGACACAGGATATGACTGCAAATTGGAACTATACTGATAGAGGATAAGGATATGGCTATTTACATAGTATTTGACGTTGAAACACCAAATCGTGCGAACGACCGTATGAGTGCGATAGGCATAACAGCGATAAAAGATAACAAGATCGTCGCTAACTACTTTTCGCTCGTTGATCCCGAAACGCATTTCGATTACTTCAACACGCAGCTTACGGGCATAGATGCTGATAAAGTCAAGAACGCTCCGAACTTTGCAGAGCTTTGGAAGAAGATAGAGCCGATCATGAGCAAAGGTATCCTTGTTGCCCATAATGCTGTCTTTGATATGAGTGTCCTGCGTTCCTGCCTGCGAAGCTACGGCATTACATGGAAACCCTCTGCTGAATACCTGTGTACGGTTCAAATCGGCAGGCGTATTCTTCCCGATATGAAGCATAACCTCAATGTGATGTGCGATCACTACGGTATCGCCCTTGATCATCATAAGGCGGACAGCGATGCCCACGCCTGTGCGGAGATACTGCTAAGGTACATGGAAAGTGGTGTCGATGTTTCGTCTTACATCAAGAAATACTATCTATAACGAATACCTCAGAGAGCTGTTACACAACGGCTCTTTCTTTTTTGCCGAAATCTCTCAGAAGTACAAATTTCGTCTATCTAAAATGGTATAATAAAAGAATTTGAAGAATTATTCCAGTTATGGAAATTCTGTCGAACTGTTTTGGTATAATCAGGATAGACAAGCATACAGCTCGGTTTTTGTAAGTTCATTGACAGTTCCATACAGACGAATCGAAAGAGATTTTTC
>ONBA01000087.1 GCA_900315975.1 uncultured Ruminococcus sp.
GCAGGACGAGGACGGAGTTGCAGGCTACGATGTTATGAAAACGAAATCGTCGTACAGAACGCTTCCGCTGATACCCGTAGTCGAGCAGGCGCTCATCGCCGAGCGTGAGCATCAGGCAGAGATGAAGAAGGCATTCGGCAGAGGCTACTGCAAGAAGTACGAGGACTACATCTGCGTAGACGCTGTGGGAGAGCTGATACGTCCCAACTATGTATCGGACCACTTCCCGATAGTGCTCCGCAAGAACGGTCTGCGGAAGATACGCTTCCATGACCTGCGGCACAGTTGTGCCAGCTTGCTCCTTGCAAACGGAGTGCAGATGAAGCTGATACAGGAATGGCTTGGTCACAGCGACATAGGTACAACGAGCAATGTGTACAGCCATGTGGACAGCGAAAGCAAGAAACTGAGTGCGGAGGCGATAGCTAAAGCGCTCTCAAACGAATCAACAGCCGAATAACATAAACTGAAAGGCACCTGCAGTTTTCTCGCAAAAAACAAGTCGGTCATTATGCAAGCAACTGCGCTATAACAAAAAAGTTCCGCCTCTCGAAAAGGCGGAACTACGCGGAATACTCCGCATTTGGCTTGGCGCAGTGGGTGGGATTCGAACCCACGTCCCTCAAGGGGCATCATGATTTCGAGTCATGTCCGTTATGACCACTTCGATACCACTGCAAAATTTACTAATATATTATAACACAGTTCGGAAAAAAAATCAAGTGGATTTCAAAAAAATAATAATATAACAAAATCCAACACGAATATGCAGAGATTTTATAAATGGTTCATTGACAATGTGCCGTCAATGAGTTATAATAAAATAAAATGGATAGGAGATGAGAAAATGCGCTCAAAGGGAACAAAAACTATTGCTGAAAACAGACAGGCTCGTCATGAATATTTTGTACTTGAATCATATGAGGCGGGAATTGAACTTGTTGGTACGGAAGTGAAATCTATACGTCAGGGCAGTGTAAACCTGAAAGATGCTTGGTGTTCGGTGGATAATGGAGAGATATTTGTCCGCGGAATGCATATTTCGCCGTATGAAAAGGGAAATATCTTCAACCGTGACCCAATGAGAGTCCGCAAGCTTCTCATGCATAAAAAGGAGATAAATAAGCTTTACGGAACTGTTAAACAGGACGGACTTTCACTTATACCGCTAAGTATCTATTTCAAGGATTCGCGTGTAAAGATGCAGGTGGGACTCTGCAAGGGTAAAAAGCTTTACGATAAGCGTGCAGATGCGGCAAAGCGTGATGCTAAACGTGAGATAGACCGTAATCTGAAAATGCGTAATCAATAAAAACTAATTATAAGACCGGTAAAGAATTGTTTTACCGGTCTTATTAAAAACAGGAAGGAATGGTGATATGGCGATAGTATACTATGATATATTCTTCGGCATTTCTGTTCTGCTGACTCTTTGCTATACATTTATGTGGCACAAGCATTTTGACATACATTTTACGCTTATTTTTAGCTTTATACCGATAACTAATCTGGGTTATGTGCTGATGGTGCATTCACACGAACTCGAAACGGCACTTACATCGCTGAAAGTCACTTACATAGGCGGTTGTTACCTTATACTGTTTATCATGCTGAACATATTCAGTCTGTGCGGAATCGAACTCAAACGATGGCACAGGTTTGTGTGTTTTCTGCTTGCTTCGGCGGTATATAGTTCAGTGCTGACGATTGGCTGGCTGGATATATTCTATCGCAGAGTGTTCATAGATGCGGGGGAGAGCGGAACAAGGCTGATAAACAAGGAATACGGACCCATGCATTCGGTGTACTATGCGATGATAGTCATTTTCTTCGCACTAAGTCTTGGAGCGATAGTTTACAGCTATTACAAGAAAAACAGTGTGTCGAACCGGATACTGTTCATGCTTTCTTTGCCGCTGACAGCGTGCGTGCTTGTATATGTTTTTGGCAAAGAACTTCCAAACGGACTTGAACTTCTTCCGCCGTGCTATGTGTTTGCACAAATCGTTTTCCTGTTCATCGTACATAGGGTAAATCTCTACGATATCGCCGATTCTTCGATAGACTCATTCATTCAGAAGGGCGACACGGGATTTGTATCACTTGACTTTAGATGCAGATATCTCGGAAGTAATGAGACTGCACGCAGGATAATGCCTGAACTTTCCGACTTACAGGTTGATAAGCCGATAAGTAACTACGAAAAATTAAGCGATACTGCTGTAGCCTGACGCGCAAAACGCAAAATCTTGACACGCAAAATCAAAAAATATTTACTTCATGTAATAAAAAAAGCCTCTTGATTTTAAATTTCAAGAGGCTTTTAAACGTTATTTAAAGAAAGATTAAATAGATGTTTAAATCACTGTTCACTTATCTGTCCACTAAAAGTACGTCCCTCAATTTTCACTGTAATTTCAGCCGTTTTCTTTGCAGACTGAACAGGAACAGCGCTTCCGGGGCGGTAACCGTCATCGTATGTACCGAGAGCGTTCGGGATTCCGGAGATAGCCGAGATATCGAACGCATTGCCGCGGGAGTTCTGCTTGCGGCAGCAGTAATGGCAGTGAGAGCCGGTCGAGTTGCCGGTATTGCCCTCGATG
>ONBA01000013.1 GCA_900315975.1 uncultured Ruminococcus sp.
CGTTTCTTCGCCTTCTGCTCATAATTAAAACCTCCGAAGTAGTGTCTCTTCTATTATACACTACTTCAGAGGTTTACACAAATTTTAGGATAGACTCTTTAAGTGCTAGGATCGCGAGCTTCTTTACTGGATATCAATATGTGTACTGTACGCATTCCAAAGACAGAGAGTGTTCCTGGTTTCATATGCATCTGGTGATAAACTCCGTGTCATATCTGAACGGAAATCTCATCAGCAGTTGGATAGGCTATATGCAGCAGTTTTGTGCTCATGTTGCTGCCATCACTCACCAGAGCACATGGCTTTCTATCAAAACCAAATCCAATGATTTTGAGGACTAATAACTGACAACCACAAACCCTTCCTATCACCATAATCTGATTATACAACAGTCGAAAACAATGTCCCTGCCGCAAGGCAGGGCGGCTGTTGTAAGTTCTGAGGATATAAATCTCGAGAAGGTGACCGCTCTTGTGACCAACTGGTCATGAAGATATACACCGGCTGAGGGCAAAAAAAGACCGCCCTCAAATAATGATATTAAGAGCGGTCTCGATTATTATCCTACGCCTATACTAAGATAATCCTTGCTGACATATCCATAGAAAACTGGATATGAACCATCTACAGTCCTTGTAGGTGCTTTCCATCCCACATAACACCATTCAGAATTCTGACCGTATACTGAAACGGAATCTCCTTTTGGTATTTCAAGTATGACCTCATAAGATGTTCCCGGACCTTTGCGAAGATTCAATCCGGTTGAGTCAGTTTTAATTATTCCTTTAGGAATGACATTAGAATCTGAATTATCAACAAATGTCATATTTGACGGAGCATTTTCTATGTTAGCATAGCCGGTATACATACTTGAAGCATTTTGATCTTGTTTACTCTGCTCATGGTTTCCTGAATCAGCAGTGTAAATCGAATAATCATAGTCTATACTTTGCCAATTCATATCTTTATAATAGTTGAAAGCAATATAATACTCTGATGCATCAATCTGCCGTCCATTTCTATAATAGCTTATGCCGTTCTGTACAGGTGAAGAAATTATCTCGTCTATTTTTTTGAGTGTATAATCATTTGAAAGCTCATAATAGACGAATCTTTTACCACCTTCTTCATGCTCTTCAAGTATAAGGTGGTTTGTTCCAGATATTTCAAGTCCGCCCCAACATTCTATCAATTCAACGTACTGAGATCCGTTATAGTGATAAATATGATGAATTCGAGTGACTATACCCATATAAGATATTATTAATTCAGGTATATCATCGCCGTTTATATCGTAATCTGTTGTGGCTTTTAATTCAGGAAGACTCGCTCCATTATTGCTAAATTCACTTGTCAGCTTATTCCTTAAATCAGCGATTGCATTATTTTTAGAATTTTCGATTTCTTCCTCAGAGACAACTGAAACATTTTCAGCTGCTTCTGCATTAGTTTTTTGAGTTGTAGTTACGATTTCGGAAGTTGTTTCCTGAACTGAAGCATTAGTTGTTGTAATTATTTCATCATTGCTTGAATTCTCTGAGCCTTTATTATCCTTATCCTTCATCAGCAGCATACCTCCGAGAATGCCCATTCCAACAAGCAGAACAGCTATCACGCCAACAAGAACGAATATAACAGGTGATTTTTTCTCATCTTCATAGCTGAACTGTCTGGGAGCAGGCTTCGGCTGTGTTGATGTAGGAGGAGCAGGTGAGGGATCTACAGAAGGAGCGTCAACAGGCTCTTTGACTTCATTGACAGTTTCTTCGTTATAACTGTCCTCGGTATCAGTTTCTAAGCTTGCTGCTTCATCATAGCTTTCTTCATCATCAGCAGCTGTATTCATTGCCTTTTTATAAAGCTCGTCAAAGCTTTCAGCATCAGATTCTTCCTCATTATAGTCTGCTGTGTCTCTTACTATATCTGATTCGGAATAAGCTTCTTCAACAGGAAAGTTTTCATCTGCGAAGCCTTCATCGTCAGGAGTGTCATTGTCAACAGCCTTTTTCCGGTCAGAAGCCAGAGCAGCCGCTTTGCTTTTCAGTCCTGCGAAAGCTGCTCCTGCTTTTTCCTTTGCAAATGCTGCTTTTTCGGCAGCATCATCAGATTTTGCGTAATCAACAGCTTTTTTTGACAGCTTTGATACGGCTCCACCTGCAAACTTAGCAGCAGCAATATGGGCTCCTACCACTGCTTTGGCAGCCTTGACAGCAGTCTCCGCTCCTTTGCCTTTTTCTTTTTGCGGGGCTGGTTGTTCCCTATGTACAGGTGAAGAAGAATTACCGGAAGTTCCTTTGTACTCTCCGTAGATCAGCTCATAGTTAGTCATAAACATATCGTCTTCACCTCCGATACAAGATACTCAGACTCAATCCTTAAAGAAAATGAGGACATCTGCCTGGAAGTAATTATGAGAGCCAAACATGAATCCACCAATACACCATTGACCGCAGCTTATCTTACGGCGTATTTCAATGGGGTGGATCCCAAGGAGCTTCCAGCCATCGACTGCCTGCTCGTTGATCATCTGCTCATACTCGGCATTAAGTTCTGGAGCAACGTCCTTTTTAAGTCTCTTCGGATGTTCAATTGTAACTGTTTTGTACTGCATACATTTTTCCTCCTTATGGTTCATCGATACCGCCGTTTGGATAACGACAGCGTGATATGCGTTTTATCCCTCTTATCAGGCCTTTTAAAGCTCCGTATTTTAAGACAGATATTCTCATATATTCAGAGCAGCAAGGCTCGAATAAACACGATGAGCGTACTGTTTCGGGTGCGTATTTTTGATAAACTATAATAAGCGTTAGCAGAAGTTTTTTGCCTAATACTGCTAAGTATATCAGTCCGGTAGCAATGCATATCAAAGCAAATACTCCACTGGATATGTCGGTGAAAAGTCGCAATGTAATAAGCACCGCTGCTATTAATACAACCACTCCGAACAGCAGTAAAGCGTCCTTCCACACCTTCACCTTCGGACGTAGAACTATCCGCTTCGACTCTTCCAATTGTTTTTTCACCTGAGCAAGTATCTTCTGCTCGGTAAATTGTGTATTGTCCTCCGGCATCTCGCCGGAGTAGTTCTTATAGATCTTGTAGTTGCATTTCATATTTTGCATTCATATTTGGAGCAGTTGAATCCGGCTCCCATAGGATAGTTCTTCTTCATGCATAGACACTTTGCATCAGTCTCATATTTCCAGATATTATGCAACGAGTCTGACGGCTGTATATGCTGATTCGTTGGATCGTACCAGTACTTGCAGAAGGCACAGTATTTATTGAATTTTATATTTGTGGGGTGAAGCATTACTCTCCTCCGTGATATCGATTATACAAGTATGAAAATGTTCTTAAGGAACTCGTATTATTATCTGCGACATCTTCTACTGATTCTGCTATGTCTTCTGCTGCATCTTTTATATCATCTGACTCATCATACTGTAACTCGTTTAATGCGTTATTTATAATATCATCAACTGCATCGTTATGGCTGTTGATTGGATCATCCACAATGTTGTCTAAGTCTGATATAATATAATCGACCCATAATGCCTTTGTAGCAGACCATAAACAATTAACATATTCCGTCAGCGATTTCAGATCAGAATCAATATCATTGATAGTGCTGATACTACTGTTGATATGTTCCATGTCTGCTGAAAGATGCTGAAGACGCTTTTCAAAGTCACTGGAGCGTGATTGAACAAGAAGGATATTATCTCTTATTTCAGTAATTTCAGTACGCAGAGCGCCTATTTCTGAATGAGTGTCAGCTATAGCCGTATTCATTTGGGAACGATCAGCTGTTAATTCTCCTGAGATCATATCACATTTATTGTTGATGTCGCCTATGAGTTTTATGAGTCGATCATTCATTTCGGCATAAGCCTTGTTTTCTTCTTTTAATGAATCAATTTCACTTTGTAATGCCTGTATATCCTTTTTATCAGGAAGGCCTATCCAAGACCAGAAGCTCATTAAATCACCGCCTTATTCAACACCGTAATGATGCATTGTGAAGCTTCCATTGGAGGAGCACATTCATCTTCGACTTTATCAACATCTTTCATGCCTGCCTCAGCATCAGCCATGATTTTTTCAAGTTCTTTTACTTTCTGATCAGCCTGTTCTTCCTGTTCAGTGATTCGGTTATCAAATCTTTCCTTAAATTCACTCAATACTTTTTCGGTATATTCACTTAGTTTTTTATAATATTCAATGCGTGCCTGCTTCTTGATATTTACGAAAGCATCATCTATTTTTTTTCTTTTATCAGGCGAAGGTTTCATTTCTAATATTTTTCTAAACTCAGGATCAGTCTGAGATAGATGTGCCTTTATATATGAAATGATCTTTCCCTCAAGTTTCCATTCGGCTTGCTCCCGCTGATACTCTATAACGGAAGCTAAGTCTGAAAAAAACTCCTGCTTATTTGCTATGCCAAGCAACTCATCAAAAACTTTGTTCAATTCATTCATTGCTTCGTTTTCTTCTTTGTTAATTTCCTCGCTGTATCTATCACGTACCTCGGCTAACGCAGCAGCTACATCTACCTGATCAGAAATCTTATTACTATCGTATTTTTTCCCAAAAAGGAAGTCTTTTATATCATCTACTTTATCAACGACCCAATCTTTAGCATCTGAGATTTTATCAGCGATCCAAGAGAAGATTCCCATATTTATCTCACCTTCCTTTCAGGCTTATCAATTGTTTCACGAACCGTATTGATTATTCTTTCTGCCTCTTGTTTCAATGCGTTAGTCTGCTTGTCTATATCAGACTTATTACGATTCGCTTTAGCAATCTCGGCTTTCAACTCATCGACATCCATCTTTGTTTTGAGTATATGTTCTTCTTGATCAGAAATTGTTCGATTACTAAACTTAACAAGCTGATTTCTGCATCTTTCAAATGCCTTAACTATATCATCTACTAAAAGCTTTCTGTAATTGGCTATAAGTGTGGTTTCCAGTTTCCTTCTCAAAGCGGGGATACCGGTTGCATTTGATATCCTATCATTATCGTTATCTGAAAGATTAGATAAGTCGATTGCCCATTTATCAAGAATATCTTCTGCATATTTATTCAAAGCACTATACTCTTCACGAGTAAAAGACGTTTTAGGATTCTGTTTCTGCTCGATGGTCAGCGAATCCCACTTTTTAATAAGCAATTCCATCTTTGCTGACGTAAGAACTATTCTGCTGTTTATATCTCTTTCATCAGTATATTTTCTGGCTTCGATCAATAATTCTTTCCAGTTAGATACATACTTAGCACGTTCTGTTTCACTATTAAGATCGCTTTGTGTACCGACGATGATGGTTTTTTCTTTATCTGTTTTATCAAGTACAGTGTTAACTATCTCAACACCTTCAGCTGTAAGCGGTCCGGGTTTTAAAGCTACAAGTACAGCGTTTGCCCGCTTGATATATTTCTCTGTTATATCAGAACGATACTGAACAGGATCTTTTAATCCTGGAGTATCAACAAAAACAACTTCCGTAGGCATATTAAAGACGCTCTTGTCTATGCCAACTTCAATCTCAGAAACGAGTATGTGTGCTAAGGATTTTGATGATGTGTATTTCCTTACTTGTTCTCTTAGTTCATCAAGATTTTTACATGGGATCACAAGACTTTCTTTACCGATGTACTTTTCTTCCATTTCTTTTAAGTGCGGACTTCTGAGTCGAGCAGCAAAGCTATCCTGCTTTTCTGAAATATTGATTGTATTCTCACTTTGAAGCACACTTGCTTTCAATTCAGTCCATTGTTTATTATCATGAAAGCTTACTTTCACATAATAATGATCTGCTGAGCGAAATTTAGTCAGTGCTGCTGTTTCAGGATTGACCTCAACAGATGCTATTTCTGCGCCGATAAGAGCATTCATCAGAAAAGACTTTCCTGCTTTCATTACACCGACAACAGCGATCTGGAATTCTGCGCTCCTGCATTTCTTCATAAGTATATTCATATCCTGCACAAGATCTTTTGGATATGCTGGAAGCTTTCCAAGCTCAGCAAGCAGCTTGACCTTTCTTATTACTGCATCCGTTTTCATTGCAGTTATGTCCCACATTATGTCAGATGAAGAAGTATCATCAGTCAAAACCTTTGACAGCTTTGAAAGAATCACCTTGGTTTCTTTGCTGGAGTTTTCGGTTTTCATAGGATGTATATATCCGCAGTTAGGACACATACGCTGCCAGGATATCAGATCATATCCGCATTTTGGACACATACTGCTCTGATAACTCTCCAGTTTACCAATTCTTATCAGCTGTTTTTCATTCTCTTTAAGAAATTCCTGATAAAAAGCAACAAAGCCTTTCCGCACCATAGCAACTTGCGCCTGTACACCAATCTGGTCTTCTTTCAGTTCAAGATATAAACCACTGACCCTATCATTTACTGCCATTAAGAGAGTTCTGTTATTGGTACACTCAAGCATTACTTTATTGATGACGGTCTGCGCAGCATACAGGGCATTGGTATTATCATTAATTATTGCATTTTGCAGCTTATTGTTCCTACCTGTAACTTCTCCAATCAGCCTTTTGAAGATTCCCTGACTGCTTAGTGCTTTGGATTTGTTTTTAGCTGAAGTCAGCAATGAAGTACATTCAAGTGTTAATTCGCTTATTTCCTCAGCATTATCTTTAGATTTTTCAATCATCTGATCGATTAATGCACCGACCTCATTGGGGCTGACATTAGTCAAAGCATAAGATGATACAATGTTTAATAATTCTGCCATTTTTATTCCTCCGCCTTTATATTTCCAACAACTTCATCGAAGCCGTCATTTGCCATTTGCTCTTTGATCTCAGACTCTTTTGCTTTAAGCGCTGATTTTTCTATTTCAAATTGATTTAACCTTGCTTTTAATTCTTCCAATGACAGTTGGTTCTTGAAGCTCATAACAAGCATTTCCAGCATTGGCTGCAAAACTTTTTTTGCATCTTCATATCCAACATCTATCCTTTGCTTCGCACCTGAAGCAGAAAAATCAAGTGTTCCATTCATCGCATTTCCGAGCTCTATACTGGGGACGATCTCTATTATATTTGAATCTGGATATTGGCTTCTATCAATTACCGTTTCTCTGTTTAAATGAACGACTATTATATTCTCAACTCCTGTGTCATAGACAGGACGTATAGGAGTATTATCACCAACTAAAGGAATTCCTCCGTCACAATATTTTTTCCCATTGAATAATTCATTTGGAAATATTATTGGAATAGCTGATGATGCAAGAAGAATAGTTGTTATCTCATCAGAAAGATAATCATTTAATCTGAAGCGTTCTATCTTAAAACTTGGACAGCTTACACAAGTAACAAAACAAGGAATATCGCTGTTTTGAAGCATCTCAATATTAACGCATTCTTCAATCATATCTAAAAGGCCTTCCCTTGAAAACAAATGGTCTCCCTGAGTTTGAACCAATAACATTTCCGCAATTTTGCCTATGGTCCAGATACCGGCAGATGCCGCTTTACTTGCCCCGAAGGTTAAAAAAGTTGATATATTAAGTCCGTTTTTTACCAACCATTTTGTTATATCCTCAGAAGAGATTTTTTTAGGGGTCAGTATTTTGCTTTGGTCGATACTCAGCCACATTTCCTCAGCTTGTTCATAGTTACTTCCGACAAATAGTGCTGCATTTAATGCACCTACGGACGTTCCTGATACCGCTTTAACATAATTATCAAGTCCCATTTCGTGCAGATATTTCCAGACACCTATTTCATATGCGCCTTTACCGCCGCCTCCGGAAAAAACTAATCCAAATCCATTCATTTCAGGCACTCCTTTACGCTTAAATCTGCGTGTATATGTGAATTTCTTTTTCTGTTACAAATGATATCTCTTCCTCCATAAACCTCTTCCGCCTGTTACCATTGATTTTTTTAAACTTAAATACAGGGATTATGGAAAAATCTGATTTGATTTCATAATCCAGATTCACAAAATCAATCAACTTATAATCATATACCGACTCCAAATAAATGATTTTAATATTATTCTTTTTATCTGAATCGGTACATATGAAACCTGCTGATTCCAGAAGAGAAATTAAGTCGTCAGGTAAATCAATTAAGTTTTCATTTGTTTCTGAAGATACAGTGTTAATTAGACAATCCGTAAAGCTATTAACAACTAAAACTTTCAACAAATCTTCTATTGAATCAAGCCGTTTATTTAGTAAAGATATATCGTCATTTTCTTTCACTTTTGATCTCCTTAATTTCTGCCTCTGGAAACGGAGGCTTCTTGCTTTTACTCTCTTTACACTGTGGACAGGGATTAGTTACACATTTTATTAGTCCAAGCTTATATGGACACTTCAAACATTTAAGCATAAGCCTCCTCCTTCCAAGTGACTTTCATCTTCATAAATGGTATAATTCTTATTGTAGGCTGCCATAAATTTCATCAATTTACGGCACGCTCCAAATATGTTTTATATGTATAATTTTACCACAATTTCGTTTGAACTTCAATTAGATATAATAAAATTTTACAAATCGAATTATAAAATCAGCAGATTATACAAGGATAAACGTATGGCTTTGTAGGTATTGACTGCTCATTTATCGTCAGAATTATGGTCAAGGGAGAGGGATAGTTATGGCTCGTAGAGGTGAGAACATATATAAGCGGAAAGATGGACGTTGGGAAGGTCGCTATAAATCGGGATATAAAGATAATGGACAAACAAGGTATCACTCGATATACGGTCATACCTATGCAGAAGTCAAACAAAAGCTCGCTCCCTTGAAAGTCACTGCTCCTGCTATAACCAATTCATGTCATATGACGGTAAAAGAGCTCTTCAACGAATGGCTTTCTGCGGTAAAGCTCCGAGTGAAATCCTCTACCTATGCCAATTATTTGTTAAAGGTCGAGAAACAAATACTTCCTACATTTGGTGGACTTCGTTATGACGCGCTGACGGTTCAGATGCTTAACCATTATATTGAAGATAAGCTCAGTTCAGGTCTATCTGCGAAATATGTTTCTGACATTATAATTGTCTTCAAATCAATGTCAAAGTACTCAGCTAAAATACATGGATTCCGCAATATGTTGGCAGATGTAAGCTTGCCAAAGGTGCATAGAAAAGAACTGCCTTTATTGTCACCTTCACAGCAGCGGAAGCTGTGTAACTACCTGCTTCATAATTTGAATCCTACCTCACTTTGTGTGCTCCTGAGCCTGTATACCGGACTTCGTGTCGGTGAGGTGTGCGGACTAATGTGGGGAGATATAGACTTTGATAAAAACATTTTTACCGTCAGGAGAACCGTTCAGCGCATACGAAACGGCACTCACAGTACCTGCCTTATAGCCGATACTCCTAAGAGCCGTTCATCGAAACGTTCTATACCGATACCAACATTTATTATGAAACTGCTGCGGGATTCCCGCAGCAATGACAATTATTATATTCTTTCCGGTACTGACCATATTATCGAACCTCGAACGCTACAGCGCCGCTTTAAGTCTATTCTGAAAAAAGTAGATTTACCGTCAATAGGATACCATTGTCTTCGTCATATTTTTGCTACAAACAGTCTACAAGCCGGCTTTGACGTTAAAACGCTTTCAGAGATACTGGGTCACGCCAGCGTTGAAACCACGCTTAACCGCTATGTGCATACTTCTATTGAGCGAAAGATAGCGTGTATGGCGCTGCTTGAAGCGCCTTAATGAAGCATATTCGCCGTCAGAAATCTCGTCAATGGTGGTAGAGAGAACGCCTATACTTAGCGAACAAAAGCGCCTGTGACAGTAAGTGATGAAATTTATGGCACTTTTTATATTTCAAAGAATTCGACACCAACACCTGAATCAGCTGCATATTTCAAGCAATGCGTTCCGATACGTTTGCTGCCGACTACCAAGAGTAGGTCAGAATTATCTATCATGTACTCATCGGCACGTTCATAACAGTCCTCGGTGCAATGAGGCGAAATTATCTTAACATGATCAGCTTCGGCATGAGCTGCGAAAAAACGCTCACGATGCTCTTCTACCCAGTTGGTAGACTGTTCTTCATATGGCATAGCAATATTCAGTTCAATACCATTATACAAGTGCAGAGCAATAATTATCTACGCACACCACAACGGAACTCCGTACTCGCAGTTCACCCAGAAACGTTCATATCCTTTGCAGTACAGCGTCCATATCTTTTCATGAAGCCGTGCCTTTATTTCTGGATATGGCGGTTCATGCTCGTTTTTGCAGACTAAGTTCAATTCTTCTCCCGTTGAGACTATTGTACAGGTCATAAATACCTCCGATATAATCATATTTTAGACTATATACTATTATAGTCTAAAATACGACTATTTTCAAGTAGTTGAGTGTAAATTATAATGGTATTGGTGATATTTTTATGATAACTTACAAGCCGTTATGGGAAACGATGAAGGAAAAAGGCGTAACAACATATACGCTAATCAATAAATATAATATCAGCAGCAGTACCATACACCGCCTGAGACACGATCAGGGCGTGACTACTCAGCTGATAGATGATCTGTGCAAGATACTGGATTGCAATGTTGAGGACATTATAAAATACGAACCGTCTGACGCAAGCTGATGAGAGCTAACGACAGACGGTTTTTCTAATACAACCTCAATATCTGAGTACCAATCGAAAGTAGGCGTTGAGATCACACTTGCCTATATTTCGCAAAAAACAACATTTCTGGTTCAATCCGATATCCGCTAAAACTAAAGTGTTACAGCTTGTGGCCCCTAAGAGTGAGAAGCATACAACATCAAAGATCAAATATGAAGCCGCATATCTGCGGCTTCTGCATAATCTTACTCTGGCTTCAATATGTCTGTTTAATGCAATTGAGGTTTATTATAAAGGCATCATTTATAACAACTCATTGATATTGACTTTATTGCACATATGTGTTATACTAATTAAGAAGATATTGCACATGTGCAATATAAAGCAATAATCGGACAATGGGGGCGATAATTTGAACATCGGGTTTAAAGAAGATTTGATTACTGAGTTTAAGAGTGATAAAAATAAGCTGCCGGATTCTGACTTAGTTGATGCAGTTGTTGCTTTTGCAAATACTAATGGTGGAGATATCTACCTCGGTATTGAGGATGACGGCGAGATAACAGGACTTCATAAGTCTCATCAAGACATCACACAGTTAGCGGCTTTTATTGCCAATAAGACAGTTCCACCGATTGCAGTTCGTGCAGAAAAATCTGAGGATAAGCAGTATCTGAAGATTTCAGTTCCCAAAAGCAGAAGCATAGTTGCGTCATCATCTGGTAAGATACAGCGTCGTCGCATAAAAGCGGATGGAACACCTGAAAACGTTCCGATGTATCCTCACGAAATAGCGTCTCGTCTAAGTGATCTAAGTCTGCTTGATTATTCCAGCTTATGCGTACCAGATGCTACGTATAGCGATCTTGACCCTGTAGAACGCGAACGTTTACGCAGTATTATTCGTATGAATCCTCAAGGTGAACAGAATCTGTTAGAACTGGATGATGAAGAGCTTGACAAAGCTTTGAGACTCGTTGCAGATAACAACGGGCAGCTTGTTCCAACTTACTGCGGAATGCTTTTGATAGGTCGTACAGATAGCCTTCGTAGGTGTGTACCCACGGCAGAAGCGGCGTTCCAGGTACTGAATGGTACGAATGTCGTACTGAACGAGTCTTTCTTACTTCCTCTGCTGGCAGCATTTGAGAAGATGGAAACATATATGAATGCAAGAAATACTGAAGCAGAGATTGAGGAAGGTCTGTTCCGAATTTCTGTGCCTGATTATAATAAAAGAGCCTTCCGTGAGGCATTGGTCAACGCATTCAGCCACCGTGATTATACAATGATGGGACGAGTGCGTGTCCAGATGGATAATGATGGATTAACGATCAGCAATCCTGGTGGTTTCATCGAGGGTGTAACTATCGACAACCTTCTAACTGTTGAGCCTCACGGCAGGAATACTGCTCTTGCTGATGCAATGAAGCGTATAGGCTTGGCGGAACGTACAGGGCGCGGCGTTGATCGTATTTTTGAAGGATCGCTTCTCTACGGCAAACCACTTCCGGATTACTCAGAATCTACCGATGTAATGGTAAAACTATTTATTCCAAAAAGTCTGCCAGATCCTAATTTCACACGACTAATTTCAGAAGAACACAGGACTACAGGAGAATCTCTTCCTATCAATTCATTACTTGTTTTGAATGCATTGAAGCGAAGCCGCAGAGCAACATTAAACGAGCTTGCTGATTTTGCTCATATTACCGTAGAAAAAGCGCGAATTACAGCTGAACGTCTTGTGGAATCAGGTATGGTTGAGCCTTCAGGGAATGGGAAAGGTCGTTGCTATACGCTAAGTGCAAAGCTGTATCAGGCTGATAATAACATATCAGGTTACATCAGACAGAAGGGTATTGATCACATCAGATATCCTGAAATGGTTATGCAGTTTGCTAAAGAGAATGGCGGTACAATAACACGAGGAGATGTTATGGAGCTGCTTCATCTTACAAAATCGCAGGCTTATAATCTTCTGAAAAAAATGGTAGATGGCCAAAAATTAGAGCCTAATGGTACAACACGTAACGCATATTATCAATTAAAGGAATAATGTTAAAGAGTGAATAAAAAAGTCTCCGCAGAAGCAGAGATATGTAATAATAAAATCTTGATACATTTCCCATATCACCGCTTTCTAGGCTTCTTCACGTACCGGTATCCTGTACTGTGACTGTGCCGATGATAAGGTCATTATCTCTGGAAAAGCCGTACTCTTCTCGATAAATGATATTGTTGCTTTGTGAAATATCGGTGCCGCCCTTCATGGGCGGTTACGTATTATTATCTTTACTTTTGAGGGAAGATGTGCTATACTATACTTGAATCATCGGCAATACTCCAACATGAAAGGAGGAGAAAGATGAAGGAATACTGTATGTACCTGCGAAAGTCAAGAGCAGATGTTGAGGCCGAGGCAAGGGGAGAAGGTGAAACTCTCACCCGTCATCAGAATATGCTCATGGAGCTTTCCAAAAAGCAGAAATTTAACGTAGTTAAGGTATACAAGGAGATAGTCAGCGGAGACAGTATAGCAGCCCGACCGCAGATGCAGGCTTTGCTTGCTGACGTTACCGAAGGCAAATACGCAGGAGTTCTCGTTGTCGAGATAGAACGTCTCGCCCGTGGTGATACAATAGATCAAGGTATAGTTGCTCAGGCGTTCAGGGAGTCCTCGACTAAGATAGTCACTCCCACCAAGACCTACGACCCGGATAACGAGTTCGATGAAGAATACTTCGAGTTCTCGCTGTTCATGAGCCGCCGTGAGTACAAGACTATCAAGCGACGTATGCAGGCCGGCAGACTTGCTTCTATCAAGGAAGGAAACTATATAAGCACTACTGCTCCTTACGGATACCGCAAGATCAATCCGGAGCCGAAAGTTCATACCCTTGAAATAGTTCCCGAAGAAGCCGAGATAGTCAGGCTGATATACAGGCTGTACCTCGACGGACACGGCGCAAAGTTCATAGCAAACGAGCTTAACCGCATGGGTATCAGTCCACAGAAAAGTCAATTCTGGGAACCGCCGAGCATCAAGAGAATACTGTCAAATCCGCTGTATTGCGGAATGGTTGGCTGGAAAACTAAGTCCAACGGAGACACGCTCTATAAGGGATTACATGAACCGATAATCAGCGAAGAAGTCTTCAATTCTGCTCAACAGAAAAAGCGTACAAATCCAGTCGCTCAGATTCATCCGAATGACAAATTGCTCAACTACTATCACAATATACTATACTGCAAAAACTGCGGCCATCAGCTGAAACGACGTCTTATTGCAAACAGTGGCCATGAACATATGCTATGCGTTTACAGGGAGTGCAGAGGTAAGATCGTCAGTTCATCCATGGAAGCCATAGACGAGTCTGTTATTGCGGCTTTTCGTTATCGTATAAAACAGCTTGAAAAGCTAAAAAGCAAAGGCGTGAACGAGTTTGAGAGCGAACCGGATAAAAAAGCTCCGCTTGTAGCAGAGCTTGAAAAGGCAAAGCGTCAGCTTTCACGAATGTATGACCTGCTGGAGCAGGAGGTCTACGATACGAATACATTCCTTGAACGCTCTAAGATAGTAAATGACAAGATAAAATCGCTTGAAGCAGCAATAAAGGAAATCGAAAGCGAGCAGAAGCTTCCACAGCTTCCGCCGGATGAAGCTATCAGACGTCTGAAATATGTGATCGACAACTTTGATGGTTCAGATGCTGAAGAAAAAAACAGACTGCTGCACACAGTCGTCAGAAAGATTTACTACTACAAGACGGAGAGAATGTGCAAAAACAAGCCGGATTCAGACCTTACTTTGGATGCGGATTTCTTATAAGCCTTATGTACAACATAGATATGATAGTTTTTTCTCATACTGCCACATAAATTAGCTCCTTTCCCATGGCCACGGGTCATCGACCCAGTCCCAGTGCTGAAGATCATTGTTCTGCTCGGGAGTGAGCGGACCGAATTTATCGTTATACTCAGCTATAGCATTCTCGCGGAGCTTTTTATACTTAGCGAACATTGCGAGTGCACGGCGGCAGTTCGGGTGAGTATCGAGGTAGAGATTAAGCTCCTTGAGTGTGAAATCGTACTGTTTTATTCTCTGTAAAAGCATACGGCGGGGGTTCATCTGTCACTTCCTCCTCTCTCGAACGGGAATGAGAGGTCGGTAAAGAGAGTTCCGCACTTGAGAGCTTCTTCGGGTTCGCGGACATCGCCCCACTGCTGATACGGTACATATGCCATTGCGAGGGGAGTTTGCGCGGGCATAGTTCCCATACTGTCGGGCATAGTATTATTCTCTGCTCTGTCAGCGTATGGAACACTGTTGTCGCGGAGAACGAGCCCATCTATATTACTGAACATATCAAGGTTCATGTTGATTCTCCTTTCAGATTCTTGTACGGAGACTCCGTACATTTCATATTATTCCGAAACGGAGAATGTTGACACATCAAGGCAGTAAACTGCATTATTCCGGTAATCATGAAAAAAGCGGTCAGAAGGGGAGGCCCTTTGACCGCTTTGAGTTTATTCAGTGCCTTCCATAACACCCTTGAGAATAGTTTCATTCCATTTGAGAGAAGTACGGTTGAAGAGTCCGTATGCACCTTCACCGGAATAAACACCGTTATCCCATATGAAGCACTTTATTCCCTGTGCCTTAGCCGCTGAGATGTAGCTTCTGTAGTAAGTTGCTCTTGTTTCATCGTCAGCCTTTGCGACACAGCCGAATTCGCCTATGATAACAGGAATACCTGCGTCAGCGAACTTTTTCTTCATGCGCTCGAACTTTGATGAAAGCTCAGCCTTATCAGAATCGCCGAATGAAGTTGTCTGACCGTCAGCGAATCTCCACGGAGCGTAGTAATGTATCGAAACGATAACGTGGTCGTCCTCGGGGACTAAGATATCGTTCATAGCTGAGTCCTCGGCAGAAGCGGCATATCCGGTGACGATGAGAGTTCTTTCAGCGTTATTTCCACCGGAAGCTCTTACAGTATCAACGAAGTCCTGTTCATACTTGTTGATAACGTCTCTCTCGGGAGAAGTTCCGCCTGTCCACTCGGCTGAACTGCCGACTGTACGCGGTTCATTCATACCCTCAAAGAGCAGACGGTCGCCGTAGTTTTTGAACTCAGACGATATCTGCTTCCATATGCTGATAAGCTTTGCACTGTCGCCGGCATATTCCGAATCGTTCGGGTCGAACCAGATATAGTCGTCGTGGTGCATATTGAGAATTACGAACATATCGTTATTATAAGCGTAGTCGACAACTTCCTTGACGCGGTTCATCCACTCGCGAGAGATAGTGTCACCGCTCATGTGTTCATCCCATGTGACAGGGATACGTATAGCGTTGAAGCCGGCGTCCTTGACAGCGAGAATCATATCCTCGGTGGTCTTGGGGTTACCCCAGCCAGTCTCGGTATCGAGTCCGGACTTGCCTGTCTTGTAGCTGTCGAGGGTGTTTCCGAGGTTCCAGCCGACCTTGATATCGCGGACTATCTGTGCAGAACTGCGGAAGCCTGTCTTTGATTCCTCAGCCGACACCTCTGTACGCTTCTGACGCGGTTTATCGGGGATAACTCCGCCAGTGCTGTATTTTACTGTAACCGAGTCAACGGTAGCAGATTCCTGCTCGCTCCACCAGTAGCCGAGGACGAGTGCACCGTCATTATCGGTGTAGCATTTAGCATCGTCGGGGACGAACCATGTCAGTGAAAGTGTTGAACTGTCAGTGAATACAGCAACATCTCCTGACTGGTAATTGCCCTGCGGCGAATCATAGCCGAAAGCTCCGGTAAACTTGCGGAATCCGCCGGACGAGCTGATGTCGAAAGTAACAGCTTCGGGGATAGCACCTTCCGGAAGAAAATCGGCAGTAGGTATTTTTATCGTGTTGTCGGAGTCGTTGTAGTTTACGCTTTTTCCGACGTCGTATTTTTCGGTTCCGTCGACCGGTATCTCGCGTGTGCAGGTGTAGGTGCAGATGACCTCCTCAATGCGGATACTGTCGGCATTTCCCCACCAGTAGCCGAACAGCACTTCTCCGGACGGGGATACGTGGTCGCGGATATTTCCGGGAACTTCCCATTTTATCTCGCCGTATGTGCCCTGTGTGGGAGCTGAAAAGTCGTCGGACTGATACCAGCCCTCGTCGGTAGCCGCTGAGCATTCGCTGTCGACGGATATTCCGCATCCGCCCTTGAATTGACCTATATCAGCACCGTCGGAGTAGATGACGAATGTGAACGATGAAACTACGTCGCCTTCCTCAATGAAGTCGGAGAGAGGGAGTTTTATCGTATTACTGCCTTCTTCGCGGGAGATAGTCTTGCTGACCGTCACCTGTGAACCAAGCTCTGCTGAGACAGTTTCCGTAGGACTTATGTGTTGAGTTGCAGGCTCTGCAGAAGCTGAACTCTCCGGGACTGTGGTCTCTGTTTCGGGAGGTTCAGTTTCATCGGGGGGAGTGGAGTTTCCACTGACTGAACTGCTGCCCTTTCCGCCGCAGCCGGCAAACGCTGCTGTAAGAAGCAGTGTTGAAAGAAAAAGCGACAAATTTTTTCTCATTTCAATATCCTTTACCTTTCAAAAGAAAATATATACACTCATTATACCACATTTTAAAGAAAACTGCAACATCTTTTTCAAGCTTTTCACAATCTCTGCGAACACTGTTCACTCTCAAGCGGACGACCTGCATAAAAACCGGGTTTGAAGCAAAAAGGAACTGTTAAACAGTTCCTTTTCTGCTATATAGTAGAGGTGGGGAGATTGCACATTCAATGCCGAAATTACTGCATTATTGACTCAGGGAGAGAGGATATCAGTCCGGCATCGAGTTTCTGAATTGAAAGGGCATCAAGAGCGGTTATACCGTCGCCCCTGTTATATACATCAGCGTTTGCGCGTGCTTCTGCGGATAAGTCATACTTGTCCTTGTTTCCGAGAAACTGGAGAATTGCTACGGAGTCAGAAACAGATACTGTACCGTCGCCGTTAACATCTCCTGCAACAGTCTGCTGAACAGGTATACCCGTTTCAGATGCAGTTGACGTTGTGGTCACCGGCTGAGTGGCAGATGTAGTAGTTGTAGCCGGAGCAGTTGTCTCAACAGGCTGTGATGCTGATATATCCACACTGCCTGCTCCTATCGTAGTTTCGTCCATACAGCCGCCGTAAACTTCAAAGTATGAAGCAAGCTTTGATGTATCTGTATGAAGCAGGTATGCACCTGAGGGAATATAGCTTACTGATGCATCGGTATCAAAGTTTGCGTACTTGTTTGCACTGTTTACCTTATCTGACTTGCTGTTTACGACAGTACCGTCAGTACTGCCCTTACAGCCGGTAAGCACGTCTTTGTAGCTTTTTATTGCTCCAAGCTTTATCTGCATAGGATTCTTGCAGTTTTCAAAAAGATTGTATTCGGAGAAGATGTATGCATTGGCTCTCGGATTCATGCAATAGCCGGTCTGACCGCTGAAAATGTTGTTATACATATGTATATTTGCCTGACGTGCAAGAGGTCCTCTTGATTCACACTTGTTCCAGTAATCGTGGTGATATGTGAGGTGGAATTGCAGATTGCTGTCAGAAGCACCTACAAGATTGGTCTTGTGGTAGCCTTCATAGTAGCAGTAGCTGTTTGTGAAGTACATACCGCGCTTGAAGTCGCAGGCACCGTCACCGCCTGCTTTATCTGACTCAGCAGGATTTGAGATAGAAGGCTTGTAGAATTCACAGTTATGCACCCAGCATCTTTCAACAGGAGCAGTAAGGTTTGAGCCTTCCTGCACACCTTCCATACCTACGCAGTCTTCGGGAACATTCTTGAATGTGATATTTCTTAGCTCAAAGCTCTTTCCGAAATCCGGAGCACCGCTTTCTGCGATGAAATGGAAGCCCCAGCCGTCAACGACTGCATCTGTACCGATACCTTCGATAGTGATATCCTTGCCCGATTTCATTCTCGCCATATATCCGTTATCGCCGACTGAACCGCCGAAATCGGTAGAATCATAAGCGGTAAGTCCGGACGGTGCTTTTACATTGCCGATAATTCTGATTACGAGAGGAGTTCCGTCTTCGGCAAGCTTTTTGATGATACCGCTGTTGGAATTAGGCTTTGTACCGCCGTTTGAAGTCTTGCCTCCGCCAATGTCCTGACCGGCTGAATTGAGGATATTGCCGATACCCTTTACGGTAGTGCCGTCCTTAGATGTGACGGTTACAGTATCCTTATTATCGTTTGTGACATATATTACCTTAGCATTTGCTTTAAGTTCGCCGCTGTCAGTGTAAGCACCTACACCGTCAGTGAAGTTATAGTGGGCAAAACCTGAACGGTCCTGAGCGCTGACCTCGATGCCGCTCTTGGTAATACTACCCTTTGCAGTTGTGAGGGTAACAGAGTATTTTCCAGCCTTAACACCGGGAATATCGACACGCAGTCCCTTGTTTGTATCTCTTACAAGGTAAGCGAGGTCATCAGCGGAGAATTTACCATTTGAAGGTCCGCTGTAGGAGACTCCTGTAACGTCCGAGTGCTTGATTCCGGAAAGAACAAGATACAGCATTTCATTCCAGCCGCCTGCACTTACTGCACTTACACCGCTGATATTTACGTTACTGCCGGGTGTGGCAGTAGTCTGTACAGGGTTGCTATTGCCGGGATTTACAGTTGTCTGCGGAGCGTTTGTTACTACAGGAGTATTTGAAGCTGAGCCGCCGAATGACATATAGTAGAGGTTTACAGCGTCAGCCTTTGAGAGAGTATGAGCTCCTGCACCTGCATTGGTCTTGAGTACACCGTTTGAATCGGCTGTGAGTTTGTTTCCGTCAAGCATTATAGAAGCTCCTCCACTGCCGAATACGAGTACAAGTTCACCTGACGAACCTGCATTGAAGCTGACAGACGTTGCTGTTTCGATTTTGAGGCACTGTGTGAGTGTCATGCCGTTATATGTAACACTTCCCTTGGCACTTGATAAGTTGCCGGAAATAGTATAAAAACTGCTTGATGTACCGTTTTCGGTGAAATTATGTACCTGAGCACCTGCGGCTGTAGTGCTGTTATTATTGCCGGCAGACTGAGTTGTGACTGCCGGTGCGGCTGTAGTATTCACTTGCTTAGTGACAACTGCCGGAGACGTCGTAACAGCCGGAGCAGCCGAATTATCCTCCTTGAAGCCGCTGCCGATAGCGGTAACGGTACCCTTGTAGCTTGTAAGCTTGCTCTTGAGAGCGGTATTTACCGCATAGCTTTCGTCATCAACAGAATTGTTGAATATCCACTTGAAATCGCCGCCGTCAACACGTCCAGCCTTAGCTGTAACTATAGCGGGAACATCTTCTGCCTTGTCAGCGGTATAGCTGTACATCACGCTTGAGGTATCGAAGTTGTTGTAAGCTGTTCCGCCGTTTTTAGCCTTTACGGAACTGCCTACCTTTTCATTTTTCGATGAGGCAACGTAAGCATCGAAGTCGCTGCTGCTCTGACTGTAAGAAACGAATGCCTTCTGTCCGCTCATGACATTTCCGTAAGCCTTGATAACACCTCCCGGCTCACCTGAGAATGTTCCGCCAGTAAGGTCGTCGCTTCCCTGCTTTGAAATGAGCATGGGGTACTTGCAGTTTCTGAAATAATTGCTCTCAGCAAAGCATGAAGCTCCCATTGTTACACCGATTCCGTACTTTGAATTGCCGTCGTAGTAATTGTTATAGCAATGTACTGAACAAGTCCTGATACGCGGGTGACGCGAATCAGAATGGTCGAACCAGTTATGGTGATATGTGATGTAATTCTCGGTCTTTTCTGATTTCATACCCTGAAGATTACATTTTCCGTTATCCCAGAAATGATTATACGAATGAGTGATATAGGTAGATGTTTTGGTATCAAGAGCACCGTCGCCCTTAGCCTGGTCTGCATCTGAACCCGCATCGCCGTAGAAGAAGTCGCAGTTATGCACCCATATATGATTGTTATTCTGCTGAAGTCCGCAGTTATCGCCCTCGTTGCTGTTACAGTTCATGAAGCCGAGATTTCTGACCTCAACGTTTGAGCAATTTTTGAGCACGAGACCGAATCCGTTGAGAGTTGCATCGTTGCCGATACCTTCAACGGTACAGCCGGCAGTGACGGTATCCAGATAAAGGTCACCGTTCTGAAGAACGGAAGGGTCGGTAATATTGCCGATGAAACGGATATTCAGCGGACGCGATTCCTTGCCTTTTTTGTACGCAAGTATGATATTCTGAATGCCCTTTACCTCAGATGCACCCTTTCCTGTCGAGTCGATACTTGCAGAAACGCTGTCCTTGTTGGAATTTGTAACGTAAACCACTATTGCGTTTGATTTGAGCGTACCGTCAGAATTGTATGCACCATTTGCATTTCCGCTTACGAATGCAAAACCGCTTCTGTCGTGTGCATAAGCGGTCGCATTAGTTTCTGCTGCTTTTGACGAGTCCTCCTTGCCGCCTATCACAGGGACTACCTTCATAGAGTGGCTTCCTGACTTTAGTCCTACAGCGTCAGCACGCATATAACCGGTGTACTGTCTGATGAGCAGTGAATCTATCTGTTTGCCGTCAACGTAAACGTTGTAACCGGACGCTCCCGATACAGATGACCACATTGCATAGATTCCCTCGCCGTAGCCTGCACTTGAAATGAACTTGACCGAACTTTCAGCGGCAGATGCCGTAATACCGGAATTTGTACCGATATAGAAAGCTCCGTTGACATTACCCATAGCACAGGAAGCAGACATTAAAGCTGCCGCCGCAAGAGCTGCGATCCTTTTCTTCATCATTTGATTCTTCATAATCATTCCCCTTTTTCCTAAAAATCAGTGAATCAATTCATACTTTCACTGTTTTATGTTTTTCATAATATCATGCACTTTTTGTAATTTCAATGACAGATAGCGCTGTATAACTGATATATTATGCTTAGTGAATTATTACGTGAGCATAATAATTCATCTTATTGAACCGACTGTTCAGAGGTATATTTTATATAATATAATTATGCCCGAAGATTGAGTAAAAAGTAAGCATTTGTATGTGAAATTTTATTTAATTCAACTTATATGTATGATATAATGAATGCAATAGCATTCATTATAGTTTATCTTAATGCCCTTGCAGATACGCAAATCGGAGATTTGCTCCCTGCACATCGGGCAATTATATCATAACGCTTCGCTTTTATGATATAATGAATGCAATAGCATTTATTACTTCTTGTCGAAAAAGTCGGGGTTAACAAATAGGTCGTCCGCTAAACTTGTAATAAACAGGGTTTTTGACACTCAACACTGTAGGGACACTACAGTCCCACGTAATTTCGGCTGCACCGTTTTATCGGGTCTTGATTGCCTGATCAATAGTATAATTTATGGAGGGATTTTTAAGATGTTCATTTCCGCAAAAAGAACGACAGCTTCTGTATTGGCGGCGGCACTGTCTGTCAGTGCAGTTCCGTACATAGGCTACAGCGAAACTGCCGACGCAGCTGATTCCCTGCTTACTCGTGACATATGGTGTGCAAACGAGGATGTGAACCGCTGGGAATCCGAGCATTTTCAGTTCATATGGGGCAAAAACGGTGCAGATTCTGCAAAGGTCACACAAAGCTTCCTTGAAGAAAATGCAAAGAACCTCGAAGCCTGCTGGGACGTTTACATGAACGACCTCTCTATGGAACCCCCTACTCAGTCAGTTAATATGCAGCTTCGTGACGGTAACAGCTACAAGGTGAATTTCTATATTTCCGGCACAGGACTCTCGCCTTTCACCGATGACTGGGCATATATGGGGTACGACCGTCAAGGTTACGCATTCATGTTCTGCTGTGTGGGCGCTATGCAGAATTCACCGAATCCGTCATGGGTACTCCCTCACGAATTCGGTCACGTTGTTACCGCTCATCAGCTTGGCTGGAATGAAAACAAATACGTTCAGTCATGGTGGGAAGCTATTGCTAACTGGTACCGTGAGCAGTTCCTCTATTCCGATTACTACAGCAGTCAGTGGGGAAATGTAAACGGAATCACCGACTATTTTGAGACGTACATGAAAAACCTCTGCTTCACTCCTATTCTCGGACGCGACAACTACGCATCATGGGCTTTTTTGCAGTACATCACAGAGAATCCGGACAGTCTGCCAGGTTACGGCAGCAACTTCGTAAAAGACCTTATGCAGCAGGGTAAGCGCGATGAGTACCCATATTCGGAGATAGAGCGAGTTTCCGGTGCCGACATGAAAGATACTCTCGGACACTACGCAAAACGTCTCGCAACTCTCGACCTCGCCCATAAAAAAGACTATCAGGCTCGTCAGAATGAACTCCTCGCACGCGGCGAATGGAACTGGGGCGAAATATATACACTGCTCGAAAATACATCCGGCAAAGAGAATTTCTATACTGTTCCGACTGAACGTGCACCTCAGCAGTTTGGTGTGAACATAGTACCTCTCCGCGTTACAGGAGAGAAAATCTCCGTTACTCTGAGGGGACTTACGAGTGCTTCCGGAGCCGACTGGAGAGCGTGTATCGCTGTTGAACAGAAGGACGGAACTACCCGATACTCCGACCTTTTCAAGTCCGGTGAGACTATGACTATGGACTTCGGCAGCAGTGATTCTGCTGCATATCTTACAGTCACCGCTACTCCAGACAGTTCCGCATGGCAGCAGATAGGTGTTCCGTGGGCATACAGCAGCGGAGAATTCGACGAGACCCATTACCCCTTCCTCAGCAAAACCCGATATCCGTGGGGAGCAGATATCACAGGTGCTGAAATCATGCAGTCACAGGACATCACAAGAATGGCACAGGGCAGTATTCACCCTAACGGCGGCGGATTTGTTGCGTCTACGGCTAAGGTTGACCCGACTGTATACGTCGGCAAAAACGCAAAGGTGCTGGGTTATGCAGCAGTAACCGGAAATGCAGTCATAGACGGTCACGCTGTAGTAACAGGCAATGCAAAAGTATCCGGCAGCGCTGTAGTAAACGGACACGCTGTAGTTGCCGAAAATGCAGTTGTCGGGGACAACGCTGTGATAAGCGACTATGCCGGTGTTATGGGACAGGCAGTGATTTCCGACAATGCCAGAGTTATCGAGAGCGGACTTGTATTCAACAAGTACACAGTCAGCGGAAATGCGACTGTAAAGGGAGTTGCCTACTGCCTTAATAATGGCTCTGCGACCGGTCAGGCTATGCCCGACGGCGACTTCTATGACGATTCCGGCAGAACAATTCAGAAAGGCTCAATATACGGCTGGACCAGTTATGATGAGTACGCTTTGAACCGCCCTTATACCGACGGACAAATTGCGGCACTGGATTTTTCAGCTGACAGCTCGGAAATCGCCGGAGACGTTTACACATCAACATTCGGTATAACTATGGGCGCTCCGAGCTGGAATGACACCCTTATATCAGGTAGCGGAGTTCTTACATTTGACGGTTCAGACAGTCAGTATATCATAGCTGACAGTTCTTATACCGCACTCCGCGAAGCAGAGTATCAGACTGCTATACTTCTGCGTGACAACAGTAAGACCGATATTTTCAGATTCGGCGCAAACGGCAGAGATATTGCCCTCGTTGCCGAAAACGGAAGCATACGCTTTGAAAACGGAAACGGAGAGTATGCAGCTGTTGAAAATGCATACGACATAGGCGAATGGGTAACAGTAAGCGTACTCATTTCTGACGGCAAAGCAACTTTGAAAGTAAACGACGGTACCGAAACAAAAAACGGCTCCGGTAAGTTTTCAATGACTCCTGTTGATGTTATCGCAGATGACGCTGTTTACCTGATAGGCGCAGGCATGAACGGCTCTATGGACTATTTCCGCGTTTACAGCAAAGATGCCGCTGACCCCGAGTATTACTATACAGAAAAGGAAAACATCTCGTTTCAGCCGGCTATCGGCTTTGTGGGTGACCTCAACAGTGACGGCAGAGTTGACGTATTTGATGCTGTACTTATGCGAAAAGCAGTCATTGACGTAAGTACTGTCAGCAGCAGAAGCGTATTTAAAGCTGCTGATGTAAACGGAGACAACAGCATTAACGTTGCCGACCTTGTGTCTCTGCATAATTTCATTCTCGGCAAGGACGACAGTTTTCCTGCCGGAGGGATATACCACAAATAATATAATAATTCGGCATTAAATATCTATACTTCTTTCGTCGGTCTTCGCCGGGGGAAAGGTATACAGAGCGGTCCGGCAGTGCATAGCTGTTCGCTTGCCTGCCTGCTTTTCAGGGGGACGAAGCCCCCCTCGGTTTCACCCCCTGCTGGGGAGAGAACCTCTCCCCAGACCCACGTAACTTCGGCTGCACCGTTTATTTATTGATAATTAATTGCCGGAATAACAATAAAAAGTCGTAAGGCTCACATGGTCCTTACGACTTTTTCATTCAATGCACTTACTTTAGTACCGATTCCTGAATCGTGAAATGCTTGGGAATACCATTTTCATAGTGGACATTCAGCTCACCCTGAATGAGCGGCATGAAATAATTAACAGCCGCATCAGTGATATTGTTTCCGGAAGGGGTAATGAACTCGTCCGGAAGGAACTTCTCCTGATTTGCGATGAGTGAAGCGTCGGCATCTTCAATAACCACTGTATACGGGTTTTCGTTCACACGGCGGAATATCATCATCTTACCTGTTTTGCCTGCAAGAGCACATCTTACTCCGGCAGCTCCGATAGCCTCTGCCTCGTCGATATCGGTACGCGAGCCAAGATGTGACGAGCAGCGCTGCATAACATTCAGCTCGATAGAACGTACCTTGCAGCCTATCTGATTGCGTACCTCTTCCTCAAGGTATTTGCCGATTCCTGAGAGGTACTTGTGACCGAAGTTGTCAACTACACCTGACTGTACACCGTCGGGGACTTCTGTACCCTCGGATACTGCAACTACTACAGCCTTATGCTTTGCCATTTCCTGACGGACATCGCTCATAAAGCTTTCAAGCGAGAATTTTCTCTCGGGAACATAAACAAGATGCGGTGCAGTTTCACCAAGAGCGTGAAGAACAGCTGTTGAAGCCGTCAGCCAGCCTGCATGACGTCCCATTACCTCAACGATAGTTACAGACGGCATACTGTATACTGAACTGTCACGGATAATCTCGTGGAGAGTTGCCGCAACGTACTTTGCCGCAGAACCGAATCCGGGTGTATGGTCGGTAACGCAGAGGTCGTTGTCGATAGTTTTGGGTATACCTATGACCTTAATATCAATAGACTGCTCAGCAAAATACTCAGAGAGTTTGTTTACGGTGTCCATTGAATCGTTGCCGCCGATGTAGAAAAATGCACCGATCTGACGATGTTTAAGCGTTTTCACTATCTTCTTGTAAACTTCTTCATCGTCGTGCCAGTCGGGGAGTTTGTATCTGCATGAACCAAGAACGGTAGATGGAGTCTGCTTGAGAAGTTCCATATCATCATTGGTATTGATCAGAGTTTTGAGGTCGAGGAGGTGGTTCGAGATAATGCCCTCGATACCGTTCACAGAACCGAAAATAGCGTCGATCTCCGGATTTTTGAGAGATTCTGCGAAAACTCCTACGAGTGAAGCGTTTATTGCACAGGTCGGACCGCCGGACTGTGCTACAGCAATATTCATCATGATAATTCCTCCGTTGTCATTCTCGACATATATATACATCATTATACCATAAACCGGTACAAATAGCAAGCCGCTCGGGGATATATTTTGATAATAGCTTTTGAAATTTGAGTGAGGGGGCACTACTTGACTTTGACGGAAGAATGTGGTATTATAATTTGGTTGTATTGTATCCTTTATAAAAGGAATAATAACAAGGAGGAAAATTAAATATGAAACCGAAATTTGACACAAAGTCACTGGTTCTTCTCGGACTTCTCATGGCGATAGTACTTCTCTTCTCGCTTACGCCAATCGGAACTATCCCGATAGGACCGCTTTCAATCACACTCAATATTATCCCCATTGCTATTGCCGGTATCGCTCTCGGACCGTGGGGCGGTCTTGTAGTTGGTACATTCTTCGGACTGTTCAGCTTCCTTCAGTGTTACGGAATAGGAACTCCCAGCGGAATGGGTGCTATACTTGCGGATATAAGTCCTGTTCTCGCGTTTATTCAGCGTGTTATACCGCGTGCACTCGACGGCTTCCTTGTAGGTCTTATATATAAAGGTATGACCAAGCTTAAAGCAAAGCGTGCATATTACGCAGTTGCAGGATTTGTAACATCATTCTTTGGAATTGCGCTTTTCCTGTCGGTAATGCAGTTCGCATTCTCACATTCCGAACTCAATGATGAAGGCAAAAAGATATGGGTTCAGAACGAATCAATGAAAAGCCTTATGTCGTCCGGCGGACTCATATGGTACATCTGCATAACAGTTGCACTGCTTCTCTTCTGTATCGGCTATCTGCTTGTAAGCGGAAAAAAACTCTCACGTATGCAGGTTTCGAGTGCAGTTACAGGATTCTGTTCGGCACTTCTCAACACGATATTCTTCATGTCGGCACTCGTGCTTCTCTTCGGAAAGACAGATTATGTACAGGGACTCATCAACGATAAGGGCAACGGAAACGTTCTTCTGTTCATAAGTCGTGTTTGTTGGTATCAACGCATTGTTTGAGATGGTCGTTTCAACTATCATCACAACTGCGGTAGGTACTGCACTCCATAAGGCTAAGCTTGTAGAAGGTCCAGCTGAGGACTGATGAAACTGCGCGAAATACAGCGTTTAACGTCGATTTGCACAAAATCATTACAAAATAGTAAATCTACTTGACAATCTTTGCTTTTTATCCTATAATAGTATCAGCGGCGCGGTCGTTATCCGTGTCTGCTGGTACATTTTTTTACTTTTTTACATGAATTGGAGGATGGAAAATGGGTGTATTTGCAAGATTAAGTGACCTGCTTAAAGCCAATATCAACGACCTCATTGATAAGGCGGAAGACCCTGAGAAAATGGTCAAGCAGATCATTATTGATATGAATAAGGAGCTCAATAAAGCTATACAGAATTTAGGAAAGGCTAAAGCAAGCGAAAAAATCGCTGAGAAGAAGTATCTTGACTGCGAGAAGGTCTCAAAAGACTGGGAAACAAAGGCTAAGATGGCTCTTCAGAAGGGCGATCAGGACCTTGCTAAAAAAGCACTTGCTAAAAAGGTCAAAGCCGATGAGGAACTTGCAAGCTACAAACAGATGTATGAGTCTATCTCAGCTCAGACAAGAACTATCGGCGAGCAGGTAGAGGTGCTCAAGAATAAGCTCGACGAGGCAAAGTCACGTCAGGCAATGCTTATTGCACGTTCACAGATGGCTCAGACAAAGAAGCAGCTTGCAGCTGCACAGAGCGATTTCGATACACAGAGCGCATTCTCTAAGCTCGACCGCATGGAAGAAAAGGTTATGCAGCAGGAGGCTGAAGCTGATGCATTCACTGAAATAGGCGGCGGAAATGATCAGGACGGACTTCAGGAACAGTTTGCTCAGATGCAGAATGATGCACAGGTCGATGCAGAGCTTCAGAGACTTATGTCTGAGATGGGAATGAGCGAAGCTCCCGCGCAGGAAACAGAAGCTCCACAGGATGCAGAATAATAACAGAAACGAAGGTTTTATTATGAGTAAACGTAAAAAAGAAGAAGATATCAATCCTAAAAAGGTGTTTAATATGTTCCTTCCTATCGTGGGAGCAGTATTCATAGCGGTAAGCGCTATACTTTATATCCTCTACAAGAGCTGGAGCAATAAGCTCTACTTTGAAAAATGGAAGGATTACGAGGATTGCGGAGTTTAACTGCAAAGCAGGGAACGCCGTCCTCGGTGTTACGCTGAAAACGTAACAATAATCAGGTTTTTAACACAAAAAAGGAGTATGCTAAGTAAAAAGCACACTCCTTTTATTTTTAAAAGTATTATTCTTCTTTTTCAAATGTTTCAGTATTTCCGTCAACGTCGTATAGAGTAAAGCTGCCGTCGTCATTGAGTGTGAAAGTACTTCTGCCGAATTCATAGTCCATGATAGAAGGGTCAACAGTGCAGTCGCTGAATTCGACAACATCGGCACTCTGTGAGTATTTGCAGAAATTCTTTATCGTAATGAAGCAGTGACCGTTTCTGATAGTCAGGGAAGTGTCAGGCATTTTTGTTTCAGTTTCTTCAGCCGATTCGAGAAGACTTTCAGCAAGGAAACCGCTTGTGAGGTCATATTCACCGTCGAGATTGTCGGGGTCTGCATCGCCGTTTCTCTCAGCATTCAGAAGCTCAACGTTTTCGCCGTTTTCGGTGGGAATGACAACTTTAAGGCTTGCACCGTCGTAAACAACATTTTCCTGCGGGTATTCATTGCCGTTGAACATTATGGTTTTATCGTTTGTGAACATGATTATTTCGGATATGTCGTTGAGAAGAGAAAGACTTCCTTCCTCGCTGAATTCGAGACTTGCGAAGTCGCCTTTCCAGTTTCCTACGAGAACACCGTCATCGTAATTGTGTCTTTCGTGATAATCGGGGATAGTTGTAGGTTCGGTACTTTCCGTTGAAGCCTCCGTTGAGACAGCCTGAGTAGCAGGGGTTTTCTCACGGGTTTCCGAATTATTGCTTTTGTTTCCGCATGATGTGAAAGTGAGAAGTGTGGCGGCAAGAATGATTATCGCAGATGTTTTTTTCATATTTTCCTCCTGAATTGCACTTTAAATCCATATTGTAGTCAATGTCAAAATCATTTGAGGCTGACTATATCTCATCCATAGAAAGAGTTGCTATCGCGTTGAGACTTTCGTCGGCAGTGATACCTGCGAGCAGGTTGTAGCTTCCCTGACAGCCTATCATAGCACCGTTATCGCCGCATAGTTTCTTCTCAGGCATGAAGAACTCGAAGCCTTTTCTTTCACAGGCTTCTGAAAGTGCGGCACGAACTCCGGAATTTGCAGAAACACCTCCGGCGAGTGCAACTTTTTTGTATCCGAGCGATTCTGCGGCACGGATAGTTCTGTCGGTGAGTATCTCTGAAATAGTTGACTGCAAGCTTGCGGAGAGGTCATTTTTGTTGACTTCTTCGCCTTTCTGTTCAGCGTGGTGGAGCAGGTTTATAACGGACGTTTTGAGTCCGGAAAAGCTGAAGTCAAACTCGTTTCCGGCAACGGCAGGGTGGGGCAGTCTGAAAGCCTTCGGGTCACCTGACTGTGCGGCATTGTCAACGTGTACACCGCCGGGGTATGGGAATCCCATAGCGCGTGCGCACTTGTCAAAGCATTCACCTGCGGCATCATCGCGGGTTCTGCCGACAACGCGGAATTTAGTGTAGCTCAGCACCTCTATGATATGGCTGTGTCCTCCGCTCGCAACGAGACAGAGATAAGGCGGCTCAAGTTCCGGGTGACTGAGGTAATTTGTCGCGATATGACCGGCGATGTGGTGCACCGGTATAAGCGGCTTACCGGAAGCAAGGGCAAGCCCCTTTGCGAAGTTTACTCCTACGAGCAAAGCGCCGATAAGACCGGGAGCGTATGTAACTGCGATACCGTCGAGGTCAGCGAGAGTGACCCCTGCATCGCCGAGAGCTTTACGTGTAACACCGAGGATATTCTCGCAGTGACGGCGCGAAGCTATCTCCGGAACGACACCGCCGTATTTTTTGTGTTCCTCTATCTGCGTTGATATAACCGACGAGCGAATCGTGCGGCAGTCCTCAATAACGCTTGCGGCAGTTTCGTCGCAGGAGCTTTCTATTCCTAAAATCAGCATTTATCTCTTCCTTTTTGATACATTATAGTTTTACGCATGACGATAGCATTTTCTCGGGGTAGCGTATAAAAATTTTTCCTGATTGAGAGCTTTTCAAAGCCGCATTTCTCATAAAGTGCGATAGCTCCGGCATTTGACTCTCTCACTTCGAGGAAGATATCCTCGGTATCAGGGGGGAGGAGTTCTTCAAATCTTTCCATAAGCGCGAGTGCACAGCCTTTGCGGCGGAAGTCGGGGTGTACAGCGACACTCGTGATATCAGCTTCTCCGACTGCTGTGTAACCGCTGAGCAGAGCCGCGATACGGTCATCTTCCATGATGTAGAGGACGATGCCGTTACTCTTTTCGGATTCGCTCATGAAAGACTCCGCAGACCAGCCGTCAGCACCGACGCAGAGCTTGTCCAGCTCTGAAAGCTTTTCAGCGGTTGCGGTATCGAATGGAGAAGTGAGAATAAGATATCGGGAATTATCTTTCATGTTTTCACCTGTTACAATACTAAACAATTAATTATCTTCAGCCTTTTGCGTCGTACCAGCTTTCGCCCTGATGAACATCAACGGCAAGCGGTACCTTCATCTCGTAAACTCCCTGCATCTCCTCGCTCAGTATTTCAGCGGCACGGTCGGCACATGAGATGTCTGACTCGATGATAAGTTCATCGTGCACCTGTAAAATCAGCTCAGCGTCGAGGTTTTCAGCTTTCAGACGGCGGTAGACGTTTATCATCGCGATTTTTATGAGGTCAGCGGCAGTTCCCTGTACGGGTGTGTTCATAGCGATACGCTTGCCTGCCGCCTGAAGCATCTTGTTAGACGATGAAAGCTCGGGGATACGGCGCTTTCTACCGAACATTGTTGAAACGATTCCGGTTTTCACTGCGTTATCGACGGTAGACTCCATAAACTCGTTTACTTTCGGATATTTAGCAAGGTAGTCGGCAATGTACTTCTTTGCCTGTGCAACAGAAGTGCCGATATCCTTTGATAGCGAGAACGCTCCTATACCGTAGATAATGCCGAAGTTTACGGCTTTAGCGGCACTTCTCATCTCGGGAGTGACCATGATAGACGGCATATCGAAGACCTGAGCGGCAGTAGAGGTGTGGATATCCTCACCGGAGTTGAAAGCGTCAATCATGTTTTTGTCGCCGCAGAGGTGAGCCATTACACGAAGTTCTATCTGGCTGTAGTCGGCATCGACAAGGACTTTTCCCTCGCCGGCTATGAAAAACTTTCTCATCTGCGAGCCGAGTTCGGTACGGACAGGGATATTCTGCACATTCGGGTCTGTCGAAGAGATGCGTCCTGTACGTGTTTCAGTCTGCTTGAAGCAGGTGTGGATACGTCCGTCGTCTGCGATTTTTTCAAGCAGACCTGTGACGTATGTCGAGTTGAGCTTGGTGTACTGGCGGTATTTCAGCACGTTGTCAACAATGGGGGAGTAGTTGCGGAGTTCTTCAAGTACGTCGGCATTTGTTGAGTAGCCGCTTTTGGTCTTTTTCTTGGCAGGGAGACCGAGTTCCTCGAAAAGGACTGTTCCAAGCTGTTTTGGTGAAGAGATATTGAACT
The DNA here is from genome assembly GCA_900315975.1 of uncultured Ruminococcus sp. Next base: position 32,010 of record ONBA01000013.1, read on the forward strand.
CGTGACCGGCATCGTCGTAAATCATCTGCTGAGTTTCCTCTATCATTTCCGAGAGTGAAGTTCCGAAGTCTTCAACGCCGTTACGGTCGATTTTCACGCCGGAATGTTCCATAGAAGCGAGTACCTCAGTCAGCGGCATTTCGATGTTTTCGAGAAGCTCAGTCATACCCTCACTGTCGATTTCAGCGCGGAGCTTCTCAGCAAGAGAGGTGAGTGAAACAAGGTCGGCAAATTCGCCGTTTTCACTGCAATAGTGCACTCCGTACTCGGCACAGAGCTTATCGGCGGCATAATCGGAAGCGGAAGTATTCAGCAGATAGCCGCATATTGAAATATCCGTCACAACATTTTTCAGTCCGCCGCCGTGAGCCATTGCATAGCGGTAATGCGGCTTTGCGTCGTTGGTTATTTTCTTGCAGTTCGAGGCGAAAAATGAGCATATAAGCTCGGGCACTGACGAAGTATAAACGGCAGTACCGCTGAGAATACTGAGCTTTTCGCCGTCGAAGAGGTAGCATACGCGGTCGAACTTATCTATCGCAGACTTGTCAAGCTCAGTTTCTGTGACCTCTATCGGCACATATTCCTCTTGTTTTACCTCGGTGGCAGAATTTGCCTCAGACGGCGAAATATCGAGCTTGTCGAGAAGCTTGTACATTTCAAGCTCGGTCAGCAGACTGCTGACTCCGGCTTTGTCGATATCGCCGAGAGCGTAAGCTTCGAGGTCATTTTCGATGGGAGCATCGCGGACGATAGTAGCAAGCCATTTGCTTTCCTTTGCGGACTCTTCACCGGCGGCAAGTTTTGCTTTTACGCCTTTTGTGAGTCCTGACTCTTCATATCCGGCATATACGTCTTCGAGAGTGCCGAACTGCTTTATCAGTGAAGTTGCGGTCTTTTCGCCGATTCCGGCAACTCCGGAGATATTGTCGGAGCTGTCGCCCATGAGGGCTTTGAGGTCTATGAGCCGTATCGGCTCGAAGCCGTAGTCCTCGGTGAAGCGTTCGGGAGTGTAGCGGATAGTCTCCTTATTAGTTGCGAGGAGTACCGTAACATTTTCGTCTATGAGCTGGAGACTGTCGCGGTCACCGGTGAGGACGTAGCACTCGTTACTGCTGTCACTGCAAAGCTTTGATAGTGTACCGAGTATATCGTCAGCCTCGAATCCCTCACACTCAACGACCTTTATGCCCATAAGTGTAAGGAGCTGTTTTATCAGCGGTAACTGCTGAGCAAGCTCTTCCGGCATACCCTTGCGGTTAGCCTTGTATGATGCGACTGCCTTGTGGCGGAAAGTCGGAGCTTTCAGGTCGAATGCCACAGCAACGTGGTCGGGCTGGACATCGGCGAAATTCTTCATGTAAATACTCATAAAACCGAATATTGCATTTGTAAAGACACCTTTTTTGTTGGAGAGCAGTTTTATACCGTAAAAAGCACGGTTCAGGATACTGTTTCCGTCGATTGCGAGAAGTCTCATAGAAAGTCCCCTTTGTAAAGTATAGGGACGCGCAATGCGCGTCCGCAGATTCGTGGCTGCCGTTAAACCGGCATGGGCGGATATTATCCGCCCACAGGTCATTTATTGATGTCGATAACGACTATTTCTGAAATTGCACCGGTCTTGAATGGGAGTGCCCAGCCGGAGATTCCGCTTGTTACGATGAAATCGGTATCCTTGCGGTGTTCATAGCCGTATAGAGCATCATTTGCACCGATAAGAAGACCTATCTGTCCGGCAGGGAGAAGCGGTCCGCCGTGGGTGTGACCTGATAAAACGAGGTCAGCGGCGCATGAAGCCTCTTCGTCGTAGTCGTTTGGCTGGTGGTCTATGACTATCTTGTAGGCACTGTTGAAAGCGTCATCTGCCATAAGTGTCGTCATAGAAGCGCGGCCTTCAACGGACCTGTCCTGTCTGCCGATAATGCGGAGAAATTCACCCGCCTGTACAGTTTCGTCTTCGAGGATAGTTATGCCGTTTGAGGTAAGTGCACCGCGGAGGTCGGCCTCGTTGAAGTCGCGGTATCCCTCGGAGTAGTAGCCTTTATCGTGGTTTCCGAAAGTATAGTATACCCCATAGGTAGTGTCAATATCACCGAGAGCTTCGCAGGCACGCTCCATATCAGCCTTTTTCGAGTCATCGTCAACGAAGTCACCTGCTACGACAACGATATCAGGGTCAAGCTCGTCTATGCGTTTCATCTGTTCAGCAAATTTTTCGCCGTCGAGAGTGATTCCGAGGTGTGAGTCTGCTATCATTGCGACACGTACTCCGTCGCCGACATTTTTGGCGGTATCGATGTCATAGTGCGTAATGAATATGTGGTGAGCAAAATACCAGCCTGTTGTAAGATATACCGCAGTAACAGCGAGAGCGGCAGCTCCGGACCAGTTGCGCTCCGGTTTTTTGCCGCGTATCTTATTAATGATACCGGCGGTGATATCGCAAATCAGCCATATTATGAAGAGGTGCACCATGACCACGATGACGGTAGAAACGTTAACTATTGCCCACGCTCCGCAGACTGCCGCAGCAAGAAATGCCGCCGCGAGCCATGAAAGAACAGGGTGAGCCTCGCCGAATTTTTTCAGGAAGCTGAACCGGTGAAAGCCGCAGATGATATATGCCGCACCCGAAACTGCGAATGCGAGCATTACCACTAATATCGCCAGCCACATATCAGTCCTTGATTACTTCCTTGACAGCAGCGAGAAGCTCGTCATAGCTTTCAAAAGCAGGGAACTGGGGGTAGTCCTTCTTTATCTGTTCAGTGCTGCGGAAGAGGAAACCAGCTTTACTTGCCTGTATCATACCGAGGTCGTTGAAGCTGTCGCCGCTTGCGATAGTCTCATAGCCGATTGACTGGAGAGCCTTTACAGTTGTGAGCTTTGACTTCTCGCAGCGCATCTTGAAACCGGTTATTTCGCCGTTTTCAGCAACTTCAAGGGTGTTGCAGAAGATAGTGGGCATACCGAGTTTTTTCATAAGAGGAGCAGCAAACTGTGTGAAAGTATCGCTGATAATGATAACCTGACAGAGTGAACGAAGCTCGTCGAGGAACTCCTTAGCGCCGGGCATGGGGTCTATTTTAGCGATAGTGTCCTGAATTTCCTTGAGACCGAGACCGTGTTCCTTAAGAATGCCGAGACGCCAGTTCATGAGCTTATCGTAATCTGGTTCGTCACGAGTGGTCCTCTTGAGTTCGGGGATACCGCTTGCTTCAGCGAAAGCTATCCATATTTCAGGAACGAGAACTCCTTCAAGGTCGAGACAGGTGATATACATAGACATAGTTTATTCCTCCATGGGTACAGATTTTTTACCCATACATTATAACATACAATTGACAAAAAAGCAACAGGCGCAGACTTCTTTTTCACAAAATCGCGGCTTTTATTGTAAGGAACGTTCTCAGGTGTGATGATATACACAAAAATCCGTTAACTTTAAGGGATAATTAAGGAATCTTTAAGATTTTTTTAAGAAAAGCCGTATATAATCAAGTCATACGATAAGGCGTTACTCTCATGAAAATATATTTAAGGAGTTTGATGAAAATGAAAAAGTTTAAAACAGGTAAATTCTTCATCGGTCTTTCGGCAGCAGCACTTCTGACGGCTATAGCTCCAATGGCGGCAGCTTCTGTTCAGGCGGCTGAGACATCGGCTGAGTTCGTTTACGGCGATGTTAATGGTGATAACGATGTTACAGTTGCGGACGCTGTTGCTATTCTTCAGTACATCGGAAATAAAGACAAGTATGCTATTGATAAGGACGTTCTCAGCAAGGCTGATGTCTACAACCGCGGCGACGGTGTTACCGCAAGAGATGCACTCTCTATCATGAAGCTTGATGCAGGCCTTATTACTGAACTTCCTGAGTCATGGCTTGAAGTGCAGACTACCACTACTACCGGTGTTACCACAACGTCTTCTGCTGTAACTACGACCACGACCTCTACAGCACCTGACCCGCAGGCTGATATCACGTATATCCACCTCACCGGCAAAACTGCGACCGTTACAGGTGAACACGCATCTGTCAAAGACTCGGTAATCACTATCGACCATTCAGGTACTTTCTATGTTGACGGTACTCTCGAGGACGGTCAGATAAATGTAAATATTGCCGATGAAACTGCCGACCCCGAAACTGTTAAGATATATCTCAACGGTGTGAATATCACAGGAAAGAGTGCTCCGGCGATTCTTGTAACCAATGCAGAGAACACTTCTCTCAACATCGTTGACGGCACTGAAAACACCGTCTCCGACGGCGATACCGCTTACGTTGACGCGACAGGAACCGCTTCCGGCGAGGCTGTCATCGAGGCTAAGGACGACCTCACTATCAAGGGCGGTGAACTCGGTACAGGTATCCTCAACGTTACCGCTAACACTCAGGACGCTATCTCGTGCAATAATGATATCAAGTTCAACGGCGGTACAGTCAATGTTACAACTCTCAATTCTACCGATAAGACTGACGGTATCAAGGGCAAGAAGTCTGTTACAGTCAAGGACGGCGAGGTCAATGTTGATGCCGAGGGCGACGGTATCAAGTCAAGCAAGGGTGCGGTTGCGGTTTCAGGCGGAAAGGTCGTTATCAAGGCAGGCAATGACGCTGTGCAGACTGCCGCAACTATCGACATCAGCGGCGGTACTGTCATTGCAGGCGGCGACCGCGGCTTCACAGCTGTAACAGGTATCAATATCACAGGCGGCACAGTCTACGCTACAGCTACCGATAATCAGGCAGACGCTAAGCTTATGTCGGGAACAACTCAGACTACAGCTCTGCTCAATTGTATAGATGATGTAACCAATACCAAGGATGGTACATGGAAAAAGGCTAATGTTATTGCGGCTAACGGAAATAAGGATATAGAGTTCACAAAGAAGTACAAGTACGTTCTTGTCAGCGACGCTGACATCAACGGAGCAAAGTCATGCGGATTCACAAATCTCTCTACCGGTACTGCGGTAACACATACCGACGGCAAGCAGACACAGTTCCAGCTCAGCCTTGTTACGACGTTTGAAAATGTTGACCCGAATGGAGGTTCAGCCAGCAGCGGCTCAGTAACACCTGAAACTCCTGCGGCTGACGGATACACTATCAAGTTCAGCGGAGCTTCTGTTGAATCTGACGCTCCTGCGGACACAGCATCTGTCAGCGGCGGTGTGATAACAATCAAAAAAGAGGGCAAATTCGCGGTAACAGGGGAGTGCAAAGAGGGTCAGATAGTTGTTGACGTTGACAAGACTGCTTACCCTGATTCAGTTGTTGAACTCGACCTCATGGGCGTGAGCCTTACAAATTCAACTACTTCCCCGATTTATGTTAATTCTATCGGCGACGAGGCTCAGATAGTCGCTAAAGCCGGTACAGAGAATACTATCTCCGACGGCAAAACTCACTCGCAGACCTACACTGACAGTGACGAAAATGAAAATACAGTCGAGGGAGCGATATTCTCGCGTGATGATATCAAGTTCAAGGGAACAGGAGTCCTCAATATCAACGGAAATCAGGACGACGCTGTAGTATGCAGGAATGATATCAAGATTTACAACGGCACTATTAACGTGACCGCTGTTGACGACGGTATACGCGGCAAGGACAGTGTTACTATCGGAGATACTACAAAATCAGACGGCTCTGCCGCTGATAATTCAAAACTCATGCTTACGGTCAAGACTTCTCAGGGTGACGGTATCAAGGCAACTTCAACAGATACCGCGTCTGACAAGTCGTACGGCATCGTTACTATCAACGGCGGTACTGTTGACATAACCTCATACGCTGACGGTATTCAGGCAGAACAGGACTTCATCATGAACGGCGGCGACGTTAAGATATACACATATCAGGGAAGCGATTACACTGCTTCTGGCTCATCAACAGGCGGTTTCGGCGGCTGGGGAGGTCCCGGCGGCGGAATGGACGGCAATTCCAGCAAAACTGACATCTCCGCCAAGGGCATAAAGGCTGTTGGCATTTATGATACAGCCGGTACTGCATGGCAGAGCAAGGGCGATATTAACATCAACGGCGGTACTCTTTCCATAGACTCGTCCGACGATTCGCTCCACTGCGGCGGAAGCATGAACCTCATCGGCGGCGACCTGACTCTCGCTTCTGCTGACGACGGTGTCCACTCCGACCATGACCTTGTTATCGGCAAGGGAAGTGCGGATACATACGATGATATCAGGATAAGCGTTACCAAAGCTTACGAAGGTATCGAGGGACTGAATATAACTCAGAACAGCGGTACTGTTATAGTTTCATCGACTGACGACGGCTTCAATGCGGCTGGCGGCAACGACGGCTCAGGCAATCAGCCGGGAGGACGCGGCGGCAATCCATGGGGACAAGGCGGCTGGGGACAGCCTTCAGCGTCTGCTTCAAATATTTGCATGACTTTCAACGGCGGTCTCGCTCTTGTAAACGTTTCTGACGGCGACCACGACGGCTTCGACTCCAACGGCGATATCAAGCTCAACGGCGGTATTCAGATATCCAACGGAAACGAGCCTTTCGACTGCGGCGACGGCGGTTACTCGGTAAGCGCGAACGGCTCTACATGGGTGACATACTACGGCAGTGTAATGGGTGATTCACTCAGAAACTCGGCAGTCGTATCGACTTCTGCAAGTCCGGCGGCAGGAACACGTATCTCGCTCGTCGGTAAAGACGGCAAGGTCATAGTGTCATTTATCCGCGGCAAGAAGAGTGTTTCTACTCTTAAAGCAGGCGGCACAGCGGCTTCCGGTGCGTCATTCTATACAGGCGGAACTGTAAGCGGCGGTACAGAACTTATATCCGGTGAGAGCAACGGCGTTATCGTCGGCGGAACTCTCTCAGGCGGCACTAAAATCTGACGTTCCCTTATTATCCCACTCTGATATGATATAGCGAATAACCCCGGTTTTATGACCGGGGTTACAGCGTGTCAGGCAACATTATCGTTGTTACAAATTTATCGGACGACCACTGGTCGTCCCTACACGTACAAACGTAAAATAGACTTATTGTAGGGGCGCACATTGTGCGCCCGTGTTGCTTCCATGTGAAAATGGACTTTTTTGACTCTCTGCACCCCGCTTATATGACCGGGGTCATTTGTTTTCTGCACTTGTGTTCGCAGGGGACTAATATATTGCAAAAAGCACTTGCATTTTCTTTTTATTCGTGATATAATAAATTGTAATTGTGCTTTTGCACAGAATAAAGACTATGAAAAGAGGAATCACAATGCCTGCTAATATTGTTGTCGGAACACAGTGGGGAGACGAGGGAAAAGGTAAAATAATTGATATTATTTCCTCACGTGCTGATGTAGTTGTTCGTTCACAGGGCGGTAATAACGCCGGTCATACCGTTGTCAACAACGGTGAGGTGTATAAACTCCACCTTATCCCTTCGGGTATTCTCTATAAGGACACTCTCTGCCTTATCGGTGCAGGTGTAGTTCTTGACCCTAAGGACTTCATCGGTGAACTTGACAGCCTCGAAGCAAGAGGCATATCCACTTCAAATCTTAAAGTTGACCCCCGTGCCCATATTGTTATGCCATGGCATATCACTCTCGACGGTCTCTCAGAGGCTTTCAGAGGCGGTAAGGACATCGGTACTACCAAGAGAGGCATAGGTCCTACATATATGGATAAGTATGAGCGCTGCGGTATCAGAATGTACGACCTCGTTCATCCTGAAGTGCTTGCTGAGAAGATACAGTCCACAGGTAAGCTCAAGAATAAGATAATCACCGAAGTTTACGGCGGCGAAGCCTTCGACCTTGACGCTGTTACAAAGGAATACACTGAGTACGGCAAGCGCCTTCTCCCTTATGTTGACGACGTTTCTGTCCTCACATTCGATGCTCACAAGGCAGGCAAGACCATTATGTTCGAGGGCGCACAGGCTACTCTCCTCGATATAGATTTCGGTACATATCCCTATGTTACATCTTCACATCCGCTTTCAGCAGGTGTGTGCGTTGGAACAGGTGTTGGTCCTAAGGTGATCACCAATATCATCGGTGTTGCCAAGGCTTATACAACAAGAGTCGGCAAGGGACCATTCCCGACTGAACTCGATGACGCTGTTGGCGACCAGATAAGAAATGTTGGCGGCGAGTTCGGTACAACTACCGGCAGACCCAGAAGAACCGGCTGGTTCGACGCTGTTATCGTTCGTCATTCTGTAAGAGTAAACGGTCTTGACAGCCTCGCTATCAACAAGCTCGATACTCTCGCAAACCTCGATACTCTCAAGGTATGCGTTGCTTACAAGAAACCCGACGGAACTGTTACAGAGAATTTCCCCGCTACTCTTGAAGAACTCGAGGGCTGCACTCCTGTTTACGAGGAATTCCCCGGATTTACTGAGGATATCTCAAAGTGCAGGAGCTTTGACGAACTCCCTGAGAACTGCAAAAAGTACATCGCACGTCTCGAAGAACTTGTCGGCTGCCACGTAAGCATGGTAGGAACAGGTCCTGACAGATCACAGATCCTCGAAAGATAAGATACGAGAAGGAGGATATCCATGAGACTTCATAAACTGCTGTTATCCGCCTTCCTTTCTCTTGTTCTCGCTATCCCATCGGTATCTGCCGGTGTATCATATGCGGCGGTCGCAGATAATGCGGATTCTCTCATATTACAGGAGAATACCGAGGCAGCTTCGATAGAAACATATGCCTCAACTCTGCGAAGCTATATGAAAGCGAGAAATACATCATTTACATTCAGCGTACCTGCTTCTGTTATAAAAGAACAGAGCGATGCTGATGAGCTTCTAAAGGCTACGTTCCGTGAAACCGGTGATCCGTCGGAGGGCGATTACCTTCGCTGGAGCATTTCAAACTACAACTATACTGCACCGTATGATGCTTCTAAATCCAGCTATAACTTTAAGTTCAATGTTTCTTATTACACTACTGCTGAGCAGGAGAATGCCGTTAATTCGGCTGTAAAGGACATCATTTCATCTCTTGAAGTGGGTAATGGCAGCGATTATGAGGTAATATATGCGGTGTATGACTGGCTGGTAAAGAACGTTACCTACGAACAAGAAGATTCCGGTCAGCTTGTTTTTACAGCTTATGGGGCAGCCGTACAGCGGCGCGCCGTATGTCAGGGATATGCTGTCCTGATGTATCGTGTCCTGAGAGAACTCAATATTCCGTGCCGCGTTATTCCGGGTACGGGCAACTCTGAAAATCATGCATGGAATATCGCTTCTATAGACGGGAAGTACTACTACCTCGATTCCGCATGGGATTCTTCCGCAGGAGCAAAGAGTTATTATTATCTGCTCCGCGGTACAAACGATTTCGATGCGCTTTCAAAGGAAAATTCCCATTCGAGAGCGTGGAAACACAAAAAGTCACTGCTATATGCAGACTATGACGACGGAACGTTCAATACGCGTTATCCTGTGCAGGCGAAAGCCTATGTATATAAGCCGGATACGATTTCCTATAAAACCGGAGATGTTAACAATGACGGCACTGTCGATTCAAGTGATGCGTCACTGATTCTCGAAAGCTATTCAAAGCTCTCCACTTTCGGATGGAGCGGCTTTACTGCCAAACGTACCCTTGCTGCTGATGTCGTGAACGACGGCAAAATCGACTCAAGGGATGCTTCTGTAATACTTAGTTATTACTCCTACCGTGCGACCGGCGGAAGTGATAGTATTACTGATTATCTGAAAAAATGAAGGTGATATCATGAACGATGAGAATAATTTCAGTGCTCCGGCACTTGATGATATCGATTATACTGCTCCTGCAGAGAAAAAGAGCGGTCCCGAGGGCGTAGCTGCGCCTGTACTCGATGACTTCGGCTACGTTGCTCCTGCTGAAAAGAAGGGCGGACCTACAGGAGTTTCGGCTCCTGTGCTCGATGATATGGACAGCTTTACTCCGCCGACAGCAGAAAAGAAGGGGGCTCCTACCGGAGTTACCGCTCCTGTACTCGATGACGACAATATGCAGTACACTGCTCCTGCATCTGCTCCTGAGCCGGAAAAACTTATTCTCAGCGATGAGGATATCATCGCGGGACTTAATGAGCAGCAGAAGGAAATGTTCAACAATCTGCCGGCAGATAAGCAGCAGCAGATAATCAATATGCGCCGTGAACAGCTCGGAGCAGAAGCTCCTGCACCGGTGCTGAGTGCTCCGGTACTTGATGAGGACAACTACGTCCCGCCTGTGAAAGAGGATAAACCTGCTCCTCAGCCGGAGGAACCGATAAGTGCTCCTGTTCTCGATGATGAGCCGGAAGCTCCTAAGTACGTTCCTAAATTTGTGGACGAGGACCTCGAAAAAGCTAAGCGCGAAGGTGCAAAAAAGGCTGTATCGGGTCAGCTTGTGTCCGATCAGAAAGACTCGAAGGAAAGCTTGCGCATGATGCTTGAACTCAAGGAGGAGCGCCGCAGAGAGGCTGCTGCAAAGGGTTTCAAGGTCGTTATCGGACTCGCTGTAGTTGGAATTATCGCGGCTGTAGCTTTCTATCTGCTCTATAGCGGCTCACTCGGACTTGAATATAAGGACGGTATGAGCAGTATTGCAAATATTCTGAAGGATTCTTCGCTTTATATCGCTCTTGCGATGGCGGTAAGCGGTCTCACTCTTATATCGGGTATCAATGGTTTCAAAACACTTGCGTCGCTGATATATCTCGCCGCGGGAATTGCTCAGATTTTCCCCGGAGTGGTCATGATCCCTCAGCACGAAGGCAATCTCGGACTTGTCGGAGTGCTCTATGCGGTATCGCTTATATGCACTATCGCCGTTATAGTCGGACTTTCAGCTATAGAGTCTGTCGGACTTTTCTTCAATAAAAACAAACGTATGGACTAACAAAAAAACCGAGGGCAATTGCCCTCGGTTTATTTTTTTTACTGCATACCGCCTTTGACATAGAAATTGTCCTGAATGATGAGTGCACATCCGCCGAGGAAGTTGTTCTTTCCGTCGAGCTTGCTGAGGACTACTCTGTCTGCGATATCTTCGCTTACAAGACGTATCATTTCACGCTTTACATAGTCAAACTGCTTTTCGTTGAGTTTGTAGTTGTGAAGAACTATCTTCTTTGCAAAGTGGCTGATAGAGAGGTTGTTGATAAGTACAGTATACTTCGCGATGAGGTCATCAACTACTGTCTTTACCGGTTCTTCTCCTCTCATGAGAGCCATGAACACGTTGTCGGTATTGATTTTGTTCTTGTCGCCTTCTGTGAGTTCGTAGAGCACAGGGGTCTTGTCCTTTGAATAGATCTCATAGAATGCTGAAAGCATAGCGCTTCTTGAAAGCTCTGCCTTTACAGAGCCGTTGGGGTAACCTTCGTAGCTTCTTCCGTTCGGAGATACGATGTACTTCTCGATCATTGAAGTGTAAGAGATGTAATCGTTTGAAAGCTCGTTCTTATTGACGATAGCGAGGTTTACCTGATTACCGTTGTGTAGGAAGGCTGTGTTGGTCTGGTAGCCGTTCTGAGTTCTGAAATCGTTGCTGGCGAGAGCCATGAGACCTATCGCATTGCCGCAGTGGATATCGATATCAAGACCACCTGAGAGCTTCTCGATGAAGTTTGTGAAATCAAGCACGCCGTCCTTGTAGAAGATCTTGAGCTTGCCCCACATCGAGGGAACTACACCTACGCCGAGACCGAGGATCTTGTCCTTGGTAAGGGCACTGTTTTCGATCATGGTGTTGCTTGCCTTGATTATGTAGTTGATGATGTCCTTGCTGGTGGTTCTCTCGTCGATGACCATGCTGGACTTGTCAAGAACCTCGGAATTGAGGTTTGTAAGGCCGAGGCTTACTTCCTTTTCATCGACAGTAGCTCCGAGAGCAAAACGGCTGTTCACGTTGATGTCGATGAGGATCTTTCTTCTGCCTTTCTGAAGCTTCTCAGTATTGATCGGAGCCTCACCGATCTCCACGAGAACTCCTTCTTCGATCATTTCATTGGTGATGATAGTAACAGCGGCTCTTGTGATTTCAAGTGCGCTTGCCACATCGACTCTTGAGATCGGACCTGATTCTCTGATGACACGCAAGATCTGCATACGGTTGCGTCTCTTGAGGTCAAGTTTACTGATTCCTCTTTTTTCCATTGAAATAACTCCGTTCTTTAGGTAATGGCTGCGGGCGTTAAGTTAAAACTGAGCGCCCTGACGTTTGACAAATTGTAAAGCAAATGTCCTATAAGGTAAATTTATTATAACACATTTTCAATAAAAATAAAACCTTTTTGAGATAAAATTCTAAAAATCAGCGTTAACCACAAATCTGATAGATAGTTTTTGTTAAATATTCCGTAAATTTAACTACAAATGGTAATGTGATTACAGATAGTATAGTTCCTGCGGCGAAAATTTCGGACGCATAGAGCGAGTCTTTTCCGCTTCTGATGCAGAGTAAAGTGCACATTGCCGCCGGAGGAGCCGATGCTGCGACGATTACGGTCAGGCGGACCTTTTCGTCGACTGGAATCAGGCATAAGATTACAGAAAGTAAAATCGGGAGCAAAATCAACTTTATGGAACACACTTTGTACACTCCTTTTTTCTTCAGAAGAGCCTTCAGATCGGTACCCGCAATGGTCGCTCCTGAGACTATCATCGCGAGGGGGGTGTTGAGTTCGGAGATGTAACCGAGTGCTTTTGAGGGTATCTCGGGTAGCCTGATACCGAGAAAAAATGACAGAAGTCCGAGGATTATCGCGATTATGGTAGGGGAGTAGAAGACTTTTATGACCGATTTTATGTCTTTTTCGCCGGTTATGAGTATCACTCCGTGAGTCCACACGATAAGGTTGAAAACTGTGATGAATGCAGTCAGACAGAACACTCCTTCCATGCCGAAAAGTGCATTTACGAGTGGTATGCCCATGAATCCGCAGTTGGAGTATATTGATGAAAACCGCTCTATTTCGGTGTTTTTGTCCGGATTTTTGCGTATAAGCAGGTACGCTCCGGCGATGAGTACCACGAACGCGAGGCACGATAGTGCAAAGGTAAGAAGCAGTTCGTGTATGAGTTCGGGTTTTTGTTCAGTCTGATACGACATGAATATTACTACCGGATTTACAACTTGCAGTACAAGCTTTGAGAGGTCTTTATTGCTTTCGTTGCTGATAAGACCTGTTTTGCTGCAAATAAAGCCTGCAAGCATGAGTATCATCATTATAATCGTCTGTTTGAGTATAGTTTCTGACATAGTTTATCTCCCAAAAAAACGGAGGAAGAGCAGTCTCTTCCCCCGTTGATGTAATTTTTAAAGCAGTGTGATAAGGTCCTTTACGAAGTCGAACTGGTCGCTGCCCTGTTCAGTGAACTTCCAGCCGTCGCTCTTGGTCTTAGCAACGTTGAGCCAGCCTGTCTTGACGTCTTCGCCGTCTTTGTACTTTACAGTGAACTCAACTTCAACTCGATAAGCCTTCTTGATTTCCTCATCATAGGTGGTATAGAAGAACTTCTCGACCTCAGTGAAATTGCTTCCGCTGAGTTTTTCCTTTGCGAGAATCTTTACCTTTATCTTCTTGATGTTCTTGGAATTTCTGATAGTGTCGATGGACTTGTCATTCTGGTCGATGTAATCGTCCCACGAAATGCCCTTATCTTTTGAGCGTACTTTAAGTTCAGCAGCAGCGTCTTCAGTGTACATTGCCGAGATGATTCGCTCAGTGTCGCCCTTGTTGATACCCTTGACCATTTCCTTTATAGGACGCTTATAGGCATTTGCTGCACCGAAAATAAATCCGGCAATGAAACAGATGAGTGTCACTGCAACGCAAATGCATACAATAATGAGTATCTTTTTCGACTTGTTATCATCTGCGGCAGGAGCGGGTGTGCTTTTTGAGGGAATATCGCTCTTTTTGGACTCTGCACAGGTGCATTTTCCGTTTTTATCGAGTTCATTTCCACAATATTTACAATAAGCCATGATTTTGACCTCCCAATAATCTATCAGAAGTAATTCTATCACATATTTATCATAAAGTCAAGAGTATACGTAAAAAATGAATGATTTACGCATTTTTACGTCCGATGGTGTAGGCAAACACGAATACTATTGCCGGAGCCGCAGATACAGGTATCATGAGCAATATTTCATCTATATCAAGTGCACTTGCGGAAGCGTCGGGATTTATGAAGTTACATAACTGAATCCCCCAGCCGTTTATCAGCTTGTACCAGCGGTAGAAGTCGAAATCTGAGCCGGCAGTCAGAAAAAGCGTCAGCCAGCTTATGAGCGGCACTGACGCGGCAGATAATGCCATTCCGACAGCGGCGGCAGGTGAATACTTTCCTGTTTTGCAGTCGGCGGCGGCAGTTTTAACTCCGAGAGTTCCGATTACACATACAAGTACACTTAGTGTGCAAATCGCTGAAACTGCACGTATAAGCGGATTTGCCGAGCCTGCGAGAGTCAGTGCGATGAACAGCGAAAGTATATCGGCGGCGGCAGTCCACAAAAGGGGATTGATGTATCGCATAGGAATATTCCTTTCGGCGCGGAATAAAATTCGTTTTCCGGCGGAATAATTAACATGAGGTGATACGCATGAATGAAGAAGACGTAAAAATATACGTACCGTCATCGGGAAATGAAGTTTCCGGTGATGACGGCAGTGAGGAGGTCAGGGTCTACACCTGTTCGTCTGTTTCTGACTCAGCGGCAGAACACTCTGCACAACGTCCGTAGAAAACGGTCTGAGAGGGGTCTATCACGAAACCGTGGTGTTCCTCGATGTGTTTGTTGATACTCATGAGGTGGTCACAGTTGAGGTGTATCAGTTTACCGCAGTTCAGGCATTTGAGGTGGAAATGCTCACGGCACTCGTGCTCATTTTCGATGTACTGATAGCAGGCACCGGTCTTGCCGTCGATGACGAATTTGCGCACACATCCCGACTCCACGAGTTTGTCGAGCTGACGGTATATGGTAGCGGTACCGAGCGGAGACCCCTCAGACGAGAGGTAAGCACTGATCTCCTGAACAGTGGTATGCTTGTCCTTGTTATTGATAAGGAAATCGACAAGTTTTTCCTTTTGTTTGGTGTTATATCCGGATTCTCTTTTCATATCAGACCTCTTGAAGATTATTTACTGGCATGAGCTTTCGGACTGCCGATAACAGGGGCGCACACTGTGCGCCCCTTCGTTGTTTTGGTTTGTTTATTCACCCGCGTCAACAGGTGAGGTGGAGAAGTTCGGCGGAATTGTGTCAGTCGTCGAGTCTTGCTCCGCACTTGTCGCAGTACTTTCCGGCTTCGATAAGCTCGGCACCGCAGTTACGGCATATCTTGACTTCCTCTGCAACGACAGTTTCAGGTTCAGGAGACTGCTCAGGTGCCCGAACTTCGACCTTTGCTCCGCATTTATCACAGAATCGTGAATCCTTGGATATCATTTCGCCGCACTTTGTACACTGTATCTTGTCTTCGAGAGCGGTGAGCTGAGCATTGAGCTCCTCGATTTCGACCTGTTTTTCTCTTACAGCCTCGAAAACCTTGCTGAATTCCTTATTAGCGGGGTCGTCGGTATATAGTTTTTTTCCTACGGTAGCAAAAATGTTGTTGATTTCTATGTTCAGTCGGCTTATCTCCTTTTTGAGACGCGACTTCTCCGTCATTTTCTTATAGCTGTCGGAACCGGTCTTGATGCCTTTATCGACGGTATCGCCGACCTTTTCAGCTAACTCCTTAACGGTATCAACAAATCCCATTGGTTTTTCCTCCTTAAAAAGTGTCGATATACATATTTTATCACAAACTTGCCTGTTAGTCAAGGAACACCGCACAAACTTTGTTCGGTGATGAATAAAGCGGTCATGTCAGTGCAGAAGCGGTGAGGTCGCGGAAGGTTATCGCGTTGTAAGCGCGGACTGCGGCTTCGGAGAAGTCACTGCATATAGTTGAATAGAGCGTCATAAGCGGCGCGTCCATAGATATCTTGTCGCCGACTTCAAAGTCGAATACAATACCGGCAGTAGGGTCGATATCTGAAGACTTGTCGAGTCTGCCTGCGCCGAGAAGAAGTGACGCCATACCCATTTCTTCGGCATTTACAGCTACTATCTCAACGTCGCGGTTAGCGCGTATCTCATGCTTGAATCTTGCTTGCGGCAGGAGTGAAACGTCGTCGCATATATTGGGGTCACCGCCCTGCAAACGGATAGTTTCGCGCAGGACATCGAGCGCTCTTCCGGAAGATACGGCGATTTCAGCCATTGACTTGCATTCGCCGAAAGTACCCTTTCCTGCGAGTTCGAGCAGATTAGCCGTAAGCTCTATGCATATGTCGTAGAGCCTGCCTTTTACCTTGCCTTGCAGTACCTCGATAGCCTCTTTGACTTCGAGAGAGTTGCCGACACAGCTTCCGAGCGGACTGTCCATATCAGTCACGACAGCGCGGCATTTTTTGCCTGCGGCGTCACCGACACGTTCCATAAGGTCGGCGAGTTTGCGTGCTTCGAGGTTGGTTTTCATGAAAGCACCCGAGCCGCATTTTACGTCGAGCAGGATAATATCGGCATTGAGAGCGAGCTTTTTGCTCATGATACTTGCGCAAATCAGTGGAATACTGTCAACAGTACCCGTAGCGTTTCTCAGCGCATAGATCTTCTTATCTGCCGGACATATAGAGCCGGTCTGCGAAATTATTGCAAATCCTGCTTTATTGACGATATTTGAAAACTCATCAAATGTGAGGTCGGTGCGGTAACCCTTTATGCTTTCGAGCTTGTCAATGGTTCCGCCTGTGTGACCGAGACCGCGTCCGGACATTTTCGGCACGCGAACTCCACAAGCCGCCGCGATGGGTCCGACAATGAGGCTTGTTTTGTCGCCTACACCGCCTGTGCTGTGCTTATCGGCAGTTACACCGTCGATACAGCTGAGGTCGAGAACGTCTCCGCTGTCGCGCATAGCGGTAGTCAGTGCGACAGTTTCGCGGTCTGTGAGACCGTTAAGGCACACTGCCATAAGCCATGACGACATCTGATAATCAGGGATATCTCCCTTAGTATAGCCGTTTACAATATATGCTATCTCTTCGTCATCGAGAGGGACAGCTCGTTTGGTCTTATTGATAATATCGATAATGTTCAAAGTATTCCACCTCCTGTATTTATATTTTAGCATATTATGTATAGAATTTCAATAGTTTTTGTGAAAATTTTCAGATATATTTTATTATCACCATTCCTGCCACAAAAGGTGCTCCGAGGACGGCACTCCCGAGAAAGTTGAATGTGTTTAGCGGAAGGTCGGCTCCGACAGCTCCGCCGAAGCGGTTTGTGATAAGCAGGGCGGTGATTCCGGAAACTGTTCCGAATAGGGCAGATGTTATTTTGTGTTTCCTTTTTAAATAGTATATGACCATTACCGCGGCAGATACTCCGCAGGCAATGTAAAAAATAAGGTCAGTATTCATTTTTCACCTCTATAAAAGGATATAGCCGAGTGCGAGGACAAGTTTGATATCGCCGCCTTCCTTCAAAAGCATGAGAAGCAGAGCGGCTATAAGCAGGGTGTCGCTGTCGATTCCGTTAGGCATCAGCTTGCCGAGAAGTGCGGAAATATTCGGCGGAGCAACTCTCCCGACAGACTGCTTTTCTTCCGCGAACTCTTTCTTTTCCGGCTCCGGAACAGACTCGGAAACAGGGGGAATGTCGGATTTTGCTCCGCCTGACAGCTGACGCTGCGGATAGCTGCTGCGCTTGTAATTTCTGCCATATACCGACATATTGCTTCCTCCCTAAAAAATATCATTCAGCAGACCGCTTTCTTTTGCGATGTTCCATACCGCGATAAGCTTCATGAGTTTTACCGCTTTATCGATACGCTTCTGCTTTTCCTCTCCGAGATGCGGACGAAGTGCCATCAGCAGCTCGGTGTTCTTGTCATTCTGTGTAAAAGCTCCGGCGAGACTTGTCAGTTTCAGAATCTTGTCGATATCCGGCATTCCGCCGCCGTCGCTGCTTTCAGAGCTGTCAGCTGAACCGTCACTTTCCTCGTCGGCAGACTCACCGTCAGTTTCGCTCATGAACATCTTCGCCAACTCGGAAAGCTGCCGGACGCTCTCCTCGTCAGAGAGCAGACCGGATATCTTATCCATTACATCGTCCAATAGCTGTTATTCCTTTTCACCGGAGAGCTTCTTGTACAGAGCCTTTGCCTGCGGTGCACTCATCATCTTCTCTATCAGCTTAGGATTGTTCACAGCCTGACGGAACTTTGCTGCGTCGCTTCCGCTCATAGCCGAAAGTGCACTGTCAAACTTGCCGGCTTCAAGTTCACTTCGGAGCTTATCTGCGGGAACTCCTATCTTTTTGCTGACTGCATTCAGGAGTCCGTTGAGTTTCTGAGGGTCGATTTTGTTTGCGTTATTGAAATTATTCATAGTTTCCTCCTAAAAGCTATTGCTTTTTTGTAAATTGTGTGGTATAATATGGTTATAGTTCCTGTATTTTTACTGCGGAGGTCAATTATGCGAATAATCGTAATTTCAGACACTCACGGCAATTATAAAGCACTTGAATCTGTTTTACTGCGTAATTCCGATGCTGACTGGATTTTTTTCCTCGGCGACGGTGAACGCGATCTTGATACATTTCTTATGCTCCACCATGAGTTTACCGAAAAGATAATCGCTGTATGCGGCAACTGTGACGCTTGCAGCATGAATCCCGGCTACTTTATCCTTCCGCTGCCGGGCGGACACAGCATTTTTGCGACTCACGGTCACTACTATGCTGTGAAATCGAATCTTGAGCTGATAAAGCTAAAAACCAAAGAGCACGGCTGCGATATCCTGCTCTTCGGTCACACTCACGTCAGGTATAATGCCTATGAAGACGATATCTATATCCTTAATCCGGGCAGTGCGTCTGCTCCTCATGACGGTACAAAGCCTTCCTTCGGACATATTGATATCTCTGACGCGGGGATAGTTATGAACATCGCTGATATATCATATGCACAAGAGAGCGGAAATGTGAATGAAATTGGTACGGCTGCCCACAGGTACACACATGGTGGTCAGTATGGTCACTATGGATATTAACGCTTAAATTTGAAAAAATGCCGGTTTTCTTCGGAAAATCGGCATTTTTTTGACTTTTCAGGTGCTTTTGAAAATTGCGGACAACTGACTGAACTGTGCATAAATTGCGGCTGACTGACCAAAAATTGCGCTAAAAACACGTGCTAATATCCTTTTTGGATACCCTCACCATTTTTTAACGTTCTGTAAAATGGCTATAAATAGGCATTTGAACTGTTAATCTGCCTAAAAATAGCTAAATATTGCGATTGCGTTTAGCAAAAAATGACTGACAAAAGCATTTCTTAGCAAAAATTGACTTGAATTGTTCATAAAAACGTAATAAAATATATACATAAGCTGCAATAGGGAAGGGACACAGACACATGGATCTGCGCCCACTGCGGCAACCATACGTTTAAACAAATTCTATTTGAAAGTGAGGAATGATACTTATGAAGAACGGCGTTTTCAAGCGCGTGTTAAGTACTGCTCTTGCTGGCTTCTTAGCTATCACGTCTACCTCGTTCGTGGCTAAAGACCTTACCACGAATGCGGCGAAGGTGCTTCAGACAAGTCCGGGCCACACGCAGGAAACCGGTACCTACAATGGTTACCATCATGAGATCTGGCAGGCAGACACACCTAATTCATCAACTATGACGCTTGCTGATAACGGAGGCGGATTCAGCACAAGCTGGAAATGCGGTCCGAACGGCTCAAGAGGAAACTTCCTTGCACGCCGCGGTCTCTTCTACGGACTCAATAACCCGAAACACTGGCAGGATTACGGTGGATTCTCCTGTGACTTCGACTGTGAATGGTCGGCAGGTTCTTCAGGTAATTCACGTATCTGTATCTACGGCTGGACTCAGAATCCTCTCGTTGAGTTCTATATCATCGAGGACTGGAAAAACTGGCGTCCTACATCAAACAACGCTAAGCAGGTTACGATCGACGGAAGCGTTTACGATGTTTTCACTAACCCGATGAACTCTTACACTATCGAAGGAAACAAGGCGTTCACACAGTATATCAGTGTTCGCCGCAACACAAGAACAAAAGGAACTATAAGCGTTTCCGAGCACTTCAAGGCTTGGGAATCATTAGGTATGAAAATGGGCGGTCTCTACGAAGTTGCTTTCAATGTTGAAGGCTGGGAGAGTGACGGCCAGGCAAACGTTAAGACAAACACAATGAAAACCGGTAAAATAGATCCCGTTCCTGATCCGGTGCCTGAAAAGCTCCCTGAGCCCGATGCAAACGGCGATTACAAATCAGAAGGCTTTGATTCCGGTAAGGGCGATTTCTCCGGAAGAGGAGATGCAACTGTTTCAGTTGATAACAAGAACTACTACGACGGTCAGGGATCTCTCAAGATCACAGACAGAGGCGATTACTGGCACGGCGGTTCGATCTCACTCAGTTCTTCTGACTTCATTCCCGGTCAGACATACAGCATCAGTGCTGCTGCTCTTCAGAAGAGCGGAGCTGCTACAGACCTCAAGCTCACTCTTGAGTATACCGGAGACAGCGGTCAGGACTGGATGGAGATAGCTTCAGCAGAAGCAAAGAGCGGTGAGTGGACAAAGCTTGAGAACACAAAGTTCACAGTTCCCTCAGGTGCTTCCGAAATGTCTATCTACCTCGAAGCTCCCGACAGCCTTACAGATCTTTGGCTCGATTCCTTCAAGATCTCTAAGGAAGGCAAGTCTTCATCAGTAACAACAGGCAGCGGTACAGTTGACGGTTCAGGTTCTGTAGCTCCTACAACAACTGCAAACGGTCAGACTATCCCCACTGTTACAACTACTAAGACCCCCGGAACAAGCAACGGCAACTGGAACAAGCAGAATGCAGGTCTCAAGAATGTATTCTCCAAGTACTACAGAGTTGGTACAGCAGTTTCAGCAAACGAAGTTGGCAAGAACCCTGATTTCATCATCAAGCACTTCAATTCTATAACTCCTGAGAACGAACTCAAGCCCGATCAGATCCTTGATCAGTCAGCTTCAAAGGCAAGCGGCAACAACGTTAATCCTCAGGTAAAACTCGGCTGGGGCGCTAAGGCTATCCTTGACTTCGCAGCTAAGAACAATATCCCTGTAAGAGGTCACACTCTTGTATGGCACAGCCAGACTCCTACATGGCTCTTCAAAGAAAACTTCGACGATAACGGTGCTATGGTTTCTAAGGACATTATGAACCAGCGTATCGATAACTACATCAAGAACGTATTCACAACACTCAAGAAGGAATATCCTACAGTTCAGTTCTATGCATATGACGTAGCTAATGAGTGCTTCGCTGACGGACAGCCCGGCGGACTCAGAAAGGCTGGCTGGAACTGGCAGGGCGGCGAGTCTCCGTGGAACCTCGTTTACGGCGACGACAGCTACCTCGAGGTTGCATTCACAGCAGCAAGAAAATATGCTCCTGAGGGATGCCAGCTTTACTACAACGATTACAACGAGTACGAGGACCCCAAGATGTCTAACATCTACAACCTCGTTTCAAAGCTCTATAAGAAGGGCATCCTCGATGGTGTTGGTATGCAGTCACACCTCGACACAAATTACCCCAGTGCTTCACAATATCAGAAGGCACTCGACAAGTATTCAAGCATCGGCTGCGCAATCGAAGTAACAGAGCTTGACGTTACTTGCACAAACGAGTCTACACAGGGCGCTTACTACGGCGATATCGTAAAGGCTATCAAGAATTGTGACAAGGTAAACTCACTCACATTCTGGGGCACTAACGACGGTATGAGCTGGAGAGGCGAAAAGAATCCTCTTCCTTTCGACAGAAGCTACAACGGCAAGGCTGCTTACAATTCTATCATCAGTCTTGTAAACGAGAGCGAGTACGGCGATGGTTACGCAGCAGGCGGTATCAATCAGCAGCCCCAGACTACAGCTCCTCAGACTACAGCTTCTGTAGTAACAACAACTACTACAACCGCACCTACACCTTCAAACATAAGCTACGGCGATGTTAACCTTGACAAGGAAATCACTATCGCAGACGCAGTTGCTATCCTCCAGTTCCTCGGAAACAAGGATAAGTATAAGCTCAGCGATGAATCAAAGGCAAATGGTGACGTATTCAATACCGGCGACGGTCTTACAGCAAACGATGCTCTGACAATTCAGAAATATGATGCTGGTCTCGTTACAAAACTCCCTGTAAGTGTTATGCAGGGATATGTAACGGGTGAAAAAAAAATAACCCAGTGACAACTACGGTTGCTACAAATGCACCTGTTATCACAACTACAGCTGCTCCCAAGGCTGAGTCATTCATAAATGACACTTTCGAGTCAGGAGCAGGCAAGTGGTCAGCAAGAGGCGACAGCGTTTCTATCGACTCTGAGAGCGGCAGCTACTACAGCGGCAGCAAGTGCGTAAAGGTTTCAGGCCGTACAGAGGGCTGGAACGGTATCTCCTACACACTCGGCAGCGAGTTCAAGGCAGGTAATTCCTACAGCTTCTCCGCAGCAGTAATGCAGGCAAGCGGTTCAACAGAAGAGGTTCGTCTCTCTCTCCAGTTCACAGATTCTACAGGCAAAACAGACTATGCTCATATCGCAACTGCTGATGCAGCAGACAAGACATGGACAAAGCTTGAAAACACATCTTATACTATCCCCGCAGGTGCTACTGACCTCGTTCTCTACGTTGAGACTGCTGAAAGTACTTGTGACCTCTATGTTGACAGCATTTCAGCCGGCACAGAAGGTATCAAGGCTGATATAACAACAGGCGGCGGAAAAGTCGGCGAGATAAAGGCTCCTACACCTAAGACTGACGGAAGTGTTGATACTTCATGGATCGACCCCAGCAAGCCTATGGTTGCTATAAGCTTCGACGACGGTACAAGAGATCCTTCACAGGAGAAGAGAATCATTGACGCACTCAAGAAGAACGGCTTCCACGCTACATTCTTCTATGTCGGCAACTGGATCACAAGCCCTGAAACAGTTCGGTACGCTTTCCAGAACGGCAACGAGATCGCTAACCACACAACTACACATCCTTACCTTTCAAAAATTTCCTCTTCTGAGGTTCGCAGCGAGTTCGATCAGACTCATGCAAAACTCAAGAGCATAATAGGTACTGAGCCTTCCAAGCTTATGAGACTTCCTTATCTCGATAGCAATGCTAACGTTCAGAAGACACTCTATGATGTTCCACTTATCAGCTGTGCAATTGATACAAAGGACTGGAATGGTGCTTCAAAGGATCAGATAGTTAACACTATCAAGTCTAACATGAGCAACGGAAACCTCAGAAACTCAATAGTTCTCTGCCATGAGAATTATTCCACAACAGCAAGCGCTATGGAAGAAGTTCTTCCCTACCTCAAGTCACAGGGCTGGCAGGTAGTGACCATCTCTGAGATGTTTGCCGTAAACGGCAAGAGCCTCAACGGCGGTCAGGTTTACACACGCTGCTGATAATTAATCAAGATAGCTTCACATTCTGATTATCCCCAAATTTCCCTGAAGAAACAGTCGGTTCGTCCGGCTGTTTTTTCTTTATGCACGTAAAATATGTGATAGATTTATTATAGGCAATTTCACAAAGCTGTCATACGTGTGAAAATTCTTACACAGGATATTACCTAAAAAACTACATTCACTCCAAAACTATTTCACATAGCACCGGTATACTATACTCAGAGGTCAAGGAAAAGACCTGAAATATACTGAAAAGGAACGTGAATGAAATGAGAGAATATAATTACGATGTTGAAGAGGTAAAAGAGGAAACTACCGGTGATTACAACGGTTTCAGCACTGACGGAGGTTCGCCTAAAAAGCCTAAGAAGCATACAGCACTTAAAATAGTGGCTTCACTCATGGCTATGACTTTGGTTTCGGCAGGTTCTATCGGAGTTTACAGTCAGGTTGAGAAATATGTTAAAAATACATCTGATGCTTCCACTGAGGCGACTGAGGAATCAGCCGCTGAGAGTGCAATTGAAGTCGAGAAAGTCGGACTTATAAAGACTGAAAAAACTGACAGCGACGAAATGAAAACTGAGGATATCGTTGATAAGCTTCTTCCGTCTGTTGTCGGTGTAGAGTCGAAGTTTACAGTCACTCAGGAGAATAACGGCGGCTTCTATTTCGGATTTGACCCGTTCGGCGGTCAGCAACAGCAGCAGCCTTCAACATATTCCGCTACAGGAACAGGTACAGGTGTTGTTATAACTGAGAATGGCTACATTGTAACAAATGCTCACGTTATCTACGACAGTGAACACGGGGCAGGCGAGGCTGAAAGTGTTTCTGTAATTCTCAGCGATGAGAAAAACTACGATGCTGAAATTATTGGTTATGATACCGACTGTGATATTGCGGTCCTGAAAATAAAGGCAGAGGGTCTTACTGCCGCTGAATTCGGCGACAGCGATAAACTCCGCCTCGGACAGTCTGTTATCGCTATCGGCAATCCGCTCGGTTTCGACCTCATGGACACTGTTACAGGCGGTATGGTTTCAGGTATCAACAGAAATATCACTATCAACGACAAGGCTATGAACCTTATTCAGACCGATGCCGCTATCAACAGCGGTAACTCCGGCGGTCCTCTTATCAATAAGAGCGGTCAGGTTATAGGTATAAACTCGTCTAAGATGTCTTCAACTTATTCCGGCGAGGCTTCAATTGAGGGTATTGGATTCGCTATCCCGTCAAATGAAGTGTCATCTATCGTTGACGACATTATGAAGTACGGATACGTTACCGGTAAACCTCAGCTTGGTATCAGCTGTCAGGACGTTACTGAAATTATCGCTCAGATGTTCAATCTGCCGCAGGGTGTTTATGTAACCGCAGTTTCTGAAGGCAGTGCCGCTGATAAAGCCGGTATCAAGTCCGGAGACGTTATCACTGCTGTTGAAGGTAAGGAGATAAAAACTTCTGAGGAACTCAATGCTCAGAAAAATCTCCACTCAGCCGGAGACGAAATCGAACTTACTCTCACAAGAGAAGGAAAGGAGAAAACTGTTAAGGTCACTCTTGATGAGGTCAAGAATAAAAATAAGTAAGTAATGCCCATAAGCGTCCGGTGAGTAATGAGTACTTGCCGGACGCTTTTTTGTTGACTTTGGCAGAGTAATGGGGTATAATGGTAGTAATATTTTTTAAGGAGACTTTGCATATGAATGCTTTGGTTATTAATTGCAGTCCGGTGAAAAATGGTGCTACTGCTTTGATAGTAAGCACGATTTCAGATAAGATATCAGAACGCTTTCAGACAAAAAGTATTTGTATCG
Organism: uncultured Ruminococcus sp.; assembly: GCA_900315975.1. The sequence continues at coordinate 57,376 of ONBA01000013.1, forward strand.
GAGATTTTGATTTCGGATTCTGCAAAGGGTGTCGGACTTGCCATAATACGGCAAGATGTATTCAGCATGATGACGTTTCTGAGATAATGAAACTTTTTGAATGGGCGGATATAATAGTTTCTGTTTCTCCTTCCTATTGGGCTGACGTACCCGGACAGTTTAAGGCTTTCATAGACAGGTGCACTCCGTGGTGTAATACTCACGTGCCTCATGCTTCGCTCAGCAGTGGGAAAAGAGGGTATTCTGTTGCACTGCGAACAGGTCCGAATATGAAAGAGTGCGAGAGAATTATCGGCACTATAGAGCATTTTTACGGTCACCTCGAAATTGAATGCTGTGGAAGTCTCGGTCTTTGTTCAATAGAGTATAAAGATAATGTTCAGTCTCGAATGAACGAAATACTTGAGTTTTGTAACCGGATTTCATGAGCGGGGGAGTAGTATGAATAAGGAATGGTCTGAATTAAATAAAACTATGCAGGCTGAACTCAAAAAACGTGATTCCTTCAGCAACGGTATAAAAACTCTTTTTGAACTCCGTGAAAAACTTATGCAGGTAATCCTGTCGTTCAGGACTGAACTGTCAAGAGCAGACTTTAATGCTATACCCTTTATCAATGCTGATGGGTACCACTCAAAAACTATTGCATATTCACTTTGGCATATCTTCCGCATTGAGGATATTGTCGCCCATACTCTCATAAACAATGATGAGCAGGTTTTCTTTTCGGGCAGTTTTCAGAACCGTATCGGTTCTCCAATCATAACTACCGGAAACGAACTTGTGAAATACCAAATCACTGACTTCTCTGATATGCTTAACCTTGATGAACTATATTCGTATATTCGGGAAGTCCGGACGTCTACGGAAGAAATATTGAGTAGCATGTCTTACGATGCATCAAAATCGAAAGTCCCTCCGGAACGTAAAGCAGTCCTTCAATCACTGAATGTTGTAAGCAGTGCTGAAAATTCTTCTTGGCTTGTTGACTATTGGTGCGCTAAAGACGTTGCCGGTCTGATTAAAATGCCTTTTTCACGTCACTGGATTATGCACATCGAAGCCTGTTTGCGCATAAAAAATAAGTTGAAGTGCTAATAAAAGTTACAATATTAAGTTAAAATAAAAAAATATATATTCAGGTGTTGACATTGCGTACTCACTGTGATATAATAATATAGTCATATGACAAACATCTACATCGCGGTGTGGAGCAGCTAGGTAGCTCGTCGGGCTCATAACCCGAAGGTCGTTGGTTCAAATCCAGCCGCCGCAACCATATTAGCATGACTAAAAGTATGACATGCAGGAAAAAGCCCGAAATATCGGGCTTTTTTGCTACCCAAATTCCGAAATAATTCTTGAAAAAATGAGGGATGACATTGGGGTATTTTAGGCCTCTGGCTGGATTTGAACCCTCACAAGGAAAAATTTTGGAGTGAATATAGGTCGAAATACAGGCAAATATCGATTTTCTCGGCAAAAAATAGTACACAAAGTTTCGGACTCGGTTTTAGTGGTTTTCACGAAATGTGAAAACACTGGAATCGAGTCCTTTTTTGTTTCTACGAAAACCAAGTGATAGAAAACCTATCAGCGCATTGTGAGCCGTTTTTGACGGCATTGGTTGCAGTTCGGAAAACTACACCACCGAGATCAACAAAAGCCATTGTGAACGATTTGTGAGCCTCCTGTGGCAGATACATAGAAAGCAGATCACGCCTGCTTTCTATGGAATAATTATGTAACAGGAGGAAAACAGATGAACAAATTCTACATGAACGGTAAGCTGATACACAAGGCTTCCGATCACAACACAAAACGCTGTGAGGTTGAGAAATGGGTATTCCTTCCTCACTCCGACTTTGAAAGACTGAAAGCCAATCCATATCAGGAGCATGAGGCGATAACTGCCGCCAGGGATCTTATGTACGAGGACAAGGAGGCTTACCATTGCATAATGCTGCTTGACGAGTACTGTGAAGACGGACTGCTCATCGAGGCTGAAGGATTTGATTATCCTCGCCTTTCCATGTTCGTGCCTGATGCTAAGTCGATCTACGATAGGTACCAGACTTCCGAACCCGAACTGAAACTTCACGACATGATCAAGGATACTGTTGAAAAGATCACCGAACTTGCTCACACTGGCAAAACAGACTTCACATCAGCTGATATGATTGACATGGATGAGGTTGAGAGCCTTGTCAAAAATGCTATCATACAGCAGCTCGCTCAGAGGGATGACATCTCTATGGCGAAGAACACAGATATCGGCGTAGACTTTCAGCCGGATATCCATGTTGAGGCAAAGGAACTCACAGAGCTGAAGTTCTATTGTCCCCTAAAGGTTCAGAGAGAGGTACAGCCTTCATTTGATGAAGATGAGAAAGAAGAATACTTCGACGATACAGAGGAACTTTCAGATCTCGAGGTGCTTGAGTACGAAAGTGAGATCAGCAGTGCTATTGAGGCATATAAGTGCGATGAGGAAGAAAACCGTGGAATAATGGCATATCTCGGGGACAGAAAGCGTTTCGCAGATAAGGTCTACTCCATATTCCCCTCCGTTGAGAAGGTCGGCGACAGGCTCATGGGAGTGTTTACCTGCCAGATCTGTGGTGAACTTGACAGCTACGAGTATGACGAATTGCTTCAGGAGCTCCGTGGACAAGCAAGTGATGGCTACTGCGAAGGGCTCGAGCAGCATGAGATCCATACTTCTGAGGGAGACATCTACGTCAGCTTCTACGATACCTGCGGTGCATGGGAGCTTATGACTGAGGAAGAAGTAAAGGCGGCTCCCGAATCACCATCCGAAGACGTCAGTATGAGAATGTGAGGTTAGAGAGTCTATGATAAATGTTAATATACGATATAA
>ONBA01000006.1:0-109262 GCA_900315975.1 uncultured Ruminococcus sp.
AGAAAGTTGCGACACAGACAACAGCACCGCAGACTACAACAGCAGCAACTACAACCACAAAGGCAGCAGGCTGTTCGTGTTCAGCAAGCTATGCCGGAAAATATACAACAAAGGGCGTAAATGACGCACTCAACATAAGAGCGGACCATAGTGCAAGTTCAAAGCTTCTCGGCACAATACCCGCAAATGCAAAGTTTAAGGTAACAAAGGCAGACGGCAAGTGGGCACACGTTGAATACAACGGAATCTCCGGCTGTGTTTCAATGGAGTACATTCAGAAAGTTGCGACACAGACAACAGCACCGCAGACTACAACAGCAGCAACTACAACCACAAAGGCGGCAGGCTGTTCGTGTTCAGCAAGCTATGCCGGAACATATACAACAAAGGGAGTAAATGACGCACTCAACATAAGAGCGGACCATAGTGCAGGTTCAAAGCTTCTTGGCACAATACCCGCGAATGCAAAGTTTAAGGTAACAAAGGCAGACGGCAAGTGGGCACACGTTGAATACAACGGAATCTCCGGCTGTGTTTCAATGGAGTACATTCAGAAACTGGAAAGTACAAAGGTTGCCGGAGATATCAATGCTGATGGTGTTGTGACTATTTCTGACGCTGTAGTGCTTGAAGCGTACCTGCTTAATAAACGGTCGATAACTAATGAACAGTTCAAAGCCGCGGACATAGACGGCGATAATCGTGTTGACGTTTATGACATGGTATTTATGAGGAAAAAAATCACAAAATAACGGAAAAGGACTTCTCAAGCTGAGAAGTCCTTTATTTTTAGAAAAAGTGCGTAGTTTTCATGAGTTCATACGTCTAATAAGTGAAAGCACGGGAAAGGGCTTTCGGAAAGGAGTTTGCCAATGGATAACGGTGCAAGTAGCTACCGCCGTTTCCGTGAAAATGGTGACGACCGCGGATTAGATGAAATTATAATTGATTACAGCGACGCTCTTATACTGTATCTGACGAGTATAGTCGGGAATATACAGACTGCGGAGGAACTCGCTGAGGATACGTTCGTATTACTGGGTACTAAGAAGCCGAAGTTTAGTGGCAAAAGCTCATTCAAGACATGGCTTTACACGATCGGGCGGAATATCGCAATAGATCATCTGCGTAAGAATGCAAAGCATACAAGTGTATCAATTGATGACACTCCTGAACTTCTGGACGAGGAGAGTACCGTTGAAGCGGCTTATATCCAAAAAGAGGAGCAGATATCTGTTCACAGGGCAATGCGTAAGCTGAAGCCCGATTATCGGCAGGTGCTTTGGCTCGTTTATTTTGAACAGCTTAGCAATAAGGACGCGGCAAGGATAATGAAAAAGAGTGTGCGGAGTGTGGAATCGCTTTTGTACCGCGCAAGGAAGTCGCTGAGGTCACAACTTGAAATGGAGGGCTTTGATCATGAAAAAACGTGAAGATATGATAAAAAATGTACATCGCCGTATAGACGAGTACAAGGCTGAACAGAAGAAAAAACGCATAAGACTGACATTCACAGCCGCACCTGTTTGTGCGGCAGCAGTTGTGGGTGTGGGACTGTGGACTTCGGGAGCTTTTAATAATTCTCCCGAAAAATCGGTAGTTGAGACACTTGTGCCGGAGGAGACGATACAGGTGAATGTGGTGCAGACTACTGCACTGACGGTAAAATCCGAAAAGCACACTGCTGACTTTTCAACAACTGCGGCGAAGCCTGTTGAAAAGTTGCCGGCAGGCAGTACAGCAGTTGAGGTAAAACCTACAGAGACACATACAAATGCTGTTGCAGAAACAAAAACAGAGGAAGAACCTCAAACTGCGGAAACTGTTCCTGCGTTGCCGGAGACAACAGAAGTTCCGACAGCGGCAACTGAATCCGATACCAACAGCGGCGGAGGAAGTTCAGCAGTAATCGACCGGCTTGGAGATGCTTACATCAACGGCGAATACTACCTGCAATGCTTCGGAGGAACATACACACCCGACCAGTTCATCGGCTACGGAAGCGATTTCGACGGCTTTTATAAAGACTGCGGCGTTGATTCGGAATTTTACACAGCAAAAGAAAGTTCAGATATAATAATAGTCAGACTCGCCAACGGCGGAGAGGTTTCGCTGAAAAAGTACATGGATTGATTTAAGGCAAAGGCACACATCGCCTTCATTGTTAACGGCGATGTGTGCCTTTGCGCTTTATATGTAGTTCATCGTTTTCAGCAGGAACAGCCAACCGGTCAGTGTGAATGCACTGCACAGTGTCGCAAGCATTACCGCAAACGCGGTTATAGCGCCTTTGTGACCGAAATTCTTAGCCATTACAAAACAGCTTCCGGTAGTTGCACTTCCGAGCATTACCAGTATCGCGACGAGTTTTTCTCCGCGGAAACCAAAGTGTATCGCAAACGGAAGGAAAATTCCGCAGAATATAAGCAGTTTCATGAAAACTGCTCCCACGGTTATGAGAACCTTTCCTTTTGCGTCACTCATACGGAACGAGGCACCGAGTGCAATGAGTGAGAGCGGAGTTGCCATATTTCCGAGATATGTCACTGAACGTGTCAGTATCACAGGCTGAGGTATTTTCAGCAGTGACCACGTTATACCTGCGACTATTCCGAGTATTATCGGGTTTGTGGCAATGCCTTTCAGCGTGTTCATGATGAGTTCGGATTTACTGCCGTTTTTGTCTTTGTCGGGCGAAGTTACGGAAAGTACCGTCACGGCAATAATATTGTAAAGCGGTACAGTGCCGACTATCATGAGTGCCGCAAAAGTTGCCTCGCCGTATATATTATTTACAAATGCTATACCCAGTACCGCGGCACTGCTTCTGTAGGCGGCTTGGATTATCTCTCCGCGCTCGGACTTGTCCTTGTGCAAGAGAGAGTACAGCGCCGCCGCAATTACGCTTAAAAGAGTTGCACAGAGGCAGAACAGTACGAATTTTCCGTCCCAGACAGCCCTGAAATCGGCTTTTGACAAGTCCATGAACAGGAGTGCAGGAAGGAGTGCACGGAATGTGAACCTGTTCAGCTTTGATGTCGTGTGCTCGTCAAGAAGTCCTATTTTCCGGCATATCCACCCGAATATCATCATAGTGAACACCGGAACAGTTGCGTTCAGGCTGAATATAAAATCATCTAAAAACATAATACCAATCCTTTTTGACAATAAAAACATTATATCACGTCAGCCGGAAGAAATCAATAACAATCTTGCATACCGGGAATATTTCCGCTATTTGCCGCGTATAATATATCAAATGAGTTCTCATTCTCTCTGACATTATAATATTTCATTTTACCGGAGGTGGAAACATCTTCGGCTATTTTTTGTCCGTCCACGGCGTACAAGCGTATTCACCAAAAACACAGCAAAACTATATCCGAATTTTGGCTTTCTGTCAATAGATTTTCCGCCGGTTTTAGAGTATAATTGTATTTGACATTATTATATCAAATTATGAAAGTAGGTAGCTGTTATGGCTAATAAAGTTGTAAAATTCGGCGGCAGTTCGCTTGCTGATGCTAATCAGTTCAAGAAGGTCGCTTCTATTATCAAGTCTGACGATAAGCGCAGATACGTTGTTCCTTCCGCTCCCGGAAAGCGCTTCTCCGACGATATAAAGGTTACTGATATGCTCTACAAGTGCTGTGAACTCGCAGGCAGCGGTATTGATTTCAGTGACGATTTACAGATGATAAAAGACCGCTATAACGGCATTATTTCCGAACTCGGCATGGATATGTCACTCGATGAGGAATTCGCAGCTATCGAGCGTGAACTCAAAGCACGTCCGGCTAAGGACTACGCTGCAAGCCGCGGAGAATACCTCAACGGCAAGGTGCTTGCAAACTATCTCGGCTTCAATTTCGTTGATGCCGCTGATGTTGTAGTTTTCGATACAAAGGGAAATCTCCTTCTCGATGAGACTGTAAAGGCAGTCCGCGAGCATATAAACGGACTCGACAACGCTGTTATTCCCGGATTCTACGGCAGAACTACAGAGGGTGTTATCAAGACATTCTCACGCGGTGGTTCTGATGTAACAGGTTCTATCATCGCCAACGCTGTAAGAGCTGAGATATATGAGAACTGGACTGACGTTTCCGGTTTCCTCGTTGCTGACCCGCGTATAGTTGATAAGCCTGACGTTATAGAAACTATCACTTACCGCGAACTCCGTGAGCTCGCTTACATGGGTGCGTCCGTTCTCCATGAGGACGCTATTTTCCCTGTACGTTCAGCTGGTATACCTATAAATATCCGCAATACAAATGCTCCTGAGGACGCAGGTACTATGATAGTATCAAACGACCACGATTTCAGCCGTGAAAGCCTTGGTCACACTATCACAGGTATCGCAGGCAAGAAGGGATTCAGCACAATCAACATAGAAAAGGCTATGATGAATAACGAAGTCGGCTTTGGTATGAAGGTGCTCACAGTTCTCTACAACAACGGTCTCTCGTTCGAGCATATGCCTTCGGGAATCGATACCATGAGTATTACACTTGATACTGCAAAGTTTGAGCCTGTACGTGAAAAGGTTCTTGCAGAGCTCCGCCGCGAGGTTGAGCCTGACCACCTCGAAGTTGAGGACGGTATCGCAATGCTCGCAGTCGTAGGACGCAGAATGAAGAACACAAGAGGTACTGTTGCAAGAGTATTTGCGGCAATGGCTCACGCAAGAATCAACGTTAAGCTCATCGACCAGGGTTCAAGCGAGCTGAATGTAATCATCGGCGTCAGCGAGAACGACCTCCCCGAAGCTATCAGACGTATTTACGATATGTTTATCAATTCTGAAAAGTAATATAATGCGGACGTCCTATGGCATCCCTGCAATTTGCTGTTCTGCGCAGTTGTTTTGTAGGGAACGCCGTTCCCGGCGTTCCGCAAAATTTTTTTACAGACTAAAAGGACTGCCCTGAAGGCAGTCCTTTTTATTTGGTCTTTGTTTTGTACATGAGCCATATGAATTCGAGTACACCTATTCCGATGAATATGAACATAGTGCGCATACACGGTTTTTTGACTTTGATGCGTGTAATGAATGCTATAGCTATGATGAACATCGCTCCGCCGTATACAGCGGGGAAGCAATCGGAGCCGATATCCTTGTGGAAGCTGTAAAGGAGCGGCAGAATGAGTGAAACACTCGTTACCGGAAGTCCTTCATAGACTTTGCGGACATCGTCTGTTTTCTTCTGACGCGATTCCTCAGCAACGTTGAAATATGCGAGACGTATAACTGCACACAGCGGGAAAAGTACGAGCACCGGAACATCTACCCAATGGTCGAGACCAATCGAATAACCTATAACAGCCGGAAGTACGCCGAAACATATAGCGTCGCAAAGAGAATCTATCTGTATACCGAATTTTTTCTCGTCTTCGGTACGGTCTTTTTTGGTACGTGCTATTTTTCCGTCGAACATATCGCACAGCCCCGATACCATAAGGCAGATTATCGCATAAGTCGGGCGCGGATTGCCTCCGCACAGACCGCAGGCGAGGAAAATGCCTATCATTGAAGATACAAGGCTTAGATATGTCAGAATGACGGTATAGTTGTAGAAACCTATCATTATTTCATCCTCTGATGTAAAGTATGTATTTCCGTAAGCCGGAAAATGTTAATGTAAACATTATTATAACACAAAATTAAAAATAAAGCAACACCAACGGGATAAAAATTACAGTTTTAATTATTTATAGTTCCGGAACAGCGGATATGTGATTTTACTTCTTTTTACGGGCAGAAGTTTTCTTCATGGCAGTTTTCTTAGCTGTAGTCTTTTTGACAGTAGTTTTCTTTGCGGGAGCTTTTTTCTCGCGGGCATTTTTCATGCGTTCCTGTTTTTCCTTTTTGGCTTCAAGGCGCTGATAAGCTTCGTCGAAGAAATACTCCTGCGAATTGAGAGGATTAGCATTTTCAGTGCGTGCATCGTGAACGTAAGTGCCATCGTTGCGCATTATGCGTGCCTTAACGTTATCGTGCATGAGGACATCGAACATATCACGTATGCGTTTTTTGAGGCGTTCGTCCTCAATGGGGGCGGCAACCTCTACGCGGCGGATAGTATTTCTGCTCATGTAGTCGGCAGAACCGATGTATATTTTCTGTTCCTTGCGTTCATTGCCGAAGATGAATATGCGGCTGTGTTCGAGGAAACGTCCTACTATACTGCGAACGGTGATATTCTCGGTATATCCGGGCACTCCTGCGATAAGACAGCATAGTCCCCTTACAACGAGCTCTATCTTTACTCCTGCCTGTGAAGCTTCGACAAGTTTTTCGATTATCACCCTGTCGTTCAGTGAGTTTATTTTTGCGGCAATGTAGCCGTCTCCGCCGTTTTTGGAAATGTTTATCTGTTCGTCCATCATAGCGAGTACCTGCGGACGCAGAGCTTTCGGCGATATGAGAAGCTTTTTAGGAGACTCGACGAATGTGCCGTTTGTGAGAGCATTGAATACAGCTTCTGCGTCTGCGGCAATATCGCGGTCAGCAGTGAGGAGCATGAGGTCGGTATAGAGTTTAGAAGTTTTTTCGTTGTAGTTACCTGTACCTATCTGCGTTACATAGTCGAAACCGCCGCCCTGTGCCTTTCGGGTGATGAGCAGAAGCTTTGAATGAGCCTTCATCTCCTTCGGTCCGTACATTACCTTGACTCCGTTTTTCTGCAATATCTTCGACCATTCGATATTATTTGCCTCGTCGAAGCGTGCACGGAGTTCTATCATAACGGTGACGTCCTTGCCGTTTTCAGCGGCAGAGCAGAGTGCACTGATTATCTTGCTGTTGCGTGCGAGACGGTAAAGCGTTATCTTGATAGATACGACCTTCGGGTCAGCGGCAGACTCTTCAAGCAGACGTATGAACGATGATGTCATCGACTCAAAGGGGTAGCTGAGAAGTATATCCTTAGCTTTGACCTGTGGAAATACCGGACGATTATCCGCGAGCATAGATGACTTCTGCGATGTACGCGGCTGATAGTGGAGTGCGGGGTCGGTGTCGAGGTCCTGCAGCTGGAAGAGATATGAGAGGTCGAGCGGTATGTGAGAAATAAAAACTCTTGCGTTTTTTAGTTTGAGCTTCTTGCAGATATAGTCGAGCGCATCGCGGCTGAATTCGTCGGATATTTCGAGACGTACTGCCGCAAGCTTTGTGCGTTTGAAAACAAGCTCCTCCATGCGGTCGCGGAAGTCTGCGCCCTTGTTGTCTACCATGATATCGGCACTGCGCGTTACGCGGATAATTGCCCTGTCCTGTACCTTGTAACCCTTGAACATGAGGTGAGCAAAGTGCAGAACGACTTCCTCCTCAAGGATAAAGCGTTTACCGTCACTGCTGAGAGGGATAACACGGTCGCGGTCGTTATTGCTGACGGGGATAATGCCGATGTTCATGCCCTTTTTGGTATTCAGGCGTACTGCGGCATATAATTCCTTGTTCCTGAGAAACGGAAAAGGGAGTGCATCATTTATGACAAGACCTGAAATAAACGGCTTGATTTCGCGTTTGAAGTAAAGTTCGAGGAAATCGAGTTCTTCTTTTGAGGCTGTCTCAAAATTTACGTGTTCAAATCCGTATGGGGCGAGGTCGGACATATTTTTGCGGTATGCGTCCTCTACTGCGGGCTGCATTCTGCGGACAGTCGTGAAAATAGCGTCAAGCTGTTCTGACGGTGTCATACCGGAGAAGTGGTCCTTTTTATTTTTTTCACTTTTTGCCTTGTCAGTGACCGAGCCTACGCGAACCATAAAGAATTCGTCGAGGTTGCTCTGATATATAGCTGAAAACGAAAGGCGCTCAAGTAATGGGGTACCTGTATCTGTAGCCTCATCGAGCACTCGTTTGTTGAATTTAAGCCAGGAAAGCTCTCTGTTTTCGAGATATTCCATAAATGTTCTCCAATCTGCCTGCGGCGATTTGATATAACTGAATGTACAAACGAATCAACAATTTATACGTATTTATTATACAACTTTTTGTCGGACGTGTCAAGAGTTTTGAATATTGAATCACCGGAAACAAAAGCCGTTTTTTCTCCGCACCTGTTGAATTTTTCACCATTATATGTTATAATAAATAGATAGTGAAAAACAAGAACACTGATAGGAGCAGAATATGGCAACTGAAACATTACTGAAATATAATCACCCCGCTGAGGACTTCAACAGCGCTCTTCCGGTCGGAAACGGCAGAATAGGCGGTATGATTTACGGCGAGGCTGAAAATGAACTCATAAAGCTGAACGAAGACTCTGTATGGTCAGGCGGACTCCGTCATCGTGTCAATCCTGACGCGCAGGAAGGACTTGTTGAGGTGCGCCGGCTTCTTTCTGAAGGCGACATATCCGGTGCGGAAAAGACGGCGTTTCAGAAAATGCAGGGTGTAACTCCGAATATGCGCCATTATATGCCGCTCGGTAACTTGCATATCCATACCTATATCGGAGGCAAGGCTAAGGAGTATGCCCGTACACTCGATATATCGACAGCGGTATCAAGTGTAAGTTTCAATGTCAATGGAGTAGGCTACACACGCAGTGTTTTCTGTTCTGCACCTGATGACGTTATGGTCATAGATATACATTCAGATACTCCCGGAAGTATCACTCTCGACTGCTGTATCGACGGCAGAGACGATTATTATGATGATAACCGTCCGTGCGGCGAAAATATGATACTTTTCACAGGCGGCACAGGCAGCCGTGACGGCATTTTCTTTGCTGCCTGTCTCGGTGCAAAGACCGAGGGAGGGTCTATCAGAACTATCGGCGGCAAGATTTGTGTTGAGAATGCCGATTCTGTAATGATAGTCCTCTCTGCGAGAACGAGTTTTTACAGTGAGAACTATATCGAGTCCGCAGAGGTTGACGCTGAAATGGCATTGCAGTGCAGTTATGATGAACTCTACTTCCGCCATGTAAGTGACTATCAGGAACTCTTCAACAGAGTCGAACTCAACCTCAACGACAACAGCGGTGAAAACCTCGAAAAGCTGCCGACTGACACGCGCCTTTCACGTCTCAGGGGCGATGAACTCGATACTAAGGACTGTGAACGTCTTATACACGATAACAAACTCATCGAGCTTTACTTCAATTACGGCAGATACCTAATGATATCTGCAAGCCGTCCGGGTACTCAGCCTATGAACCTTCAGGGTATATGGGACCAGGATATGTGGCCGGCATGGGGAAGCCGCTATGCACTCAATATAAATACCGAGATGAACTATTGGTGTGCGGAGAACTGCAACCTCTCCGAGTGCCACCTGCCGCTTTTTGACCTGCTTGAAAGGGTATGCGAGAACGGTAAGATAACAGCGAAGGAAATGTACGGCATCGACCACGGCTTCGTGTGCCACCACCATACCGATATATGGGGCGATACCGCTCCGCAGGATACGTGGATACCTTCTACGATATGGCCTACAGGAGGAGCGTGGCTCGCTCTGCATATCTTCGAGCACTACGAATACACCCTCGATAAGGAATTCCTTGCCGATAAGTACCATATCATGAAGGAAGCCGCTGAGTTCATGGCAGACTTCCTCATTGAGGACAGTGAGGGCAGACTTATTACAAGTCCGTCGGTATCGCCGGAGAATACCTACGTTACCGAAAAGGGCGCAAGAGGCTGTCTTTGTGCAGGACCTTCAATGGATTCGCAGATAATAACAGTTCTGTTCAACGATGTCATAAAGGCTTCGGAGATACTCGATAAAGACCATAAATTCGCTGAAAAACTTGCAAAAATGCTTGAAAAGCTGCCAAGTCCGGAGGTGGGCAAGTACGGACAGATAAAAGAGTGGGCAGTCGATTACGACGAGGTGGATATCGGACACCGCCACGTTTCCCAGCTCTTTGCACTTCATCCGGCTGACCTGATTACTCCCGAGAAAACACCAAAACTCGCAGATGCGGCAAGAGCTACTCTCGTCCGCAGACTTATCCACGGCGGCGGTCATACAGGCTGGAGCTGTGCATGGATAACGAATATGTGGGCACGTCTTCACGACGGCAGAATGGTTTACGAGAACCTCAAAAAGCTCCTCGCACATTCTACTAATCCCAACCTCTTTGACACTCACCCACCGTTCCAGATAGACGGAAATTTCGGCGGCACTGCGGCGGTTGCGGAAGCTCTTTTACAGAGCGTTTCCGGCGAGATAATACTCCTTCCTGCACTTCCGGATGAGTGGAAAGACGGCAGAGTCAGGGGGCTTCGCGCAAAGGGCGGATTCGGAGTTGATATCGAATGGCACGACTGCAAACTCACATCAGCTGTGATAACTTCTGACCTCGGCGGAGAATGCCGACTGCGCACTAACTGTGTTGCAAGTCTCATCTGCGACGGCGAAACTGTCGGCTCACGCATCGAGGACGGAGTTATAATATTTGATACTACCGCAGGAAAAAGCTATACCGTCAAGCCCTGACACCATAAAAGGAGCAGTAATATTATGGATTTTCGCAGAATCATTGCGCTGACTGCGGCTATGACAGTTGCGGCGGCGTGCATGGGTTCATGTAAGAAGAAAGAGAAAGCTGTTGAAATAAGCACCGCTGAACCGACTTCGGAGTCAACAGTGCCGCCCGAGGAAGTTGACACCTATCCCGATTACCCTATCTCTTACCCCGAGATAGAAAAGCAGGATACCGGCGATATCTACGAGGCGGAGGACGCTAAACTCAGCAGTGACCTGAAGATAGTCAGCCTTCCTAAAGAGGAAGAGACTACTTCTTCAGATAAGAAAAAAGATAAGGCTGATGAACAGCCGACTACAAAGTTCGACCCTACAGTAAGGCAGGAAACTGTTCATAAGAAGTACAGCGGAAGCGGATACGTTACAGGTTTCAAGTCGGACGGAAGCTCTACTGCCGCATTCACGGTCAATGCACCGAGTAATCAGCATTACGACCTCTCATTCAGTATTGCCTCCGACAGAAAGGTGAACTGCCGCATAACTCTCAACGGCACCGAGATAAGCACGTTCAAAACCATGAACGACGGCGAATTTACACTCATTACGCTGTATGGAGTATTCCTTGTAAAGGGCAAATCGGAGATAGTGATACGTCCTGAAAACGGCGACATCTGTCTTGATTACCTGAAGGTATCGAATAATACGTCACTGAGCGATATCGCGTATGACGCAAATAACAAGCTTGCAAACAAGGAAGCTGGCAAGCAGGCTAAGGAACTTATGGACTTCCTTACCGATAACTACGGAAAGTACACTCTGACCGGACAATATGCTTCGAGTCCTGATAACAAGGAACTCGACCTTATATATAAAACTACCGGAAAATACCCTGTCATCCGCTTTTCGGCTATGCATACCACCGGAAACACCTTCGACAGCTCATTCAAGGACGTTGATGCGTGTGCAGACTGGTACAGAAATGGCGGAGTTGTGGGGCTTATGTGGTACTGGGAAGCTCCGTCGAAAAAGCCGTCTGTATATGCGAAAGAGACCGATTTCAAGCTCAAAGACGCTATGACCGATATCGACATCGCTGAAATGACTCAGGAGGAGATACGTGGACTCTATGGTGAGGGCAAGATATCAGAGCAGTGCTACGGACTTGTCCGCGACCTCGACAATATGGCGGGACAGCTCACTTCACTCAAAAATAAGGGAGTGCCTGTTCTGTGGAGACCTCTCCATGAAGGAAGCGGAGACTGGTTCTGGTGGGGCGCAAGCGGAGTTGACGCTTACAAGTGGCTGTGGGACCTTATGTACCGCCGTTACACCAACTACTTTGAACTCGATAACCTTATATGGATATGGAACGGTCAGAGTGAGGATTCTCTTGTTGACAAGAAGACGTTCGATATTGCGTCACTTGACATCTACCTCGACAATAAGACCGACTACGGAAGCAGATATGAACAGTTCCTTGCATTGCAGAATATAGTTGGCAAGGAGAAACTCATTGCACTCAGCGAGTGCAGTTCTGTTCCTGATATAGACTCATCGTTCCGCGATAATGCGGTCTGGTCGTTCTTCGGACTTTGGTACGGCAAGTATCTCGAGAAAGAGAATGGCGAATTTTCGGGTGAATATACCGATAAGGAAACTCTTGTACGTGCTTATAATTCGGACGGCGCTCTCTCACTCGATGAATACCAGACCCTCAGAAGCGGTAAGAAACTCGTCTCGGATTATGGCACAGATACTACGATGTCAACTACTTCCACGACTTCAACTTCTTCCGAAACATCAGCAGATTCAACTGCTGATACAACTACTGAAACTACAGCTGTTTCTTCTGAATGATACAAAAGGAGGCTGCAATGGATACAGACTTCAGACCGCGAATTATATTTAATGCCGACCAGAAGGCCCTGCGCGAGAAAATGCTCCGCAGTGTCAGCGACTCCGCAATAAAAGCGGTAAGCTTTAAAATGGACGGGGTACTTGTGCAGATGCCGTTTTCAGAGCGCGGAGATATGTTCATGCTCATGGAAAAAGATTTCCGCGACCTGACTACTGTGAAAGGAACGTTTACCGAAATGCGCCTTGCTGCTGAAGATGCGGCAGCTTCTAAATATGCCGCAGAGGGCGGTGCATCGCTTGAAAAGATATACGATATCCTTGCAAAAATGGCGAACCTGAGTCCTGCGAGCCGCGATAAGCTTATAAAAAGAGAATGCGAACTTGCTGTGTATTTCGCAATGCCGCGGCAATTCGGAAAAGACCTCTTCCGCAAGGCTAAGACCACTAAGAAAAAAACCATTATCGTTGCGGATACAGTGTATCCGCGCAGTGTTACTGTGAATATACTCAGCCGATGTGGACTTGAAACCTATGATGCACTGATAGTACCGTCGGAGTCGAAAATTGATATCAGTGCACCTAAGCCGGTGTATGAAGCGATTATCAGGAAGGCAAATACTGCTCCGGCGAAGCTTTTGCATATCGGCTCAGACGTTGAAGCAGATGTCGAAACCCCGATACTCGGCGGCTCAAAGGCTCTTCTCATGTCGGGAGCTATTCCGCTTATGGTAAAATCTGGAAGGCTCCGCGGATTTGTTCAGGCAAGACACGTTTATGACTACGACAAACCCGATTTCCTTGCTCTGCACTGCATATTCGGCATTTATGCGGCATATTTTTTTGATACACCGCTGAATAAAACACCGCAGACCGATTTCTGCGGTGACGAGTATATGCTCGGCGCAATAGTAGGCGGAGCGCTGCGCGCGTCAGGCTGTGAGCCGCAGAATGACCTCGAAAAAGCCCTCATGCAGGCTCTCGAAAGCAATGAACGCGCTTTAGCCGGCATGGAGGATATGGAGAAGCTTTTCCATGCACACTTCGACGGCCATCTCGACAAATTCGGCTATAACGGCTGCGGACTCCCGATACAATTCCTTGCACTGCACGCTGCTGCGGGTGACAGGGCTGCGCTGCAAAAGTACGTTGACCCTGCGGCTGCTGCTGAGTGGGCTAAACGCAACTCTGACCCCGATATTGCTCCGGTATACGGCAGAAAAATCAAACCTAATGCCGCGTCAAAACTCGCGGATAAGCTCTTCCCGCCGGGGACGAAAGTACGCAACATTGCCGACGGTCTTCTCGTAAAAATGAAGGGAAAGGGCAAAATATGACACATTTATGCGTTTGAGCGACATTCGCCGACATTTTTTATCCGGTGCGGCATTTTTCTTCATTTCCCGATAAAACCTCTCTGTTTCCGACGGTATATTCCGTTGCAGATAACGCTCCTTCTGTGATAAGATAGATTCATAGGAAAAATCATCAAACAGGAGGAAAAAATAATGAACAGCAAAATAAAGGTACTTATCGGAGACGATTCAGCAGGAACAGGTATCAATACCGCTAATAAGCTCAGGGAAAGAGGAATGTACGCGTATACACGCAAAAAGGACTGCAACGTAATCGTTGATTCTATCAGGAACGACCCGCCCGATGCGGCAGTTCTTGATGTAACCGCTGAAAACGGCGACGCGGTAACGATAATGAAAAAGGTGAAAGAACTCGGAGTAAAAACTCCTGCATTCATCGTTGTGTCAGACTTTGATAACGAGTTCATCGAGCGGCAGGTAATGGAAAACGGAGCGGCTAAGTTTCTGCTCAAACCATGCGATGCCGACGACCTCATCGCCGCAATAAGTTCAGCTCTCGGCGACAAGGCAAACAGTCTCAGCGACGACATGGAGATAGTCGTTACTGACATGATACATCAGCTCGGTGTACCGGCTCATATCAAGGGTTATCACTACCTCCGCACTGCGATACTCTACTCAATAGAGGATAAAACTCTTCTCGACAGTGTAACAAAGCTTCTGTATCCGACAGTCGCTTCAATATATGACACTACTTCTTCCCGTGTTGAACGTGCTATACGTCACGCGATAGAGATAGCATGGGACAGAGGCAACGTCGATACTCTCAATTCATTCTTCGGCTATACAGTCGATACAAGCAAAGGTAAGCCTACAAATTCGGAATTCATCGCACTTATCACGGATAAGCTCCGTTTAAGGTACAAATCAGCTCTCAGAAGAGCATGAAACGTAGGATATGCGCTGATACCGGATAATATAAAGGAGGAATCATCATGTCATTCAAAAAGGTTAATATCAGCGATATCACAACCGACCCATTTACAAAGATAGGTAAGGAGTGGATGCTCATTACAGGCGGAAATATGGACGATTACAATACCATGACCGCTTCATGGGGTCAACTCGGAGTTCTTTGGAACAAAAACGTTATCACCTGCTATATCCGTCCTAACAGATACACTTATGAGTATATTGAAAAGGACGATACATTCACCGTTTCATTCTACGGTGAGGAGTACAGAAAGGCACTCTCTTTCTGTGGTGCACATTCCGGCAGAGACTGCGACAAGGCTAAGGAAACAGGTCTCACTCCTGCTGAATTTGAGGGGAATGTAGCGTTTGCGGAAGCAGATATGGTGTTTGTCTGCCGCAAGCTTTACAGCTACGACCTCGCAAAGGAAGGCTTCCTTACTGACGACGGCTTACCGGAACAGTTTTTCGCTAAAGACCCATACCACCGCGCATATATCAGCGAGATAACCGCTGTTTACGTTAAAGAATAATAGTTAAAAAAATCCCCTTACGCGTAATACGGATACCCATATAGAAGTATTAAGCCATAGTATTTCTGATATACAGTCAGAGGTACTATGGCGCTTTTATTGACATTGCATTTATGCTGTGCTATAATGTTCACAGACAGAAAACGGAATTTTAAGGAGGTTTTTATAGTGAACGAATTATGTATGATAATAAAAGATATGGTAAAACCGAATTTTCTTAATATCAGAACGTCTATCCAGACCTATGACAGAGATGCGATATGCTGCGGTGCTCCGTGCTGGAGATGGGCATATCATGCACTTCATTCAGCTGATAAATGGTTTATAAATCCTTGTGTATATGATGAACCGCCTTTTCATGAAGAAGGACTTGATAATCCCGACAAGCCTGCTTCTGTTGTCTTGTCTGATGAGCAGCTTCTTGATTATCTTGACAGTGTAGAGAAAAAAACATACGCATATCTTGATTCTCTCACAGATGAAATGCTATATGAATGTCCCGAAAACTGTGAACATACGAGAATGGAACTGGTACTAAGACAATTCCGCCATATTTCGTTTCATACGGGAATGCTTAACGGACAGACTGCTGTAGCAACAGGAAAATTTCCGATGTGGGTCTCTCAGTCTGATAAATATGTTGATGACGGTATTCTTTTCGGCAGATACCGAAAAGGACAAGTTACAAAATAAGATATGATAATGTAAACTCTGATTATAGCAGCCGTATAAAATGCAATGCCCCGAAGCAGTTGAAGTGCTTCGGGGCAAAACTTCTATATGGGTATCCGTCATATTGTGTAAGGGGATTTTTATTTATCAATTTTTCTGCGTAATTGCCGGAGATTCGAGTTTTGCAAAGTAACTGTCGGAATACTTCTTGAACTCGTTGCGGAAGGTTTCGTCGTTTTCCTTTACGTCGTGGAGATACGCGTGGATATTGGTCTTTTCGTCAGTTTCGATGATACAGCCTGCAATGTTTGAGCAGTGGTCGGATACTCGCTCGAGATTTGTGAGGATATCCTGGAAAATATATCCGAGTTCAACTGTACATTCGTCGTTCTGCAAACGGCGTATGTGGCGGTTTTTTAGCTCTGTGCTCAGGTTATCGACAACTTCTTCAAGCGGCTCAACGCGGTGAGCGCCTGCGAGGTCGTCGGTTATATAGGCATTGAAGGCGATTGAGATGTTTTCAGAGATAGCCTCAGTAATAACACTCAGCTCGTTCAGACATTCGTCCGAGAACTTTATCCCCTTTTCACGGCACTCCTGAACGGATTCGATAAGGTTTACCGCATGGTCGGAGATACGCTCAAAATTACCTACGCAGTGCATCATTTTTGATACCTTACGGCTGTCCTTACCGGTAACACTGCTCTTTGAAAGCTTGACAAGGTAGCTGTTTATTTTGTCCTCGAAGTGGTCTATGAGGTCTTCTGCTTCGATGACGCTGTTTGCCTTTTCTTCGCTGTAGGGAGAAATGAGGAGCTGAAGTGCGCCATTTATAGCTTCACTCGTTATATTTGCCATTTCAATTGTTGTACTGCGGCAGGTCTCAACTGCGACTGCGGGAGTTTTAAGGAAACGTTCATCGAGTCCTCTGAGATGATTTGATTCTGCTTCAAGCACTTTATCATTCTCTTTATCACGTATTATAAGGTGAGAGAGCTTTACAAGCATTGGGGTGAACGGCAGAAGGATAATTGTAGTTGCAATATTGAATATTGAGTGCATAACAGCGATTCCAACATAGCCTACAGTCTGATCAAAGATGCTGAGATGGATAACGTGCTGTAGAATAAGAGATATCGGCAGAAGTATCAATGTTCCGAGAACCTTTATGAGTATGTGAATGCAGGCAACACGCTTCGCATTCTTGTTTACTCCGATACTTGAAATAAGCGCTGTGATACAAGTACCAATGTTAAGTCCCATGATAATGGGAAGCGCCATTCCATATGTGAGGGCGCCTGTCTGTGAAAAAGCCTGTAATATACCGACAGAAGCGGCAGAACTCTGAATAATGCCTGTAAAACCGGCTCCAACAAGAACACCAAGAATAGGATTATGAAATGCTGTCAGTATTTTCTGGAACTGCGGTGAATCTGCGAGCGGTGAAACAGATTCGGACATAAGAGACATACCTGTCATGATTATAGCGAATCCAACAAGAATACGTCCGATATCTTTCTTTTTATTCTTCTTGGCACCCATGATAAGTATTACACCAACGAGTGCAACTAATGGTGCAAAGGAAGAAGGCTTGAGCATTTTGATGAACGGATTTTTGCCGTCAACTCCTGCGAGGCTGAGTATCCAAGCAGTAAGTGTGGTTCCTATATCAGAACCGAAGCATACACCGATAGTCTGCTCAAGAGACATGATTCCCGAGTTGACGAAGCCGACGAGCATTACGGTCATCGCGGACGAGGACTGTATCGCTATCGTGACCATCATACCGAGGATAATCGCCATGAATTTGTTTGAAGTCATTTTCTTGAGAGCTATTTCCAGTTTACCGCCGGTGAGCTTTTCAAGACCTGTGGACATAACGTTCATTCCATAGAGGAAGAAAGCGAGTCCGCCGAGCATAGTGAAGATGTTAAAAATTGAAAAATCAGTGCCACTCATAGTATGAGCTCCTTTTTAATATTATTCCCTTATTTTATCTATCTAAGATATATTATATCAGTTCCAAAGCTATAGTCAAGAGTTGGAGCGATGATTTAACGTGAATTTAACATTTATATTTCATATATTGAAACATAAGCCCGGAGCGACGGTATATAGCGCAATAATCGGCTTGACACCGCAATATCCGGTATGAAAAAAGCACATACAGCAGAGCTGTATGTGCTAATGAGCGAAAGAAAAGAGTTGTATCAGCGAGCGAAAGCAGATTATGCCATTTGTACAGAGTAAGCCCATGCCGGGGCGCAGGGACTATTTGTAGCGCATAGGTCTGCGGGCAATACCAATTTTTTCACCGTACTTTACTACAGTTTCGTAGCCTTCTGCCGTGTTTTTCAGCAGGTCGGCATCGGGAGTTATTCTGCCCTTTTCAACAAGGAGAACTATAGTCGAACCGCCAAACTCGAACATTCCCTTTTCTTCGCCGCGGCTGAAGGAGTGTTCCTTGTGGTGGTTTTTTATCTTGCCGACAAGCATTGCGCCGACTTCTACCTGTACCACGTCGCCGAAATTTTCGGTATGCAGAACGGTATACTCGCGCGAGTTGCGCTTGTAGATATTATATCGTCTCAGTGCTATCGGATTGACAGTGTGAAGCTCGCCGCGGATAAATGTATTGCCGGTCTTTGTACCGTTGTCTATGTAGCAATAGCGGTGGTAATCGTCCACTTCAAGGCGGAATATCATGCAGTAGCCGCCTATGAATCTGCGTGCGAGAAAATCGTTCCTCAGCAGGTCGCTTACGCGGTACATTGATTCCTTTATGCGGAAGATACTGTGTTCGTCTATCTCGTAGACTGAAAGCTTTGAATCGCATGGACTTATCAGATGTGACGGAGCAAAGTCAATCGGGCGCTTATCCGGTTTTATCCTGCGTGTGAAAAACTGGTTATAGGAGTGGAAGTTTCGCATCTGATACTGTGATGTGTCGATGTGATTCTTCAATATGAACGGACGTATCAGCGGCTTTGAGAATATGGAGTTCATAAAGTCGCCTGCCGCCATTGATACTATCGGAAGCGTTAAGACTTTAAGGAGTCTGCGTCCATCGGCAGTTCCGTACAGTTTTTTCAGGAGCTGACCCTGTTTCTCATTTGTGACGATTACCTCGCCTGTTCTTCTCTTAATCATCTCTTTATATTTTTACGTCATCGCTTTGCATTAGCAAGCATAAGCTTAATTCGGTTTTCCTGATTTACTCTTGTAGCGCCGGGGTCGTAGTCGATAGCGACTATATTTGCGTTGGGATTCTGCTCTTTTATAGCGCGTGTCATTCCCTTTGCAACGATGTGGTTCGGCAGACAGCCGAACGGCTGAGTGCAGATGATATTCTCAACACATGACTGAGCAAGTGCCGCCATTTCAGCCGGAATGAGCCATCCCTCGCCCATAACGACTCCCTGACTTATGTACTTGTCAGCAAGACTGCGGAGGTGTTCAAAGTCGTGGAGCGGTTCGAACTTGCCCTGCGCCTTCATTGCGGCGATGAGTTCTTTCTGCTTCTTGTATATAAGCTTATAGCCGAGCTTGTATATACGTGAATTCAGCGACTGATTGTTGTAAATTTTCGCATCGTTGAAGGTTCCTGCGGCGCAGTACATCACGAACTCAAGAAGTGACGGAACGACCGGTTCACAGCCTTCTGAGATGAGGAAGTCCTCAAGGTGATTGTTTGCGAGGGGTGAGTATTTTACATATATCTCACCGACGATGCCAACACGTATCTTCTTTTCACCTGATAATTTCACAGAAGAGAAATCGTCGAGTATCTCTTTGTAAAGCTTTTTGGTTTTGAGGTATTCACGGCTTCCCTTGCGGAAAATGTCGCCGAGTCGGGACTGCCACTTGTCGAGCATCGCCTTAGAGTCGCCGTTGTTAACTTCATATGCGCGGCACTTGTTATAGCAGGTCATGAGCAGGTCGCCGTAGAGGACCGCGTACAGCAGTTTCAGGAACATCGGAGCTGTGATTTTGAAGGCACTGTCCTTTTCAAGTCCGCTGAAATTGAGTGATACGACAGGTACCTGCGGATAGTTTTTGGCAACAGCTTTTCGCAGCAGGTGGATATAGTTTGAAGCACGGCAGCCTCCGCCGGTCTGAGTTATCAGGAGGGCAGTCTTATCGGGGTCGTACTTGCCGCTGTTGAGCGCGTCCATAAACTGTCCGATTACAAGCAGAGCCGGATAGCAGGCATCATTGTGGACGTTTTTGAGTCCTTCGTCAACAACTGCGCGAGAGTCGTTTTCGAGCAGCTCAACTGTGTAGCCTTTATTCTCAAATATCGCCATAAGCAGCCTGAAATGTACAGGCAGCATATTCGGCACGAGGATTTTATGAGTTTTTATCATATCCTCGGTAAATCTAACGTAATCAGCCATTCTTACTCCTTTGTGCTGTCCTTTTTATGGGCGGTATCGGCATTCATAGCGGCAACAAGACTGCGGAGTCTTATTCTTGCAGCGCCGAGGTTGTTTATTTCGTCGATTTTGAGCTGTGTATAGAGCTTGCCCTTGCTTTCAAGGATATTGCGCACCTCGTCACTGGTGACAGCGTCTATTCCGCAGCCGAAGGATACAAGCTGTATGAGCTGCATATCCGGCTGAGTTGTGACGTACTCAGCGGCTCTGTAAAGACGTGAATGATAGGTCCACTGGTTGAGTACTCCGAGTTTTGGAGTGTGAGCAAGCTGTGCGACGCTGTCCTCGGTGACTACAGCCATTCCGAGACTTGTTACAAGCTTGTGGATACCGTGGTTGATTTCCTTGTCGATATGGTATGGCCTGCCGGCGAGGACGATTATCTTGCGGTTTTCCTCTCGTGCCTGACGGATTATGTCATAAGCCTTTGCTGCTATATCGCGGTGGAAGCGGTCGAGAGCTTCAAATGCCTTATCGACAGCCGCCGGAATCTTGCCTTTGATGTTGAACTGTTTCAGTGTATTTTTCATTACCTTTACAACGTTCTTTCGGACGTTGAGGTCCATATACGGATGAATGAAATTTCTATCGTTGAGACGCGGATTATTTCTGAGCAGAAGCTCGGGATAGTATGCAACGACAGGGCAGTTGAAGTGGTTATCGCTTTCTCCCTCGTCGAGGTTATAGCTCATGCAGGGATAGAAAATGAAGTCTGCACCTTTGTCGAGCAGATTCTCGACATGACCGTGTGTAAGCTTTGCGGGGTAGCAAACAGTATCCGAAGGGATAGTATGCTGACCGAGGTAGTACATATCACGCGAGCTTTCGTCACTGAAAATGGTCTGGAAACCAAGCTCGGTAAAGAAAGTATGCCAGAAAGGCATCTGCTCATAGAAGCTGAGCGAGAGCGGAAGACCTACCTTAGCGACGGGGCGCGACGGCTGAGCGGTCTTTTCGAGGGATATTATGCTGTTATACTTGTACTCATAGAGGTTCGGCACGTTGTTTTTCTTAGCCTTGCCGCTGCCTTTTTCACAGCGGTTGCCGGAGATGAAATTTCTGCCTTTGCCGAAGTTGATGATGTTGAGCTGACAGTTCGCAGTACAGCCTCCGCACTGTGCAGACCGCGATGTATAGGCAAATGTAGCAAGTTCGTCCTTTGAGATGATACTTGATTCGCCCTCAGAGCGCTCCTTTGCATAGAGTGCACAGCCGAATGCACCCATAAGTCCTGAAATAGCCGGACGAATAACATTTCTGCCGAGTTCCTTCTCGAATGAGCGGAGTACCGCATCATTGAGGAATGTGCCGCCTTGTACGACGATATTCTTTCCGAGGTCGTCTGGCGAATTTGCACGTATAACTTTATATATGGCATTTTTAATGATAGACGAAGAGAGACCCGCGGAGATGTCCTCGACGGTAGCGCCGTCCTTCTGCGCCTGTTTTACGGAGCTGTTCATGAATACGGTACAGCGTGAGCCGAGGTCTACGGGGTGTTCAGCGAAAAGACCGAGCTGAGAGAACTCAGCAATATCGTAGCCGAGAGCCATAGCGAATGTCTGTATGAATGAGCCGCATCCCGATGAACACGCTTCATTCAGCATGATACTGTCGATGCTGTGATTTTTGATCTTGAAGCACTTGATGTCCTGACCGCCGATGTCGATGATGAAGTCAACATCGGGGCAGAAGTAAGCGGCAGCCTTGAAGTGCGCGACAGTTTCAACGATGCCGTGGTCGATAGAGAGTCCGGCTTTGATGAGGCCTTCGCCGTAGCCGGTTACAGCCGAGCCTTTTATCGTGATATCGGGGTTCATCGCCTCGTATATCTTTTTGAGCTGATCGGAGATCTTGTCAAGCGGCTGACCCTGATTCGAGCTGTAATGGTGATAGAGAATGCGTCCGTCATCGGTTATGAGCACGAGCTTTGTTGTGGTTGAGCCTGCATCGATACCGAGGTAAGCGTCGCCTTTATATGTACGGATATCGCCGTATCCGAGGTCAAATTTCTTATGGCGGTCGATGAATTCATCGTATTCAGCCTGCGATCTGAAGAGCGGGTCGCCTGTGACTATATCATCGGAAGCGCGGGCGTTCTTAACCTTGTTGAGAAGTTCAGTGACTGAGTATGCATCAGCCGCCTGTGAAGCGTAGAGCGCACAGCCGTATGCCACGAAAACAGGACCGTCTTCCGGAAATACAGCGTGTTCATCGTCGAGTCCGAGAGTTTTAACGAATGCCTGCTTGAGACCCTTCAGGAAGTGGAGCGGTCCGCCGAGGAATAGTACCTTTCCTTCGATAGTTCTGCCCTGCGCAAGACCTGATACAGTCTGGTCGACTACCGCCTGAAATATACTTGCGGCAACGTCCTCACGTCGAGCGCCCTGATTGAGAAGCGGCTGTATATCTGATTTAGCGAAAACTCCACAGCGTGAAGCTATGGGGTAAATTTTCTGTGCTCTGAGCGAGAGTTCGTCGAGCTGGTCGGCAGTGATTCCGAGGAGAGTAGCCATCTGGTCGATGAAAGCACCTGTTCCTCCGGCGCAAGAGCCGTTCATACGCTGTTCAACTCCGCCTGTGAGGAAGATTATCTTAGCATCTTCGCCGCCGAGTTCGATAACAGCGTCAGCATCAGGCTGTTTTTCCTTTACTGCGAGGAAAGCTGCGTGAACTTCCTGAACGAACGGTATCTCTGCTGAATTAGCAAGTCCGAGACCTGCCGAACCGGTGATGCAGACCTTGAATGATTCATCAGGGTAGTCTGCCTGAATCAGTTTCAGCTGGTCGGTAACGGTTTCTTTTACCTTGGAAAGGTGGCGCTGATACTTTGAATATACGATATTGCCTTCGATATCGGTTATGACAGTCTTTACTGTAGTAGAGCCGACGTCGATACCGAGAGAATAGTTATTCGCCATAGTTTTACCTCTTATATAAATTTCTCCCTATGGAGATGCTTTCTGACTTAAACGTAATTACTATCATTATACTACATTTACGGAAAAAAATAAAGTGGTAAAAATTATTTTTATCATTTTTTCTGAAAATGCGTGTTTTTTTGCGAGTATTTGTAATTCTTTGCTATAGTTGAATGGGAATCCGAGCGATATTACGGCTGTTGCTATTCGCGGAAAAGTGTGTTATAATTATTTCATATTACCGAAAGGAGCAGACTATGGCTGCCAATCTTTTTTCAGAAATTGAATACCTGAAAGGTGTAGGCAAGGCAAGAGGCGAAAAATACCGCAAGCTTGAGATAAGCAGTCCCTATGACCTGATTTATCACATTCCGCGTGCTTACCTTGATTTCCGTGCATATGTACCGATACAGCAGGCTGTTATAGGCAGCTATAACGTGCTGAAGCTGACCGTAGTGCAGAAGAATCGGCCTCAGCGAGTGCGCGGCGGACTTGTTATATGCAATGCCGTTGCAACCGATGGTATCAGCACGATAGTTATAGTAATATATAATAACATTTACGGATTTCAGGCGCTTAAAGAGGGACAGACATATTATATGTATGGCAAGGTAAACGGCAGTATGCTTCGACGTGAAATAGCTGCGCCGGTGTTTATCAAAGCCGATGAGAAAGTGCTTATTCAACCGATATATCGCCTTACGCAGGGACTTTCCGTGAATATGGTGAGGACGAATATGCGGCAGGCACTCGATATCATGAAGCATTTTCCTTTTGAGACTCTTCCTCAGGACATTCTCTCGCAGTATCACCTCGCACCGCTGATGTGGTCACTTGAGAATATCCATTTTCCGACGAGTGACAAAGCCGCTGAGGAAGCTCGCCGCCGCCTTGCATTTGATGAACTGCTGAAGCTTCAGCTCGGTATGACTATGCTGAAACTCCGCCGTAGAAAAACTACCGCTTTTGCAATGGACAGCAGTGTCGATATCAGCGGCTTTAATCGTGTGCTGCCTTTCGAGTTTACTGAGGGACAGGCGCAGGCGGTGAGCGACATTATTGCCGACCTTTGCAAGGATACTCCCATGAACCGGCTTTTGCAGGGCGATGTCGGAAGCGGCAAGACCGCTGTAGCAGCGGCAGCGTGCTGTTTTGCGGCAAAAAATGGTATACAGTCCGCACTCATGGCTCCTACAGAAATACTCGCAACTCAGCATTTCAACACGTTATCCGAACTCCTCGGACCACTCGGGATAGAAGTTTGTCTGCTGACAGGTTCGTCAACTGCCAAAAAGAAGAATATGATACGTGAAAAACTTGCAAGCGGCGAGATTGATGTTATCGTCGGTACTCATGCCATTATACAGAAAGACGTTGAATACAAGACTCTCGGACTTGTCATAACCGATGAACAGCACCGTTTCGGTGTAGCACAGCGAGCGGCTCTCGCTGAAAAGGGCGATTCTCCGCACAGACTTGTAATGTCGGCAACTCCGATACCACGAACTCTCGCACTCATGATTTACGGCGACCTCGATATTTCCGTGATAAAACAGCTTCCAAAAGGCAGACAGCCTGTCAAGACATATGCTGTGACCGGAAAAAAGCGTGCTGATGCATTCGGGTTTGTCCGTGAGCGCCTTGATGAGGGCAGACAGGCATATGTGGTGTGCCCCATGATAGAGGACAGTGAGAGTGACCTTTTTGCTGTAAAATCCTATGCCGAGGACGCGGCAAACGGTAATCTGAAAGGCTATACTACCGCACTTCTCCACGGAAAAATGCGTTCAGCAGAAAAGGAAAAGGTAATGAAGAAATTCCGCGACGGCGAGATACAAGTGCTGATTTGTACGACTGTAGTCGAGGTCGGGGTAGACGTTCCGAATGCGGCAGTAATGGTCATAGAAAATGCTGAACGTTTCGGACTTTCTCAGCTTCATCAGCTTCGCGGAAGAGTCGGCAGAGGAAGCTGTGAGAGCTTCTGCATACTCATAACCGACAACAAAAACGACGACTGCATAAAGCGCATGAAGATAATCTCCTCCACGACGGACGGTTTCAGAATTGCTGAGGAGGACCTCAAAATGCGCGGACCCGGTGACTTCTTCGGTAACGCTCAGCACGGACTCCCACCGCTGAAAATTGCCGATGTTGCGTGCAGTATGGAGCTTTCGGGAATGGCACAGGAGTGTGCCGCGAAAATTCTCGCAGACGACCCCGAACTCAGCAAGCCACAGAACCGTTCACTGAAAATGGATACCATGCGCCTGTTCAGAAACGACATAACAGGTTAACGTCAGAAAAAAATAAATGCGGACAGCCATCGTGCCGTCCGCATATTTTATATAATTAATTGATCGTTTTCTCATGTTAAAATGGGAAACCTCAGGTAAAATACAGTGGTATTATTCCTTACTTAGTGATCTTGTTGATAAGGCCACTGATCTTTCCGCCGATACCGTCAGCAGTTACCTTTGCCTTTACACCGTCAACTATCTTATTGATCTGATTGTCGGGGAGGTCAACTCCGATAACACCTTCAACAGCCTTGACAGGGTCATTTTTGAATTTTTCAGCGAAGTCCTTGTCGTTCTTGACTTTGTTTACGAGTTCTTCGATTTTTGCTTTGATATCCATAGCGGAATACCTTCTTTCTTATAAATTTATATTTTTATTATATCACTTGCCGCTGAAAAAATCAAGCTGTTTCTCAAACATAAGCACAGGGTACCCCTCATAATACGGCTTTACTATTTCGGGGTGAGCGTCGGCATAGCTGAAAATAGCGTCAGCAAGTCCTTCTTTAAGAAAGCCGCTCAGCTGGGAGAGTGGTCTGCCGAACATTTCCTCGCAGATAGATGCTATAGTTATGGCTCTTCTGCCGCCTATTTCCATTATCCGGTAAGGCCATATACGGCAATCGAACGGCTTATCATCGCCGAGCATACAGCCTGTTTCGGTGAGTGCGGGACATGAAAAAAGTTCGTCCTCATCGAGTTCTTTCAGCTTGAAAATATATCCGCCGTCCTTAGGTACAAATTCTGTATCAGGCTTAGCGGCGCGGATACGTTCGCATATTTCGGCTGTGAATACCGGAGTTTCCCAAATGTCGTATCTGTCGAATCTACAGCACAGCTTACATTCGGCACAGCTTTTGCTGTCAAGAATTTTTTTCAGCATCGTTATTTCTCCTTTTTTCGGTATCGTTTATAAAATCGGCTACTATATAACGCGGACGCTGTTTGACTTCGGCATAAATTTTTCCGATGTATTCGCCGATTATGCCGAGTGCGAGTATCTGTATTCCTCCGATTAACCATATCGAGCACATTGTACTCGACCAGCCAAGTTCGGAGTGTCCGAGTATTTTTACCACGAATGCCCATACTATCGCCGCCGTACTTATCAGCGACATGATAAAGCCGATTGCGGTTATCAGTTTAAGCGGCTTAGTGCTGAACGATGTTATGCCGTTTACAGCGAATGCAAGCATTTTTTTCAGCGGATACTTGCTCTCACCTGCAAAGCGCTCACTGCGCTCATAGTAGACGTTTGCACTCTTGAAACCTATCAGCGGGACTATCCCGCGCAGAAAAAGATTTACCTCGCGGAAACCGTCAAGCTCTTGCAGTACTCTCCTGCTCATAAGTCTGAAGTCCGCATGATTGTAGACGATATCCGCTCCCATTGATTTCATGAAGCGGTAGAAGCCTTCGGCAGTGAAGCGCTTGAAGAAGGTGTCGGTTTTTCGTGCACTGCGGACTCCATATACTACCTGACAGCCTTCGTTGTATTTCTCAACCATATCGTCTATGGCATTTATATCGTCCTGTAGGTCAGCGTCCATAGTGATAGCCATGTCGCAGATGTCCTTGACGGTCATAAGTCCGGCGAGAACAGCATTCTGATGACCGCTGTTGCGTGAGAGGTTTATACCGGAGAAAAAACCGGGCTCTGAGCGGTGAAGTTCCTCTATTATCTGCCATGTCGAGTCTTTTGAGCCGTCGTTGACAAAAACTATCCGGCTTTCGGGGGATATCATTCCACGCTCTGTGAGCGCGGTGTATTTTGCCTTCATTCGTGAAGCAGTCTCGTGAAGAACAGCTTCCTCGTTATAGCATGGGATTACCATATATAGTACATCAGCCATTGAGATTCCTCATTTCATATATATGAAATAATTTTACCATGTGCATCACGGAAAGTCAATATCGCTGATATACAAAAAACGTCCGGACAGAGAGCCGGTTAAATATCATACTTGTATTATTGACTGTTTTGCCGTATAATGATATAATATATTTTACAACATCAATATAAATAGGACGGTGAACTATGAGGAAACTTTCAGCATTATTCTTATCGGCAGTACTTGCACTGTCTGCAACAGGCTGTGAACTAAAAAAGTCCGACAGCGAACCGCCGGAAGATGTCGAGACAGTGACCGAAACTGAGACGGACACGGACACTCCGGCTGACAGCGAAACAGAATCGCCGGACGCTGATGACAAGAAAGAAACGTCAGAGCCGGTTTTCCGCAAATACAGCGAGGATGATTTTTCTTCAATAAAGCTGAATATCAATGAGACCGATGCCGCACCGCCGGTAGATATTAAATCTGTCGAACCCGGAAAAATGAGTTTTGGTGAGAGAATGTCGCCGTGCAAGGCGGAAGATGTCTATCAGAATTACGGTTCGTACCTTTATGCCGGAGGCGATGAAAGCGTTCAGAATACTGATGACACACGCTATCAGCGTGCGCTTGAGATATGCTCAAAGCCTTGCAGTGGAAACATAGTGGATATAGTGTATCTCGACGGATATTTCTATATGTCCGTTAATTTCGATGATTACTGCTCACTGCATGACTCGTCGCTTTTCCGTTATGACCCCGAAACCAGCAAATATGAAGAGGTCGATACACGCACAGGACTTGATTATCACGGCTGTTATAATGCTCTCTGCGGATACTGCGGTAAGCTTTATTATACCGATCTCCGTGTTTCACAGGACGAGCCGTGTAATATATACTCCTACGACGTTAAAACAGAAGAAACTGCGGAAATCTCACACATAGACAAGAACATCGCCTACCTGATCCCAACTGAAAACGGACTGTATTCCGAAAGCTGTGTGTTTGATACAGAGGGACAGGACTATTCCATGGAGTACGATGTTATTGATTATGATACCGGCAATACCATTGCTGTTTCGGAAGGACTGTTCGGCCGTGAGGGAGACCGTATGAGGTTTTTCTGCGAAGGAGAGCCTGTTCGTGTGACAGGAGGATATGACGGATTTGAATATAGGCCGGTCACGGTCACAACTAAGTATTACAAAATATCCACCGACCTTGAACAGTACATCGACATATTCGCATGGAAAGACAGACTCTGCATACTCAATTCGGAATCAATTGAAAACGGTTCAGCTAAGCCTTGCCTTTATACCTACGACCTCAAAACAATGGAGCGTACAGTTATTGACTTCAGCGAGTATAATCAGGGAATCAGGAAAAAGTCCGGAGACGGTATATTCATCTGTTCGCAGGATAAATACGAATGGGGAAAGTCGGAATTTACACTGTTCTATCTTATGCCGCAGTATGGCACGATTTTTAAGATAGACTCCGGTATAGAAAATCCATACGATGGACAAAATGCAGATGCTCCGTATATCATGTCTATGGAGGAGCGTTATGGTGAAGACGAGTTCGATGACTACTATTGGGTGCCTAAGAAAATATATTGGGTAAATTAACGCAGAGGAGGACGAAAATGCCTGAATTAAAATGTAAAATGTTCAAGGAATCGGAAAAGTCAGCCGCTTCTGAAAGTATAGTGATACAGATTTTGTCATTTGTGTTCATATTTGGCATAATCATGCTCGCGGAAGCGATTATTCCGTGGCTTCTTGCCGATGATGAGGTAAAGGAAAAACTCACACTGCTTGGCTTTTACAGCGGCAGAGAACTGAGTATGGCGAAAGTGCGCGATGTTACTATGGAGGTAGCGATTCAGCCGAAAATATTTGTCCCGACGCTTTTGTGTACCGGTTTCGGAACCGTTATAAGCATTATCTACTGCCGCTTTTTTGAGGCAAGACCTCTGCGGTCTATGGGATTTGCAAAGGAAAAAGCCGTTTCACACTATCTCCGCGGACTTCTCACAGGTACACTTCTCATGACGGCAATAACGCTGTTGTCGGTAGTGTGCAGAGGCAATAATATCACTGTTTGCAGCAATATCAATTTCGGACTGATAGGACTGTTTTTCTTCGGATTTCTGATACAGGGAATGAGCGAAGAGGTGATTTTCCGCGGATTCTTCATGAACTCTGTTGCCGGTAAATTCCCTGCGGTGATAGGCATCGGACTAAGTGCGGTCGCATTTAGTATTGCCCATGTGATGAATCCTGGATTCGGAGTTCTTGTGTTCATAAATCTTGCGATGTTTGGTGTATTTGCGTCGCTGTACATGATAGCATACGACGATATATGGGGTTCATGCGCGATACACTCGGTATGGAACTTCACGCAGGGCAGTTTTTACGGTATAAGCGTAAGCGGTTCAGGTGACCAGGAGTCTGTTTTCCGTACAACTGCCGCAAGTACGTCAAAGCTTCTGACCGGCGGTGACTTCGGAATTGAGGGAAGTATATTCACTACTATCGTCCTTGCAGCAGGGATAGCAGTCGTTATTATGAAACTGAAAAAAGCTGAAAGCAGCAAATAACATGAAGCCAGACTTGTATAAGTTCGGCGGAGACTGTAAAAAAGCTGGATTTGAAACAATATCTTTCGGGCGCACATTGTGCGCCCGTGCTGCTTCCATATGAAATTGGAATTTTTTGACAAACAGAGCCGGACTTATAAAAGTCCGGCTCTGTTTTTTATGCAAAAAGGGCAGTCCATATAGACTGCCCTTAGCTTATTTAATTATTAGCCCATTACGATCTCAACTTCGTGAACACCGCCGTCGCATGCAGGAACTACGCAGCCCTCAATAGCCTTGCCGTCGAGAGTCATAGTCTTAACACCCTTGCAAACGTGGTTGGGGTTCTTGACAGTGATCTTGTACTCTGCGCCGCGGAACTTACGAACAGCTGTGAAGCCGTCCCATGCAGCCGGGATAGAAGGATCAACCTTGAGGCCGTCAAATACAGGCTGTACACCGAGGATATACTGGGAAATAGCCACCATATTCCATGCAGCTGTACCTGTGAGCCATGAGTTCTTGCCCTGACCGAAGTTCTTTGCGTCCTTACCGCCGATCATCTGACCATATACATAAGGTTCTGTCTTATGGATATCAGATGTTTCCTCTGTGAATGCAGGAGCGATCTTTGAGTAATACTCGAATGCCTTGTCGCCTCTGCCGACATAAGCCTCAGCACAGATGATCCATGCGTTGTTGTGTGTGAAGATACCTGCGTTCTCCTTGTATCCGCCGGGATATGTTGAGATCTCGCCGTACTGTATATAGTACTTTGTGAATGCAGGGTTATTGAGGACAAGACCGAACTCGCAGTTGAGGTACTTGTCGATAGAGTTAAGAGTCTTGATGTCTGCACCCTGATCCTTACCGATCTCAGACATTACAGCGAAGCCCTGCGGCTCGATGAAGATCTTACCCTCTTCGCACTCCTTGGAGCCCATCTTCTCGCCGTTTGCGTCATAAGCTCTGATGAACCAGTCGCCGTCGAAAGCAGATTCCATAACGTTCTTCTTCATCTTGTCGATCTCAGCCTGAGCCTTCTCAGCCTCAGCAGTCTTGCCGAGGTGTCTGAGGATCTCTACATAAGCAGGGCCTGTGTAAGTGAAGAGTGTGGCAACGAATGCAGACTCAGCGATCTTGGAATAGCCGCCCTCTGCTGCAAACTTAGGATTGGTGTAGGTCTGGAATGACTCACCGGGTGTGTCAGAGAAGCATGAGAGGTTGATACAGTCGTTCCAGTCAGCTCTCATTGCAAGCGGGAGACCGTGAGGACCAAGGTTGTTAACGATATGATAGAAGGAAACGTCGAGGTGTTCGAGCATCTTGTGCTTGCCGTTCGGATCATCGTCGAAAGGAACGTCAGCATCGAGGATACCCCAGTCACCTGTTTCCTTGATGTAAGCTGCAACAGAAAGTATCATCCAGAGCGGATCATCTGAGAAGTCGCCGCCGATATCAGCGTTGCCCTTCTTTGTGAGAGGCTGATACTGGTGGTAGCAGCCGCCGTCTGAAAGCTGTGTTGAAGCGATGTCGATAAGACGCTCTCTTGCACGCTCAGGGATCTGGTGTACAAATCCGAGGATATCCTGGTTGGAATCACGGAAGCCCATACCTCTGCCGATACCGCTCTCGAAGTAAGAAGCAGAACGTGAGAGGTTGAAGGTTACCATACACTGATACTGGTTCCAGATATTTACCATTCTGTTTACCTTGTCGTCAGGTGTATTTACCTTGAAGATAGAAAGGAGGCTGTCCCATGTATTGCGGAGCTCTTCGAGTCCGGCAGCTACCTTCTCGGGAGTGTTGTACTTCTCGATCATTGCATAAGCCTTTTCCTTATTGAGCACCCATGTTTCTCTTGTAAGGAGGTTAGCAGGCTTTTCGGAAGCAAACTTCTTGTCCTGAGGGTTCTCAGCATAGCCGAGGATATAGATAAGTGTCTTGGACTCGCCGGGTGCGAGTGTGACCTTCTTATAGTGAGAAGCAACAGGTGACCAGCCGTCTGCGAATGAGTTGGAGGGCTTGTCAGCCTTAACTGTTTCGGGGTTGTCCCAGCCGTTGTAGATACCGCCGAGGAATGCGTCACGGTCTGTATCATAGCCGTCGATCTCGTCATTTACAGTATAGAAAGCGTAGTGGTTACGTCTGTCTCTGTACTCAGTTACGTGGTAAATTGTAGAGCCTTCGATCTCAACACGGCCTGTTGAGAAGTTTCTCTGGAAGTTTGTGCAGTCGTCCTGTGCATCCCAGAGGCACCACTCTGCGATAGAGAAGATAGAGAAGTTCTTTGCTTCATTGCTCTCATTTGTAAGAACTACCTGCTGAACTTCGCCGTCGTAATTCTGAGGAACGAAGAAAGTAACTTCAGCCTTGAGGCCGTTCTTCTTACCTGTGATGATGGTGTAACCCATACCGTGGCGGCACTGGTACTCATCAAGGGGAGTCTTAACAGGCGACCAGCCGGGGTTCCAGATGGTGCCGTTGTCGTTGATATAGAAATAACGTCCGCCCATGTCGATCGGAACGTTGTTGTAGCGATAACGTGTGATACGGCGGAGACGAGCGTCTTTATAGAAGCAATAGCCGCCTGCTGTGTTGGAAATGAGTGAGAAGAAACCCTGGTTGCCGAGGTAGTTTATCCACGGATAGGGAGTCTTGGGGGAATTGATAACGTACTCCTTTTTGGAGTCGTCAAAGAATCCGAACTTCATAATTTTTCTCCTTTATTTTTCATTGCAAAAGCGGAAGGAAAATCTCCGCAATTTCTATCATTATAACATATTTCTGCATTTATTACAAGTCTTTACCTGAAATTAAGAGTGTACTATTTTCACTATTGAAATTGTGCAGTTTAGACAAAAAGTGACGGATCACGGCTGGGCAGAAGCCGGATAATATCCGCCTCTACTTTTTTCGCGTTTTGGCTTGAAATGTGACCGGATTCATGGTATAATAAAAAATACAGATGTTTTTTGATTTGAATTATTTATCAGGAGGAAATATATAATGAAAAATATTTTAGTTGTAGGCGGCGGCGGACGTGAGCACGCTATCATCATGAAGCTTGCAGAGAGCGAAAAGGTAGGCAAGCTCTGGTGTGCTCCCGGAAACGGCGGTATATCGAAGTATGCCGAGTGTTTCAACGTCTCTGCCACTGATATAGACGGTATAGTTGAACTCGCAAAGAAGCTCAGCCCTGATATGGTAGTGGTTGCTCCCGATGACCCGCTCGTGCTTGGTATGGTAGATAAGCTTCAGGCAGAAGGATTCATGACATTCGGACCTAAGGCAAATGCCGCTATAATCGAGGGCTCAAAGGTGTTCTCGAAGGAACTCATGAAGAAGTACGATATCCCTACAGCATTCTACGAGGTTTTCACTGAGAGCGACAAGGCTATCGCTTACCTCAAGGAGCAGAACAGCTATCCTGCTGTTATCAAGGCTGACGGACTTGCTCTCGGCAAGGGCGTTATAATCGCTCAGAACGAGGAAGAGGCGGTCAAGGCTGTACATGATATGATAGACGAGCTTAAATTCGGAAAAAGCTCTGCAAGAATCGTAATAGAGGAATTCCTCACAGGTCCTGAGGTTTCAGTACTTTCATTCACTGACGGCAAAACTATGGTACCGATGATATCTTCTATGGACCATAAGCGTGCACTCGACGGTGACAAGGGTCTGAATACAGGCGGAATGGGCACTATCTCTCCTAACCCCTACTACACCGACGAGGTAGCAAAGGAGTGCATGGAAAAGATTTTCCTCCCGACCATGAACGCTATGAATGCTGAGGGCAGAACTTTTGAGGGCTGTCTCTACTTCGGTCTCATGATTACTCCTAAGGGACCAAAGGTAATAGAGTATAACTGCCGCTTCGGTGACCCCGAAACACAGGTAGTCCTCCCCATGCTTGACGCTGACCTCTATGAGATTTTCGAGGCTATTTATAACCATGAACTCGACAAGGTTGATATAAAATGGCACAAGGGAAGCTGTGCCTGCGTAGTTATGGCGAGCAGCGGCTATCCTGAGAGCTACCCCAAGGGTATCGAAATGAACGGCTTTGACGATAACGGACAGGTCGAGGGATGCTTCGTTTACCACGCAGGTACAAAGCTCAGCGACGACGGAAAGTTCCTCACAAACGGCGGACGTGTTATCGGTGTAACTGCTAAGGGTGATGACCTCCCGAAGGCTCTTGACAATGCATACAGCGGTGTAAAGAAGATAAGCTTCGAGGGTGCCCACTACAGAAAAGACATTGGACAGAGAGCTGTCGCCGCTCTCAGTGAGGGTAAGGCATAATGCAGGAAAAGCTTGATAAAGGTCTGTTTTTCGGTCTTATCGGCAATGTGCTTTTTGTGGCGTTCGGAATTATATGTTATATATATTATCTGACGTATAAGGACGAGAGTTTCCTGTCAAGAACACTTGAAGCTGTTGCCTATTGTACCGAATTTCTCGGATTCGGACTGCTTGTTTACGCGGATTATCTGCTTTCAGCAAGCCTTAGACTGAGAAAATTGCTGAAAATCAGCTTCACAGCATATATCGTGCTTGAAGCACTCATAATGATACTTGAACTTAATTCGTACAAACTTGATTTTTATCAGCCGTATTCTATGGCGATAGCGATAATCCATGCGATAGTTTCGGGTGCGGCTTGTTTTGCATTTCTTCAGCTTGACCCCGACAACACAAAGTTTGAGATTTGGATAGTTATTTCTATCGCGATGATATTCTGCGGAATGCTTGGTGTTGTACTCGGAATACGAGTATATTTCGGTGTTCTCATAAACGCACTCAGCTTTACTGTGTTGTTTGGTGCGATACGTTTCCTTCGTTCAAAGGAAGATATCGAAATCGACTGTAACGGCGATGCGGCAAGAGTTGCTGAGTATACGAGCAGTATGTTCAGTGATGACGACAGCATAAATCAGTAATATTTCCCCCTCTTGGATAAAAAGAGGGGGATTTTCTTTATTTTCGACATGAAGCGGATTTTTAGGGTTGACACGATAGAAAATATGAACTATCATTAATATAAGTGCGGATTGTTGGCGAGGTGAGACTATGAAATGCAGCTTTCTTATTGGTGACAGATTTGATGGGATAGGCAGAATACTTGCAGAAAAACTCGTCTCACTCGGATTTGAGGCGCGATGTTGCAGTAATGACCCGGATACTATACTCAGTATCCTTGAGAAAGAGTATTATGACGGAGTAGTTTATAATATAATCTATCAGAAAAAGGAAACGGCTGACCTGATTCGGCGTGTTAAGTCGCTGTATCCGGAAATAAAAATGTTCTTGCTGTCTTATTCAAGGTGTAAGTACATTGAGGCTGAAATGTATAAGCTTGGAGCGACTGCTTTCATTGTGATGCCTGCTACAGTAGACTATATAAGCAAGGTCATCATGTATAACCGCTCCGATATCTGTGGACAGCTTATTATCCCTGAGATTGCGGAATTTTTGTGCAATAAGGGATTTTGCAGTGAGGTATCCGGATTTGAGTATATATGTATTGCGGTTGAGGAGTGTATAAAGTCGCCAGAGCTGCTTTCGGAGGTGACGCAGCAGCTGTATCCGCTTATAGCGGAAAAATGCGGCACTATGCCGCTGCTTGTTGAGCGTATGCTGCGGCATCTTGGTGAACTTGCAGTCAAGGACGGAGTCGGATTCAGGAATTTCAGCGGAGACTACCCTATTTCAAATCATGAAATGATAGCGGCTATTGCAGACGAATTTGTTGAAACGTACAATATCTTTGATGAACCTGAAGAATAAAAAACGCACGATACCTGTGGCATCGTGCGTTTTTTTATTCTCCGTATACTTTTGCTGCGACATCTACGGACTGTTTTGCGTCCTTTGCGTAGAAATCCGCGTGTATCTGCTCGGCATATGAAGCTGTAAGGACAGCTCCGCCGACTACAGTCTTACATTCCGGATACTGCTCATTCAGCAGCCGGATAGTCTCCGCCATAGAGCCGAGGGTAGTAGTCATAAGGGCGGAAAGTCCGACGAGTTTCACCTTGTGCTCGATAGCTGTATCTACTATGAGCTGAGGGTCAACGTCCTTGCCGAGGTCGATAACAGTGAATCCGTAGCTGTCGAGCAGAACTTTCACTATATTTTTTCCGATATCATGGATATCACCTTTTACCGTCGCGAGTACGACCTTTCCCTTCGATACTGCTTCAGTATTTGAGAGCGAGAGCTTGTTCTTGATGACCTCAAAGCAGGCTTGTGCAGCACCGGCAGTGAGTATCAGCTGAGGCAGGAATATCTTGCCCTTTTCAAATTTTTCACCTGCCGCATCGAGTGCGGGAATGAGGTAGCTGTTGATTATTTCCATCGCATCAACTGTGTGAAGAAGCTCTTCCGCAGCCTTTACAGCGTCAGCTTTAAGTCCGTTTTCGACTGAGTAAACGAGGTCGGGAGTACCCTTTTCCGCTGTTGCAGGAGCAGCCTTCGGCGCTGTGTCATCGTTTGCGTAAACGGCTATGAATTCGGCTGAATCGCGGTCGATACCTGCAAGCAGGCGGTAAGCGCGTACAGCTCCGATTATTGAGGCTATGTTGGGGTTTATGATAGGAAGGTCGAGACCGCTGTGAAGAGCCATAGTAAGGAATGTGCGGGTTATGAGTTCGCGGTTAGGCAGACCGAATGATATGTTTGATACACCGAGAACAGTATGCAGTCCGAGTTCGGTTTTTACGCGGTGCAGAGCGTTGAGAGTCTCCATGACACCGTCCTGCTCGGCTGATGCGGTAAGAGTAAGGCAGTCGATGAAGACATCTTCCTTAGGGATACCGTATGACATTGCACGTTCGAGGATTTTTTTTGCAATAGCAAATCTGCCCTCTGCGGTTTTCGGGATACCGCCCTTGTCGAGCGTAAGTCCGACTACTGCCGCACCGTATTTCTTCACGAGCGGAAGTATATTATCAAGTGACTCGTCCTCACCGTTTACGGAGTTTACGATAGGTTTGCCGTTGTAAACGCGGAGTCCTGCTTCGAGTACCTCGGGGATAGTGGAATCAAGCTGTAACGGAGTATCGCATATACCCTGTATCGCCTTGACAGCTGTCACCATCATTTCCTTTTCGTCAATACCCGGCAGTCCCACGTTTACGTCGAGAATTTCGGCTCCTGCATGAATCTGCTCGACAGCCTGTCCGAGGATGTAGTCGATATCATGGGCGAGAAGAGCTTCCTTGAAGCGCTTTTTTCCGGTAGGGTTGATACGTTCGCCGATAACACGCGGCTGATTTATCTCTACGCAGCACACTGCTGAACAGACTGCACTTCCGCGTTTTACTTCGCGTTGTGTATACTCCTCACCGGAGAGTGCCTCTATAACTGCGGCAATATGTGCAGGAGTAGTTCCGCAGCAGCCGCCGAATATCTTGACTCCGGCATTTGCGAGCCTGACTGCACTTGCGGCAAACTCGTCAGGACCGACGTTGAATTTATTTGTAACAGGGTCGGGAAGTCCTGCATTAGGCTTTGCGATGACCGGCAGAACTGTAAGACTGCATATTTTATCAAGTACGGGGAAGAGTTCCTCCGGACCGAGTGAGCAGTTTACACCGATAGCGTCAACGCCAAGTCCTTCGAGTACTGCTACCATACACTCTGCCGAAACACCGGTAAATGTACGCATATTTTCCTCGAATGTCATTGTCACGAGGACCGGCTTGTCGGAGTTTTCTTTTGCTGCGAGAACCGCTGCCTTGACCTCGTAAAGGTCGGTCATAGTCTCAATGACGATGACGTCGGCATCTGCTCCGGCAATCACGATTTCCTTGTAGCAGTCGTAGGCTTCCTCGAATCTGAGAGTTCCTGCGGGTTCGAGAAGCTGACCTATAGGACCGATATCAAGCGCCGTGAGAGCCTTTCCGGCGGCAGTTTTTTTTGCGTTCGCAACACCGGCAGACACGACCTCGGCAACGGTTTTTCCGCAGCCGCTGAGTTTGTATCTGTTTGCGCCGAAAGTGTTTGCATAGATTATATCAGCACCGCTTTCGACGTATTGTCTGTGTATATCCATGATAGCTCCGGGGTTTTCAAGGTTGAGAAGCTCGGGTACATGACCCGTCTCAACTCCTGCCGCCTGTAGCATAGTTCCCATGCCGCCGTCGAGAATAACGAAGCTGTTTTTTTCGAGAAGTTCAAAGAATCGTCCGGACATTTTGTGTCCCTCCTTTACGACTTAAAAGTTCCAAGGAAACGGAAATATTCAAGATTTGATGCAAGGTCGTTCATGACTGCCTTAACGCTCGGGTCGTCTATTCTGCCGCTGAAATCGAGATAGAACATTACATCGAAGCTGCCGTCCTTTACGGGTCTGCTTTCGATACGGAGAAGGTTCATGCCGTTAACGTAGAATTTAGTGAGGAGTCGGTAAAGACTACCTTCCGTATGCGGTATTTTCAGCATTACTGATATAGCATCGGCTTCCGGAGCAACTTGCAGATTGCGCGCGATACACACGAATCGGGTGCGGTTGAGTGAGCAGTCGGCGATGTCTTTTGCGAGGATATTGAGTCCGAGGCGCTCCGCACACTCAACTGAACAGATAGCTGCAAGCTTGTCGGCAGGGTCACTCTCAGCTACCATTGCAGCCGCAGTAGCGGTGTTGCCGTATTCGGCATTTTTGAGCTTGTGAGCGGTGAGATAATCGCAGCACTGTGCTATTGCCTGCGGGTGAGAGTACACTACAGCAACATCATCTGCGGATATATCGGCTTTTGCTGCGAGGCAGTGGTTTATCTCTACACATACTTCCCTTACCGTGTAAACGCTGAATTTAGCCATAAGGTCGTATGTGCTGTTAACGCTTCCGGCAGTTGAATTATGCACCGGCAGAACTCCGTAGTCAAGCTCGCCTGACTGTACTGCTGCAAAAACGTCCTCGAATGTATTGTAGAAAACCGGCTGCTTATCGCCGAAAATAAGACGTGCGGCAGTTTCGGAATTAGCACCGGAAGTGCCCTGGCAGCCGATGCGTTTTGCTCCGGAAAAATCGGGGAGCGAGAAGTTGTAGTCAGGACTGTCGGTAAGCAGTTTTCTGTTTTGCAGGATCTTGCTGATGTCCATGATTGTCGTAAACAAAGCGGCAGTGCCTGTTTCGAGGGAAGGGTCTCCGGTAAGAGCCTTTATCCTGTCGATGACCTGCTGTTCACGTCCACCCTGAAAGACGGGCATATTGTGCAGTTTTTTGTAATCTGCCACATCACGGCAGAGCTGCATACGGCTGAGGAAGAGTTCGAGTATCTGACTGTCTATATCATCTATTTTGTCGCGAAGCTGCTGAATTTCCATAAAATACCTCCGGAAAAATAATCACATATATTATATCACTTTAACGTTATAAAGTCAAGGCAATACCGCACAAATCCATCAGGCGGACTTTGTGCGGTGTTGTCTCAAGTACCGGATACAGCTTTTTTTCTGAGTGAGACCATGTCAAAACAATCGCATGAACCGTCGAAGTTGAGGTCGGCGAGAACTGCGTCATCAGCGGAAATTTCCTGCGCTCCGAGCAGATAGCGGCTGTATGTTACGAGGTCGGCAGCTCCGACTTTGCCGTCAGTGTTTACGTCCCCCATAGGGCAGTCGCAGACGGGCATAGTCTTGCACTGGAACGTGTGAAGTTCGGAAGGTTCTGTAAGGTGCCATGTTTTGTGACTTCCGCCGGCTTCAGTAAGTTCGCTGTCAGAGTGGAGAAACCAGTCCATATTCTTATTGAAATCGTCCCATGTAGAATCGGTATGGAGCCAGTGTCCGCCTATTTTAACAATGTTCCAAGCGTGGTCACTGCTGCAAACGTAGCATGATTCGATTCCTGCTTCATGGCACAAAAGATTCATTGCGCGGGCATATCCTTCGCATACGCTTGTGCCGGT
Source organism: uncultured Ruminococcus sp. (assembly GCA_900315975.1). The sequence goes on from ONBA01000006.1 coordinate 39,782, forward strand.
GATAAATACCGAACTGTCTACGTGGTTTGTGAGTGCACTGTAATGGGATTCATTCGGCTCGTATTCGGTATGGGCGCACACCCAGTCGTGGAGTACGCGGAGTTTCTCTATGTCAGTCATATCGGGAGTTATCTCTTCTGCGACGACCTTTTTTATCGTGGCATTGATATAATCATTTATGAAGCCTACGTTGTCAACTGCTGCAAAATCACGCTTGACGATGTCTTTTTTATCGGGGAAGAAGTCGCCGGACTCTTCATTGAAAACCGGTTCGTTGTTGATATTTCGCAGGTTTACACAGTTTGAGAAGCCTAAGCCTTCAATGCCGGACTCTGTGTCGTAATTGATATTTTCAAGCGAATTACAGCCGTAGAAAGCATTCTTTGAAAGAACGGGAGCAGCTTTGAATGTGATATCGCTGAGAGATTCACAGTTTCTGAAAGAATAGCCGTGAAGTTGGGTCTCACCTCTGAAATTAAGGAATTTGAGGTTTTCGCAGTGCGAAAATGCCGCCGTCATAACATCGACATCCTGCGTGAAGTCGAGTTCAGTGAAACCGGTAGAAGCGAACGAATTTCCGCCGAATTCTATAAATCTGCATTCCGGCGGGAAACAGAGTTCGGTCAGCTTCGGACAATTTGCAAAAGCGGGAGTATCTATGGTGAATTTTTCACCGAGGTTTTTGAAGCTGACTTTGCGCAGTTCCGGATTATTGGCAAAATTCAGATTTGTGGAACCGCGCCAATCCGGCAGAGGTTTCGGTATTTCGAGTTCTTCTATGGCTGTGTCTTTAAATTTTGACTGGTAATGGAAACATATCTCGTCACCCTCGAAAACGAGCTTTTTCAGATGCGGAAAGAAGTCTAACGACATATCTGAATCCTTGACGGAAGCCGGTATAACGAGTGAAGACAAGGGCCTTTTATAGCTGTCTATTTCCTTTGCTTCCGGAAATTCTTCGTAGTAACTATCATCAGTCCAGCAGCAAAAAACGTCCTCGAGACGCTGTACGGGCAACCCCTCGATTTCAGAAGGGATAACAATATCAGTTTCATCGCCGTTATATGCGAAAATACAGATGTGTTTATCATAGCTTACAGATTCGTCACTGATGAAATAATCCCATGCCCCGTCCTCAGTAGTACCATCATCGGTGTAATTAACAGCCCAGTTTTCAAGGGCTGATGCACTTGATAAATCAACAGCAAAAGCAGAAATCAAGGCTGCCGCTGACGTTGCCGCGGCGATTTTTTTAATAAACTTCATGCAGGCACCTCCTTTATGTTTCCTGTTGATTAGATTTTATCACACATAGAGTGTGATGTCAACCGGATATAGCGCTGTAAAGCGTGATATCAAGCGAGTGAGGATAAACAATCCGGCAGCGTGTTGGTTAAAATAAAAATAAATTAATTCCCATAAATAAAAGGTTGCAATGGACGGCTGATTTGTGTTATAATAATAATGTATATGGTGAGACAGTATGACTATGCGCAGATTTATAGTAAATATATTTTACAGGTATAGGTGTTGCATTTGAAGAATATTCGTATATTAGGCGTAGACCCCGGCTATGCAATAGTCGGATTCGGTGTACTCGACTATGATGGTATAAAATTCACTCCGATAGAGTACGGTGCTATCCTCACGGAAGCACACACTCCTTTCCCCGACAGGCTTAAAGCTATCCACACTGATATGGAGTTCATATTTGAAAAATACGCTCCTGAGTGCATGGCTATAGAAAAGCTCTATTTCACGTCGAATCAGAAAACCGGTATAGACGTCGCACAGGCAAGAGGCGTTACGGTGCTTTCTGCTGCCGAAAGAAACGTGCCGATATATGAGTATACACCTCTTCAGGTGAAATCCGCCGTAGTCGGCTACGGCAAAGCTGAAAAGAAACAGGTCATGGAAATGACTCGTCAGCTTCTCAATCTTGCGCAGATACCCAAACCCGACGATGCGGCTGACGCTCTTGCAATAGCGATTTGCCACGGACACTCAACTCGTTGGGGATGATAAAGGAGTAAAAACTAATGATATACAGTGTACGCGGAAAACTCATAGTCAAAGAGCTCGGACTCGCAGTAGTTGAATGCGGCGGAGTAGGTTACAGCTGCCGTACTTCCTATAGCACGGTTGCGCAGCTCGGCGAAATCGGAAGTGAGGTTACGCTCTATACATACCTCTATGTCCGTGAGGACGCGGTTGAATTGTTCGGATTTGCAACAATGCAGGAACTCAGCTGTTTCAGGCTGCTTATATCAGTATCCGGCATAGGTCCGAAGGCTGCTACGGCTATACTCTCGGATATGACACCGGAGAAATTTGCATTCATAGTTGCTTCCGGCGACAGCAAGGCTTTCACAAAAACAAAGGGAATCGGTGCAAAAACGGCACAGAGGATAGTCCTCGAACTTAAAGATAAAATATCGTCGGAGTCGCTCGGCGGTTCTGTTGCAAAGGACGCCGCAGACTTCTCAGCAATGCCGCAGGGTGCGGTAACATCAGCTGTATCAGAAGCTATGGAGGCTCTTATGGTACTCGGTTACTCGCAGGGCGAGGTCGCTCCGATACTCGGCAAGCTTGACCAGTCGCTCGATACGCAGGACCTCATTAAAGAGACATTGAGGATAATGGCCGCTAAATAAAGCTCTATTCCCGATCATTTTAATATATACATTCAGACAGAAAGGACAGGATCATATATGATGAACCTTGACGAGCTGCTTAAAGCGGCTATAAAAGACCCGTCAAAGCGTTCTTTATTCTTGCAGACTCTTATAAAAAGCGATGTTTACGTAATCTGCAAGAATCCGGTAAAAAGAGAACGAGGCAGAGAAGAAGGCGGTATACAGCTCGAACTCATCACTACGCAGAACCCCGAGGGCGATATTTTTATCCCGTTTTTTACAAGCTACCGCTCACTTCAGCAGTTCGCAAAGAGATATGTTGACTGCTACAAGATAAATTGTCTGCGTCTTTTCGACCTTATACAGTCGGTTTCGGCAGTTCTCAACCCCAACTCCTACGGCAAGGAATTCTCATCGCAGGAGATAAAGAGTATTCTCATGATAGCAAGAAATCTCAAGATAAAGGCTATCTCATATAACGAGGCTGATACAATCAGCTATCGTCCGTGTGAACACTCCGTTGCACATCTCACAAAGGCTGCAACGAAATTCCTTTCAAAGCAGCCGAATGTAGACCGTGCTTTCATCATGGAGATGATAAAAGGCTGCGAAAGACCTCAGCTGCTGATAGTCCTTGATATGATAGGCAGCACCCGAAAGCTCTTTGTACCGCTTTCAAAGTATCTCTCCAAGACCGTCAAGGCGAATGAGCACCTCTGCTTCATAAGCTATGAACAGGATATGGGCAAGAAGGCGGCTGCTACAGTTGAGCCGTTTTATGTCCGCAAGAAGCGTTATTTCGAGAGATAAGCGAAGGGAGCGTTCAGAAATTTGATACAGACAGAGGATATGGAATTCGCCCCGAGAGTCATCTCACCCGAGGTCACTCAGGACGACGGCGACATCGAGGTGACGCTCCGCCCGCAGAATCTCCATGAATACATCGGTCAGGACAAGGTAAAGGAAAAGATAGCGATATACATCGAAGCTGCGAAAAAGCGCGGAGAGCCGCTCGACCATGTCCTGCTATACGGTCCTCCCGGACTCGGAAAGACTACACTTTCGTCTATTATTGCTCATGAGCTCGGAGTAAATCTCCGTGTGACCACGGGTCCGGCAATCGAAAAACCCGGCGACCTCGTTTCACTGCTCACAAGTCTCAACGACAACGATGTGCTCTTCATTGACGAGATACACCGCCTCTCCCGCGCGGTTGAGGAGATACTCTATCCTGCGCTTGAGGACAGGGTGATAGACATAATCATAGGAAAGGGTCCGTCTGCACGTTCGATTCGCATGGACCTCAAACCATTCACCCTCATTGGTGCTACAACACGCGCCGGACAGCTTTCTGCCCCGCTGCGTGACCGCTTCGGCGTTATCGAGAGACTTGAACTCTATACCACTGAGCAGCTGACCGATATAGTCCGCAGAAGTGCGATGATACTCTGTATCCCATGCGATACGGACGGAGCTGCTGAAATTGCGAGCCGTGCAAGAGGTACACCGCGTATCGCAAACCGACTGCTTAAACGAGTGCGCGATTTTGCAGACGTTATGGGTGACGGAAGAATAACTCAGGAAATAGCATCAATAGCTCTCAGCAGGCTTGAAATAGACAATCTCGGTCTTGACAGCCTCGACAGACGTATGCTGCAAATGATAATAAAAGGCTACGGCGGCGGTCCGGTAGGACTTGAAACGCTTGCTTCCGCGATAGGTGAGGAATCGGTCACACTTGAAGATATCTGCGAGCCGTTTTTAATGCAGCTCGGATTCCTCGGAAGAACTCCGCGCGGCAGAGTCGCTACACGTCTTGCGTATGAGCACCTCGGTATAGTGCCGCCTGAAGCGGGCAGCGGCAGCGACGGTCAGCTCACATTCTGATGATATGAAGATAAAAACTACGCGCCGGTATAACTACGAGAGAAATCTCGCACACAAGCTTGGCGATAAAATGATAAATGGGCAGGGTATGGGTGAAGTTTCAAAGCTGAGATACGGACTTTGTCCCATGAGTTTCAACGGCTGCGAGGTCATATCCGTGTACAATGCGCTGCAATATATCGGTAAACCGCAGAAATTGCAGGATATCGCATTCTTTCTTGAAAAGTACCGTATGCTGCTCGGCTTTTTCGGCTGCAATATGTTTCAGCTCGGCAAGGCTCTTGATAAATTCGGGGCAGACTACGAACGACGCGACAGTATAAAAGGACTTCCCGCGTTCATAGTTTCATTCTGGACAGGCAGACCCTTTCTGTCTGCGGCACATACGGTTTTTTGTGTGCGTGAAAACGACAGGATATGTATATATAACCGCTATAATAACTGCGACACAGTGAGATATGTGAAAAAGCCGGCTGAGATATTCGGCAAGCACAAGCCTTTAGTTGTGTATTATATCAAGAAACCCGAGCATGACAGCGGCCGATGATAACAAACTTCACTCCTGAGAGGTAATATTATGGGAAGAATATTCGGAAAGGACGGCATGAGGGGCATAGCCGTCACTGAAATAACCTGCGAGCTTGCCTTGCAGACCGGCCGTGCGGCTGCCGCTGTTCTTGCGGGACGCTCAGGCGATAAGGTGAGAATCTTCGTAGGCAAGGACACTCGAAGCTCCTCAGATGCGATAGCCGCCGCTCTCTGTGCGGGAATATGTTCTGCCGGTGCAGACGCTGTTTTGCTTTGCGAAGTGCCTACTCCTGCACTCTCATGGTACGTTAAGGAGAAAGGTGCAAGCGGCGGAATAATGGTGACAGCTTCGCAGATACACGCTGAATTCAGCGGTATAAAGCTGTTTGCCGCTGACGGTCACCGCCTGAGCGACGAGCGCGAGGACGCTCTTGAGCGGCTTATACTCGATAATCCTGCCGATATCGAACCTATCCCGCGCAGAGAGTACGGCAGAATGACTATCGATGATTCTGCGGCAGATGAGTATATTTCCTACATGAATGAGAAATTTCCCTCCGACCTCAGCGGTCTGAAAATAGCTATAGACTGCGCAAATGGCTGTGCAAGCTTTACAGCGGAAAGGATTTTCTCGAACCGCGGTGCAGAGGTTCTTGTAATGGGAAATGAACCCGATGGTACAAACATTAACAAGGACTGCGGAAGTACTCATGTTGACAGCCTCATGCGATTCGTTACTGCTAATGGCTGTGACTGCGGTATTGCCTTTGACGGTGCGGCTGAACGCTGTCTCGCTGTTGATGAGACAGGCAGTCTCGCGGACGGCGACGTGATCATTGCCGCCTGCGCTAAGGATATGAAGGAACAGGATAAACTCAGCCATAATACCATAGTCTTCACGCAGGCTAATAACCTCGGACTTCTGCAATTTGCGCGTGCGAACGGTATAGGAACTTCCGCTTCCTCGACCGGTGAGCGCAGTATGATAAGACGTATGCTCGAATGTGGTTACAGTCTCGGCGGCGACCCTGCCGGACACATTCTTTTCCCCGATGATTCGGCATCTGCTGACGGTCAGCTTACCGGACTTCGTTTGCTTGAGGTACTGAAACGTTCCGGCGGAAAAATGAGTGAACTCTCGTCCCTCATTGAAAAATGCCCGCAGGTAATGCTGAATGTGCCTATTGACAAGCGTTTCCGCGAGGTGTGGAAGAATGACCGTGCAATCACCGGTATAATCGATGAATTTGAGCAGATACTCGGCGAAGACGGCAGAGTTGTAGTCCGTGAAGCCGGTAAAGACCCCGTGATACGTATTCGTATCGAAGGCAAAGACTTTTCAACGATAAACACTATGGCTCTGCAAATAGCCGATACCATAAAAGAACGGCTCGACCTGTACAAGCCGCATTAAGGAGAACCGAAATTGAGAACTGCCAATAACTGGAATGATTATATAATATTAGATACATCTGACGGAGAAAAGCTCGAAAAATGGGGAAAAGTTTCCCTTGTGCGACCCGACCCCCAGATAATATGGAAAACCGATAAAAAAGACCCGCTCTGGAAAGGTGCAGACGGTCATTATCACCGCTCTAACAAGGGCGGCGGCGAGTGGGAGTTCAGGAAAAAGCTTCCCGACAGCTGGAAGATAAGTTACGGTCCGCTCACATTCAATATCCGCCCTACCGGATTCAAGCATACCGGACTTTTCCCCGAGCAGGCTGTAAACTGGGACTTTATGGCGGATAAGATACGCAGTGCCGGACGCGAGATAAATGTACTGAACCTGTTTGCGTATACGGGCGGAGCAACTCTTGCCTGCGCGGAAGCAGGTGCTTCCGTGTGTCATGTTGATGCTTCAAAGGGCATGGTGCAGTGGGCACGCGACAATGCCGCCGCTTCCGGACTTACCGAGAAGCCTATCCGCTGGATAGTCGATGACTGCGAAAAGTTCATCGCCCGTGAGATTCGGCGCGGACGCAAGTACGATGCCGTTATCATGGACCCTCCGAGCTATGGAAGAGGTCCCGGCGGAGAAGTGTGGAAGCTTGAGGACTGCGTTTACGACCTCGTGAAACTCTGCGCCGGAGTTCTCTCCGACGACCCGCTCTTCTTCCTCATAAACAGCTATACTACCGGACTTTCACCGTCTGTTATGGGATACATACTCGGAAGTGTTCTCACTGATAGATTCGGCGGCGAGGTCAGCTTCGACGAGATAGGACTTCCGGTAAAATCGACCGGTATGACTCTCCCCTGCGGCTCGACTGCGATATGGCAGAAATAATGTAGCGGCGGCGAAAGCCAACGGCTCAAAAAGGAAAAATATGGAAAATATAATTGAAATATCCGGTCTGCATTTCAGCTATCCCGCGGAGGAAGGAAAAGAACCTGCGGAGGTGCTGAAGGGCATAGACCTCACAATTAAAAAAGGCGAATTTGTGGCTGTGCTCGGGCATAACGGCTCGGGTAAATCAACACTCGCCAAGCACCTCAATGCCATCCTTATCCCGACGGAGGGAAAGGTTACGGTCGGCGGTATTGACACTGCCGATGAAGCACGTATTTTCGAGCTTAGACAGAAGGCAGGAATGGTGTTTCAGAACCCCGATAATCAGATAGTTTCGTCAGTCGTCGAGGAGGACGTTGCATTTGCACTCGAAAACCTCGGCGTTCCGTATGATGAGATGAGAAAACGCGTAGACGACGCTCTGAAGGCTGTAAATATGTATGAGTACCATCTCCATTCACCGAGTCAGCTTTCGGGCGGACAGAAACAGCGTATCGCAATTGCCGGTATAATCGCTATGCAGCCTGACTGCATAATCCTCGATGAGCCGACTGCAATGCTTGACCCTCAGGGAAGAAAAGAGGTCATGGCTACTATAAAGAAAATGAACCGCGAACAGGGCATCACCATAGTGCTGATAACGCATTATATGGACGAGGCTGCACAGTGCGGACGTATCGTAGTCATGGACAAGGGAAACGTTGTTCTTGACGATACACCGCGGGCGGTATTCTCACACGTTGAACAGGTCAAGGAAATAGGTCTTGACGTTCCGCAGGTAACTGAGCTTGCGTGGGAACTCCGCAAAGCAGGCTGCGATATACCGCAGGATATAATCACCGAAGAAGAATGTGTCGGGGCGATAAAGAAGCTCTTCGACCGCTAACCGAAAAGAGGTAAATACATTGGCAATACTTGAGACCCGTCAGCTCACATATACCTACAGCATCGGCACTCCGTTCGAGAAAACTGCCGTTGACCATGTGGACCTGAAAATCGAAGAAGGCGAAATGGTGGGCGTAATGGGTCACACCGGCTCGGGAAAGTCAACGCTGATACAGCATTTCAACGGTCTTCTCGCACCTACGTCGGGACAGGTCCTGCTCGACGGCAGGGACATATGGGCAGACAAGAAAAAGATTCGCGATGTGCGTTTTCAGGTCGGACTTGTTTTTCAGTATCCCGAGTATCAGATATTCGAGGAGACTGTCTACAAGGACATTGCTTTCGGCCCGCGGAATATGGGACTTGACGAGAAGGAGATAAAGCGCCGTGTACTCGATACCGCGCATGACATAGGTCTGAAAGAGGAGCTTTTACAGCGTTCGCCGTTCGACCTTTCAGGCGGTCAGAAGCGACGTGTCGCGATTGCCGGAGTTATGGCTATGGAGCCGAAGGTACTCATTCTCGACGAGCCGACAGCAGGTCTCGACCCCGCCGGAAGAGACAAGATACTGAGCCATATCAAGGCTTATCACGAGCGCACTAAAAATACTATCCTCATAGTTTCGCATAGCATGGAGGATATTGCAGGGTTCGCGGATAAGATACTCGTCATGAACAAGGCTAAGCTATTCTGCTACGATGACACGGTAAAAGTGTTCGGAAGAGCGGAGGAAATAGCGGAGATAGGTCTTGATGTGCCGCAGGTAACGAAGGTGTTTACAGAGCTGAAAAAGCAGGGACTTGACTTCGGCAAAGAGGTCTACACAGTAGGCTATGCCCGCGACCTGCTTCTCAGGCATCTACAGGGAAAGGAAGAGTGAAAAATTGCTGAAGGATATAACTATCGGACAGTATTTCCCGGGAAACAGCATTATCCACCGCCTTGACCCGAGATTCAAGATAATCATTACATTTATATATATTCTCATGCTCTTTACCGGAAGCAATGTCAGCTGTCTCGCAGTAGGAGCGCTCTATACGACTGCGGCTGTGATTCTCTCACGCATACCGATAAAGATGTTCTGGAAAAGTGTAAAGCCGCTTCTGCCGTTTCTGCTGATAACGGCTCTGCTGAATCTTTTCCTTGTTGACAGCGGCAAAGAGGTGTTTCACTGGAGATTCATCAAAATAACCGACGGCGGCATAAATATCAGTGTATTCATGCTGATAAGGATAGTCCTTCTCATTGCGGGAAGTTCTCTCCTGACGTATACTACCTCGCCGATAACGCTGACTGACGCTATCGAGAGACTGATGTCGCCGCTGAAACTGCTGAAATTTCCGGTACACGAGCTTGCAATGATGATGAGCATTGCGCTCCGCTTCATACCTACACTCATCGAGGAAACAGACAAGATAATGTCCGCACAGAAAGCCCGCGGAGCTGAGATAGATACAGGAGGCTTCGTTGCAAGGGCAAAAAATATGGTCTCGATACTTGTTCCGCTGTTCATATCGTCGTTCAGACGTGCAGATGAACTCGCAACGGCTATGGAATGCCGCTGCTATAACGGCGGTGAGGGCCGTACAAGACTGCGTCAGCTGCATTCCGCTCCGCGTGATTATATCGCCCTCGCGATAACATTGCTGTTCTATGCAGCAGCTGTAACAGTCGGAATCATAATGAAATAAAAGAGGAAACAACAATGAAACGCAGCAAGAAAAGCAATTTCCGCGCTAAATATGAACGGTTCAGAAAAAGCAGGGCAGCATATTGGCTGTACGATAAGGGGATACTCTACTTCGCCCTCTCTTTCCTGATACCGTCATCTATAATGCTTTTTGCATTTGCACAGCATTCGATACACCCTTTCGGTGATAAACAGATGCTCGTTATCGACCTGTGGCATCAGTATTACCCGTTTTTCAGGGTAGTGCGTGAAAAGCTCATGACGGGCGGTTCGTTCCTTTATTCGTGGGAAAACGGCATGGGTACCAATTTTCTGTCGCTTATTTCCTACTATGCTGCAAGTCCGCTGAACTGGCTGTCAGTATTTTTCGCCGACGACAGTACGCGCGATGCTCTTACATTCATACTCATTGCAAAAATCGGCTTTGCAGGAGCGTTTTTCAGCAGCTTCCTGAGATATACCTATAAGCGCCGCGATTTCTCGATAGTCGTATTTTCGACGATGTTCGCGCTTTGCAGCTATATGCTCGGCTACTACTGGAATGTCATGTGGTTCGATACTGTGGCACTCTTCCCGCTTGTAATGCTCGGAGTAGTTGCTCTCTGCCGTGAGAGAAAGTGGAAACTCTACGCTCTTGCACTGGCGCTTTCACTGTTTTCAAATTATTACATTGCATATTTCACCTGTATTTTTACAGTTTTCATGTTTATATTCTGCCTTATCATTGAAGGCAGAAGCGTGAAGGACTATTTCCGAAAGACAGTAACTTTCATAGTCTCAACTCTTATCGGAGCAGGTCTTGCAGCCTTCATGCTGATTCCGGCTTATTTCGGACTCAAAATGACCTACAGCGTGAATAATCAGTTTCCGAATGAGGCTAAATTCTACGACAAGTGGACGGATATATTTGCTAATCTTATATCGTATCAGGAGCCTGCTACCAAAGAGGGACTTCCTAATTTCGCCTGCGGAATGCTTGCAGTCGTGCTGTTTGGAGTATTCCTCTTCTCAACCGGTATAAAGATACGTGAGAAGATAGCGTCAGTTTTCATGCTCGCGCTCATCGCCGTAAGCTGCAACCTCAATATTCTGAATTATATATGGCACGGTTTCCACGCAACTAATCAGATACCGCACCGCTTTGCTTTCATTTTCAGCTTTGTACTTGTTGCGGCAGCTTTCCGAGCTTATGACATAATGACACAGAGGGGCATAAAGTACTATCAGCTCATTCTTGTGTTTATTGCTCCTGCGGCAGTGCTTTACTGCAAATATTACAGTCTCGCAAATTCGGACGACGGCTTCAAGTTTGAAGGTGCATTCAGAAGCTCTGTTATCATCGCGGGTGCTTATATACTCATATTCATCGCGGCAAAGCTGTTTCCATTCAAGAGAGAAAAGGTGCGCCGCAGTTTACTCAATATCGCACTCTGTGCAACGGTATGCTGTGAGGTTGTCAGCAACACTAACCTCGGAGTCAGTGCAGTAGGAAGTTCAAGCTACAGCTCATATCCCAATTCCGACCGGCTTGTGCAGAAGATGCTCAAAAGTGCCCGTGAGGACGACCCGTCACTCTTCTCGCGTACAGAGATGACCTACACTTACACCCTCAATGACAGTGCACTCTACGGCTATCACGGAGTTTCACAGTTTTCATCGTCTGCAAACGTATCCGTGACAAAGCTTTTCCGCCGACTTGGTCTGTATTCTTCCGAAGCCGGAAACAGATACTACTACCACATATCAACTCCGGTAGTAAACGACCTTCTCGGTATAAATTATATCATCTCAAAGAGCAATACCCTCAACTGCTGTGATATGTCACTTGAACACATCGACGGCGAAGAAAATGTTCAGCTCTACCGCAGCAAATATCCGATGTCGATAGGCTTTATGATGAACAGTGATATTCTGAATCTGCCGGACAAGCTTGCTGCGAATCCGTTTGAATATCAGAATGATGTGATGAGACGTGCAACAGGCAGCGATATCAACGTGTTCGTTGCACAGCCTGTAAAACTTGCAAATTACGAAAATATAAACGTTAACAAGAGAAGCTTCGGCTCATACACATTCAATGCCGAAAATCCTACAGACAAGTCTAAGACTTTGAAGGCTTCATACGAATTTGCCTGCCTTGACGGTACAGAGCTTTACGGATATGCAAGCAACAGCTCAATAGACTCTGTTGATGTAAGGTGCGGCGAATCAGTAGTCGATACGAGTGTATCCGTTAAGGACTATCCTATCTCATTCCCTATGGGCAACGGCAAGGAAGGCGATACCGCTGTTATAAAGGTACAATTCAACAGCGAAAAAACGTCCGGCAGCTATGAGCTGCTTGTGTATGCGCTTCAGAAAGATGAACTCGATATCGCGTATGATGAACTCGCCGACGAGCAGCTTGAGATAACTGATTTCAGCGATACTGAGATAAAGGGAAAAATAAATGTTAAAAAGCGCGGCATACTTTACCTTTCCATTCCGTATGAAAAGGGATGGAGCGTATATGTTGACGGTGAAAAAACAAATTCCGTCAAGGTGCTTCATTCAATGCTCGGAGCGGAGGTAGGAGCAGGTGAGCATGAGATAACTCTCAAATATTCGCCCGAAGGCTTCAGCAATGGTGTTATCATAAGCGGTGTTTCACTCGCTGCACTGCTCGGACTTGCTGCGGCTGAGTATGTTTACCGTAAAAATAAGAAGCGCAGGATAGCGGAAGCTGCTGTTTCAGAAATTGCTGAAACTGAATCCGCTCCGATTCCGGAGGTGACAAATGAGAAACCTGAAAGTGATGACGGCTTACCGCGGGACTAAGTACCACGGATTTCAGCGGCAGGCAAATGCTGTTACCGTGCAGGAGGTGCTCGAAAAAGCCGTTTCAAAGGTGCTGAATGAACCGGTCGGAATAACCGGCTGCTCGCGTACCGATACCGGAGTTCATGCGAGAAACTTCTGCTTCAACGTGAAAACCAACAGCACTATCCGCACTCTCGGCTTCTGCCGCGGAGTAAACGGTGAGCTGCCCGACGATATCTCAATACTGAGCTGTGAGGACGTGCCGCTCGATTTTCATGCGCGGTACGACTGCAAAGGCAAGGAGTACATCTATAAGATGCACTGCAGCGAATCTAAAGACCCTTTTTCGTCTGACCTTGCGTACCACTACCGCAGAAAATTTGATATCGAAGCTGCACGCAAGGCTGCGGCATATCTTGTCGGAGAGCATGATTTCGCGTCGTTTTGTGCAGACTGTACCAATGTATCAACTACGGTGCGTACGATTTATTCCCTTGATATAGAAAATAGTGGTGATTCAGTGATAATGCTTGTAAAAGGCAATGGATTTCTGTATAATATGATTAGGATAATAGCCGGCACTCTCATGGATATCAGTGAGGGCAGGATATCTCCTGATGATATGCCGGAAATACTTGCTGCTAAAGACCGCCTGCGTGCCGGCAGGACTGCTATGGCACACGGTCTTTACCTCAACCGCGTTTTCTACTCGGAAGAGGAAATGTTCAGATAAAAACAAAAGAGGATAATCAAAGGAGGCAGCATAATGCCAATGTATGACGCCAACGATATCGTTGAGCAGAAAAAAAGAGATAAACGAAGAAAGCGTCTGCTGAAACTTACTGCACTTCTGCTTCTGGCAGGCACCGGCGCGGGAATGTATTTTTCGCGCGAATCATGGCTGCCAAAGCTAAGAGGAATAGGCAAGCAGTATCAGATAATAGTCAATGACGGACGTCTCGCTGAGGGAAATTTCCCGATAGAAATAAACGGCGGTGCAGATTATCAGATGGCTTGTTCTGAGGAAAATGTTATAGTTATGAGTGACGCTTACATATACTTTTACAATACGGAAGGCGGTGAAATAAAACGTCGTCAGCACGCACTTTCTAATCCCCTGATGGAAGCTTCAAACGGCAGGGCACTGCTTTTTGAAAGCGGCGGAGATGAATTCAGCGTCGAGGACAGCGATGGGGTGCTGTACGACCACAAGCTTGAAAAGAACATAATGTTCGCACGTATCAGCAAGGACGGCTATGCGGCTGTTGTAACAACTTCTGATAACTATGCCTGCGAGATAAAGGTCTACGACCGCAAGGGCAGTGAGATATACGGAAGAAAATGCATAGAGCGTGTGAACGATATCAGCTTCAACAACGACAGCTGTGGATGCGTTATAAGCTATTTTTACGCAGAAAACGGCTCACTTGTAACATCGGTTCAGGAGATATCATTTTCCGAAGAAAAAGAAAAATGGAGTTCACCGGGTCTTGATACGCTCGGACTTGATGTTTATGGCTTTGAAGGAGGCGCATTTGTGCTCGGTATCGACGCCTGCGGCTATGTAGACAGCCGTGGACAGATAACTTCGCTTTACCGGTATGAGGGGGAACTGGAAGGCGGTTCGAGCAGTAACGGAAAATCGGCTGTTATAATCAACAGCGACGACAGAAGAAAGTATGTAATGGCACTTTTTGACGGCGGAAGCACTGAGCCGAGGATAATCGATTTTGATAGTCCTCTCGTTGATGTTACCGTAAAAGATGACATTGCTTATGTCATGAAGAGTGACTCTGTGCTTGCATACGATTTTAACGGAGAACTCCGTTCAACTGCGTCTGTAAACGATTCATATATCGGTTTCGAGAGAAATAGTGAATATGTATTCCTGAAAAGCTATAATAAGATTGACAGAATTAATTACGAATGTTAAATTAATGAAGGGAGGTCACGCGGACCTTTCCGCGTACAGTCTATGGGAAGTCAATTTTGGTGGTTCTACGATATTATCGCGATTGCGATCCTCCTCATCTGCATATTCCTTTCAGCAAAAAGAGGCGTGCTGAGAGGAAGTATTGCAGCCGTAGGATGTGTTATAGCGATTGCACTTGCATTCGGAGTAAGTACAAGTGCTGCTGACAGCGCATATCGGAATACTATGAGAAGCTCAAATATCAAAAAAGTTTCAAAGGTGATAAAGAAAGACGTATTTATGAATAAGTATTCGGCTTATCTTGAATCACTTGGAGTTAATATTACACCGAGTACCGAAAAGCTCGATAGTATTTTTTCTTCAAAAGAAGGAAATTATGACGAGGCTCTGTGCAGCTATATCAATAACGTTAACGGCAGAAGAATCTATGAAGACGATGAGGCTTTAGAAGTCGTACATGAGGGATATGCCGTTGTTGTCAGCGAAATAGTTTCGCAGTGTATGAGCAAATATACCGCAGAGGTAGCTGCAAACGAGATACGCAGAGACCCCTCAGGTATGAATGAACTTATTCCTATGATACACTACCGCGAGGACGGAGACCCCGTACCGCCGGCTAAGTTTATCACTGATAACTATACGGCTCCGGCATATGTTACTATATATAAGCTTACCGGTATAGTTATTATCTTTGCCGCAGCACTTCTGCTGACACTGTTTACATCATTTTCAATTGCCAGCAAAAGTGAGCCGACACGTACGAGTGAATACATTATCGGCGGATTTACAGGTGTGTTCACAGGTGCAGCCATAATATTTGTTGCAGCGGCTTTAGTCCGGCTGTGGGCAGTTCTCGGAAGCAACGAGATGCTGTTCTTCAATAACGAAGTTATCGACAAATCAATAATTTTCAAATATTTCTACAACATTGTCTCTAAAATCTGAGACGTAAAGCAAATTCATTAACGGGAGGAACAACAGGATGATAATGTGCAGCAACTGCAAGAAGCGCCCCGCTGTGGTATTTATTACCTCTGTACAGGGGAACGAAAAAAAGAACGAGGGTCTTTGCCTTGCCTGCGCAAGAGAGAAAAAGATACCGCAGGTCTCTGAGTATATGGACCGTCTCGGCATAACAGATGAAGAGATAGACCAGCTTTCAGACCAGATGATGGGTATGCTCGACGGCGATTCATTTGAAATGGGCGGCTCAGGCATTATGCCGGAGTTCATATCAAATATGTTCGGTGAACCTAAGGATGAAGGTGCATCAGAGGACGAAAACTCTGCGGCTGACGATGAACCGAAAGAACCCCGCAAAAAGAGTATCTTCGGCAGAGATAAGACTGAAAAGAAGAAAAGAGAAAAGGAACTCAAATTCCTCGGAAGCTATTGTACTAACCTCTCACAGAAAGCCGCTGACGGTCAGCTCGACCGTATAATCGGCAGAGATAAAGAAATTGCGCGTGTAATCCAGATCCTTTCGCGCCGTACAAAGAATAACCCCTGCCTCATCGGTGAACCCGGTGTAGGTAAAACTGCCGTTGCTGAGGGTATCGCTCAGCGTATAAACGAGGGAGACGTTCCGTTCAATCTTGCGAATAAGAAGGTATACCTTCTCGACCTTACCGCTCTTGTTGCGGGAACACAGTTCCGCGGACAGTTCGAGAGCCGCGTTAAGGGTCTCGTAGACGAGGTAAAGCGCGAGGGCAATATCATACTCTTCATTGATGAGGTGCACAACCTTGTAGGAGCAGGCGATTCTGAGGGCTCGATGAATGCCGCCAATATCCTCAAACCCGCACTCTCACGCGGTGAGGTGCAGGTGATCGGTGCTACAACATTCGGAGAATACAGAAAGTACATCGAAAAAGATTCAGCACTTGAGCGCCGTTTCCAGCCTGTGACCATTTCTGAACCCAATATCGAGGATACTGTCAATGTACTGCTCGGAATCAAGCAGTATTACGAGGATTACCATAAGGTCCATATTTCCGATTATCTCATAAGGGTTTGTGCTGTACTTTCGGAGAGATACATTACCGACCGTTTCCTGCCCGACAAGGCTATCGACCTCATGGACGAAGGCTGTGCCCATGCGTGCATACGCTCTCCCGAGATAGCGGCATATGCAAATGTACAAAAAGAAATAGAGACTCTTGAAGGTCTTGAAAAGGAACTTTCAGAGCAGAGTGAACCGGATTATCAGGCACTTGCCGAGGTCAAGAGCAAGCTCATACACGCTCGCGACGATGCTGAAAAACTCCGCGAAAAGGCTGAAAATGTTCAGGTGACAGAGGAGGATATCACAAAGGTAGTTGAGCTTTGGACCGGTATCCCTGCAAGCAAAATCGCTGAGACAGAGTTCCTCAAAATTGCAAAGCTTGAAGGACAGCTCAAAAAGCGTGTACTCGGTCAGGACGAAGCAGTCGGAGTTCTTACACGCGCAATAAAGCGTACAAGAGTTCAGCTCAACAAGCGCCGCAGACCGGCTTCGTTCATTTTCGTAGGACCTACCGGAGTCGGCAAAACCGAGCTTGTAAAGGCTCTGTCTGAGGAGCTTTTCGATTCGACTGAACCGCTTATCCGTCTCGATATGACAGAGTATATGGAAAAGCACTCTGTTGCACGAATGATAGGTTCGCCTCCCGGATATGTCGGCTACGACGAGGCTGGACAGCTTACTGAAAAGGTACGCCGCAAGCCGTATTCGGTAATTCTTTTTGACGAGATAGAAAAGGCTCATCCTGACGTTATGAATATCCTCATGCAGATTCTTGACGAGGGACACATCGACGATGCACAGGGCAGAAATATCAACTTCGAGAATACGATAATATGTATGACTTCTAATGCCGGTTCGACCGATAAGAGCGTAGGTGTAGGCTTCAACCGCACTGAAAACGAAATATCACGCGATAAGGCAATGAAGGGTCTCCGCGAATTCCTGCGCCCCGAATTTATCAGCCGTATCGACGAGATAGTAGTGTTCAGACAGCTCACCAAGGAGGACTTCGCACACATTGCGGCTCTCATGATAGACGAAATGAAGGAACCTCTCGCTGAAAAGAAAATCACTATCACTTACGACCAGCCTTCACTCGACCTCATTGCGGAAAAGTCGTTCGGCAAACCGTACGGAGCAAGAGATATCCGCCGTGTTATCCGTCAGGAGATAGAGGATAAAGTGGCTGAGCTTATAATCAATGATTCGTCTGATATCAGCGGTATTGCCATTACTGCGGACGGCGATGAACTTACTGTTACCGGTACGAAAAAGGAGATGGCAGAATAATGGATATCAGAAGATTTGCAGCCGCGTCAGCAGCATTGCTGCTTGCAATGATGTCAGTGACCGGCTGTGGAAACAAGTCTGCATCGTCAACTTCTGAGGAAGCAGAAGGAGTCCTTATTCCGTCAGTTGATGCAAATGTTGAAGCAGCGTCAGACGGTCCTAAGCTTTATTTCAACGACGTTACAGCTGCTCCCGGAGAGATAGCAGAGGTATCACTGTGCGTAAAGGACGCTGCTCAGAAATGGGCAATGTGCGGTATTCATGTCACATTCAGCGAAGAGCTTGAGTGTCAGATGGAAGACGTGGAAAAGCGTGCGGTAAAGTATACCAAGGGCGATGCTTCTGAGGACAGCATGGGAGCAGTTTGTATGCTCTGGAGAGACGGTCTGCCGGATGAACTTGTAAATCAGCATCTTGGCTGTCTGTTCTTTACCGAGGTTTTTGAAGCTGATGATGGCGGCGACGGTGAAATTGCAAAATTTTACCTGAAGGTACCCGATAATGCTGTGAGCGGAACGGAGTATTCCGTTGGAATATACTATGACCCTGAAATGGATATCTTCATCGATAAGGCTGGCAATGCGGCTATGCAGAAGTACGTTTTTGAAAACTGGAAGGGTGGCAAGATAACAGTCAAATAATGACTGGTGTTCAAAAATGGCTGTTTTACGGCGATTACCATTTGTTTTTCACAAATATTCAGGTACGATATGTGACAATTATGTGAAATTGCTTATTGACTTTTCAATTAAAACATGATATTATAATAAATATAAAATATTCAGATATATGGAGGAAAACTTAAATGGACGAGAATAATCTCAATAACACAGGTATGCCTGAGGGTGCAGATTCTGTTGCTGACAAGATAAACGATACTGTTGCAGATGCTGGCAATACTGCTGACTCTGTTGCAGATACTATCACAGATAAGGTTGCTGACGCTGTAAGTACAGTGGGCGAAACTGCTGACAACGTTGCTGATAAGGTAGTTGATGCAGTTTCAGACATCGCTGGCGATGTTAAGGATGCTATCACAGGCGGTGCTTCAAACGCTGCTGATACAGCTGCAAATACAGCAAATTCTGCTGTGAATAATGCTGCTGGTGCATTCAACAATGCAGCAAACAACGTTCAGGACGCTATCAAGCCTGACGCTGTATACACAAACAACTTCAATGCAGTTCCTGAACAGCAGGGCAGCAAGACACTTTCTATCGTATCAATGGTACTTGGTATTGTCTCTCTTCTCGGTGGCTGCTGCTGCGGACTCTTAGGTCTTCCTTGTTCAATAGCTGCTATAGTTACAGGTATTATTGCTAAGGTAAAGAATAAACCCGGTGCTGGTTTTGCTATCGCAGGTATAATCACAGGTGCTATAGGAATTATTGTTGCTATCGTATCTGTTATCCTTGGTAATGCTATGCTTAAGGATATGGGTGGATTAAAATTCCAGTAAGCTGAAATGAAAAAAGTCGTTATAACACGAAAAATTAAAGCAGGGATAGTTGTTGCTATCCCTGTTTTATTGGTGATATTATATATATACCGCAATGAATTCATGAGTATCAGCAAGATATTCGGAAAGTGCGTTTTTCATGAATTGACCGGCTGGCACTGCCCCGGCTGCGGAAATACGAGAAGTCTGCGTGCATTGCTGAACCTTCATCCGTGGATAGCGATACGCAACAATCCGTCTGTACCAACTCTTGCATTGATAGGAATATGTGCGTATGCGGAACTTGTTTCAGATGTGTTGGGTAAGAAGATAAAGATACTTCCGAGGAGTATTATTTTCTGGTATTCGGTACTCGGACTGTTCATCGTATATGCTGTTATCAGAAATATATTTCCCGTGCTTGCACCGATTCCGGAACCGTAAAAATGCGGATAATTCAAACAAATATAAAAGGCTGCCTGAAGGAATATTTCCTTTAAGCAGCCTTTTTATGTCTGTTAACATCGGGCAAAAGCCGACA
Organism: uncultured Ruminococcus sp.; assembly: GCA_900315975.1. Next base: position 59,708 of record ONBA01000006.1, read on the forward strand.
TTGCTTCATTTACAGAATGAACATTAATCAGAAGTGCCGTCCATAACGTAGATGAACTTGACACTGCCGTTCATGGAATCGGACTTGCCGGAGAATGTGCCATAGTCGCCGGCAGCTTCTCTTACAGCCTTGAAACGGTCTGTGAGGTCGGGGAGAGCTTCGTCGATTATCTTGCTTACCTTGCTGATTCCCTCGTCGTTGAACTTCTTCATGCCGTCGTCGAGCTGCTTGGAGCCGTCCTTGAGCTGTCCGATACCGCTTGTGAGAGCCGGTACGCTGTCGTGGAGAGTTGCAACTCCGTTGTAGAGCTGACCTGCGCCGCCGCTGAGTGTATCTGCACCTGAGCTGAGCTTTGCGAGGTTCTGATAAATCGTAGCTGCGCCATTACCTATCTGATTGCCGCCATCGAGAAGCTGACCCATGCCCTCGTCGAGAGTGTAAGAGCCGGCATATGCCTTAGCGATACCGTCGTCGAGTGAGTAAGCGCCTGCATAGAGCTGAGCAGTGCCTGCCTTGAGGTCGTATGCACCTGCTGAAAGCTGAGCGAGACCGCTGTTGAGGGAGCTGTTGCCGGTCGAAAGCTGACTGAGACCGGCGATAAGCTGGTCGAGACCGCTTGTCAGACTTCCGCTGCCCTGTGCAAGAGTGGATATACCCTCATCGAGCTTTGCTGCACCGCCGGATACAGTCTTTGCACCCTGCGAGAGTTCAGCTGTTGAACCTGAGAGTTTGCCTGTACCGTCTGCGAGTGCCTTGCCGCCTTCATCAAGCTGAGCCATGCCCTGCTGTAAAGATGCTGAACCTGTCTGAGCTGTACCGAGACCGGCTGAAAGCTGTCCGAGACCATCGCTGACCTCCTTGGCACCTGCTGAGAGAGCACCTGCTCCGGCATTTACCTGAGCGGCACCTGTTCCGAGCTGTCCTGCACCTGCTGAGAGAGCTGCTGCACCGTCTTTGAGCTGACCGCCGTCCTTCATTGAAGCGGCTATCTGTTTCTGAGCGTCAATAGTCTGTTCGAGAGTTCCTATTGCGACCGCTATCTCCTGTGATGGAGTTGCTTCGTACAGACCCTTCAAAGCTGCGAGAGCCTGTTCGTTTGCAGCGATAGTAGTATCGAGACTTGAAGCGGCTGTACCGATTCCGGCTGTGAGATTATCAGCACCTGCTGAAAGCTGAGAAGCACCTGTTTCGAGCTGTGAAGTACCTGCTGCAAGTGTGTCGGCACCTGTTTTGAGCTGAGAAGCGCCTGCTGCGAGCGAGTCTGCACCGGTTTTAGCCGATGTGATACCTGCTGCGAGCTGGTCTGCGCCTGACTTTGCACCTGTTATGCCCTGTGAAAGCTGACCTGCTGACGAGCTGAGTGTTTCAGCACCTGCTGCAAGCTGACCTGCTCCGTCTGCGAGCTGAGCAGTACCGTCTTTTAGCTGACCGCTTCCGTCTGCGAGTGAACCTACACCGCCTCCGAGCTGCTGTGCACCTTCTGAGAGCGCAGCTGCGCCTTCGTTTACCTTTGTGAAGCCGGCAACGAGTTCATCAGAGCCGGATTTTGCCGAGTCGAGACCCTCACAGAGAGCTGCTGCACCGTTGTCTGCTGCGTAAAGTCCCTCATAGAGTGAACCCGAGCCGTCTTTGATAAGGTCGAGACCGTTTACAAGCTGAGCTGAGCCGTCCTTTGCAGACTTTATACCTGTTGTGAATTTGCCTGTTGAATCAGAGAGTGTCTTTGCACCGTCTGAAAGCTGTTTTGCACCGCTGCTAAGTTCGTCTGCGCCGTTTTTGAGACTGAGTGAACCGTCGTAAAGCTTATTGATTCCGCTTGTGAGGTCGCCGGATTTGTCTGAGAGTTCGCTTATACCGTCGTAGAGCTTTGCTGTACCCTCTGTAAGCTGATTTGCACCGTCGCGGAGCTGAGTGAGTTTATCTTCGAGGTCGCTTACATCGAAATTCTCATCGAGGTCGAGCTTTGTGAAAATTTCATTTGAAACTACTGTAACAGAAGTGTTCATCTCGAAATCTGTAACGTCTGCCTCGATTTCAAAGCTCTCGGGCAGCTCGATATCAAGCGACTTTATATCATCGAGGGCAAGGCTCTTGTTAAGTCCCGGGAATGCTGCACCAACGGCGATAAGGCGGTTTCCGTCCGATATTACCTTGCCGTTTGTGACTTCAACGTTTACGAATTTGCCAGTATCGAGGACTGCTGCACTTGCTGTCATGAAAGGAACATATATATCGGTCTTTTTGCCGTTTATAGTTTTGGTTACTTTCTGCTTGTTTGTATACTCCCAACGGATAGTTACGTGACCGCTCTTACCTGTGAGGTCTTCGGGAGAAATCTCCTTGCCGTCGAGAAAATAGGTTATCTTTACGTCAACGGGAAGCTCTTTATTTGTCTTGCCCTTGTAGTAAATATCGCTGCCCTTTGTTGACCAGTTGAGAGCATTGCCGGTTTGTGTGTATTCCTCGTTGCCTTTTACATTTTCAATATCAGTCAGGTCTGAGATATCTGCAAGACTGTCGAGGGCGGGAGTATTTTTCAGCCAGTCACTGACTACAACGTCCTTTACAGTAGAATCGTTTTTGCAGAGGACGTAAACGGTCTCGTCCTTGTACGCTTCTCCGTCGACTGTTTTTCTTGCAGTATTGCGTATCTTTTCAGCGTTGTCGTTAGTTTTTGCCGCAACAGTATCAGCTGCGGACTTGTCTGTATTCTTTGCGTATGCGATAGAGCCTGTTGCAGCGGCTGAAACTGCTACTGCGAGGACTGCGGCTGCGATTCTCTTATAATTTTTCATAATAGTCATCCTTTCCAATATATTAACCGAAAACTCTGAGGTTATGGTGTTGATTTGTATTTACCTCTTCCTTAGGACGGAAGCCTGCACTCGTTTTGCAGATGATGCCGTCAAACAGCATGAACATCGACGGCAGGACTGTTATTACGACTACCATTGATATGAGAGCGCCGCGTGAAAGAAGTACGCAGAGGGAAGATATCATTCCGATTTGTGAATATACCGCAACTCCGACTGTTGCAGCGAAGAAGCCGAGTGCCGATGTGATAACTGACTTGATAGAAGTTGCAAGCGCGATATTCACCGATTCTTTTTTGTCCTTGCCGCTTGCTCTTTCTGAGCGGTATCTTGTTGTCATGAGGATAGCGTAATCGACGGTAGCGCCGAGCTGAATAGTACCGATTACCACGGAAGCGATGAACGGAAGCTCGGTATTTGTGAAGTAAGCGACTCCGAGGTTTATCATTATCGCAAGTTCGATAACAGCTACAAGTATCACAGGAAGTGATATCGACTTGAAGGTGAGTGCGATTATGAGGAATATAGCCGCTATTGAGAGTATGCTGACAACTTTGAAGTCACGGTTGGTGATTTCGATGAGGTCTTTTGTTGCGGGAGCTTCGCCGATAAGCATACCTTCGGGGTCGTATTTTGAAACGATGTTATTGAGCTTCGAGATCTGTTCGTTTACGTCGTCGGAAGCAACTTCGTATTCTGAGCCGATAAGTATGAGCTGTTTATTATCACTTTTGAGCTTGCTCTTTACTTTGTCGGGGACTATCTCGTCCGGTATTGCCGGACCTACGAGGCTGTTATAGCCGAGTGTGAACTGTACACCGTCTACAGCTTCCATTTCATCGAGCATATTAGCCGCTGTTTTAGCGTCCATATCCGAGTCAACGAGGAGAATGTGGGTACTGTTCATGTTGTACTCTTCCGAGAGCTTTGTATTTGCGATAACGCTTTCGAGGTCTTTCGGGAGCGTGCTGTCGAGTTTGTAGTATACACCGTAGTGATTATATCCGAAAACAGCGGGGATAATAATCACAGCCGCAAGTGTGAGGAAAACTCCTGCATGGTTTACTATGAAGGAAGAAGTCCTTGAAAAAGCGGGGAGAAAATCGCGGTGAGAAGTTTTTTCGATAGCCTTGTCGAATATGAGTATCATCGCCGGAAGAATCGTTACGCAGGCGATAACACCGCATACAACTCCCTTTGCCATTACTATGCCGAGGTCGAGTCCGAGAGTGAAGCTCATGAAGCACATTGCAAGGAAGCCGGCAACCGTTGTGAATGAACTGCTGACAACCGATGTAACGGTAGTTGCTATTGCATGAGCCATAGCTTCGGTTTTGCTGTCAGGGAAGTAGTTTTGCTGTTCCTTGTAGCTGTGCCACAGGAATATGGAGTAGTCCATAGTGACACCGAGCTGTAGAACAAGTGCAAGTGCCTGAGTGAGGAATGAGATTTCGCCCATAGCGAAATTAGTACCGAGGTTCCATACTATCGCGATACCTATGCTGAGCATGAAGAATACCGGTATAAGGAATGAGTCCATAGTGACTACAAGCACTATACTTGTCAGTATAACTGCGATTATCGCATAGATTATTGATTCGCTGTCGGAGAGGTGCTTCATATCAGCTGTGATGGCACTCATTCCGCTGATAAAGCATTGTTCAGAAGTGATATCTCTCATTTCGTCTATAGCGTTGAGGGTCTTGTCAGCTGAGGTAGACTCCTCAAAGAATACAGCCATGAGGGTGTTATCGCCATTGTTGAAGAAATCATACACCTTCTGAGGGAGTATCTCTTTCGGGACGTTAAGGTCTGTGAGTGTTTCGTAGCATACAACGTTTGAAACACCTTCAACTCCGGATATTTTATCCGCGGTATCGGCTATTTCCTTTTCGGTCATGCCTTCGACCATTACAAATGAGAATCCGCCCTGTCCGAATTCGTCAATCAGTATGTCCTGACCGACCATTGTATTGATATCCTTCGGCAGGTAAGAGAGGATATCGTAGTTAACTCTTGTGTTGAGGTATCCTATAGCTGAGGGTATCAGGAGAATGATGCCTGTCAGGAGTATGAATATTCTGCGTTTAGCTATGAATTCACCGAATCTTAGCATAAGTATCGTTCCTTTCTCTGTAGGGATTTCCGGAAGTGGGGAAGTTTCACTTACCGGACTTTATAGATAGTATATTACAAAAATGACCGATAGTCAATATCTTTCGGAAGAAAAATTGACCTTCGGTCAGAAATTTGTATACCTGCACAATTCAGCACCCGAAAAATCGTGACTGTTGTTCAGTTTCGAGTGCTTGACAGTGCCTTATTTATGCGATATAATAACTCTGATGTATTACCGCTCTTAGTGTGAAAAACTCTTCATGCCGAAAGGAAGGAATAATAATGGGCAAGGTTGATGTTAATAAACAGCAGAAGGAGTCTTCATTATTAAAGACCGCATTTGAATTTTTTACAACCAAGGGCTTCAGCAAGACTTCTATTTCGGATATTGCCGGAAAAGCCGGTGTTGCAAAGGGTACCTTCTACCTCTATTTCAAGGATAAGTACGATATACGCAATAAGCTTGTTGCACACAAGTCGAGCCAGATTTTTCTCAATGCAATGGAGGATATAGGCAGTGACATAAACGATATATCCTTTGAGGACAAGCTGATACGTATTGTTGACAATATCATCAATCAGCTGGACGAAAACCAGTCGCTTCTCACATTTATTTCCAAGAATCTCAGCTGGGGAGTTTTCAAATCGGCACTCACCTCTCCCGCTTCGGATAATGATGTGGATTTTTCACAGGTGTACGATATGATGCTTGCGGAAGCACCGTATAAATTCCGCGACCCCGAGATAATGCTTTTCATGATAATAGAGCTTGTGTCGTCTACCTGCTATTCGGCGATTCTCTATAGAGACCCCTGTACTCTCGCAGAGCTGAAACCTTATCTCTACAATACAGTCAGACTGATAATTTCCCAGCACAAAATAGCTGAACAGGAATAAAAAAATCCCGGAAGTATATGCTTCCGGGGACTTTTTATTTACTGTAAAGGTCACGCTGAGCGACAGCGAGTCTGTCACAGCGTTCATTTTCGGGGTGACCTGCGTGACCCTTTACCCAAACGAAAGTAACGTCATGCTTTTCGAGCAGAGGCAGCAGTCTTTCCCACAAATCGACGTTCAGGGCAGGTTTTTTGTCTGATTTTATCCAGCCTTTCTTCTTCCAGCCGTATACCCAGCCTTTAGTAACGCTGTCAACGACGTATTTGCTGTCAGTAGTGAGTATTACTTTACACGGTTCTTTCAGTGCAGAAAGACCGGTTATTACTCCGAGAAGCTCCATGCGGTTGTTGGTAGTCTGAGCCTCTCCGCCTGAAAGCTCTTTTTCTGCACTTCCGAAGCGCAGTACGACTCCGTATCCGCCCGGACCCGGGTTTCCACTGCACGCGCCGTCGGAAAAAATCTCAACAGTTTTGATGATGTCCGCCTCCTTTCATTGCCTTAACATTATAACAGTTTTTCGCAGATAAAGCAAGTGCTTAGTTTTTTACCTCATCAATACTGCATCCGGGGTAATAGTGTTCTATTATATCGCGCCACGAACTTCCTGCCGCCGCCATAGCGTTAGCGCCGTACTGACTCATGCCAACTCCGTGACCGTAGCCGCGCGTAGTTATCACAGCTTCATCGCCGTCGCAAGTGATATCGAAGTCGGCGGAGCGCAGTCCGAGAGCTTCGCGGATATCGCTTCCCTTCACGGTCATATCTCCTGCGCGGACAGTTAGAACGGTTCCGGAATCGGATATTTCCGCGACGGTAAGCCATTTTGTCATGTCGTCACCGAGCTGAATGCCGTCGAAAGTCTTTTCAAGTCTGCCGCGAAGAAAGTCCTTGTCGAACGATACTGTTTCCTCATATTTCGGAGCTGTCTTATCGAAACTGCTGTCAACAGGGACGAGGTAGTCTACCGGTGAACCCCATGCATTTTCGGCACTTTCGGTAGTTCCTGCGGACATTGAACAGAATGCCGCGATTATGGGTTCATCGTTGTATGTGATTATGTAGGGCAGTACCTCTTCTGCGGCGGCACTTATTTTTGCGTAGTATTCATCGTAATTGTCGCCGAAGTAATGGCGTATTTTTTCGTCGTCGAAATATCCCTGATACTTTGCAGTATCGTTCGAGAAATCGGCACCTCCGAGACCTTCTGTCGGCTCCGAGCGTTCGCGGATACGCTGACGCTCGGCATAGGTGTGAGCCGCGAGAGCCTGTGCTTTCAGTGCTTCCGGCTCGAATGAAGCCGGCATCTCCGCACACACAGCACCGATTACGTAGTCACGTACAGGCACTTCTGATATCTTGCCGGTGGAAATGTCGAGCACGCGGTATGGCTCGGACGAGTATGAATTATCCGGCAGACTGACCTCGGACAATGTGACTTCATGTACGGACTTTCCCTCTTCCGTAGCCGCTTTCCCCGAAAAGCAGACCGGTACAGCAGGTATCACAGCCATGGAGATACCCATGAACAATGCTGAAAACAGATATTTTTTCATTCTTTTGTCTCCTTGCGTCGGATATTGCCGGAAATGCGGTACATAACACTTACCCCAGACATAAAATATATTTGACACAAACATAAAATTGGTGTATAATTAATTGTGAATATATTTAGGAGAGTGATAGTATGCCGTCATTCATTTCAGGCGCTAATATTACAGGTTTATGCAAGGACCTTAAAGATAATTCCATTATAGAGCCAAAGCTCTATGAAAAATATCATGTCAAGCGTGGTCTTCGCAACAGCGACGGCACCGGCGTAGTGGCAGGCATTACAAATATATGCAATGTTCACGGCTACCTCATGAACGAGGGCGAGCTTGAACCTATTCCCGGACAGCTCATCTACCGCGGATATAATATCAACGACCTCGTTGAAAATGTTGAAGCAGAGGACCGCTATGGCTATGAGGAAACTACCTTCCTCCTTCTGTTCGGACATCTTCCTAATCCGAAGGAACTACAGAATTTCAATACTTATATCTCGCTTAAACGCGACCTGCCTACAGGTTTCGTTGAGGATATGATACTCAAGGCTCCGTCAAAGAATATCATGAACAAGCTTGCACGTTCAGTACTTGCTCTGTATTCCTATGACGACGAGTGCGAAAACAAGGGCATCGAGAGTGAGATGCGTACAGCCGTAAGCCTTATCTCGAAGCTTCCTGTCATCATGGCTAACGCTTATCAGGTAAAGCGCCGTGTATTCGACAATGCAAGCATGATAATGCACCCCATAAACTATGAGGAAAATACCGCTCAGTGTATACTTTCTCTCCTCCGTCCCGACAGACAGTACACTAAGGACGAGGCACAGATGCTCGACCGCCTTCTCATGCTTCAGGCTGAACACGGCGGCGGAAACAATTCTACATTCACCTGCCGCGTGCTCACTTCATCAGGCACAGACCCATATTCGGCTTATTCATCGGCTATATGCTCTCTTAAAGGTCCCCGCCACGGCGGTGCTAACCTTCAGGTCATCCATATGCTCGATAACTTCAAAGCAAATATCAAGCACTGGGATAATGAGGGCGAAGTTGCTGACTATATGCGCCGCACTCTCCGCAAGGAGACAAACGACGGCTCCGGACTCATCTACGGTATGGGTCACGCTGTATATACTATATCCGACCCGAGAGCTGTTATACTCAAAAAGAAGGCTTTCGAGCTTGCAAAGGGCAAGGAGATAGAGGCAGAGTTCAAGCTCCTCGAAACTATCGAGAGACTTACTCCCGAAATATTCCTCGAAGAAAAGGGCTCGGCCAAGACGATGTGTGCAAACGTTGATATGTACTCCGGACTCGTTTACCGTATGCTCGGTATCCCTGATGAACTCTTTACTCCGCTGTTTGCTGTTGCAAGAATGGCAGGCTGGGCGGCTCACCGCATGGAAGAGATACTCACCGGCAACAGGATAATACGTCCGGCTTACAAGGCTATCGCCAAGGAGCACGAGTACATAAAGCTCGAAGAGAGAGAATAATCAACACGAACGGAGAATGAGAAGTTGAAATACATTCAGTCCGTTTTCAGAGCGGCGGCATTGTCAGCCGCTCCGGTACTCCTGACCGGCTGTTCGTTCGGTTCAAGTATCGATAATCTTATGGCACCGCCTAAGCTGAGTGCTCAGCAGGAGCAGATATACCACGCTCTTACAGAAGCGACCGGACAGAACATAAGTCTTAAATATCCGAAATCGGGTAAGTACCTCTCCGCGTTTATAGTCGAGGATATCGACGGCGACGGTGTTGACGAGGCTGTCGTTTTCTATGAGAGAAACGGTCTCGGAGTTGACGAGATAACTCTCCGCATAAACGTCCTCGACCAGGACGACGGAAACTGGCGCTCGGTATGTGATACAGCCGCCGCCGGTGCGGAGATAGAAAAGGTCATGATATCAAAGCTCGGCGACAATGAACGTGTCAACCTCATAATCGGAAGCAGTCTTATAAACCGCTCGGAGAAGAACGTGACCGTATATAACTACGATCAGACGGAAGGAAATATCGCACCCACTTTTTTCTCGGAGTCTTACTCCTTCATGGACGTTACCGACCTCGACGGCGATGAAAAAAATGAGTTTCTGCTTCTGACAGGTTCGGCTAACGGTGCTCCCGCCGGCGCAGAGGTATATCAGCTCGATAAAGAGGGAAAGTACCACCAGTGTCCGTGTGAACTGAGTGGAGCTTTTACAGAGTTCGACGGTCTCAGCTACGGTAAACTGCCTAACGGCAAAACTGGTCTTTATATCGATGCGGTATCGGGTACCGGCTCTATTCAGACGGATATAGTCTATATGGAGGACAACAGACTGAAAAAGGTCTTTTCCTCGGCTGAGGAATCATTTGCAACTCTGCGTCCATCGGGATGTCCGTCATATGATATCGACGGCGACGGTGAACTTGAAATACCGGTCCAGGTCATTTCGCCCGGATATGAGGACGTTTCAGAGGGCGAACAGATAAAGCTCACCAACTGGATGCGCATCGGCGCGAATGACACACTTGAGCATAAGCATACGTCATATTACAGCATCGGCGAGGGATACGTATTTGTATTCCCTGAAAAATGGCAGGGGAAAGTTACTGTCAAGCGCGATGCCATCAATGATGAGATGGTATTCTGCTCATATTCCGGCGGAAAAGCCGGCAGAGAGCTTCTGCGCATATGCTGTGCAGAGGATATGGTCTCGCGTGATGACAGGATATCTACCGGCTATATGCTCCTGAAAACCAAGGGAGAATCGTCGTATCTTGCCTATATACCGCAGTCCGGCGAAAAGCAGGACGGTCTTTCGATAACTTCCGGCGATGCGGCTATAGGGTTCAGCTTTATTGAATAAAACTTCAAAGCTGAGCGGGCGGATGATATCCGTCCATATTATGCCCGTGATTTTGGGCGCAGGGAAATATGTCCCCTGCTTAGTCCAGAGGAAGAGCCTCTGGCGAAAGGAGTGAAATAGATTGAAACGTATACTCATTTGTGAGGACGAGGATACTATCCGTGAATTTGTCGTTATCAACCTTAAACGTGCCGGCTACGATGTCGTAGACGTCAACTGCGGAGAGGCGGCTCTCAAAACCTTTGAGACTGAACACGGCAACTTCGATATAGTCCTTCTTGATATCATGATGCCGGGTATCGACGGCTTTACCGTTTGCAAGAAGATACGCGAGAAAAGCTCGACTATCGGCATTATCATGCTTACTGCAAGAACACAGGAAATGGACAAGGTCAGCGGTCTTATGATAGGCGCTGATGACTATATCACAAAGCCTTTCTCACCTTCCGAGCTTACTGCCCGCGTAGACGCTATCTACCGCCGTGTTTGCATGAGCTTTATCAAGAATGAGAAGCAGTCAGTGATAGAGTCGGGTCCGTTTGTGCTCAATCTGAAAAGCCGTACCGTCACAAAGGAAGGCACTCCTATCGAGCTTACTCAGGTAGAGTATCAGATACTTGAATACTTCATGAATAATAAAAATACCGCTCTCGACCGCGCAAGTATACTCAATCATATATGGGGCGAGAGCTACTACGGCGACGATAAGATAGTCGACGTAAATATCAGACGTATCCGCATGAAAATAGAAGAAGAACCTTCAAGTCCTAAGTATATCATTACGATATGGGGATACGGATACAAGTGGAATGATATGCAGTAATGGCTAAAAAAAGTATCACTAAGCGCTGGATAATCAATAACCTCGGCATTATCATACTTGCCCTGCTTGTTATTGAGATGGTCGTAATCTACGCTATTCAGAGCTACTACTACAACTCTGCGAAACAGTACCTCGTTTCAAAGCTGAATGCCGTGACGAGTGTTCTGAGTATTCATTCGCAGGACAGCTCCGCAAACTTTTCGGCGGAGATAAGAAACACGCTTGAAACCTTCAACGAGAAGGACAAAATAGAACTCATGGCTATCAACGCAAAGGGCAGAGTTGTTCTTACATCGTCGGGATTTTCACCTGACGGCGATATGCTCATGCCCGATTACGAAAAGGCTATGGAAACAGGCGAAGGAAGCTGGATCGGCAGACTTCACGGCGGCGAGAAGGTACTCGCGGTGTCGATGCCGATATCCTCCTTCAACAGCGAATACAGCTCCGTGCGAATGGTAACGTCGCTTACGGAGATAGACAACACTATAAAAGGCTACATACTGCTGGTAACGGTCGTATGCGGCTCTATCATACTCATAATAGTCGTGACCGGACTCTATTTCGCAGGCTCTATCGTCCGACCGATACGGCAGATAAGCGGTATCACGCGAAAGTTCGCAATGGGCGATTTCTCGGTACGTATCGCTAATAACAGCGACGACGAGATAGGAGAGCTGTGCACCGCAATAAATCACATGGCAGACGAGTTATCGTCTGCGGAAGCGATGAAGAATGAGTTCATTTCGTCGGTGTCGCATGAGCTGAGAACCCCCCTTACCGCTATAAAAGGATGGGCGGAGACTCTCATGGTCGATGGCGGAGAAAATCCCGATACAATGAAAAAAGGTGTCGGAGTTATCGTCAACGAGACTGAGCGTCTGTCGCAGATGGTAGAGGAACTCCTCGACTTCTCGCGTATGCAGAACGGTCACTTCACCTTGCAGAATGCAAATATGGATATCCTTGCCGAACTCGGCGACGCAGTGCTGATTTACAGTGACAAGGCTCGCCGTGAGCAGATAAAGATAATCTACGACGAACCGGAAATGCTTCCGTTCGTTTACGGCGATAAGAACCGCATTCGTCAGGTTTTCATCAATATCATCGACAATGCTGTGAAGTACTCTTCTCCCGGCGATACTGTCACGATAAAAGCCTGCGAGAAGGAAAACAGCGTTATCGTTTCCGTAACTGATACCGGATGCGGAATCAAGAGTTCCGACCTCGCAAAGGTAAAGACAAAGTTCTATAAGGCGAACCATACACGCCGCGGTTCGGGAATCGGTCTCGCGGTCGCAGATGAGATAATAGCCATGCACGGTGGTACTATGGACATTTCAAGTCCGGGTGAAGGCATGGGTACTACAGTAGAGATATCTCTTCCGGCAAAAACAAATAACTGAGAATCGAGAATGATATATGGGAAAGAATCAATCAGGGGAAAAGTTCAAGTCTAAGATAGGCGGTCAGGCGCTTATTGAGGGAATCATGATGCTTGGTCCGAATAATGGCGCGATGGCGTGCAGACTTCCCGACGGTACTATCGACCTTGAAACTTGGGACGAGAATAACGGAAAGAATGCACCGTGGTACAGAAAAGTTCCCCTTGTGAGAGGATGCTTCAACTTTGTTACATCGCTCATAAAAGGCTACAAATACACGATGAAGTCCGCTGAAAAGCAGATGCCGGAGGACGAGGAAGAGTCCGGAGAAGGCAAGACTGACGAGAAAAGCTCAGGCGGATTCTTCGACCTCATGATGACGATAGGCTCAGTACTGGGAGTTGTTCTCGCAGTAGGACTTTTCGTCTTTCTGCCGAAGCTTCTCATCGGCTTTATCCCCCGCATCGAGGACTACGGCATACTCCGTTCGGTACTCGAAGGAATTGTCAAGATAGCGATTTTTGTCAGCTACATGGCTCTCGTGAGCCTTATGAAGGATATAAAGCGCCAGTATATGTATCACGGCGCTGAGCACAAAACTATTGCCTGCCACGAGGCGGAGCTTCCGCTCACTATCGAAAACGTCCGCAAGCAGACACGCTTCCATAAGCGCTGCGGTACGAGCTTTATATTCATAGTGCTGCTGGTGGGAATATTTGTAATGTGCTTTGTCCCGAAGGGACTTTTATGGTGGCAGCGTTCACTGATAAGTCTTGCGGCACTTCCGTTTGTTGTCGGTATATCCTATGAGTTCATAAGACTCGCAGGCAACCACGATAATATATTCACAAAGATACTTTCAGCTCCCGGACTCGCTATGCAGCGCATAACTACACGCGAGCCCGATGACAGCATGATAGAAATAGCTATCGCGGCTATGACTCCGTGCATTCCCGAGGACAGGACTGAGGATAAATGGTAAGCATTGGCGAATTTTATAAGGAGTGTTCCGCTCAGCTTGAAAAAGCCGGTATAGCGGACGCTGAATTCGATACACTCTGCATTTTTCAGGACTGTCTCGGCGATAAGAATCCGCTCTTCCGACCGCTTGAAGCAGTCCGCGAGGATACCGAAAAAAGTATCCGTGAAATGGTCAGACGCCGCATAAGCGGCGAGCCGCTTCAGTACATACTCGGTGAGTGGGAATTCTGGGGATATCCGTTCAAAGTCGGGGAAGGAGTTCTCATACCGCGCCCCGATACGGAAACTCTCATTGACGATGTCATAAGGCTGTGCCGCGGATACAAACTCAGTGCCCCGAAAATCGCTGACCTTTGTTCCGGCAGCGGCTGTATTGCAGTAACGCTGAAAAAGGAACTGCCTGCCGCAGAAGTGACTGCGGTCGAGCTGTCGCCGAAGGCACTCGGTTACCTCAGACAGAATATAAGGCTTAATGAAGCCGATGTAAACGTGGTCGAGGGAGATGTTCTTGACGTGAAACTCACTGAAAAGCTCGGAACTTTCGACATTATCGTAAGCAATCCGCCGTACCTCACGGCTGAGGAAATGACGGAGCTGCAAACAGAAGTGCGCCGCGAACCGGAAATGGCACTCGCAGGCGGAAACGATGGTCTCGACTTTTACCGTGCACTTACTCCGCTATGGAAAAAATCTCTCAGAAGCGGCGGCTGGCTGTGCTATGAATTCGGTATGGGTCAGCACGAGAAAATAGAAAATATACTTGCCGGAAACGGCTTTGAAAATATTAACTTTTCACGCGACCTCGGCGGTATTATCCGCACGGTCTGCGCTCAGAAACAGGAGGAAAACAATGGCTAAAAAGGAACTTGCAAAAAAAGCCGCTGTCGTAAAAGTTACGACTAAGGAAGACAAGAAAACTGCCCTCGACGGTGCTATCAAGCAGATAGAAAAGAAGTACGGAGCAGGTGCTGTTATGCGCCTCGGACAGACGCAGACACTCAATGTTGACGCTGTGCCGACCGGCTCTATGACACTTGATATGGCGCTCGGTATAGGCGGTGTTCCTAAGGGAAGAATCGTCGAGATATACGGACCCGAAAGCTCAGGTAAAACTACTGTTGCGCTCTCTGTTATTGCTCAGGCTCAGAAAGCCGGCGGCGAAGCTGCTTTCATCGACGTTGAGCACGCTCTCGACCCTGTGTACGCTCAGGCTCTCGGAGTTAAGATAGATGACCTCCTCGTTTCACAGCCTGACAGCGGTGAGCAGGCACTCGAAATCGCGGAAGCTCTTATCCGTTCCGGTGCTATCGACGTTATAGTCCTCGACTCTATCGCTGCTATGACTACCCGTGCTGAAATCGACGGCGAAATGGGTGACCTCCACGTAGGTCAGCTTGCGAGACTTATGTCGCAGGCCATGAGAAAGCTCACTGCGGCTATATCAAAGTCAAACTGCGTTGCTATCTTCATAAATCAGATACGTGAAAAAATAGGTGTTATGTACGGCAACCCCGAAACTACTCCCGGCGGACGCGCTCTCAAGTTCTATTCATCGGTACGTATCGAGGTAAGAAAGGGCGAGGTCATCAAGGACGGAAGTCAGATAATCGGTGCACGTACAAAATGCAAGGTCGTAAAGAACAAGGTAGCTCCGCCATTCAAGGAAGCGGAGTTCGACATGATGTACGGAACGGGTATATCCCGTACAGGTGAGGTCCTCGATATCGCAACAGACCTCGATATCATCAAAAAGGGCGGTTCGTGGTTCAGCTATAAGGACCAGAAACTCGGTCAGGGACGCGATAACGTCAAGGAGATCCTTGCAGGCGACCCCGAACTCATGAAGGAGATAGAGGAGCAGATACTCGCACGCAAGGACGAGATAATGGAGTCAGCTTCGTCTAAAAAGGCTGACAAGAAGAGCAAGGCTGCCGATGCTGCTGCTGAAGCTGTTTCCGGCGGAGAGAGTGCCGCACCTTCTGACAACAGCGATATCCTCGCAAATATCGACGAGGACTTTGAGGAGTTCACTCCTGCTGAAGAGTAATGGAGATAACCTCGCTTAAAAAGTACAAGGGCACGACCTATGAGGTCGAGCTTGACTATGAGCGAAAGCTGTATCTGCACATTGATATCATCGCGGACTACGGTCTGCGGAGCGGTATGCAGCTTGAACGCGATGAGCTGAAAAAGATAATCTACGCCTCAAACTTCCGGCGGGCATATCAGTATGCGCTGTATTGTCTCGATTACCGCGATTATTCGGCGGAAGATATCTATCAGAAGCTCGTAAAGACTTATAAAAACGAATCACTCTGCCTTGAAGTTGTGAAAAAGCTTGCAAGGGCAGGGATAATCGACGACAGTCGCTATGCCGAAAAATTAGCGCGTAAGCTTGTCGAGACACGAAAATACGGTTTCAGACGTGCTAAAAGAGAACTGCTCATGAAGGGTCTGAGCGACAATGTCGCGGAGGAAGCTCTTGAACAGTACAGGTCTGCATTCGGCGAAAATCTCGCAGAGCTGCTCAGGACTAAGCATTACCGCTTACTCTCAGACAGCAGCGACAGAAAATCTATAGAAAAAGTCAAAAGCGCTCTTGTCCGCTATGGATATGGCTTTGATGAGATAAATCAGGCTGTGAAGGAATACTTCGAGAACGCTGATAATGCGGAGGAATGACAATGCCTATCAAGGTTGGAATGGTATCTCTCGGCTGCTCGAAAAATCTTGTGGATTCCGAGAGAATGCTGTATAAGCTGCGTAAAAGTGGATTTGAACTTGTTACCGAGCCCGGACTTGCTGACGTTGCGGTAGTTAATACCTGCGGATTTATACAGTCGGCAAAGGAAGAAGCTATCGAAACTATCCTCGAACTTGCAAAGCTCAAGGAGGACGGTACTCTCAGGAAAATAGTCATTACAGGCTGCCTCGTTGAGAGATACAAGGACGAGATTTCGGAGCAGTTTCCGGAGGCTGACGCAGTTATCGGCATCGGCGATACAAAGGATATCGTTGATGTACTCAATGAAGTGATGAAGGACGAGCGTGTCCTCAGATTCTCGCCTAAGCTCGATGCGGAGCTTTCGGGCGGAAGAATAATATCAACACTGCCGTTCTTTTCATACCTTAAAGTAGCTGAAGGCTGCTCTAACTGCTGCACCTACTGCGCTATACCGCAGATACGCGGAAAGTTCCGCAGTGTGCCGATGGAGGACGTCCTGAAGGAAGCAAACTGGCTTGCGGATAACGGCGTTACCGAGCTTATAGTCATCGCACAGGATACCTCACGCTACGGCGAGGACCTTTACGGTGAATCTAAACTGCCGGAGCTGCTGCGTGAGCTGTGCAGGATAGAAAAGCTCAGGTGGATACGTACCCTTTACTGCTACCCTGAGCGCATAACCGATGAACTTCTCGATACTATCGCAAGTGAGCCAAAACTTGTGAAATACCTTGAGATACCTATTCAGCACTGCAACGGAGATATACTCAGCCGCATGAACCGTTGGGGCGACACCGGTAAGCTTGAAGCACTTTTCAGCCATATCCGCGAAAAAATACCGGGAGTTATCCTTCGTACTACGCTCATTACCGGATTCCCCGGCGAAACTGAGGAGCAGTTCAATGAACTGGCTGAATTCGTTCAGCGTGTCCGCTTCGACAGACTCGGCTGCTTTGCTTATTCGCGTGAAGACGGCACGAAGTCTTACGACTTCCCCGACCAGATAGACCCCGAAACTGCCGCTCACCGCGCTGATATAATCATGGAGCAGCAGATGCTTGTAAGTGCTGAAAACAACGAAAAACAGCTCGATAAGGAGTTCATGGCAGTAGTTGAAGGCTTTGACCGATTCGGCGAATGCTGGTTCGGAAGAACTGAAAGCGATGCTCCCGATATCGACGGCAAGGTGTTCTTCACCTCTGAAAAGCCGCTCACAGTCGGTGAGTATGTAAAAATACGCGTGACCGATACACTCGATTACGACCTGATAGGAGAGGTGATAGCAGAATGAATCTGCCTAATAAGCTGACGCTTTTGAGAGTGTTCCTGATACCGTTCTTCCTGCTTTGTATGTACTGGAAGTTCCCTTGCCATTACCTTGCGGCACTGGTCATATTCAGCGCAGCTTCCATTACTGATGCCCTTGACGGCAAAATAGCAAGAAGCCGTAATCTTGTAACAAATTTCGGAAAATTCCTTGACCCGCTCGCTGATAAGGTGCTCGTCCTTGCGGCACTTGCGGTATTCGTTGAAATACCGGATATAAAAGTTGGAGCGATACCGCTCATTATAATCAGTGCAAGAGAATTCATGGTATCGGGTCTGAGACTTCTCGCCGCAAACAGTGGAATAGTTGTTGCTGCCGGAATGTGGGGCAAGCTGAAAACTGCATTCACTATGGTCGCAATAATAACTGCACTTGTATGGCTTAGTGCCTGCAACGACTTCGGTTTCAGCTTCCCTGCTGTATTCTGCGGCATTGTAAACGACTGGCTGATACCGGTGCTTATATGGATATCTACCGTTCTCACGATAATTTCAGGCGTTATCTATCTCAAAGGCTACTGGAATCTCATTGATACCGATAAGTAAAGGAGCATTTTTATGAAACTCTGCGCCGGACAGATAAGATATCTTATAGCTATAAAAGAACTTTCGGAAAGCAGCAAGGAGATAAAAAGCGTGAGCATTGCGCGTCACCTCGGTGTATCGCGACCGAGCGTTAGCAAAATGCTGAGATGCCTTGCTGATTCAGGACTTGTCTACGAGGACTACAGCAGCGGTGTTATACTCACCCCCGAAGGCAAGGACGTTGTAGGAGAGCTTTTTTCAGGCTTTGATGAGGTCTATCTGTTCTTTCACAAATTTCTGAAGCTTCCGCGTGAGGAGGCACATGAGCAGGCGCTGCTGTTCGTGACCGATTTTCCGCAGGATACCTGTAATCGTCTCAAACGTATCGTGAGACGCACGTTAAAACAAAAACTGCCGGAACGTTAAACTCCGGCAATTTTTATGTCAATAGTGTAGCTGTGAAAGACGGATACGCTTGACAAATCAGTGTATATGAATTAAAATGATATATATTATAGTCAACGTCAAAATGAATTTGATATTGGCTATAATATGGATTTAAAGTGCCTTGCAGATACGCAAATCGAAGATTTGCTCCCTGCAATCGGTAAATAGCAAACTCCAAAAGTTTTTGCCGTTTGCTATAATATGAAAAAAAGGTGGATAATATGAAAAAGATAATTGCCGGAATCGCGGCATCTGCTATGCTTATAAGCGCATTTACATCATGCGGCAGCAAGGATAAGTCCGAGCCTGACCATGTCGAAGTTACTGAGCCTGCTTCTGTAGGTGAGGCAGCTGTAGACCTTGAAGGTGTTCAGCTTGAAGACAACATTGCTGCTGCTTCCGGAGATGCATTTATTTCAATTATTGATAAGCAGAACTGGATAAAATACTTTGGTGAACAGTGGAACGAAAAGGAAGATAAGAATCAGCTTGCCTTCAATGCCGGAGTTGCCCATATTACCGGAAACGGAGACTATACCGTAAGTGTTACAGCAGATACAAACGGTTTCAGATTTGCAACAACGAGTGACACCGATGACCAGTATACTCCTATGGGAATCAAGCTTATGGCGGTTTCGATAAAAGACGGCGAAACTCAGCTCCCTGGAGCAGTTATAACAGTCAATGCGATAAGAGTTGACGGCAGGGATATCGGACTGAAAGCAAAGGCTTACACTTCAACCGACGACGGTGTTGAAACAAGAGCAATGCTCTTTAATTCATGGAAGTCTGAACCGCCTGTGGACTCGCGTACAGCGGAGGGACCGCTTTATAATGGTACAGAGCCGAATGAGCTGTTTGCACAGTACAGCGCAAATGTGGTCGATGAAAATGAATTCAATGAGTGGACAACTATAGAAGTTGATTTCACAGTTTCCGGACTTGCCGGATAAACCGGTTTAGCCGTACTTTTCCTACAAGCAAAAAGCTCCGTTTCCCTTTAAAGAAAACGGAGCTTTTTTTAGCCGTTAAGGCGCTTGATGATGTATTTGCCGCAGAGCTTAGTGCTCTTGCCGATATTGTAAACGTGTTCTTTATATGCTTCGGATATTTTTCTGGAATATTCCTCGCGCTCGCGGAGCATCTTGTCTATCACTTCATTGGTCTTGCCGAGTTCATTTGTTTCAAGAGCTTCGCCGATAACAGTTCTAATTGTGAGGGTTATTGGCGGTATGCCTATCTTTTCGTATTCCTGATTCATTATCTTCATAGGTGTGTTGATAAAGAGTACAGGACGCTTTGTAACGAATGCAAACTCAAACGAGATATCGCTCCAGTCTGTTATGAGAACATCGGCTTCGAGTACGGGGTTGTTTGATGAGAAGTCGGTCTGTACGGTGATATTCTTCTTATCCTTGAACTTTTCTTTGAGGAGGTCGAACTTTTCAGGTTCGTGACGCACCTGCTGAGGATGGGGACGAAGGATTATCTCATAATCAGTCTTGCTGAGCTCACTGAGGAGGTCGTCGATACAGAGGTCGATGATGTTGTCAGCCTGCCATGAAGGAGCAATGAGTATCTTTGGAATCTTGTTCACAGGGTGCTCGGACTTGTTATACTCGTCGAGCATATCGTCGAGAAGTGGATAGCCGGTTTCGACGAGGCACTTCTTAGGAGTTTGGTATATTTCCTCGGCAGCGCGTATCTCATTGAACTGGTCAACGCTTGGTACGAAGATAGTATCGAACCAGTCGAGTGCTCCCTTTCTGTAGGAGGAAGCGATGCTTCCCATACCGTGGCACGCGAAAACGTACTCAACGTCTTTCTTTACGCGCGAACGCTTGATGTGGTACTTTTCAAGGTCGGGCATAGTCATTACGCACATATCGCATTCAAGCTTCATGAAAAGCGGAACGAGGTATCTGTCGGTGCCTACGTAGTAGGGGTGTATCTGAGGACGTTCGTCCTTGAAGATGTTATCGTTGGGGTCACTTGTAACGTAGTGGATATCGAGGTCAGAGTTTTCACAGATGTAGTCGATCATGCCCTTGAAGTACTTATAGAAGCCGTTTGACTCAGAGTAGAACATGAGCTTCATGTCCTTTACCTCGAAGAACTTCTTATAATCAGCCTTTTCGCGGGAGCTGTACTTCTTATGCTGCTTTTCTTTTTCTATACGCTGCTCGTTCATCTTTTTGAGGTACTCGTAGTCGATGTACTTCTTAGGCGGCATACAGATGTTGTAGAGGAACATGAAAGGTATTGCGAAGAGGTTGCCGAAAATCCAGTAAAGACCAACTCCGGCGGGAACGATGAATGAGAAGTAAACCGAGAAAGCGATGAGGAGAGCTGTTGAGAGAACCTTGCTGAGGTTTCCGGAAGCTACCTGAAGAACGTTTACGCGGTTCTGGATAACGCAGAGGAGCCATGCGCTGACACCTGAGAGTACCGGTATACTGAGCAGTATATAGTCATGCTTGAACGAAGGAGTCTTACTGAGGTCAAGACCGAGGAACATGGTATTGAGGTCGCGGATTTCTTCAGCCGACTGTCTGAGAATTTCCGGAAGCGGGTGATTGCTTGGGATAAGGTTCTGCTTTATGAGGCTTACGATTTCAAGCTGATAGTTGTTTTCTTTGAGGGCCTCCTCATTTGAGAAGAGAGCGAGCCAGTCCTTGAACTGGTCGATGATGCTTGTGTCGAACTGGTGGATAAATGTAAGCGGGTGATACATAACGTAAACAAGTCCGAGGACGAGCGGGATCTGTATCAGAAGCGGAACCGAGCTGAGCAGCGGGTGGTAGTGGTATTTCTTATAGAGTTTGAGCTGCTCTTCACCGAGCTTGTCTTTATCGTCTATATATTTGATTTTGAGGGCATTTTCCTCAGGCATGAGACGAACCATGTTGATAGAGTTCTTCTGAGTAGCCATATTCAGTGGAAAGAGGATCACCTTCGTAAGGAGGGTGAAGATTATGATACTGAGACCATAGTTTCCGACGATGTTGAATATAAAGCTCATTGCCTTTCCGAGGATATCGCCTAAAAAGCTTATTACAACCATTTATATTCTCCTGTAATTATTCCTCGTCGTCATCGTCGTCGTCAAGAAGGTCGTTAGCAGTGATAACGTCCTTACCGGCTTCTGCACCTTTTATCTCAGCCTTAGGAGTTTCGTCCTCGCTGCCTGACTTTTTCTTTACAGCGCTCTTGACTTTTCTCCAGTAGATACCGAGAACAGTTCCGACAGTGATAACAACGCCGGCAACTATCTGAATGATAAGGCTTGTTGAAGCAGGGTCGATGTACATAGCTGCCTTCATGCTATCAGCAGCATTGAATAAAACAGTGATATTTTCCATTTTGAACTCCTTTTTCATTTACGATTTGTTTGTTTATTAGTTGTCAGAATATGCCGACAACACTTTATTATATCACTATATTAATGATATGTCAATTTATAAAATGCCGGATTTCAGCCTTTTGCGGCTGAGGTTTATGTTAAAACCGCCGTTAATTCGCTATTCTCCGGAAGTGCTTGTGTGACCTTGACCTTTTTATGAAAATGTGATAGAATAAGCTTGTCTGACATGACAGGAAGGATGAATATGGAAAAAAGTGATATATGGAAAATTGTCCTTGTAATTTCGATGATGGTGTTTTCGGCACTGTTTTCAAGTACCGAAACAGCTTATTCGAGCGTAAACAAGCTGCGCCTGAAGAATTACGAGGCACAGGGCAATAAAAAGGCTGCTAAGGCACTGAAACTTGCAAACCGCTTTGACGAGGTGCTTACGGCGGTACTGATAGGAAACAATATCGTCAATATTGCGTCATCGTCCGTGAGTACACTGCTTTTTGTTAGCATTTTCGGCAGTAAGGGAGCGGGTATCTCGACAGCCGTGATAACGGTTCTTGTACTTGTATTCTGTGAAGTTCTGCCAAAATCATACGCGAAAAAGAATGCGGAGAAAATAGCCCTCGCATTCGCTTCTCCGCTTTCCGCTCTCGTTATCGTGCTGAAACCGCTTGTGCTTGCACTGAATCTGCTTTCATCGGTATTCTCAAAGGGCGACGAAGCCCCCACCGTAACCGAGGACGAGCTGAAATACATGATAGACGAGATAGAAGAGGAAGGAGTTATCGAGGAACAGGAGAGTGAACTTGTAAAGAGTGCGCTTGAATTTGACGAGATAACGGTCGATGAGATACTCATTCCGCGAGTTAAGATAATAGGTGCGGAGATAAACTCAACTATCGACGAGATAAAGGAACTTTTCAGCCGTGAGATGTATTCGCGTCTGCCGGTTTACGAAAAGAGTCTTGATAATATCGTGGGAATGATAACGAACAAGGCATTCTTCAAAATGCTCGTTGAGGGAAAATACGACATTCACGGAATAGTACAGGAAGTACCGCATATCGCGGATACTCAGCTTATCAGCGAGGCAATGCGTTTCATGCAGAGGTCGAAGGTGCACCTTGCCGTAGTAACAGACCAGTACGGCGGCACAAAGGGAATAATTACCCTTGAGGACATTATTGAGGAACTTGTCGGCGAAATATACGACGAGGACGACGAGATAATTACCAATATAGTTAAACTCCCCGACGGCAGATACGAAGCTGCCGGAGACCTCAATATCAGCGACCTTCTCGAAATGCTTGAATTCGATGAGGACATGATAGAGAGCGAGTATTCGACCGTAGGCGGCTGGATAACTGAGCTTCTTGAACATATCCCCGAGGCTGGAGAGACCGCTGAAAAAGGCATTTTCCGTCTTACGGCAGCGGAGGTCAATGAGCAAAACGTCGAAAAGGTGATAATAGAAATACTTCCGGCGGAAGAAACTAAAACAGAAGATGACGAAAAATCGGACTAAGGTGTTTACTAAGTCCGGTTTTTCATTTACTTTTGATAGACAAATTATCAGGATTATTAAAATTATATACAGAAATTATTCAAAAACTCTTTACAATTCTGTTTTTGTGTGCTATAATATATGAAAAATATATGTGGCAGGTTTGATAAGCATATATCGACCGTTCACGAAAAGGAGGAATTGATCATGGAGAATCTCATGAACGACATCAACTCACCGGTACGTACACAGTCGGACACGTCAACCGCAAATGCGGTATCCACCTACGACACAGCATGGGATGATGTGCCGATCCCTGAACCGGTTTCATCGGCGGAACACTTCTCGTCCTATTCTACGGGAAATGATTCGGTGGTCCTTGAAGCAGTCAAGGGACTGATAGGCGCCATGGTCGGTGCCATACCCGGTGTTCTGCTGTGGATAATAATCGGCAGGATAGGATTCGTTGCGGCTATATGCGGCGCTATCCTTGCGGCAGGAGTAGTTGCGGGGTACACATTCATGACTAAGGATAGTATAATTCCGCAAGTGTGGGGACTTGTGATATGCCTTTCCGTAGTTGTGATTGCTGTGTATTTTTCAGAGCGCGTAGTGTGGTCGTGGGAACTCGCGGACTACTTCGCAAAGTATATGAGTGAAACGCGTGAAAGTCTTTACTCGCTTGGAGAAGCAGGCGGACTTTCTGCCGGCGATGTCGATGAGATAATCGACAAGGAAATGATGAGTACTTACGGCTTTACAAAGGGAACTTTCGGCGAATTCTTCTCCAATTTCCACAGAACCCTCGGAGTTGCAGGAATGAACGGAAAATATTTCTTCAATCTGCTTACTTCCTACGCTTTTGCAGGAATGGGCGGACTCTGGCTTTTCAAAAAGGCAAGAGGCTGATATTATAATAATGCTGGGACATCAATTTGATACTGAAAAAACTGGATTTGAAGTAAAATTTTTCGGGCGAACAGTGTTCGCCCCTACACATACAAACAAAAAATAGCACAATTGTAGGGGCGCACATTAGAGTGCTTCCCTTAGCGGAATTTGTGGGCTACCGAGCCGTAAATTTACGGTACATATTCGGTATCCTGCGAAACCGCCAAAGGGGGCTATGAAATTGGACTTTTTTGACACTCTGAAAGGACTGCTTTGGCAGTCCTTTAAACTTGTAGAAAAGTATGATTAAGCAAAAAATGTATGCAGATTCCCAATGGGCATCCCTGCAATTCGTCTTATTTTACATTTTTATGCGATGATAAGTCCGAATCTTCGTCGGCGTTTTTCTGAAACAGAGCATGAGAACGTGAGAGAAAATGAGAAAAACAAAGAGAATCAAAGAGAAAGTGATGTATAGATTGAAAAAAAATACGAAAACCCCTTGACAAGTCCCTGAGTTTAAGTTATAATTAGTCTTGCACTGTCGGGAACTCGGATACGTTCCCCGACCAAAATAAATATTACGGAGGAAAACATTATGTCAACTACACTGGCAAAACCGGCTGAAGTAAGCCGTACATGGTATATCCTCGACGCTGAGGGAAAGCCTCTCGGACGCGTAGCTGCTAAGGCTGCTCACATCCTCAGAGGTAAGCATAAGCCCACCTACACTCCTAACGTAGATTGCGGCGACCATGTTATCATCATCAACTGCGAAAAGGCTATCCTTACAGGTAAGAAGCTCGAACAGAAGAAGTACTACTGGCACACAGGCTGGATCGGCGGTCTCAAGTCCATTTCTTACAAGGACATGATGGCTGATCAGGCTGACAGAGCTATGACTATCGCTGTAAACGGTATGCTCCCTAATAACTCACTCGGAAGAGCTCAGCTCAAGAGACTCAGAACTTACAAGGGCGCAGAGCACAAGCAGACAGCTCAGAAGCCTGTTGCTTACGAATTATAATAAGGAGGCGCTTTACAATGTACGAATCAAAAGTAAAATACTACTACGGAACTGGCAGAAGAAAGCACTCCGTTGCAAGAGTTAGAATCATCCCCGGTTCAGGTAACGTTACTATCAACGGCAGAGGTATCGACGATTACTTCGGTCTTGAGACTCTCAAGCTCATCGTTCGTCAGCCTCTCGCTCTTACTGACAACCTCGACAAGTTCGACATCGTTTGCACTGTTGCAGGCGGCGGCGTAACAGGTCAGGCTGGTGCTATCAGACACGGCGTTTCAAGAGCTCTCCTCGAGTTCAACGCTGAGCTCCGTCCTACTCTTAAGAAGGCTGGTTTCCTCACTCGTGACCCGAGAATGAAGGAAAGAAAGAAGTACGGTCTCAAGGCTGCTCGTCGTGCTCCTCAGTTCAGCAAGAGATAATCACATTATCGCTTTTAAAGTACCTTTGCAATGCAGAGGTACTTTTTATATGTAAAAAAGGAGATGCACTGAGACATCTCCTTTTGTTATTATTTAGAAGGAATTTCCGGAAGAGACTTGATGAGTTTAGCGTCGAGGCGCTGAATAGCGAGAGCGTCCTTGCCGGTAACACCGTCGCCGGGGTTATAGCAGTCAGCGTTTAAGAGAGCCTTGTCGTCGAACTTATACTTGTCCTTGTTGCCGATATACTGGAGAATAGCTGTTGCGTCGGCGATAGTTACGTTGCCGTCGAGGTTAGCGTCGCCGTATACGAGCTTAGTAGTAGGAACAGTTCCGGAGGACTGGGTAGTAGAAGTGGTTGTAGTAGTTTTAGGGGAGGTGGAGGAAGTAGTAGTGCCGTCGGGTTTTACGATCTGACCGTTGCCCTTAGTACCGCCGTTTATATTGCTTCCCTCAGAGCTTGAATAGCTTGAATAGAATTCGTTAAGAGATAAACCGTTCTCACCGAGTGCAGTCTGATGGTCGAGACCGATGAACTTTCCGGAAGTTGATGTCTGCCAGAGAGACGGTTCAAAGAGACCGTACTTATCCTCGTCCCAGTTATTGAACTGAGTATCAAGGAGTCCGCCGGTATCGCCGGAGTTAGGGTTGAGGCACCAGAAAGTATGATTGATGTGGTTCTTTATCATGTAATCGCGGAGAAGACCCATCCATTTCTGGTTTTTGCCCTCGTCCATGTGACCGCCCCATTCACCGATAAGGAGTGGAGCGATGTCCTTGTCGTTTATGTAAGCCCATGTGTCGTACCAGTAATCTTTGAGAAGAGTATCGGTATCGAAGTCTTTTGCGAACCATGACTGTGCATAAACTGACGGACCGTAGTCATGGGGAGAGTAGACTATCTGACCTGAAGTCGGAAGTACGGGGAGGTCTTTTACACCGCGGAGGTTTCCGCCCCACCATGCACCGTACCATTTTTCCTCGCCTTCTTTAGGCTGGAATTTATCGGGTGTATTCCAGTCGCTTCCCCTGTCGAACATAGGTGACTGCTCGATACCTTCGATAAGGATAAGGGCGTGGGGATTGACTTTGAGGATAGACTTGGCACATTCCTCGGAGGAATACTTCCAGTTGTTCTTATCGGTTGAATTATCCCACTTAGCCATATTTGAGGGACAGCTGGTTCCGTCGTAGCCGCGTTTGCCGTGAGGCTCATTTTTGAGGTCATAAGCGAGGATAGTATCGTCGTTTGCGTACTTTTCAGCGAGCCATGTGATAGAGTCCTTCCAGTCGTCCCATGTTATCTCCTTCTTTGAGAAGTGACCTGTAGCCATACCGTCGCAGTCTTCTGCTGTAGGCTCATAATACCAGAGGTTGTAGTTGTGACCGGAGTTGTGCGAAGCGGGACTGTGAACGTCGATAAGAGCCTTAACGCCGTATTTCTTGCACTTGCCCATGATTATATCGAATATCTCCATAGAGTTCTTGAGAGTTTTGCCGTCAGCCTGAACGAAGTCTCTGTTGATATTGCCGTACTTGCCTGCGGGAGTTACAGTTCCGTCCTCGCCGATTTCGTCCTTGGGCGGGTTGTAGCTTGCCTGAACAGAAGAAACAGGGAGCGGTTCACCGTCCATCCATGAGAGCAGAAGCTCTGTAGAAATAGGGAAGCGGATGATGTTGATTCCGTGGTCAGCGATACTCTTCATCATATCGTCAACATCGCGGGCATAGAGTCCGTGCGGAACGTTCTCGGTACAGTTCATGCCGAACCAGTTTGCACCTGTGAGCCATACCTGATTGCCATTCATGTCATAGAGCTTACTGCCCTCTGCATGGAGCCAGTCGTCGTTGCATTCGTCAACTGCAAGAGCATTCTGTGCGGGAGCGATATATGCAGGAAGGACAGCGCCTGTTGCCGATACCGCTACAGTTACTGATGACGCAAACGCCACCAATGCTTTTGTGATTTTTTTCATAGTTATTTCCCCTCTCACGAACAGCAGTCTTATTTCACTGTTCAAGTCAATATCATTTTAACATTTCACGCTTCAATTGTCAATATTAAGGCAGCACGTCAAACAAGTTTTGCTGTTGTTGACATTTCCGGCGATAGGTGATATAATGTATACATCTATGTTATTATTTAGAAAAGAGGACTTCTTATGGCAAAAGATAAAAAAATGGTAACTGCGATTACCTCTATGGACGAGGACTTCGCACAGTGGTATACCGATATCTGCAAAAAGGCAGAGCTTGTTGAGTATACCAGCGTAAAGGGCTGTCTTGTTATCAGACCTTACGGCTATGCTATCTGGGAAAATATCCAGCATATACTTGACGGTATGTTCAAGGCTACAGGTCACGAGAACGTTTGTATGCCTATGTTTATCCCCGAGAGCCTTCTCCAGAAGGAAAAAGACCACGTTGAGGGATTTGCTCCCGAAGTTGCATGGGTAACTCACGGCGGAAGTGAAAAGCTTGAGGACAGACTTTGTGTACGTCCTACTTCCGAGACTCTTTTCTGCGAGCACTACGCTAATATAGTCCACTCCTACCGTGACCTTCCCAAGCTCTACAACCAGTGGGTAAGCGTTGTTCGCTGGGAAAAGACTACTCGCCCTTTCCTCCGCTCAAGAGAATTCCTCTGGCAGGAAGGCCATACTATCCACGCTACTGCTGAAGAGGCTGTTGAAGAAACAGAGCGTATGCTCAACCTATACGCACAGTTCTGCGAAGAAGCTCTTGCTATGCCTGTTGTAAAGGGCAAGAAGACTGAGAGCGACAAGTTCGCAGGAGCTGTTTCAACTTACGCTATCGAGGCTCTTATGCACGACGGTAAGGCTCTTCAGGCAGGTACTTCACACTATTTCGGCGACGGCTTTGCGAAGGCTTTCGAGATAGAGTACACCGATAAAGACAACAAGCGCGTTAATCCCCACCAGACAAGCTGGGGCGTTTCTACACGTCTCATCGGCGGCGTTATCATGACCCACGGCGACGACAACGGTCTTGTTCTTCCGCCCGCTGTTGCACCTATACAGGCAGTTATTATCCCTATCGCACAGCATAAGGAAGGTGTCCTCGATAAGGCTAACGAGCTGAAAGAGCGCCTTGCAAAGGCTGGCCTGCGCGTAAAGCTCGACGACAGTGAGAACTCTCCCGGCTGGAAGTTCGCTGAGTACGAGATGAAGGGCGTTCCGATACGTGTTGAGATAGGTCCTAAGGATATTGAGGCTGGTCAGTGCGTTATCGCTTCACGCTGGAACGGCGAGAAGGTCACAGTATCCCTCGATGAACTCGAAACAGCTGCTGCTCAGAAGCTCAAAGAAGCTCACGACGGTATGTATCAGAAGGCTCTCGATAACCGCAATAGGAGAACCTATTCCTGCACATCTCTCGATGAGATAAACAAGGCTCTCGAACAGGGCGACGGCTTTATCAAGGCTATGTGGTGCGGCGATGAAGCCTGCGAGGACGAGGTCAAGGAAAAAACTGGTGTCGGTTCACGCTGCATTCCCTTCGAGCAGGAGCACCTCTCAGATGTTTGCGTTTGCTGTGGAAAACCTGCTAAGCACATGGTTTACTGGGGCAAGGCTTATTAATGACTTATTAGGGCGCTTTATGCGCCCTTTGTTTTTTATTTCAGAACAGTCCCTGCACGTCGCTGAATGTTAGAGTAGGCTGTAGAGCGAGATTTATGCCGAATGCGATAAGCTGTGAGGCACGTTCTGTGAGGCGGTCGATATCACGCGGAGTCACCATCATGTTAGGCAGGTCACTGTCGATATCAGTACCTGTAAGACTGCGGACTATCGTGTGCATATCGACAACAGTCGGGACTCCGACAGCTATCACAGGGATTCCGAGTTGTTCATGAGAAAGCTCGCGCCGTGCATTGGAAACTCCGCTTCCGGGGGAGATACCGCTGTCGCAAATCTGTATAGTCGTGCCGAGACGGCTTATGTCGGAGCAGGCGAGAGCGTCTGCGGCAATAACTGCGGAAGGCTTTATTTCCCGGCATATCGACCTGATAAGTTCGGCACTTTCGATTCCTGTCTGTCCCATAACTCCGCCGGCGAGAGCACATACCTGTCTCAGCGATGAGAAGAATTCCTCTTCGGCACAGTCCGGCTCGTATTGCAGATGACGTGTGGCAAGTACCTTTTCAGCGATTCGCGGACCTATCGCGTCGGGGGTTATATCGCGATTGCCAAGTCCGGCAACGAGGACCGCTCCGTCCGGAATCAGTCTGCGGAGCTCGTCTGCAAGCTCATTTGCCATATCCTCGTAATTGTCGGCAAAACGGCTGAGGCTTCCGCCTTCGAGGGTGATGTACCGTCCTTTGCCTTTGCCGAGAGTATCACGGCAGTTATCGTTCTCTATGACGATATCGGTTATACGGAAAGCCTTACCGCGGCGGCTGACAGTAACACCATCAGGCAGGTCATCGGGGTGCATCAGTTCAACTGCAAGGTCTGAGCGTAAAGACATAAATTCCTCCATTTCGTCTGCGATTGTGAAAAATGCTCTAATTATTCTCTGAAACTATAAGTTATTATTTCAATTTGCCTATTGCAATTTCCGGCAATAAATGCTATAATATTAACTGTCTCAGTATGGCAGCTGTGCGTTGCAGCTGTCGGAGCATACGTTATCGTGTGCTTATATTATATGAATCGGGCTGCGGATTATCCGCGGACAAATACAGGAGGTGTAACAAAATGCCAAACATTAAATCTGCAAAGAAGAGAGTTAAGGTTAACGCAACAAAGGCTGCTGCTAACAAGGCAAGAAAGTCAAATCTCAAGACAGTTATCAAGAAGGCTGATATCGCTTGCACAACAGGTGCTGCTGATAAGGCAGAGGCTATCAAGGTAGCTATCAAGAAGGTTGATCAGGCTTGCGCACATGGTCTTATGCACAAGAATAAGGCTGCAAGAAAGAAGTCTCAGCTCGCTAAGAAGCTTAATGCTGCTGAGTAATCAGGCTTTTGTTTGAAAATACAGAAATGGAGTCCCCTTGCTGACAACTCACGGTCCGGCAAGGGGATTTTTGCGTTGACACAAAATTTCGGTCATGGTATAATAATTGAAGAGAGCATTGCATTAAGCGGCAAGGCGGTTCAATCTTCCCTCGGGGACGAGGTGAGGGCTATGTCTATAATGGAGTTACTTACTTTACTAATAGTTGTAATTGAGTTGATAGATATATGCACAAGAAAAAAGAAATAGCCGCCCACCTTCCAAAATAAGCGACTATTTCTTTTAGTTTACTTATTGAGGAGAACCGCTGAGTCGTAAGACTTGCAGTGCTCTCTTTATATTTATATTACCATATTTCCCGTGCACTGTCAAGCCTAATACTTGAACTGGCTGTTGCCAATGAATTCGCATATCAGCGAATCACTGGTGACGTCTTTTTTATTCATCGGAGTAAGCGACTCCATAACCTGAGTAATATCGGCGAGTTCAGGGACGTCGTTCATTTTCCAAAGCTCGTCGATGAGGGTATTGCGGTAAACGTTAAGCTCGTATGCCATGAAAGTGTCGATATCGTAATCTGAGCGGTACTTATACGGCATTATATACTTGTTTTCGCCGTTTTCGACACTGTGGAACATATTCATAGTGTCGCGCAGAGAGCGCTTGCGGAAGTTCCTGTCACGAATCATACGGCGCATAAGGCGAACCTTTGACGGGTGAAGGACTATATCGCCGCAGGTCACACGGGTGCGTACACTGACGTATATCTTGCATATCTTACTGTCAGGCACAGTTATAACGTTCGGGTCGAGAGCGTGTATACCCTCAAATATGACCATTTCGTCAGGACTGCGCTTTAGTTTGATATTTGATGGCTTTCGCTTGGACTCAGCAAAATCATACTTTGGAATCTCAACTTCTTCGCATCGGGAAATAGCCTCTATCTGTTCATTCAGCAGGTCCTTGTCGATACGGTCAGGAGATTCGAGGTCCATCTGACCGAGAGCGGCGAGGCGCTTTTCTTCTTCGGTGAGCGGACAGAAGTAGTTATCCATTGAGAGTGTATGAGTTTCGCAGCCGCTTTCGTCAAGAAGCTTTTCAATCATGAGAGCGGTAGTAGTTTTACCTGAGCCGGACGGTCCCGAGAGCAGTATTACCGGCTTTTCACGGCGCGATTTAGCGATTTCGTCGGTTATTTTTTTTAGTTGATAGTGATAATTTTCGTTGACGCTTTTTACGAATTCGGCAGGGTCGTTTTCGATAGCGTTATTGATTCTGGTAACTTCAATGTTCATATAGAGTCTCCTTGTGTGGTTTTAAAAAAAGCGGCGGGTAAGTGCACCCGCCGCGGAGATTCATCTCTGTTCACAGATAAGCTTTATAGCTGTTCTTTCTTCACCGTCGATAACTATGTTGGCAAATGCGGGTATGCAAATGAGGTCGATGCCTATTGGAGCGAGATAACCTCTAGCTATAGCAATAGCTTTTATAGCCTGATTGGAAGCACCTGCGCCTACGGCCTGAACTTCAACGGCTTTCTGTTCTCTGATGACTCCGGCGATAGCGCCTGCAACTGAATTTGGTGTGGAATGTGATGATACTTTTAAGACCTCCATTATTATGACCTCCTATGGGAACTTATTTGCACTTGAACCGGTCCGAATTTACAAAAACTTTTGAAAAATCAGCAATAGTTATAGTACATATATACATTATAGCATGATGGCTCTGAAATTGCAATAGGCTGAGAGAAACTTTGTAGATTATCTTATAATCAGCCTCTCAATTTTGTATGATTTGCCGCATTTTTCGTCAAATTGCACGCAAATGCCACACATAAAGCAGTCGCCTTCGGCTTCTTTGAAGCGTGCAGGAGTGCGGAAACGGAACCGGTCTATGGCGGGTTGTATAGCCGCGCCGAGACTCGATATCTCCGGACCTGTCATACCGGCATCGGTGATGTAGGCAGTATGGTCGCCGAGGATAATCTCATCGGCAGTCTGTACGTGGGTGTGTGTGCCGAAAACTCCGCTGACTCTGCCGGCGAGGTAGTGGCCCATAGCTTTTTTCTCAGAAGTAGCTTCTGCGTGGAAATCAACGAATATATTGGGGGTTTCGATGTCATTGAGAAGCTCGTCGATTTTGGTGAAAGGGTTATCGAGAGGGTCCATGAATACCGTACCCATGAGGTTTATCACCGCTACCGAAAACGCGCCCATATCAAGTACGCACACTCCTTTTCCGGGAGCGCCGCCCTCGGGGTAATTAGCAGGGCGGATAATATGGTCAAGTTCAAAGAGTTCGCAGCCTTCTCTGCGGCGGAAAGCGTGATTGCCGGTGGTTATTATGTCTGCTCCGGCTTTTATCAGCATATCGGCAGATTCGGGCGTTATACCGTCGCCGGCAGCAGAGTTTTCGCCGTTGACAACTGTCACATCGACCGCGTACTGGCGTTTAACGAGCGGAAGCTTTGACATGAGAAATCTGCTTCCCGATTTGCCGACTACATCTCCGATAAATAAAAGGTTCTTCAAAATATTTCCTCCATTCAATCTTGTTATAACATTATAACATTTCAGCAGTTGGAGTGTCAAGGCGAAAAAACGTGAAAAACGGCGAAGAGAGCCTATATTGTGAATTATAGTCAACATTGGCAGTCAGTGCGCATATAATACAGCATATTTCGGCGTGCCGTATGCCGTAAAGCGGCGGAGGATATTATGTGCGGAATTGCAGGAGTTATCAGCTTTAAAGAGGATATGCGCTCCGAACTCGGTGCTTGCACGAAAATGCAGAATGCACTTCTGCGGCGCGGTCCGGACCAGAAGGGAATGTTTTTTGCGCCGGAAGCGGCACTCGTCCATACACGTCTCGCGGTCATCGACATATCCGGAGGCAGACAGCCGATGTCAGTGACAGTCGGGGACAGGCGGTACACAATCGTTTATAACGGCGAGCTTTATAATACCGACGAACTGCGGCAGGAACTCGCTGATGCCGAATTTCAGACACGTTCCGATACGGAAGTAGTACTGCAAAGCTACGTCCGCTGGGGTGAGGAGTGCGTTGAGCACTTCAACGGAATATTTGCATTTGCGGTCTATGACGAGGCGGAGCACCGTGTATTCATGGCGCGTGACAGGATAGGCGTGAAGCCGCTTTTTTACTATGAAACTCCGGATAAGCTCATATTTGCGTCGGAGCTTCCGGCATTACTCGAACACCCTGATATTCCCCATGAAATCGACCATTACGGTGCGGCAGAGCTTTTGCTCATATCGCCTGCACGTACTGCCGGCTGTGGAGTTATCCGCGGAGTAAAAGAGCTGAAAGCAGGCTGGCGCGGCTATTACTCTGAAAATGGACTAGAAATCTCGCAATACTGGCGTTTGCGAGCGTATGAGCTGAATGAGACCTTTGAGCAGACTGTTGAGCACGTCCGTGAGCTTGTTCTCGATTCGATACGCCGTCAGCTGGTGTCAGATGTGCCGGTCTGCACCTTTCTCTCAGGCGGACTGGATTCAAGCCTGATATCGTCAGTCGCGGCGCGTGAACTTCAGAAGCAGGGCAAAAAACTTGCTACCTTCTCAGTAGACTACCGCGATAATGACAAGTACTTCAAAAAAAGCCATTTTCAGCCTAACAGTGACCCCGAATATATCAACAGAATGGTTGAATATCTCGGTACAGAGCACCATTGGGTAGTGGTCGATACTCCTGAATTGATGGGGAATCTCGACGCGGCGACAGATGCCCGCGGACTGCCCGGAATGGCAGACGTTGACGCTTCAATGCTTTTGCTGTGCCGTGAGATAAAAAAGCATGGTACAGTTGCACTTTCCGGCGAGTGCGCGGACGAGATTTTCGGTGGTTATCCGTGGTACAGGGACAAGGATATACGCGAGACTGACGGCTTTCCGTGGGCGCAGACTACCGCCTGCCGGAGCAGTTTTCTCTGTGAGAAATATGCGAATCTTACCGATGCTGAGGACTATGTCTACTCGGCTTACCGCAAAACCGCTGACTATGCGGAAAAACTGCCTGATGACAGTCCGCTTGAACAGCGTATGCGTGAAATGACACAGCTCAATTTCGACTGGTTTATGCAGAATCTTCTCGACCGCAAGGATAGAATGTCGATGTACAGCGGACTTGAAGTGCGTGTGCCGTTCTGCGATTACCGCATCGCCGAGTACCTATACAACGTGAAATGGGAGTACAAGGACTATAAAGGCAGAGAAAAGGGACTACTCCGCGAGGCGGTAAAAGACCTTTTGCCTGACGAGGTGCTGTGGCGGAAAAAGAGTCCGTATCCGAAAACTCACAACCCCGCTTTTGCAAAGGCAGCAGCAGAGCGTCTGCGTGCGATACTTGCCGAAGATACGCCGCTTACAGAGCTTGTCAGACGAGATAAGCTTGAATGGCTGCTTAGTACCGATGAAAGCATAGCGTGGTATGGACAGCTTATGAATGTTCCGCAGATGCTCGCTTACTTTGTGCAGCTTGACCACTGGCTGAAAAAATTTGAGATAAAACTAGTGTGAGAGCGGTGGAGGATAATCCGGAATTTGATATTTAAACTATCAGCGACCGGCTGTAAATCGGTCGCTGACTACTTTATATTATAATAGTATACCGTAATAATGGAATTATATTTACCATTTAAAGGTTAGACATTTGCGTTTTTTGCACTTTATCAGTGCAAAATGACGAATTACAAGTTAATGCATTTGTCTCAGTTTACAATTATATAAAAAAATATGAAAAAATGAGATTTTATGTTGCAATTCGTGCGAGGTTGTGATATAATATTTGTGTAAGTTAAACAATGTGCAGCATGGGTACAACAATGCTGCGTTTTGTTCTGCCTTGAGATTGTTTTTTGTAGAATAATCGAGCTATACACTGTCTTGTATTACGTCTGGTATAAAAGTTAGTGAATATTGATAAAAAACGTCTGATTATTTAAGTCAAAAAAGCGATTGAAAAGTAACTCTTAAAATGCTATAATTGTTATTATTAGGGCAGTATGGATTGTTCCGGCTTAATCAAAAAACTATGGAGGTGGTTTTATGAAGAGTTATTCCTACGTTGCTCAGGACGCAAGAGGCAAACAGGTCAAGGGCAAGGCGAATGCCGAGAATGAACAGGAATTCCTCGAAAAGATGAAAGAACGAGGTGTGTTCATCAAGGATTACGCGGAAGACGATTCAAGTAACTCAAGATCAATTTACAAGTTCAGTACCAAGGAGCTTTCTTTCTGTTGCAGACAGCTCAGTGCGATGCTCACTTCCGGTCTTACGCTTGTTAAGGCAATCGACATTCTTGTTAAAGAACAGGAAAATGAAAAAGCAAGAGCTATCTGGCAGGATATCTATGAGAACGTTCAGAAGGGTGAATCCTTCTCCTCGACCCTCGAGATGCATGCGGGTTCGTTCCCTGAATTCCTCATTTCAATGGCGAATGCCGGCGAGTCCAGTGGTTCACTCGACGTAATCATGACACGTATGTCGGACCATTACGCAAAGGAAAACAAGCTCAAGAATACTATCAAGGGCGCTATGGTTTATCCTATGATCCTCGCGATCCTCTGCGTTGTTATCGTAATGTTCCTCTTCATCTTCATCATGCCTACATTTATTGATATGTATGAAGATCCTTCAACCATGCCGGCTCTGACAAAGATCATGGCTGCTATTTCTGACTTCCTCAGATACAGATGGTACATCGTTGTTATCATCGTTCTGGGCGCGTTCTTCGGATTCAAGTATGCGATGAAGTTCCCGAACTTCCGCTACAAGATCGACCGACTGATCCTCAAGGGACCTGTATGGGGTCCCCTCGTAACAAAGATCTATACCGGCCGTTTCTCAAGAACCCTTTCTTCACTTTATTCAAGCGGTATCCCGATGGTTGAATGTTTACAGAAATCATCGGCTATCCTCGGCAACAAATACGTTGACGAGAAATTCCTCGACGTTGTTGACGAAGTTAAACAGGGTGAAACCCTCTCAGCTTCTATCACAAGAACTGAACTCTTCGAGCCTATGTTCTGCTCAGTTATCTACGTTGGTGAGGAGTCAGGTGCTCTTGACTCGATCCTCGAGAAGACTTCAGATTACTACGAAGAAGAATCAGATTCAGCTGTACAGCGTCTTGTAAGCCTTGTTGAGCCTGTGCTCCTCATCTTCATGGGTGTTATCATCGGTATGGTCGTTATTGGTATCTACCCCGCACTCTACGGTTCAATGGCTGCAATCGAGAACGAATAAACACGGAAAGGTGGAAAAAGAAAAATGCTTTCATTTGATATTACCGATAGAAACGTCCGAGTTGTTAAGGGCGTTGAGAGCAACGGAAAGATCAAGATCAGCTCCGCTGCTACACTTAACCTTGAAGAGGGTCTCATCGTAAACGGTCACGTTAAAGATGTTCCCAACGTTGCAACACTTATAAATGGTGTCCTCAAGAGAAACAAGATGCCTGACAAGGAAGCTATCGTCAGCATCTCCTCTAACCTTACAATATTCAAGGAAATGACAGTTCCCCGCGGAAAGGGAAATGATCTCCAGAAAACAGTTAAGCAGCAGATGCAGGCTGAACTTAATCTGGACGATTCATTCAGCGTTACATATGTTGTCGTTGGTGACGGCGAGACAAGTGCTAACGGTGAGCCTACTGTAAAGGTGCTCGCTACTGCCTGCCCTTATGAGATCGTTAACAGCTACAGAGAAGTTTTCAAGCTCCTCGGTATCTCACTCAGATCTGTAATGGTAGGATGCAACTGTATCACAAAGGTTCTTCTTGCTGATACAAAGATCAAGTCAAAGATGCCTCTGCTTGCTGTTCAGATCGATAACAACTTCATCTCTCTCAACCTTTATGAGCAGGGTCAGCTTTCATTCTCACGTTTCGCGTCTATCGATCCGGACGACTACGGCGGATCTGATGACTACGTTTTCGAGGCTGTAAACGAGAACATCTTCCGTATGCTCCAGTTCCACAGAAGCCGTAATACAGGCGAGGTCATCGAGAACGTTATCTTCTACGGCGATACTCACGAGTATGTAAGACTTACTGATGAACTTGAAAAGCTCGATCTTAATACAAGCCTTATCAACGTTCCTCCGCAGATCCACGGACACGAAAATCTCGAATTCTCTCTCTACGCTAACGCTATCGGTGCTATGTTCAAGCGTAACAGAGATAACGAGAAGATCAACCTCCTCGATACTGACCTTGGTACTACTATTAAAAGAGCAAGCTCAGGTGCAGGAAATGAGACAGCAGGTACAATTGCATTACTCGCCTGCGTTCTCGGTGCTGCTGTTATCACTGGCGGTATCTGGGGCGTAATGAGCTTATACGATCTCAGCGTTAAGAGCGATGTTAAGGAAATCGTGTCTTACATCGAGGATCCTAATACAACTAAACAGCTCAATCACCGTGAGAAACTTCTCGGTATCAGAGATAATGTTAATGCTTACCACACAAAGATGGTAAATGCACACGATGCATTCTATTCACAGCCTGTTATTAATGGCGATAAGTTTGAGAACATTCAGCTTGTCCTCGATAAGACCGCAGAAGAACTCGGACTCGGTGAGTCAGTGGCAACATTCCCCTCTTACTCAGGAGGCACAATGTCGTTCTCTGTAACAGCTGCCGGAAGCAAGGAAATGGTACAGAAGCTTCCTTCACTCTTTATCGATAACCTTGTCGGCAAAGACTATTCCGATAATAAGGGTTACTACCACAACGCTTCTTATTCAGGCTATTCTGTTAGAGAAGCTGCTAAGGACGGCTCTGAAGAAGAAAAGGCAGAGTTCTCAGTTACTGTTGCGATCGAAGGACGCGAGAGTGCATACAAGCCTGAGAAAACTGATAAGCCTGAAGACAAAAAGGCTGAATAAGGAGGTAGATAAAAATGAAACTTAATTACAGAGATAAGATTATTTTAGGAGTACTTCTTGCAGTAGTTATACTCCTCCTCGGATTCTTCCTTCTTATAAAGCCTAAGAAGGCTGATATCAGTGCTGATAAGGCTGAGCTTGCAAAGGTTCAGCAGCAAAAGGATGAGATCGATGCTAAGA
The DNA here is from genome assembly GCA_900315975.1 of uncultured Ruminococcus sp. Next base: position 98,424 of record ONBA01000006.1, read on the forward strand.
TCGCTGAGATCAAGCCTCTTCAGAAGGAAATCAAGGAAACATACGACAATACAACAGAGCTTACAAATGATTTCGTTGAGTACAACGATATCAACAACCCCCGCAAGATCGACCAGTATATGCAGCACTTCTGTGAAGACTGCGAGGTAAAGGTGTTAAACCTCTCAACTAATACACTCAACGAATCAACTCTTGATTACTACTACTTCGAGACTTCAATGCCCGGTGAGAAGCAGCTTGAACAGGCTGACCTCAACGGTGACAGAAAGGCTGCTCTCGATGAGGCTCAGGCTGAGCAGAACTCACTCAAGGACAGAAATAAGGAAAGTGTTCTTTCAGGAAGCTATACAATTTCCGTAAAGGGTTCAAAGGAAAATATCTGGAAGTACATGGAAGCACTTGAGCAGCAGGATAAAACTATCATAATCAATTCAATCACAATCGATGGTGTTTTCCTTAAGGAAACTGAAGAGGCTGCAGCTTTCTTAGCTGCAATGGCTGAAGCAGGTGAAGAACCTACTGCAAATATTGATATTACACTTTATTCAGTATACACACTCTCAGAACCTAACGTAGAAGCTGATTAAAACTTGTCCTTCGCTTACAGTTATTAGATGAAGATATAACTTGAAAGGCGGTTAAAAAATGAAACTAAAGAAGAATAGAAAATTAAAAGGTTCAGTGCTTCTTACCGTTGTATCGGTAATGGCATTGCTGATAATTTTCATGGCGAGTACTCTGACTCTGGCAGCTGCTGCCAATAACAGAGCACATGCGAACTATTCAGATAGTCAGGCAGAATATACCGCGAGGGCAGCGATCGAAGGTTTTACTCAGGCTCTTGAGGACAACGATGCGGTCGCTCAGACCCTTGTAAGTATGGCTGCTACTGATAAGGTCTATCCTGCTGTTGTCATCAACGATCCCGGCATGGGCAGCGTTGGTTACTACGAAGGCGATACATGGGTAGAGGACAGAATCAAGGTTGAATGCCTTGACGAAAATTATTCTTTTGATGAAAAGCAGAATGCATGGGTGCCTATGCAGGTGATCAAGATCTCTGCAACAGGTAAGGTTGGTAAGGAAGAGAAGAATATCTCATACTATATCCAGCGTACCACAAGAAAAGTTAAAAGTGCTAACATCAGAGGATTCCAGACACTTGGCGACGGTGGACTCCAGAATAATGGCGCGTTCACCGGAGCTCTCTCTCTCGGTCTCAAAATACCGGCTGGACTGCCTACTCAGACTTTCTATGCTGATAACGATTTTGAGCTCCACGCTGATACTCTCTTTGTAAACGGAAATTTCGATACATCAATTGGTAACGGCTGTGATCTCTATATCTCTGAATCGGATAATGGCAATCCCTGTCAGTCGTCTATTCTTGGCGACCTTATACTTTCCAATGCAGGTCTCAAGGTACATCTCGATTATCCTTATGCACGCAAGACCAGTGCAGGCTCATGGAATGAAACAGAGATGACGTTCAATAATATTCCTTACCTTTTTGTACAGGGTGATATCAAGGGTTCTACTCCGAGAGCAGACCTTGAGGTTTATGCTGAAGGTGAAAATAACGGTATCACAAATTCAGCAGATGATCCGTTCAACGTAATGTGTAACCACATTAACTTGCACCATGTCAAACTGAATGGTACAGATGTTTTCCTTTTTGGTGCGTCAGGCGAGAGCGTACTCGGTTCGAATGGCGATGATTCCAATCTGTACAGATGGTCAAGTTCTGTCTTAAACAAAACTGCTGACCGTATACCCGGCGGTACTGTCGGCGGAAGCATTTACTGCAACCATAATCTTAAGTTGGAAAAGAGTTTGGATGTCAAGGGAAATCTTGTTGTTCAGGGAAACCTTGACCTCAGCGCTGGAAACTGTGGTAATGTAAATGTCGGCGGCGACCTTGTTGTAAACGGTTCGATCAGCGGCTTTAACAAGCTTCATGTAAAGGGCAAGATCTATTGCCATGAAACATCATCATCTGTCGGTGGTCTTGCTGACGGTATCTATGTTAAGCGTAACAGCAAAAACGACAGCGCAGTAAAATCAGGTTATGTAAAGGCTAACAATATTCCTGTTAGATCGGTATATATTCCTAATGAATCAACAGAATCTATACAGATTCCGAGTTTTGTAAGCTATAAGGTTACATATAATGATAATACAAGCGCTGAAAAGTCGATACAGTTCGGCACTGTTGAAGATGCAAATGAACCTTATCCGACAGCTGAAGTAAAAACGCTTTATCAGAAAGATTATAATCATGGTTATGATCCTGATGATTCTTCCCAGACACCTATTTTGATAAACGGCTCGCAGATTCAATGGCAATATATATGGCCTGATCCTCCTAAAGGACAGTTCTATGTGATTTCTGATGATCCTAATTATAATGGAGCATATTCATCCAAACCTTACATTAACAGGACAACTAACACTATTACGGATAAACCAGCACAGTTATATTATACTATTGAAGTTCCTGGTGCAAGCGAAGAAGACGCTCCGATAGTTTATCAGAGTGGTGATTTTGAAGATGTTATCAAGCAGGCTGAGGGAGCAAATGTTGCAAGAATTGAAAACATTAAGCTCAGCATGGCTAATATTGAAGTAAACTCAGCTGGTGAGCTTGTAAAGGCAACTCCTGATCTGAGTAAATCAGGTGATCCAAATAATTTCTTTCAGAATCAAGGTGGTCGCATTTACACTATGTATGTTGTTGATCCTGACGGTAAAATCGTTACTGATGATTCAGGAAATGCAATTCGTACAGAGAGCGATTGGGAGTACTGGCATGTTGATTCAGAAGGCAACCTTAAAACAGATGCAGAAGGAAATTATATCCGTGCTGTCAGCTCCGAAGGTGAGCCTATAAGTGCGTATGAATACATTCTCGATGCTGATGGAAAGGTTACTGATGAAGCAGCTGCTCCCGGTACACACTATTTCTATGAAGTAGATTACAATGGTGAAACTACATCAAACCGTGTTACAAACGATGTAACTTACTGGTATAACAACGGCGGTACATGGGAGAAAACTACTGCTGCCGCTGCTCAGAACACAAATACTAATATGTATCGTGCATGGTATGATCCTACAAAGCTTGTAACAGAAGAATTCTACTATTATGATGGTGACCCGACAGGTCATGACGAAGCATGGCATAATGCTCATAAGGTTTCAGAGGCAGTTGCATTTGCTAAGAGAACTTATGCGGATCCTAAGAGCTATGCTGAGATGATCAACGGCGCAGGAAGCACAAGCGTTTATCCTTCTAAGATGACAAGAGCTGCACTCCAGACAGGCGAAAATAAAATGGTTCTCAGCCTTAAGGACGCTCGTGAATCTGTTGGTATGGACGCAAGCGGTAACTTCTCTGAATCGGACGGCTTCTATAAAGATGTTCCCGATCCTACAGCTGCTGCTTCATGGCCGACATACACAAATAGTAATGTTCCTGGTGTAATTACTCAGTCATGTATACTCTCAGGTGAATTCAAAGGAAAGACAATAAAGGTCAATCCTAATGGAGCAACCGGAAGAGACTTCTGGGTAGTTCTTGATGGTGCGACATTCAATAATCAAGGTTCTTTATCAACCCAGAATGGTCTTGTATGCTCATCGAATGGTACTGTTAATATTCTCGTAAAGAACACTGTAACATTTGATAATGCAGGTATCTACACAGAAGGTCTTTACAATAAGTTAAAGGCTGGCGATAGTGCCGCTAACCCGATCTACATCAACGAGGCTGATCAGATGAACATCTATCTCTATGGTGCAGAAGATTCAAAGATCAGTATGGCTAATGATAAGCTTATCTGTGCTAACTGTAAGGCTCCTTATACGTTACTCGAATGCAGCACAGCAAGCCCGCCGACTCATTACTACAAGTACGTTGAGAAGAGCGGAACTATATACGACTACGGCACAGGCAATACTAAGGTCGGTCTTATAGGAAGTGCCCTCTTCAAGGGTGCTACTGTACCGAATAACTTCGCTATCCTCTTCACAGAGTCAAACGAGAATTCAAACGGTATTCATAATTCAAACGTTGCTGGAGCAGACTGGTATGCTAAGTACTACGATTCGCACTAAGGAGGGCTGAATATGAAAAAGAAAAATCTCAAAGGTACTACGCTTTTAGAGGTCATCATAGCTTTAGCCATCTTTGCAATGCTCGGAGTTATCCTTGTCACTCTCGGTTCAAACGTTGATAAGCAGACTAAATCATCGATAAAGCTCAATAAGCGAGTTGCTCTTCAGGCTCCGTATGCCGCTTCACAGCAGGAAAAGCATGCGGTTGAGCAGGATGACGGCACATATCAGGAAGTTGAGCTTACTAATTCAAATTCATCAATTCGTATTTTCATCGACAAGGATAAGGACGGAAACCCTGACGACGTTGATGTAAAGCGCGAAAACGGTAATATTGACAAGATAAGTTCACAGGCTAATGTCTCAGGCAAGAGATATACTACTGAGGATATCGTCACCGGCGATACTGAGGCTTATGATCCGGAAGATGTTTCTAATTCAAGACATCATCTCCAGTTCATAAAGGTCTCAAACAGAATCGAAGTTGATTTTTCAGGTGTCGGCAATCAGATCAAGAAGGGCGAGACCAGAGTGATAACTGTTGATAAGGTCGCTGATGACGGAACTGTTACTAATGAGCATATCACAGGCGCTGTATGGACTCATAAGAGCGCAGATGCTGAGAAGGTAGCTACTATCGACGCTGACGGAACAATTACCGCTGTAGGTGCTGGTTCATGCACATACCACGGTTACGATGACGAAGGCAGACGCTTTATTGTCAAGATAATCGTTTATAATTAAGGGGGTAATAGTCAATGAAGAAAAAAAATCTCAAGGGCTTTACTCTCCTTGAGCTGATCATCGTTCTTGCTATATTCTCATTGCTGATGCTTGGTGCTATGTCACTTATTGATCCTGTATCAAAAATACAGAATCGTGCAACTACTAACGAAAATTCATATGCCTATGTTGATAATATCCAGAATTATCTTCAGGAATCTCTCGAATTCTCTGATCATATCTGGGTTTATCAGGGCAATATGTCATCGTCAGACCTTGCTGATAAGGCGATGGAGTTCAAGGAGCAGTACTATAAGGATATAATCTGGAAGGCAAGCGAACCTGATGCTCCGGATTTTGCTAAGTGCAGAATAAGAGTAATGACTCTTATAAATAACAATAACACTCCGGATCCAACAGCGGCAACAGGTGTTAATTTCACTAAGGGTCAGATACTTATGCAGACAGTCGATTATATGTCTGACAGTACTACAACCCTGCCGCTTTCAAATCCTGTAAAACAGCTTAATGAAACATTCTTCGGAGATATTTACACTTTCGATTACGTTCTTGGTGCTACTTCATTCACGAATGTGACCGATTCAAACGGCGATAATGCACTTGCATTTGACAGCCTTGTAAATCCGCCTGCCGGTGGAGTTCCTGCTTCTCTGAATCCGAGCAACTTTGCTGTAAGCATAGCTGCATATCAGACTAAGACAGACAGAAACAACCATATCTTTGAGGACCATACAGTTTCTGGTCCTTCAGGTACTTATGTAGATTATCGTATCTATCCGGTTGCTACTCATTACTTTGTTGCAAATATTCCGCTCTTTAATGTTATTTCAAGAAATAACACCGGAAACAGCAAGTACTGGATAGCTGAAACACCGGGCAACAACAGCGTTGCTAAGCATAAGGAAGATAACAGCGGTTTCTCTGCTTTCAGACACGGCGATGCTGATATCTCAATGCATGCTGACGATAACATTTATATCGTATACGCAGTTTCTGATGAGATTGCTTCACTCAAGTAATTAAGCAATAATAAAACAGGCAGCAGTAATAATTGCTGCTGCCTGTAATTTATTTTGCGCTTTTTGGTATTACTCCGGTTTAACCGTGAGGAAATTTATGTACCACTGAGCTATATTGTTTCCCCAGAGCATTGCTGCTGCAATGCCTATCGAAAGGTAAGGTCCGAATGCGAACTTTGAATCCTTTGTGACAGCCTTTATTATAAGTCCGCCAACTGCGGCGGCAACAATTCCAATCAATGCTGAAACGATAACAGCCTGTGTTCCGAGGAGAGCACCTGCGGCAAACATGAGTATCGTATCACCGAGCTCAATTGCACGGAAGTCTTCACCAAACTTGCTTCGGATAATCGGTCTGCTGACCTCTCCGATGATGAAGAATGGAACACTGATCGCGAATGCTCCGATAATGCGGTGCTTCAGCTCAACGTCCTCTGTGAATATCGCAGCAGGAACCGCGAGAAGGAAAATGATACCAACGATGATCATGTCGATCTCCTGTGTATCCCAGTCCATGAAGGCTACAACGATGAGCAGCGACATAAGAACGCAGGTTATTATGGCTTTAGCATTAATATCAAGCACCATGAACGTGACGATGTAAAGAATTCCGTTCAACGCCTCAACGACCGGATATCTCGGCGATATCTTAGAGCCGCAGGCATGGCACTTTCCCCGGAGCAGCAGCCAGCTGAATACAGGAATAAGATCAATTGGTCTTATCTTGGTTCCGCAGGTCATACAGTGGGAGGATCGTTTGATCAGCGATTCGTGCCTCGGAAGACGAAGTATCACGACGTTCAGGAAGCTTCCGATACAGATGCCGAAGAGAAAAACTATTGTGTAAAACTCGATTTTGAATGGCAGTTCAGTGTATTCACTGTGCAGCATATCTTCAAATCCAAACATGGTTTTACCACTCCTTTTCATTTAGAATATTGACGTAATACTATTATATCATATTCTGAATAAAATTCAAGTATAATTTAAGAGTTTGTTCCGGGGGGACCGGAGCGGATTCTAAAAAATAAGCGGAGGTTTGTATATGAGAAACGAGAGAATTGGCGACTACTTAGTTAGTCAGGGGCTGATCACAGAGGAACAGCTCCAGAAGGTTCTTGAGACCCAGAAGGAGTCGAATGGAGCCAAAAAGTTCGGCGACGTTGTTGTTGAGCTTGGATTTATGTCAGAAGTTAACTTCACTAAGGCTCTTGCCGGTAAGCTGAGAGTTCAGTACGTTGACCTCGACAATATCGACATCAACACAGACGCTGTTCAGAAGGTTCCTGAAGCACTCGCAAGAAAGCATACGGTCATCGCTATCGCTATCACAGGTAAGCGTCTTACTGTTGCTACAAACGATCCTGTTAACTTCATCGTACTCGAAGATATCAAGGTATCGACAGGTATGGATACCGTTCCGGTACTCGCTACTACATCTGCTATCAATAAGGCTATAGGTAAGTGCTATTCAATGCAGAACGTTGACAGCGTTATCGACAGCGTTAACTCAATGGCGGGCGACCTCGGCGGAACTAGTGAGGAACAGGAAGCTAACGACCGTATCGAGAGCGCTCCTATCGTTAAGCTTGCAACTACTATCGTTGAAAACTCATACAGAGCCGACGCAACCGATATTCATATCGAACCGTTCGATAAATATACAAGAATTCGTATCCGTGTAAACGGCGACCTCGTTGAACTGATGAACATCTCCTCAGCTGTTCACAGCGCCCTCACCACACGTTTTAAGCTCATCAGCGGTATGAACATCGCCGAGAAGCGTATCCCTCAGGACGGACGTTTCACTCAGGTCGTTGACGGTACTACCCTCGATGTACGTGTATCTTCACTTCCTATGGTACACGGTGAAAAGATCGTTATCCGAATCCTTTCAACAGGTCAGATCGCTCTCCGTAAGATCACTGACCTCGGTATGTCAGACTATAACTACCAGCTCTTCGAGTCGATGCTCCGCGTTCCTCACGGCGTTATCCTCGTTACAGGTCCTACCGGTTCCGGTAAAACTACAACTCTTTACGCAGCTCTCGGTGAGATTGCTAAGCCTAACGTAAACGTTGTTACCGTTGAGGACCCTGTCGAAAAAGCTATTGATGGTATCAACCAGTGTCAGGTTAACCAGAAGGCAGGCATGACATTCGCTGCTGCCCTCCGTTCAATCCTCCGTCAGGACCCTGATATCGTTATGATCGGTGAGATGCGTGATACTGAAACAGCCGATATCGGTATCCGTGCCGCTATCACCGGACACCTTGTTCTCTCCACACTTCATACTAACGACGCTGCTTCAACTGTTGTACGTCTCGTTGATATGGGTGTTGCTGCATACATGGTTGCTACTTCACTTATCGGCGTTATCGCTCAGCGACTTGTTAAGGTGCTCTGCCCGAGCTGCAAGCGCCCCAGAATGTCAACTGAGGAAGAAAATGAACTTATGGGTATTCCTTCATCTATCCAGATATATGATCCTGTTGGCTGCCCCGCTTGCAACAATACCGGCTATCGCGGAAGAACTGCTATCCACGAGATCATTCACTGTACTGCTAAGGTTTCTGCTATCATTGCTGCCGGCGGCGGTAAAGAAGAGATCGAGCAGGCTGCAAAGGCTAACGGTACTAAGCTTCTCCGTGACAACGCTTCCGAGCTTGTTCAGGCAGGCGAAACTTCTATCGACGAACTCGTAAGATCTACATTCTCTATTTGATCTGCATACTTAATATTAGGAGGAATACACAATGGGCATTATAAATATACATAGAATACTCGACGAGGTCCGTCTCCTCGGCTGTTCTGACCTTCACTTCACAAACGCTATCGCTCCTGTAGTACGTCTTAACGGTACACTCAGAACAATGCGTTCACAGTACCCCGAAATGGACGAGGAAGAGATACTTGATATCGTAAACCAGATGACAAACGAGGCTCAGCAGACTCAGATAAATAACCATATTGATACTGACTTCTCCTTCCAGACAAAGAGCGGTTACCGTCACCGTGTAAACGTTTACTTCCAGAAGGGCAAGCCCGCGATCGCTATCCGTCTTCTCCGCAATGATATCCCTACTCTTGAGGATCTCATGCTCCCTCCTATCCTCGCAGACTTCGCAATGCGTCCGCGTGGACTCGTTCTTGTAACTGGTCCTACCGGTTCAGGTAAGTCAACTACCCTCGCAGGTATGATCGACTTCGTAAACCTCAACCGCAGCGCTCACGTTATCACTGTTGAGGACCCTATCGAGTACGTTCATGATCACAAGAGATGTATGGTAAACCAGCGTGAGATCGGCGACGACGTTCCGTCATTCGCACTCGCCCTCAGAGCTGCCCTCCGTGAGGACCCCGATGTTATCCTCGTAGGAGAAATGCGTGACTTCGAGACCATTCAGGCTGCCGTAACTGCTGCCGAGACCGGACACCTCGTTATGTCTACACTTCATACAACTTCCGCAGCTGATACTATCAACCGTATCATCGACGTTTACCCCGAGCACCAGCAGCAGCAGATCAGAACTCAGCTCGCTAACAACCTCGTGGGCGTTATCTCTCAGACTCTTATTCCTAAGAAGGACGGTACAGGACGTATCGCTGTAATGGAGATCCTTAATGTTACAGACGCTATTTCGGCTATGATCCGTGATAACAAGATCCACCTTATCCAGTCTGCTATCCAGACAGGTAAGCAGCAGGGCATGATGTCACTCGACCAGGAGCTTGCACGTCTCGTTGCAAAGAATGTAATCAACGAGGTAGACGCTATAGAGAAGTGCCAGGACAAGCAGGAATTCTACCGCTTCCTTACACAGATGGGCGGAACACCTTCCGGCGGTCTCAACATTACTCAGAATGCAAATGTAGAATAATTACCAAATCCCCGCAATTATTTTGCGGGGATTCTTGTAATTTTTTACAATTTACCAAAAAATGCGATTGATGAAGACAATATAACGAAATTGTTACTATATTGTGAACAAAACGGTAGTTTGCCGGAAAGTAAAAATGACAGCTGTGATAACTACGTGTAAAATCAACTGTATATGGCTATATCGGGGTTTGTAATTAATTTGTAAAAGTGAGATAATCAGAAATCAATAACAAGCCGTTAATAGGGACTTATTAAATATACAATTTGGATAATATTTGGTTTTAATAATGAACATATTCATAGAATGTTGTGCATTGTGACGAAAAGGCGAAATAATACTTGCCGATTTACCGTTTTGATGTAAAAATTACGATTTTCGTGAATTTATTTTCAAGATTCTATTGACTTTTTATGAATGGAATGGTATACTATAATCACAGGAAAGGGAAGGGGACAAAAGAAAGACCCTGACCTAAAAATGGTGCGGAAAAGCACAGAAAATATTATAAAGGAGGTTTTCTACTATGAAAACTACTAAGAAAGGTTTTACCCTCATTGAGCTCATCGTTGTTATCGCTATCATCGGTGTACTCGCAGCAATCCTCGTTCCTACAATGCTCGGCTATGTAAGAAAGTCTAAGCTTTCATCTGCAGGAACAACCGCTTCTTCTATCTACAAGGCTATCAACTCAACTCTCACAGAGCTTGACGAAGAAGGCTACGAAGTAGGCGGCAACTACACACTCACATGGACTGGCGGTGCTTCAGGCGCTTGGTCAGCTATTACTGATATTAAGGATGCTACTGGTGCTGAAATGTCTGGTGACAAGACAGGTGCCTTCCACAAGAAGGTTGCAAACTTCTTTGCTGATATCGAAAAGGTTAAGAGTGCAAAGGCTGCTGTATTCAATGGCAACTGCGTAGCACTCGCTTGTTGCTCAGATAAGACATACACAGGTACTTATCCGTCAGGCGTTATCACAAATGAAAATTATGACAGCTCAGACTTTAAGCCTGAGGATGGCCCTGTAGTTAAGAATAAGGCTGTTGAAGAGGCACTTAAGAAGGCTGGCATTA
>ONBA01000006.1:109268-111514 GCA_900315975.1 uncultured Ruminococcus sp.
TCCCTCTCTCGTATGAGAGAGGGATTTTTTATGGGTGATATCATGGCAAAAGAAAAGAAAGACATTTCAAACTATATTATAGTTGGTATGGTTGCGGCTGTTATTGGCGCAGGCGGAGGATACCTTCTTGCCGGAGGAAACTCAGGAAGCACAGGTGGAAATGCTCAGATGAAGCATATCAAAGAGGCGCGCGAGGTCATTAAAGAAAAAGGCGACCCTGATTTTAACGACAAACTTGCAAATCAGGGAATGATAAATGGCTATCTCAAAGCTGCTGATAAATATGCTTTTTATTATAACTATAAGGAAACTGACCCTGCTGCTGATATGACCGACGAAGTAAATAAGGCTCCTACTGCGGTAGGAAGCGGTTTCACCATAGACAGAAGCTCAGACGGTAATATCCTGCTTAAGGAAGTCAAACCCGGAATGGCTGCGGATAAACAGGGACTCAAAACCGGCGACGAAATTACCAAAATTGACGGAATTTCTGTTTCTGAACAAGGGTATGAGAATTTTGCGAAAAAAATCCTCGGCAAACCCGATACGGAAGTGAAACTTACAATTCGCCGCGGCGGACAGGAGTCTGAACTGACTTTCAAACGTGAAAATAAAAAGCTTGATTCCGTTATCAGCGAAAAGTACGGTAAAACCGGTTATATCCACATAACTACATTTGACGATTTTACTGTCGGACAGCTTGCGCTCGCTTTTGAATCTATCGGTACTGTTGATTCACTTGTCATTGACCTCAGAGATAACCTCGGCGGCAGAACTGACTTCTGCACAGCTGCGGCATCGTCTTTTGTTGACAAGGGCAATGTAACGATGAAAAACTATAATGGCTCAGAAAAAAGCTACTCGGTTGAGCCGGGGAATATCAAGATAGATGTGCCGACTGTTGTACTTATTAACAAGTACACAGCAAGTGCGGCAGAGTCAATGACCGCGATTCTGAAAGACGGCTTGAAGAAGTGCACAATCGTGGGAACTAACACCTATGGAAAGGGTGTTTATCAGGACGAGGAAAGCCTGAAATCGGGCGGTGTCGTACACTATACAGCCGGCAAATTCTATGTGAATGACCGCGAAAACTGGCAAGGTATCGGTATAGCGCCGGATATTGTCGTTGAGATGGACAGAAGTCTCATAGGCACTGATAATGATGTTCAGCTGAAAAAAGCTCTGGACCTTCTTGATTGATTTGCACAAGATATATAGGCGAAAATTGGGCATTATTTTCGGAACATATTATTGACAAATTGTGAATAGTTTGATATAATATTGTTAGGTTTAATCAGAAAAACGGGGGAGGTTTTTTTATGAGAACTAAAAAGGGCTTCAGCCTTATCGAGCTGATAATCGTCCTTGCTATAATAGGTATTCTTCTTGCGATTCTTATTCCTTCGTGGGGCTATTACATGAGTCAGGCGAGATATAAGGCTCAGAATTCCAAGGCGAAGATTATCTTTAATGCTGCACAGAGTAAGATTCTTGATATCAGTGCAGAAGAACGTAAATATGTAAATCAGTACATTCAGAATGGTGAAACATCTGCTCTGAATAACATCTATACACACGTTCCTACTCCTATGAATGATTCCCTTAACAACAATAAAATTGATACTCCCGGTTGGGAATGGTATTACTACTGGGACGGCAAAAAGGGTATGCGTGTAGATGCTGACGGTAATAAACTTGCAAGTGGTGCAACCGGATATACTACAAGTACTGCGATTGACAGATATGATGTTGAACTCGGAAGAGAAATTATGAAGATTCTCGATGATACAACAGTCTATAAGATTTATGTTAAGGACTATCAGGTGCAGTCGGTTGTATGCTCAAGATTTGCTAACGACAGATTTATAGGTTCGTATCCTATGAGCATAAACAAGATAAGAGACATGGATGCTCTTACAAGCGCAGCTGATGATTTGATTGACGAAGTGACTGATAATCAAAAGGTTAAGGGTGCTAACCCGATGACTCTTTTCGATTCGGATACACTTGACCTTACTACATGATTTATTAAAGCAGCCGAAAGGCTGCTTTTTTGTGCTTGTGCAATGATAACGAAAAAACATATGATTTGTTATTGTTCTTTTAGTTGACAAAAGTGAAAATGGATGATATAATAATAAAGCTGTCGCACGAGAGACAAGAGCGAAGCGGAAGAGATCTTGGGAAAGAAAAAATTCCGAAAAGCACTTGACAAGCGGAGCGATAAGTGATATAATATTAAA
>ONBA01000046.1 GCA_900315975.1 uncultured Ruminococcus sp.
GATGGTTTTAAAGATTAAATCATGATCTGCAACGTTATCCAGAATTCCACAAAGATTATTGAGTTCAAATAGATTATCATTATTACATAATCTATCTATAATGAGATCATCAAGTGGGTTACTGGTATAGAGACCGACAAGATACTGTTCTTTGGCACTGCTTCTGAGCTTTAGTTTTTCAGCAGGCAGGTCTATTCCTGCCTTTTTCAGATCTGCTCTCAGCTCATCATTACATTTAGGTAATATTGTTGATAGTTCTTTTCCCTTATATCGGATATTAACGTTTATCATTAAGTAGCTCACCTCACATTCTCATGCCGATATCCTCTGACGGTGACTCAGGAGCCGCCTTTACTTCTTCCTCTGTCATAAGTTCCCATGCACCGCAGGTGTCATAGAAGCTGACGTAGATATCTCCCTCGGAAGTGTGGATCTCATGCTGCTCGAGCCCTTCGCAGTAGCCATCACTTGCTTGTCCACGGAGCTCCTGCAACAGCTCGTCATACTCATAGCTGTCAAGTTCTCCGCATATCTGACAGGTAAATACTCCCATGAGCCTGTCGCCGACCTTCTCAACGGAAGGAAATATGGAGTAGACCTTATCTGCGAAACGCTTTCTGTCGCCGAGATACGCCATTATTCCACGGTTTTCTTCCTCATCGCACTGATATGCCTCAATAGCACTGCTGATCTCACTTTCGTACTCAAGCACCTCGAAATCCGAGAGTTCCTCAGTGTCCTCGAAGAATTCATCTTCTCCGTCCTCATCGAATGTAGGATGAATTTCTCGCTGAACTTTAAGGGGACAATAGAACTTCAGCTCTGTGAGCTTCTCAGCCTCAACATGGATATCCGGCTGAAAGTCAACTCCAATGTCAGTGTTCTTCGCAATTGAGATATCATCTCTCTGAGCGAGCTGCTGCACGATAGCATTTTTGATAAGGCTCACGATTTCGTCCATGTCGATCATATCAGCCGATGTGAAGTCTGTTTTGCCTGTGTGAGCGAGCTCTGCGATCTTTTCGACCGTATCCTTGATCATATCGTGAAGTTTCAGTTCGGATTCGGAAGTCTGGTACCTTTCGTAGATCGACTTAGCATCAGGTACGAACATGGAAAGACGAGGATAATCAAATCCTTCAGCTTCGATGAGCAATCCGTCATCTCCGTATTCGTCAAGAAGCATTATGCAATGATAGGCGTTCTTGTCCTCGTACATAAGGTCCCTGGCAGCAGTTATCGCCTCATGCTCCTGATATGGGTTTGCTTTCAGCCTTTCAAAGTCTGAGTGAGGCAGAAACACCCATTTCTCGACCTCACAGCGTTTGGTGTTGTGATCGGAAGCCTTGTGTATCAGCTTACCGTTCATGTAGAATTATTCCATAGACAGCAGGCGTGATCTGCTTTCTATGTATCTGCCACAGGAGGCTCACAAATCTTTCACAGCGGCTGTAGTTGCTCTCGATGGTGCAGTTTCCCGACCTGCAACCGATGCCGTCAGAAACGGCTCACAAATCGCTGATAGTATTTCTATCACTTGGTTTTCGGGGAAACAAAAAAGGACTCGATTCCAGTGTTTTCACATTTCGTGAAAACCACTAAAACCGAGTCCGAAACTTTGTGTACTATTTTTCTCTGAAAAACTGAGATTTGCCTGTGCTTAGACCTATGAGTGGTATAAAAACTGCCTTTGTGGCAGTTCAAATCCTCCAAAACTGCCTAAATATTGCAATGTCATCCCTCAACACTAGGGTAGCAAAAAAGCCCGATAAATCGGGCTTTTCAGTGCGTGTCATTCTTTTAGTCACGCCAATATGGTTGCGGCGGCTGGATTTGAACCAACGACCTTCGGGTTATGAGCCCGACGAGCTACCTAGCTGCTCCACACCGCGTTATTCATGTCATATGACTATATTATTATATCACGCTGACGGTGAAATGTCAACACTTTGATATATATTTTTTTGTTTTAACTTAAAGTCGTGTAGCGAAGCTGCCGCTGCGCGATCATGAGGACGGCGCCAAGTGGGAGTCTTTGCAGAAGGAGTACCGGCAGAAGTTTGAGAAGGTAGATATTGCAGCTAATGCACGCACCGCTTCAACAGTTTCCAAAACGGAAAGTGTTCATAATTCGTCTATTGACATTTCCAGTGGAAGTGGTATAATAAAAGCAGGAAGTGATGATGTGATACTGGAAAATCAGCGATATGGTCGCAACAAAGATACTGTTGTGAATAAAACATATATTGACAGCGGAGAATATAAGCGAAAGTTTGATAACGCAACTGATAATCCAGATGTTAATAAATCACTTTATAACTGTGCAAAGTCCGCATTAAAGCACAGGAGCGGTACAGAACTGGAGGATATGTTCTGGCTCGATAGTGAGACCGGAGAGGTCATACATTCTGTAACCGACAGTACTGACAAAAGAGCTATCGTCTATACAGATAAACTCAAAAAAGCTATAAAAGTCAAAAAAAGCTTGATAACCATACACAGCCACCCGAGCAGTATGCCACCGAGTATAGACGATTTCAACTCATCTTTCAAAAACGGCTATAAAGTCGGTTTCGTTGCCTGCCACAACGGTAAAGTTTTCAGGTATACATCTGAGCAGGAAGTCAGTAAAACTCTGTATAATCTCTATATCAGCGAGTATATTGATGACGGTATGAGCGATTACGATGCACAGTTAAAAGCGTTGATGAAAATTAAGGAAAACCACGCGATAGATTTTTCGGAGGTGTTTTAAATGGCTGAAAAAGAGTATTTTATTGATGACAGGGTTATTATACCGGATGAGATCAAAAGAATGACAAAAGAGGAGCGGCTTGCTAAGATCGCGAGGTTGGAAGCTGAAGCTGCTGAGAAAAAACGTGCTATTGAAAGCACAAGAAAAGCAACTGCATGATAACATAGCAGCTTGCCTGCACTATATCCAAAATAGCGAAACCGTTCTCACCTGAGAGCGGTTTTCTTATACCCATTTGAAGGAGGTGAGAAGAATGGAAGACTGGAAGGACAGACTGAAAGCTGAGTACGCTCAGACAAAAGAACGCTATGAGAAGCTTAAAGCCTACAATAACAAGAAGGAAGTTGAGTCAAACCTTATGGGCGATGTTGTTATGAAGCAGGAGGACTACTACAGCGGTCGGCTGATGAAAGAACAGCAGCACATCATGGGCGAGTAATCATACCAGCAGGTTCATCGGTTTTGGAGGATATACTTCCGCTTTCACCGATAGTATCGCTCGGCATTTTTCTGCCTATACTGCTTGCTTTTCTCGAGATACAGAACAGTGAGATCTATTCCGATGCGCTCACAGGACTTAACAACCGTCGGCGCATGGAAATATTTTTGCAGGACATGATACACAATTCCTCGGAAAGCGAGCCTTTCAGGATACACATTGTGGACGTCAACGATTTCAAACAGGTCAACGACAAATTCGGTCACATCGCAGGCGACCGTGCCTTGCAGCTCGTTGCAGATGCTCTCCACAACGTTTCCGACCGGCTGCACGGCTTCTGTGCAAGGTACGGCGGTGACGAATTCGTGCTGATAACAAGGGGAAACGCCGAGATACGCGAGGCTGTTCAGAAAGAGGTGGACGTCCTGCGCGAAAGCTGTTCCGACCTTATCCCGAAGATAACCATATGTACCGGCAGTACACTGTGTACCTCCGAGGCTGTCACGGCTGCCCAGCTCATCGCTCAGGCGGACGAACAGCTCTATGCCGAAAAGGAGATATTCCACGGCAGGAACAAGTCCCAAGCCGATACCGTTCAAGCCTGAATACAGCAGAACTGCTTGCAGGTCACCAACGCCTGCAAGCAGTTTTTTCATTGCAGAGAGTGCCGCTGAGCAGTTCCTTCCGCTTATAGCATCTGAGATCTTAATTGCAAATGTTTTTGCGGGACTTAACTCTTGATTTATTGCAGAAGCTGTGATATAATCAGATTATAAAAGTTCAGATACGGAGGTAAACTGCTATGAAACTATCATTTGACAAGGGCTTTTTCGCACCGCTTCCCGTGCTCATAATCGGCACCTATGACGCAAACGGCACACCGGACGCCATGAACGCTGCATGGGGCGGTCAGGTCGGCATGACTCAGATATCCGTCAGCCTTTCGGGTTCTCACAAGACCACCGAAAATATCAGGCTGAACCGCGAATTCACGATCGCTTACGCCTCGGCAGACCAGATCGCTGCCTGTGACTATGTCGGCATCGTATCCGGCAATAACGTTCCGGACAAGCTCGAAAAGTGCGGCTTTACCGTTACACGCTCGGACAAGGTCAACGCCCCTGTCATCGACCAGCTCCCTGTGACTATCGAGTGCAGGGTCGTGGATATACAGGAGGAATTCGGCGAGGTCAGAGTTACTGCCGAGATCGTCGGTCTGAAGGCTGACGAGAACGTCATGACAGACGGCAAGGTCGATTACAGCAAGGTCGGACTTGTTACTTATGACACAGTTTCAAAATCCTACAGAGCTGTCGGCGACAGTATCGCAGCCGCAAGAAGCATCGGCAGAAAATTTGAATAAATCTTTATCGGCATTCCCCTCCCCTGCGATGAGCTCGGTCCGCTTCCCCGCTCACAGCGGTGCGGCGGCTGTCTTCGCGGTCCGGCAGGGCTTATGTACGATCACGGCAGGAACGCTCAGGTCCTGAACGTTCCCGCTTTTTTAAACGTTCTTCAAGACTGAAACAGTCTGAAAAAATGCATGAGGAGGGATCAGTTATGGGTAAGGTCAGAAAGTTCAAGTCTGTACTCGCAGGCATTGTCGCCGGTACAGCATTATTCACGGCTGCTTTTTCAGCGCCGTCAGGCATTTTCCCGGAAAGACTCGGCGCTGATGCGTCCGGTCCGGACGAAAACGGTATTTACTTCCACGACACATTCGAGGAGGACAGCAACGGCTGGACAGGCAGAGGAGGCGCTTCCGCTGCGATCGGCGGTACTGCCTACGCCGGCAGCTATGCCCTCTCTGTGACAGGCAGAGGCAGTTCATGGCACGGTGCTATGAAAACTCTCGACACCGATTCCTTCAAGGGCGGAGAAGCTTACAGCTTCAGCGTACTCGCCTGCGGTTCGGGAAATATGATGCTCTCGCTCCAGTACAAGGACGCCTCCGGCACCACTTCCTACGGACATATCGCCAATATGCAGTCAGACGGCAGCTACGTCCTCCTCCATGAGCCCAGCTACAAGCTCCCCGAGGGCTCGGACTATGTCCTCTACGTTGAGACAGAGGAGGGGGCGGCAGATTTCTCGATCGACGAAGTGACCGTTGCAGTCGCCGGTACCCCTATAGCTATCCCCGATCCCGTTGAGATCATAAACGGTGACCTCAACTTCGACGGCGTTATCAACGTCTTCGACCTCATCATCGCAAGAAGAGCCCTTTTCAGCAGTCCCGCCGCAAATATCAGCACGGATATTACCGATGTTGACGGGGACGGCATTTTCGCTGTGAACGATATCGTGGTCCTCAACAGGTTCCTCCTCGGAAAAGTCAAGAGCTTCCCCAAAGCTACTGCGACTACCACCACAACAACCACTACTACTACCACCACGACTTTCACTGCCGGTGAATACATGAACAGCATACGCGATAAGGTCACTCCGAACGTTCCGCAGAATGTGCTGAAAAATGCTGAGGGTACGATCGAGCATATCACCTACTTCTCCAAAAAGGCTAACCGCAATAAGGGCGCCAATGTCTGGCTCCCGCCCGGATACGACAGCAGTAAGAAATACCCCGTTTTCTACGTCAACCACGGCTACGGCGGCGATGAGAACTCTATGGTGAACGGTATGGGTGTCCGCGAAATAGCGACAAACCTCATCAAGAGCGGCGACGCTGTACCCATGATAATCGTCTTCACTAACCAGTACACTGACCCGCAGCACGAAAAACAAACCGGCAACGGTCAGGCGGACGTTCCAGGCTATGACAACTTCGTCGAGGACCTCCCCGATAGTCTCATGCCCTATATCGAGTCGCACTATCCCGTCAAGACCGGCCGCGAGAATACCGCAATCGCAGGATTTTCAATGGGCGGCAGAGAAGCCCTCTACATCGGCATAAAATGCTGCGACAAGGTCGGCTACGTCGGAGGCGGCGCACCTGCTCCCGGTATTTTCCCCACAAGAGATGCTATCATGAACCACCCCGGCGTTATGAGCAAGGACGATATGCGTATCGACCCGCCCTATTCCCCTTACCTCCTTATGATCGCAGGCGGCACTAACGACGGTATGGTCAGTGACTACCCGAAACAGTACAGCGATCTTTTCACTCAGCACGGCACAGATAATATCTATATTTCTGTTCCCGGCGGCAATCACGACAGCAGTACCGTAATTCCGCTGATGTACAACTTCATCAGGTTCATCTTCAAAGCGACCTGATGCCCGGACAAGGGTTCCACGCAATCCTTTATACGCAAAAGAGCTATCTGATTCAAATACGAATCAGATAGCTCTTATCTTTTCAGACAGAATATTTATAACTGTTGCCGATGATAGAAAATTGTTGCCAAAACGTTGCCACTTAGCTTAACTATGCCTTAAAAAGCACGGTATTACGCCATTTCAGCAAGCGTTTACATTATTCCCACTCCCCAGATTTCACCCAATACTAAACAAATTTGCTTAGGCGATTTGTGCTGTGGTATCTCAGTTATACATTTTGCTCTGTATAATAATGCCCACTGATGCCGAGTTATCATTTTTTTAGCGCCATGATAACCAAAACCAGCGACTTATAGGAGAATATGTGCCCGGTGGCTTGCTCCTTAGTTGGTATTATAGCGCAAATTGGGGCGGTTGTCAAGAGGGGATTATCCAACTTCGTATGGCTGTATTTTTTTCATGAGCATCGTATTTGTCATGTTACACCTGTTTTCAAATCTCATGCAGAAATCCAATGGATTAACATTTTGTAGTATACTCTTTTCAAATATATCCCTTGTAAATTTTATGGAGTACACATACTCATCATTTATTTCTCCTGCCTTATTTCTTCGCTGAGTATATCCTGAGATTGTAATGTTATGGATAGCTGGGCTAACGTTAAATATGTTGGCAGAAATGAAAATGGCAAGCCCAAATACAAGATTGACATACTCCTGCTTTAATGTAGCTTGTGTTTTCTTCTTCTCTTTGAGATTTCCACTTGCTAATTTAACAATCTCATTTTCAGGTATATCTTCAATTTCTGGAAGATCAACATCAAGATACATAGTGTTTTGATCTAAACGCCATTCATAATCTACGTTAATTTCAACAGGTAGCTCACATTCTTCTATCCATGATTCTACGGCATCGCTAACGACTTCATCTTCACCGCAGATAAGATCATTCATATACTGCTTATTAGCATTAAACTCTGCGTTATATCGTTCGGTTTCTTCGGCAGCGTGCTTTTCTTCATCTGCGTCAAACTGTGCTTTTTCCGCAGTCCATTTAGCAATTTCAGTTGAAATCCTTGATTGGAGGTTTTGTTCAATATACTCCTTCCTTAGTTTTCCAACCTTAAACAGGCTGCCTGTTACAGTTTCTTTGGCTTCTGATTTAAGCAATTCCCTAACAGATGCTTCAGAAGGACAAGGAATATTGTACTCTTTTCGAGTGTAAACAGGCGGTCTTAAACTGTTAAGAACTTGCATATATTGTTCAAGTCTGTCAACTTGCGGAGATTGCTTATATATCTCTATGAACTTATCGTTTTCTGCCTTTGCTTCGTTGTACATCTCGTCCAACTTCTGCTGGCGTTGAATTTCAAGGTTTTGTACCATACTCTTATAAGAGTCGGTAGATTTAATTTTTCTCACGACAGAAGGATCCGTTATGAGCATTTCTCTCTTATCTCTCAGCTCGATTTTTCCGTCATCAGTCATAATTACATGAACCTGACTCGGGAGTGTCACCGTTGAGCGTCCTGAACTTCTGCTGGAGGAACGTCCTCTGGAAGAAGAACTCTTATGTGATTTATGATGACTTGATAAACTTGTACTATATGACAATCCAGTTCCAGGAATACCAAAGGTAGCTCGTGATCTTTTCCCCATGGTCACAGAATGACCACGCCCACCGAGAGATAGGCTTGCACCAGACTTTGAAAAGTTGACCTTTACTCCTTTGCATATCTTTACAGATTTTCTAAATCGGAATCCCATATTACGTCCTCCTTATCTCCGTATTATCAATCGGTTTTAATCATAAGTTCATAGCCCTTTGTGTCGTTTCCAAGAACCAAAAGCCCAAGTTCACCATAATAGTATCCATTAGCTTCTTTCCGCTCTTTAACATAATCAACGGCTTCTATTACCTTTTCATCAGAAATAGCAGGATCCAGTAATGGTGAAGCGTACTTGATAAGGTCGATGCACTGATCTAAGGTAATCCCGTCAGAGTAAACTCTTATATCTATTCTGCCAGAATAACTCTTTGTAGCTACTATATCAACTATTTTATCACTATAATTATAGGATTTTCCGACTGCATCTTTATATGCTCCAAGTCGGAATTCTGTTCTATAATGTCCACTTTCTTTGTTTGATACAACAAAGTCTTCTGCAAAAACCAACTTATTATCAGAGGACGAATTGAACTTTTCAACCAAAGAATCTATAGCACCTTCTTGAGTTGCTGGATCAAGGGTGCCATTTTCAGTGATGTCTGTTAAGTCTTGTTGTGGCTCTGTTTCAGTTAACGAAGGGATACTTTCAGTTGTTGAGTCTACTTTTGTGGTTTGGGGTTCAATTGTGGTTGTGCTTTCAACATCAGTTTCATGTACTACAGAGGGCGTATTATCGCCAACTTTTTGTGAAGTAGAGTTGTTATCTTTTGTTCCTCTTCCTGCTAAAGCGACAATGAGGTATATTATCCAAGCTGCTGCTATGATTCCATACTTCAGCTTTTTATCAAGAGTTTTATTCCTAAGCAAAAGAATTGTGAGCGGAACGGGGAAAATGAATATCCATCCGAGAACCCATAGCCAAGTGCGTTTTTTCTTCGGTTGCTGATTAGGATTAAAGTTGATACTCTGACCACTGTTTGGAACTCTTAATTCAGACTGCGCACGTTGTCTTCCTTTCTCAAACTGATAGCCAGCTTCCTCTGCATTATCATATTGTACATGGTGAACTTCATCGTCTATAAAAAGATTATTGCCACAGTAATTGCAAGTCAAATTTTTCTTATCAGCATCGACTTGCAGGGAAGCTCCGCAATTCGGACATACCATATTAACAATTTTCATATTTTCTCACCTCAAAATCGTTAGTGAAATTGTGCGATATACTAATTTAATTATACTCAAAAGTTGGTTATTTGTCAATAAAGCACATAGCTTTTTGGCTGTTTGCACAATTGCACATATTGCTATTTATTTAATATTCTGCCATGAACGATTGAAATCAGCGAACTTTCATTTACTGAAATATTTTGTCGCAAATCTTTCTTGTATAGAATTTATTATAACACAATCTATCGAATTTAGCAAGTATAATCGGATATAATATTCCAAATATGAAACTTGGAGGTGAGGGCAAGTGTATGATCTCGGTGCTTTGATAAGATCATTACGCAAGGAACGAAAAATAACGCAGAAGAAGCTCGGAGAAATGCTCGATGTTACCGAGGGCACTATCAGCAAATATGAAGCTAATACCATGACACCGCCATTTGAGACACTTCGCTCTATCGCCAGCATCTTCAATGTTTCAATGGACACCCTCTGCGGTATGAAGCATCAGGGTACGCTCTCTACTCACGGACTGACCGAAGCACAGACCGAGACTGTCAAAGCCCTGGTCGATGCTTATCGTATCAAAAACGCTCAGACGGGCAGGCAGCTCACGCAGGAGCAGTATGCTGTTCTGGGGAAAATCACAGCCGAGCTGACAAAATAAAGCCGAAGGACTCACGCAGAATCCTTCGGCTTGTTGTTTATGGGGAGATCACGGCATCACACATACACCATAGCCGCATACACAGGATCTCTGGCAATCAGGCGATCCATATTCTCCAGACCTCTCGCTTTTGCAAGATCACCGACCGCAACAGCTCTGAGATACTCTGTATCATTTTCAAGCATCATTCCGACTTGGCGCTCAATTGCTTCCGCAACGGAACGGTCAAGCTCGGTCAGGTAGCTGAGTATCGTGCCGTCGTTGACAAGCTTTTTCAGCCTTGCAGGACGGTACTCCGCTGAATAGTGCAGATGATACTTGATGTGGTCGGAGCTGAATGTTGTCACGCTCGGCTCGGCATCGGGTGTGTTGTGGGTGACGGTCAGTGCATCGGTGTCAAGCACCCATACGGGCTTGCTCTTGCCGCACACCTGAACCTTGTCTTTGCTTCTGATGATCATAATAATTCCTCCTGTTATTCCAGTCCCCACGACTTTTTCTTTCTGGTGGTGGATTGCTGTACTTCCTGTTCACGCTGATTGTGGATATACTTCTGTGCCTGCTTGACCTCAGCGTACTTCTGCGGTTCCAAGCGTTTCAGCAGGCTCACGAACTCCGTCAGGTCATCGACCTCAGCTTGTAGAGAAGAAACATCACGGCGCAGCTCCGAGCATTCTCCAGAACTCTGTTTTAGACGCTGACGCACATCTTCCGTTTCTTTCAGGCTCCTGTCAAGCCGTTCACGCAGAGCGTAAACCGTATCGCCGGACTTGTGGGTGCTGTCACTGAGCTTCTTCATGATCTTGCTCAGGCGCTGTGCCTTGGAGATGATCTCGTCCGAATGCTTCATGATAGACAGCTTTCCGTCAAGCAGACTTGTTAGCTCTCTGCAAAGCTGTTCGCACTCGTCCTCGAACTGAAACTCCTTTTCATAGTTGGGAATGTAGTTGAGTATCGCCTTGACCTGTGCTGACTTTTCTTCGATCTGCTGATCGAGCTTTTCACTCTCCGAGCGTTTCTCAGAAAGCTCCGCTTCTGCCTGAGCATTCTGCACCGCCAACTCGTCAGCCTGCCTGCGCTTCTCTTTATACTCAGGTATCTCCAACGTCCCTCTCGCCTTTTCGGGAGCAAGGGGCTGGATACCGTGTTCAAGGCAGATTTTGTTCAGCACTTCTACCTCGGCAGCTCGCCAACGAGCAATAGCCTGCTTGCCCTCGCCATACCCCATTTCTTTCAGAGCCTGGGCAATACCGTTCTGAACGTCCTGACCTCGCTTGTAATGACCGACAGGAATGTAGTCGATGTGCAAATGGGGAGTCGCCTCGTCCATGTGCAGGACGGCGTTAAAAACGTAAAAGTTCGGATTGCGCTTCCGGAAATCTTCCATGTACTCTTTCAGGCAGTCAGCCACAAGCTGAAAGTCCTCAGTGCCGTAACCCGAATCCTCACGCTTACCGATCTGCACAACATCCTCATAAAAGCTCTTGCGTTTGTCGGCGGCAGTGCGGACAGTGTTGCAGGGTTTTACACCAAAAAGGTGTTCGTAGTAGCTGCCGTGAACCTTGCGGTCATTACGCTTTTGCTTGGCATTGTAACGCTCGGTGGATTCAGCAAAAAGCTGCTCGTAGGCTTCACCAATCGGCTGACGCACGAAGGTGATGTTTTGCGGAGTGCGGAGCGGATCAACATTGTCCGCCATGAACTCTCTATTGTTGTGAGCCAGAGAACCCTTTCCCTGACCGAATGAAATTCTTTTTTCTTTCAATTTATTGACCTCTCTTTTTCATTGGATTTACTTCTCTATCTCTACGAAATCCAATACAAAAATCATAGGCATCAACTCCTTTCTTGACCGCTAAGGCGGAAGGGCTATCGCCAGTCCTGACGGACAAATTTTTCCTAAACGACACAAGAGATGGTCGCAGGAAAAAAGCTGCGGAGCAGCGATTACAAGGGGCAGAGCGCCGCTTGTAACTCCGTAGTACTTGCGGCAGCATCAGACCGCCACAAGAACTCCGCCCTGCGGGGCTATCCCTTACGGGAGAAGAACGGCTGTCGGAGCAGCCGAAAATGTGGGCGCATTTATTCAGAAATCCGCATTACAAAATTTCAGAATTGCGATTCTGAAAACTGCAAAATCAGAACGGCGGCTCCTCCTCGACATCGAGAGTTTCGAGCAGATATTCTATCTCTTTTTCATAGAGATAGCTCTCATAACCGTCAAGGTAGTGAATGTTGCGAGCGATAGCTTCACGCACATCAAGACCGCTTCTTTCTTCAAGCAGTGAAGTCAGCACTTTTACCTTTTCCATATCAGGCATTTTTCACACCCCCTTCCTCTAAAAATCCATCGTGTTGTTTCTGCGTCGATGTGCGTCGGTGGTGACGATGTTTTAGACACCGTTCAAACCATCGACGCATCGACGCACATCGTCACGCTAAAGCATTGTCGATCATCTGCTGATATGCTCGGTCATAATCTTCACCTGCAATATCATCAACCGTGTCGGCGCTGATGATGATCTCTCCCTTAACGGCAGGAACACCATCTGCACGTTTTTCGGTTTCTTCTTCTGTGGGTTCAGGCGAGATCACGATCGGGTGATCAGCATCGTAGCGGAGCTGAATCAGCTTTGCCTTGTGTGTCCGCTTATTGCTGTACTGCACGAAGTACATATTGTACAGCTTTCCTGCGTTGACATTCAGTTTCAGCGACAGAGCATTCGGCTTGATGTCAAGCTCCAGCTTTTCGATAAGTTCGGTAGCCGTACCCTCCCAAGTCGGATTGTCCGCATTGACGAAATTGCCGATTGCTTCAAGCACAGGTTCAGGCGGTTCAGTGTATTCGGGCGACTTCTCTCCGCTCAGTTCCCAACACAGCGTTTCTTTGTTTCGGGAGAGCATGAACTTCTTGTCCGGCTGATCTCTGCCCGATACCTCAATCGTCGCATCACCGTCGGAACGCTTATTCTTGTACATAATAAACGCTCCGTCCGCAGCACCGAGCAGACCATTCGTGCCTGAGATGCGGTCGAAATTATCGTCGGACTTCTGCTTGCGGGTGTGGTGAACGAGTATCAGGCAGATGCCCGTCCTGTCCGCAAACGCTTTCAGCCCTGCGATAATATCGTAGTCACGGGCATAGCTGTAAGTGTCGCCCTCGGCTTCACGGACTTTCTGCAACGTGTCGATTATGACAACAGAGGTTTCGGGGTGTTCGTGCATGAACGTGTTGAGCTGATCGAGCAGTCCCTCGTTCAGCGACTTGGAAGCAACTGAAAAGAAAAGATCGGGCGTTGTTTCCGTGCCGAACATTCGGTACAGACGCTCCTGCAATCTGCGGTAATCGTCCTCCAACGCAAGATATAGAACCGTACCCTTGCGGACGGAATAGTTCCACATCGGCGTTCCCGAGCTGACATGATAGGCAATCTGAGCCATCATAAAGCTCTTGCCGACCTTCGGCGCTCCTACAAACAGGTAAGTGCCTGGGTAAAGGAAGTGTTCAATAATCGGCGGTTTGCCAGGATAGACCATCTCATAAAGTTCCGGCATCGAAACAGTCTGCATAAAGCCCGGTGCGGATTCACGCTCCGCCTGAGCCTGTGCCTGCATTTCCTGTTCGTACTGCATCTGCGCCTCGAACATTTCCTCGGCTGATGGGTTGAAATCCTCCCCGTAATCTGGTATAATAATAGGTGTTAAATCAGGTGACTGCCCGACCTCTGCGACAACAGAGGTCATAGGGGCGGTCATTTCTCTTTCTTCGGTCATTCTCTATCTCCTTTCAGACCATTCAGAGTTGTTGTAATGAGCTGTATCGTGGACAGCAGCTCATCGTCCACAGCAGAGCCGTTTTTGATTCTTTTCAGCTCGTCGAGGACTTCGGCAAGCTGGTTTTTCAGAGCCTTGTACACTCTCGGATTGCCCTGCACGACTACATCACGGCACAGCAGCCGTTTCACGATGTAGTCCTGCTTGGTCAGTCCCGAGAGAGCCACAGCTGAGTTGATCAGCTGATCTTCTTCAGGCGAAACACGGAAACCGATCGTCCTTGCCCTGAATCTGCCCTTGCTGTCAAGATTCTTTGCTGACATTAAAATCACCTCCCTTCTTCAGCTCACCGAGCCTATTCGCCATTTCCGCCTGCTTGGACGGGAACAGATGTGCATAGCGATAGGTGATCTCGATACTCTCATGTCCCACACGGTCAGCGATAGCGACCGCCGAGAACCCAAGCTCGATCAGGAGTGAAACATGGCTGTGACGCAGATCGTGAATACGGATACGCTTCAAGCCTGTTGCTTTCACGCCCCTGTCCATCTCATGATGAAGATAACTCTTGGATATGGGGAAGATACGCTCGTCTGGCTTCTGGTCGTACAGCATACTGAAATACTCCTGCATCTCTTCACAAAGAAAATCGGGCATTTCAATGGTGCGGTTGCTTTTTTTGGTTTTCGGCTCTGTGATGACGTCCTGTCCCTTGAGACGCTGATAGGACTTGTTGATGCGGAGCTTTCTGTTCTTGAAATCGAAGTCCGCAGTCGTAAGAGCCAGCAGCTCACCGAGTCGGATTCCGCACCAGTACAGCATTTCAAAGGCATAGAACGAGATTGGCTTGTCCATCATGACCTCGGAGAACTGCATATACTCGTCCTTCGTCCAGAAGTTCATCTCCTTTGCATTCTTCACGCCGATGCTCCCTGCTTTTGCAGCTGGATTGGTACTCAGGTCATAGTAGCGGACAGCGTGGTTAAAGATACAAGAGAGCTGATTATGCAGGTTCTTCAGGTATGTCTCCGAATAGGGCTTGCCGTTCTTGTCACGGTGACGCAGAAGCTCATTCTGCCACGTCAGCACATCTCTTGCCTGGATGTCCTTCATGGACTTATCCCCGAAATAGGGCAGTATCTTCGACTTGATGACACAAGCCTTATGCTCCCAGGTGTTCTGCTTCAGACGGGCTTTCATGTCCTGCTCGTACAGCTTGTAGAAGTCCTTGAACAACATATCGAGGTCGCCGCCCTGCTGGAGAAGAAATCTGCGCTCCCAATCCTGAGCCTCACGCTTTGTCTTGAAGCCGCGCTTGCACTTCTGCTTGCGCTGCCCCTGCCAGTCATCACAGCGAGTCATGACATACCAAGTGCCGTTTTTGTCCTTGTATACGGACATCAGTCCTCACCCTCTTTCTTTTCAGGTGCTTTCACCGGGCGCTCTGCCGAGTACACTCTCTCGTTGAAATACTCACGGTTCACTCTGCCTGTGATGGTAATGTAGCCCTTGGCGTCAAGCTCCTCATTGAGCTGCTTGATGATCTTGTATGCATACGGAACGGAGATCTCCATGATCTCTGCGAGTTCCTCTGCACGGATAAATTTTTCTGACATAGTAGTCAACCCTTTCTTAAAATATTGTTCTGTGTGGTATCGGGCGCATTTGCGTATCCGATAAGCAAAATTCTCTATCTAAACATTTTTGCTTAGTCTTATTATACTAAACATTTTTGCTTTTGTCAACCCCTAAATCGAAATTTTTCTAAATTTTTTTGTTTAGTATCTATTGACTATCCTAAACAAATATGTTATAATGCAGTAAAGCCATTATCTCGGAGGTGAATCATTTGAAAGAAGATAAGGTGTTAGAAAGCAACGTGACTGTACTCAGAACACCGCTTGTTGACATTGAGATCGTAGATGAGGACGAAAAGAATATCTCATTCGATATAGTGGATAGCTGGAACACATCACATGGAGTGTATATCAATAATGATGAAAACAATATCATTGAAGCGACTGACTATGAAGAAAAACAGATCAGAATAAGAACGGATTCCCTTGAAATTGGAAAGACGTATTATGTGAAAACCTCCGTTCCAATTGAGAGCAGAACATCCGATGAACGCCTTTTTACATTTGGTTATACGGAAGGCACACAGACATTTGCCATCAGTTTTCCTGACCCAAACGAATTATCAAAATTACTACCAGACGAATTTGGAGATGAATGGGAATGGTATGACTTTAATGCAGAAGAATCATCAGGGAAGAAAGCTGTTTCTTTCTATTTGATCGACCGAGAAAAAGAGCATATTTACATAGCAACTGCGTGGATCTGGAATATCCACGATCATATGGAAAACTATGAAAGTGCAGCTGAGGTCTTTACCTGGATAGTATGAGATTTTGCCAAACAGAACATGAATAAGGAGTGAACCACCATGAGCATTATAGGAGATAAGATACACCGCATTCGTGATTTCAGAGGAATGACGCAGAAACAGCTCGGTATGGCAGTCGGCTTTGATGAGAGGTCTGCCGATGTCCGTATCGCACAGTATGAATCAGGCACTCGCACACCCAAGCAGGCACTTGTGGAACTGCTTGCCGAAGCATTGGACGTGAACCCTCGTTTTCTTGCAGACGATGAGATACTCGGAGCGGAAGGCGTTATGATGATGCTCTTTGAGCTTGACGAGCATTACCCGATCAGCATTGAAGACTGCGAGGACGAGGACGGCAACAGACGAAAGAGCATTGTTTTCGGCTCTATCCTGATGACTGGCCTCCTTTCTGAGTGGCAGAGACGAAAAAAAGACCTTGCTGACGGTAAGATCAGCAAGGCCGAATATACAGAATGGAAGCTTAACTGGCCGAAAACGACCGATGACTGCGGTAAACACGAACCTGCGAAAGAGTGGCGCAACCTGTAAGCCACTTGAACCGCAGAATAATTCCGCTTAGCTCCCTGTTATCAAATTGTTATCATTGAGATTTTAGGGCTTCGGAAATGGCGTATCTACGCCGTTTCTGAGGTCTTGTTTATTATTCCCACTCCACCGTTCCCGGAGGCTTGGAGGTTATATCGTACACAACGCGGTTAACGTGCTCGACCTCGTTGCAGAGGCGGTTTGATACCCTCGCGAGAACGTCATACGGTATCCTTGCCCAGTCCGCAGTCATGAAGTCGTCAGTCGTAACGGCACGGATAGCGATGAGGTGATCGTATGTACGGTGGTCGCCCATAACGCCGACTGTGCGGACATCGGGCAGCACTGCGAAGAACTGCTTGAGCTCGCTCTCGATGCCGCTTTTTCTTATCTCGTCACGGAAAACAGCGTCCGCTTCCTGCAATATCTTGATCTTTTCCTCGGTGATCTCGCCGATGATGCGGACACCCAGTCCCGGTCCGGGGAAGGGCTGTCTCCAAACGAGATCGTGGGGAATGCCGAGCTTTTCGCCGACTGCTCTTACCTCGTCCTTGAAGAGGTCGCCCAGCGGCTCGATAACGCCCTCGAACTGGATATCCTCGGGCATTGCGACCATATTATGGTGTGTCTTTATAACGGCAGTACTTCCCTGTCCCGCCTTATTGCCCTTGCCGGACTCGATACGGTCGGGGTAGATCGTGCCCTGTGCAAAAAATCCGCCGCTTCCCTGCTCACGGATCTTGTCCCAGAAGACATTGTAGAACTCAGTGCCGATGATCTTGCGCTTTTTCTCAGGGTCAGTAACTCCCTTCAATGCGGCGAGGAACTTGTCCTGACAGTTTACGCGGACGAAGTTCATATCGAACAGCTTTGTGAAGGTCTCCTCAACGAAATCGCCCTCGTCCTTACGCATAAGTCCCTGATCGACAAAAACGCAGGTGAGCTGCTTGCCGACAGCTCTCGAAAGGAGACCTGCCGCAACGGAGGAATCAACGCCGCCGGAAAGTCCGAGAATGACCTTCTTATCGCCGATACGCTCGCGAAGCTTTGCAACTGTAGTTTCAATAAAATCGTCCATTACCCAGTCGCCGGTGAAGCCGCAGACCTCATAGAGGAAGTTGTGGAGTATCTGCTTTCCGAACTGGCTGTGAGTTACCTCCGGGTGGAACTGTACCGCATAGAGCTTCCTTTCGGGACATTCAAATGCCGCACAGGGACAGTCCTCCGAGGTCGCCTTAACGTCAAAGCCCTCGGGAAGCCTGCTTACGAAATCGGTATGGCTCATCCATACGATGCTCTTCTCCGGAACGCCGCCGAAAAGCTTTCCGCCGGTCTGAGTTACCTCTATTTTGCCGTATTCGCTCTTGGTGCAGCTCTCGACCGTTCCGCCGAGGGTATAAGCCATGAGCTGACAGCCGTAGCAGATGCCGAGGGTCGGTATACCGAGGTCGAAGTATTCCTTAGCGATATGGGGCGAGGTCTCGTCATAAACACTGTTGGGACCGCCTGTGAAGATGATACCCATGGGGTCGAGTGCCTTGATCTCCTCGAGAGGAGTATCAAACCTCTTGATCTCGCAGTAAACACCGCATTCCCGCACGCGTCTTGCGATGAGCTGGTTATACTGTCCGCCGAAGTCAAGCACGATACAGAGCTGATTTGCCATATTAGCCTCCTGTTCACGGCAATGCCGCCGCATTTAATATTACTATTCTATTATGCCACTTTTCGACAGGATTGTCAAGTAAAAAAGCACCGGACAAAACCGGTGCTCATTTTATTACTTTACGCGGGTGTAAACATCTGTACCTTCTTTATCGGTAAGCTTTAATGTATCTCCGTCAAGCTCAACAGTAGAAGGGCCGTCCTCCTCATCATCAAGAGTTGTTGTCAGAGTTTTAGTTTCCTCGTCATATGTATACTCTCCGCTTCCTGATACAGTAGCTTTGCATACTCCGGGACTTTCAAAATTGTATTCGTAAACGACACCATTTTCTTTCTCATCAACTTTGTATTTTCCGTAAGGCGAGCTTCCGTCTGATTTATCGACCCTCTCCATAACACCGCTGCCT
Organism: uncultured Ruminococcus sp.; assembly: GCA_900315975.1. The sequence continues at coordinate 18,716 of ONBA01000046.1, forward strand.
ACCGTCAGTGACTTTTCGTCATAAACATAAGGTATCTTCTGCCCCTGATAATAGAATGCATCATCATCAATATACATACTCTCAGAAAGATCTGCCTCCTCATATATACTCATTTTACCGTCAGCTGTAAACTCAACTACTGCACTTTTGGCTGTCATCTTGAGCCCGTCTTCGCCCTCAGCTTCTTCTTTTTCACTATTCCTGAGCGTTTCATCTGTAGCGCTCCACTTGCCAACGAGTCCCTCCTGCTTGTCATCGTCCTTGCTGCTTCCGCAGGAAACGAATGTGCATGACAGCATCATGGCTGCCGCGAGAATAGATATTGCTTTTTTCATATTTTTTCCTCCATGTAAATTTATATGTCAGGCTGCCGGAGCAGTCACTAACAGCTTTTATTTGCTGACGAGCTCGTATATCTCGTCAAGGGTCATGGCGCTTACGTTCGTGCCGTTGTAATTTCCTGAAGGCGGATAAAGTCCAACATACTTATCGCCCTTTTTGCAGCAGGCGGCAAGCTCCACAAATCCATCCTTTCCTATGACAACAATATAGTCATACTGGTCTGCATCCTCATAATAATTAACTATCATATCATGGAATACATCGTTCAGGCCGTCACAGTTCAGAGTTTTTGCAGCGTCCGAACTGTAGATAATGGGCTGACTTTTCTTTGTCCTTGCCGGGAGCTTATTCGCTTCTTCCGCATCCACATAGGCACATTCAACAGCCCTTCTTATACTGCTGCAAGCCGAATTAGCCTTATTCTGCTTGTTTTTTTTGACTTCATTCAAAGTAGCATTAAGCAAATCTTCAACTGCGGAAATATATATCAGATTTCCGTCAAATACATTGTAATCATATGTACCCTCGAATCTACTGTTTGCTATTTCATTAGCGTCATCAACATATGCGTCCGGATACTCATCAACATCTTCTCCATTCATTGCTGCAAGCTGTTCCTTAGTGAGCTTATTCAGATGAAGGGTTATCTTATCGCCGTCTGTCTCAAATGTACCGCTGATATAATCGGCTAAACTGCCGCCGGCTGAAACCTGCATTTGAAATTTGTTTCCGTCAAACTCAAATGAATATACTCCGTATGATTTGCCTTCCTTGTTGCAGCAAAGGTATTTTCCGCTGAGTTCATCGCTGCTTGCGGACGATTTCGCTGAACTTCCGCCGCCTGACGAGCTGCTTCCGCATGATGCCGCCGCACATACGAGCATGGTGCAGGCTGCCAAGATCGCCACTAATCTTTTCATAACAATTCCTCCTAAAAAGATTTATACGTTTATTATAGCACAAAATAATACAAAATCAACACTTTTCCGACATTTCGTCATTTTATACAGCAAACACTGCCGCCGGTGAAAAAAATCGAAAAAACAAATGCTCACAGCACTTTTTCCGTGCCGTGAGCGAAAGCAGAGTAACATTTTCACAATAAAACAAGCCTGCGAGCGCCAACGCGGTTGGGCACACAAGCTCTGTGCTGGTGCGGATAACAGGACTTGAACCTGCATGTCCTTGCGAACATATGGACCTGAACCATACGCGTCTGCCAATTCCGCCATATCCGCATTGCTATAATATTATAGCACAAGTGCGGAAGTATGTCAAGAGTTTTTTAAAATAAGTTTAGAAAGATGTTGTAAAAGAAATGCTGAAAGAGTTCATTTTCTTTGAATTGAGGACTATATCTATATTCAGGCTGAATAATGTACAAATCAGCGCTTTCCAATTTGTAGAAGCATACGAAATATACGCTCATTTGCAGTTTGTTCACAGAATTGCAACAAATTTGACTTGCTGATGAGGTACAATGTATATATAAATGAATTTTCAGGAGGTTTGGAAATGAAAAAGATAATTGCGGCAATTATGTCTCTTTGCATTGTGGGAGGTTCTCTTCCTGCGGTTTACAGCAGTGCGCCGGAGTGCGTTATAACGGCAAGTGCGGCTAATTATGAAGAAATCACTGATGGCGTTCTGCACTACCGTGTTTATGCAGATCACGCTGAGCTCATTAGTTCTGTTGAGAAAGTAGAAGGAGAAATAAATATACCGAGCATAGTTAATGAAGTCACAGTTACAGGTATCGCTGATTATGCTTTTTACGAGTGTATAAATCTTACATCAATAAAGATACCTGACTCAGTTACAAGTATAGGTGAGAAAGCTTTTAAAGGATGCAAAAATCTTGAATCAATAACTATACCTGACACAATTATAAGCATTGGGCGAGAGGCTTTTTGTAATTGCATAGGTCTTACATCGATGACAATACCTGATTCAGTTACAAACATTGGAGAATCAGTTTTTGAGTATTGTGAAAAACTTAAATCAATAACGATTCCTGATTCGGTTAAAGAAATAGGAGGTAATGCTTTTGCTTGGTGTTCAAGCCTTGAATCAATAACGCTCTCTGATTCACTTACAATCATATATGGTGATACTTTTTATAGTTGTACAAGCCTTGAATCAATAACTATTCCTAATTCAGTTACGATTATAGGTGAACATGCCTTTGATGGTTGCAGCAGTCTTAAATCAATTACGATTTCTGATTCGGTTAAAGAAATAGGAGATAATGCTTTTTCTTACTGTTCAAGCCTTGAATCAATATCAATTCCTGATTCGGTTAAAGAAATAGGAGATAATGCTTTTTCTTACTGTTCAAGCCTTGAATCAATATCAATTCCTGATTCAGTTACAAGTATAGGTGGAGAAGCGTTTAGTGGTACTAAATGGCTTGAATCTAAACAAGCAAAAAATCCATTAGTAGTTGTTAATGGTATTCTTATTGACGGTAGAACTTGCTTAGGAGATGTTGTTATTCCTGATTCAGTTACAAGCATAGGTGATTGGGCTTTTGAGGACTGTAAAAAACTTACATCTATAATGATTCCGTACTCTGTTACAAGCATAAGGGATTTTGCATTTTTGGACTGTACAAATCTTTCATCAATAACTATTATGAATCCGGATTGCGAAATCTATGATGATGCAGGTACAATTTCAAACGATTACGATCATAATATTTATAATGGCACTATCTACGGCTATGAGGACTCGACTGCTCAGGCTTACGCCGAAAAGTACGGCTACAAATTTGAAGCTCTCCCAGATAAGGCTCTCAAAAAAGGCGATGCAAACTGCGATGATCAAGTAAATATGGCAGATGCAGTGCTGATAATGCAGTCAATCATTAATCCTGACAAGTACAAGCTCACAGAACAGGGCGAGAAAAACGCTGATGTTGACGGCAGTGGTGATGTTACCAACAATGATGCATTGAAAATTCAGCGTTTTAAGCTTAAACTAATTGATTCACTTGAATAAACACAAAACCGTTCCCACATCGTGAGAACGGTTATTTTTTCACTATCATAGTGCAATCCGAACCATACGCGTCTGCCAATTCCGCCATATCCGCATTACTTGAATATTATATCACACTATCTTGACTTTGTCAAGTATAAAAATAAGACTTTTTGAAAAAGTTCGCCTGCGGTTCATTATTAAAAAATAAAATATTATCTTTTCTGCTACACTTTTATTACTATGATCGAATACGTATTATGAATGCATTCTTTATATCAGAATAAGGAGGTAAAAATGTTCAAGCAATAAAAATGTGGTATAATAGAGGTACTGCAAATAAATGACAGGAGGGAGGAAGAAAATGACTCACGGTGAATACCGTCTGCTGCTGAAAACCGAAAGCAAAAAAGCTCAGCGCATGATATTTGATGAGTATTACAATTATGTGTACGCAATAGTTCATAATCATCTGCGGAAATGCGGCAGCCGTGAAGACACAGACGAATGTGTCAGCGATGTGTTTTCTGACGTTTTTCCTCCTACGATCAGGATATTCCTATAGCCGGTGATATGAAAGGCTTTTTAGGTATAATAGCCAAACGGCGGGCGGCTGATTATTACCGGAGGCTCTGCAAAAAGCCTGTTCTGGTCTCTATCAGTGATGATACATCGGGAGTTCTTCCTTCCGCAGACGATGTCCTGAAAAGCGCTGAGGACAGCGAAACGTGAAGGATTCTCCTTGAACTCATTGACAGTCTCGGAGAACCTGACGCAACCATTATTATACAGAAATACTTCTATAACCGCAATTCACGGGAAATATCAGATATAGCCTTACGCTTTGCGATAACGCTTATATAGCCTGAAAGCTCCCTTATATCGCTGCCGCCGTGCTCCAAGCCGATACAGACATCGGCAAAAACATCTCCGACGCACTCCTCGATATCCTCCCGCGAGGCAACGCTCCTCAGCCGGTTATAGACGATGGGATAGACATAATTCTTGTATTCGTCAAACAGTAAACGATGGCCCTTATCCGGAGCTTCATGAATAAGCCTGATAATGTCTTTTCCGTTCATATGTGGTCTCCTGTGGATCAAATTCAATAATGCAGTATCTATTATATACCGTGCGGCTTTTGGTGTAAAGTGTGACAGCGTGAACGCAAATGCTTCCTGAGAGCTTTAGTTAAAAATGCTGCTTATCAAATTTGGTCCTTCAATTCAATTTTTTCGATAATATACTTGATTTTTTGTCGAAGGTACCGGATAATATAATGGGGTGGGATTTTTTACCGTTCTTACGCTTGTGTGAGACCTCCGAACGGTCAGCAGAGCTCTGACACAACGCGGATCTACGCATAAAAGCCCATGCCACTCTCATTTATCTTAATCATAATTTTAACGAAAGGGTGGTTTAAAATGATCACTTCAGTGTCAAGATCAGTCCTTAAACGTGGGGCAAGCGGTATCGTTGCAGCAGCATTAGCCGCGCCGATAATCGCAGCCGCAAAGCCTTTTGACGCGTCAGCAGCGAAAATACAGTATTACGATCTGTACATCAACAACATTCACGTTTCCAGCTACAACAAAGACGATATCTTAGGAAACGGTATATTCTCCTATGACAATTCTAACAA